>HF985609.1:0-56232 GCA_000431215.1 Prevotella sp. CAG:1031
ATCCCGAACAGAGAAGTTAAACCTTGCCGCGCCGATGATACTGCGAAAGTGGGAAAGTAGGTCACCGCCCCCTTCAGAAGCCCCGAGGCACCAAGCCCCGGGGCTTTTTTGTGCGTAAGCCAATTGGACTAATTAGCCCAATTAGACTAATTTTAGTAATTTTGGGCGATGAAACTTAAAAGCTTGTTTTGGGCGGCGCTGGCCGCTGTTGCGATGTCGTCGTGTGGAGGCGGCTCGTCGTTCACTGTCAAGGGTGAGGTTGAGGGCCTCGGCTCTGAAGAGGTCGAGATGTATTATCCGGGTGAGGGGGGTGCCATGCAGCACGTCACTGCCCGTGCCGATGCCGACGGCAGATTCATTCTGCGCGGCGATGCGCCCGACACTGTCCTGGTAGAGATTTTCCGATCGAGCGGCGCCCCGTTGGCCCAGGCTGTGGCCACGAACGGCCAGACGGTAAAGCTCTCTATGAAGCTCGACGATCCGCGCTCGATAGAGATGCGCGGAAACGATGCCGTAGAGGCCATGTCGGCTTTTCTGAGGGCTTGCGCCGGTTCGCCGCGGCTGAATGATTCTGTGGCGGCTTTCGTCAGCCGTAATGCCGACAATTGCGCCTCGATGGCTCTTCTCCTGACGGCCTTTGATGCCGAGCGCGAGCCTGAACGGGCAGATTCGCTGTTCAATCTTATCGGGCCGAAAGGGCGTCCGCTGTCGCTGTCGGCTGCCTATAAGCGTCAGCTCGGGGGCGCTGTCGGATGGCGTTCCGACATCATGCTACGTCCGATCTCTATGGTCGGCGAGCGCGATTCGCTGATGAGCTTCGTGGCCACGGTGAGGCCTTATTCGCTGCTTGTATTGACCGACGGACGGCGCAACGCTGCCGTGTCGTCGTTTCTGAGGGCTTTGCGGCGCGATTACGCGCCTTCGCGCCTCGACATAGTAGAAGTTTGTGTCGGACTCGACAGCGCGGGCTGGCGGCGCTCTATCGCGGCCGATTCGGCTTCATGGCGCCGCGGATGGGTTCCGGGAGGCTCGGGGGCGACGCAGCTGAAGCAGCTGAGCGTGCCGGGTCTGCCGTTTTTCATAGTGACAGACAGCACGTCGCGCCAGCGCGAGCGTAGCTCACAGCCGGCGCGAATACGCGAATATCTTAAGAAGTCGGTCCGTTAGCGCATCATTCTGAGGCGCGCGGCAGGGAAGGCGATTGTCACTGTGTCGCCCGATACCGAGCCTGTGTAGCGGTAGGCTATACCGTGGTCGGCGCGCATGGCGATGCCGACCATTCTTTTCACGTCGGGATCGGCCGATCCCGAGAGGCTTTCGGCCATTTCGGCGGCAATCTCGGCCGCGTGGGTGCGGAGGTTGTCGATAGCGTCGGCATTGGCCGTTGTCTCGTCGACTTCGCAGTGGAACATGATCATGTTGTCGGTATCGCTGATGTCGGTTATCATCACCGACGGAGCGAGTTCGGCCGGCAGCAGTATTTTCGAGCGCTTAATCTCGGCTTCGAGCTCTTCCTGAGGCGAGGCTTTGCGCGACGGCTCGGCCTTGAGGTCGTCGGGCGAGAAGTTGAGCGTCAGAGAGGCGCGGTTGCGGTCGACATAGCGAATCTGAAGCGTTATGGCGTTTTCGCGCAGAGCGTCGAGCATCTCGTGATTATTGTCGAAGAGGTTGACGATCGAAGACTTCATTGTCGCCTTGACTTCGTCGGGGCGGCTGCTGAGACGGCTGAGGTCAATCGACGGGGATGTCACTGTAACGTCGTAGACGAGAGTGTCTTTGTCGAGCGATATGTTTTTTATGAATCCGACCCCCTTGACCTCGACGGGGCAGTGTGAGGCGGCCTGTTCGACCTGTTTCTCGAGGGTCGGGGCCGAGCAGGCGGCAAGCAGCAGCGCGGCAATCAGGGCCGCGAAAAGGTGCATCAGTTTCATTGAGGGCCGGGGTTATTTCTCGCGCATGAAGACCTGTATCGGGGTTCCGCAGAAGTCCCAGTTCTCGCGTATCTTGTTTTCGAGGTAGCGGCGGTAGGGCTCTTTGACCCACTGGGGCAGGTTGCAGAAGAAGATAAACGTCGGCACGGGCGAGCCCTTGAGCATAGTGACGTATTTGATCTTGATATACTTGCCTTTGTTGGCAGGAGGCGGATAGGCGGCCACGGCTTCGAGCATTACCTTGTTGAGCACTGAGGTCGGCACAGTGCGGCGGCGGTTCTCATAGACCTTCACGGCGGTTTCGAGAACGCGGTGTATGCGCTGCTTTGTCAGCGCCGAGGCGAAGATGATGGGGAAGTCGGTGAAGGGGGCGAAGCGGGCGCGTATGGCCTCTTCGAAATGTCGTATGGCCTCGTTGGACTTGTCTTCGACGAGATCCCATTTGTTGACGCAGACGACGAGCCCTTTCTTGTTGCGCTGAATCAGCCCGAAAATAGCCTGATCCTGGGCTTCGATGCCGCGCGTGGCGTCGATCATAAGGATGCAGACGTCGCTGGCCTCGATGGCGCGTATGGAGCGGATGACCGAGTAGTATTCGATGTCTTCGTGAACCTTGTTCTTCTTTCGGATTCCGGCGGTGTCGACCAGATAGAAGTCGAAGCCGAATTTGTTGTAGCGCGTATAGATCGAGTCGCGCGTTGTTCCGGCGATGTCGGTCACGATATGGCGGTCTTCGCCGATGAAGGCGTTTATGAGCGACGATTTTCCGGCGTTGGGGCGCCCTACGATGGCGAACTTCGGCAGGTCGTCGAGCGGAGCTTCGTCGTCGGGGTTAGGTTCGGGAAGCTTTTCGACAACGACATCGAGAAGGTCGCCGGTGCCGAAGCCGCTGACGGCCGACACGGGCATCGGCTCGCCGAGGCCGAGCTTGTAGAATTCGGCGATGTTGTAGAGCCAGTCGTTACTGTCGACCTTGTTGGCCACGAGCACGACGGGCTTGCGGCTCTTGCGCAGTGTTTCGGCTACATGGTCGTCGAGGTCGGTAACGCCGTTCATGGCGTCGACCACGAACATTATCTCGTCGGCCTGCTCGATGGCCAGCAGAACCTGTTTGTTGATTTCTCCTTCGAAGATGTCGTCGGAGTTGACAACCCAGCCGCCGGTGTCGATTATCGAGAACTCTTTGCCGTTCCAGTCGACCTTTCCGTACTGGCGGTCGCGCGTTGTTCCGGCGGTGTCGTCGACGATGGCGGTGCGTGTGCCGGTCAGACGGTTGAAGAGGGTCGACTTTCCGACATTGGGACGGCCGACTATGGCTACGATCTGTGACATATTGAGAGTGAAGTTGTTGTTGCGGTGTAAAGATAGTGAAAAAAGCCGTTATTCGATATATCCGAAGGCTTTGAGTTTCGATTCGCGGTTACGCCAGTTGGGTTCGACCTTTACGAAGGTGCGCAGATCGACCTTCTTTCCGAAGAAAGTCTCGATTTCCTTGCGGGCCTCTATGCCGACCTTCTTGAGCTTCGAGCCGCCGTGGCCGATGAGGATTCCTTTCTGGCTCTCGCGTTCGACATAGATGACGGCCATGATATGGATAGACGTCTCGGTCTCTTCAAATTTCTCGACGATGACCTCGATCGAGTAGGGGATCTCCTTTTCGTAGTTGAGCAGGATTTTCTCGCGGATGATCTCGGTGACGAAGAAGCGGGCCGGCTTGTCGGTCAGGGCGTCTTTGCCGAAGTAGGGCTCCGACTCGGGCAGCAGGGCTACGATGCGGTTCATCAGGTTGTCGACATTGAAGCGCTCCTTGGCCGAGACAGGGAATACTTCGGCGTTCGGCAGCAGGCTGTGCCAGCGTTCGACAACGGCCTCAAGCTCGGCCTGGTCTTTGAGAAGGTCGATTTTGTTGATGACAAGGAGCACGGGCACTTTCTCGCGGGCCACCTTCTCGACGAAGTCGGCGTTTTTCGAGGGATCTTCGACGACGTCGGTAACGTAGACGAGGACATCGGCGTCCGTCAGGGCTCCTGTCGAGAAGTCGAGCATCGACTGCTGGAGCTTGTATTTCGGCTTGAGCACGCCGGGAGTGTCGGAGAACACTATCTGGTAGTCGTCGGTGTTGACGATTCCCATTATGCGGTGACGCGTTGTCTGGGCCTTCGAGGTGATGATGCTCAGGCGCTCGCCGACGAGGTCGTTCATGAGGGTCGACTTGCCGACGTTAGGGTTTCCGACGATGTTGACGAACCCGGCTTTATGGGGAGTTGAAGTTGTCATTGCGTTTTCTGTTTTTAAGTGTTGGAGGGGCTCTCTGCCCGAGGACCGCTGATATATAAACGAAATAGCACCTTAAAAAGATGCTATTCACGTAAAGAAAACTTCAGGCAGGCCGTTTCGCGGGCTTACCAGATGAGATACATGGCTCCCCAGGTGTAGCCGGCGCCGAAGGCTGTCAGCACAACGCGGTCTCCGGCCTTGAGGCGGTCGGTGTTCTCGTCGAGACAGATGGGAATCGAGGCGGCCGACGTGTTGCCGCGCTTCTCGATGTTGACGAGCACCTTCTCCATCGGCATCTTCGCGCGCGAGGCGACGGCCTCGATGATGCGGAGGTTTGCCTGATGGGGCACGAGCCAGTCGACGGTGTCGACCGTCAGCGAGTTGCGCTCCATGATCGTCAGTGTCGACGAGAGCATGTCGGTTACGGCGTGTTTGTAGACGTGGCGTCCGTCCTGGAAGAGGAAGTTCTGGCCGGCCTTGACGGTCTCGATTGTCGTCGGGAGGGCTGATCCGCCGGCGGGCATTACCAGATGGGGCATGCCCTCGGGGTTGACGTGAAGCACTGCGTCGATCACACCTGTCGGGGTGTCGCTCTCGACCGGTTCGACAAGCACTGCTGCGGCGCCGTCGCCGAAGAGCGCGCAGGTCGAGCGGTCTTCGTAGTTGATCATCGACGACATTTTCTCGGTGCAGACAACGACGACCTTCTTATAGAGGCCCGAGAGGATATATCCTTTGGCGTCCTGCAGGGCCACGATGAATCCGGCGCAGGCGGCCTGAATATCGTAGCCGTAGCCGGCGGTGGCGCCGGTGAGGCCGGCGATGACCGATGCTGTCGAGGGGAAACGGTAATCGGGGTTCGACGTGGCGCAGATAATGAGCTCGACCTCTTCGGGGGCCGTGCCGGTTTTGGCAAGGAGGCGTTTTATGGCCTCGGCGCCCATATAGCTCGAACCGACATCCTTGCGGAGTATCCGGCGCTCCTTGATTCCGACGCGGGTTGTTATCCATTCGTCGTTGGTGTCGACCATCTTCGAGAGCATTTCATTGTCGAGGATGTCGTCGGGCAAGTAAGAGGCTATTCCGGTTATTTTGGCGTAAACCATTGTTTTAGGCTTGTAGGGGTTTATAGACAGCGAGCCCCGCGGCTGTCGCCGCCGGGGTTGATTCGGAGAGCTTGCCGGCGCCGGGGCGCCGGCTGAAGTCTTGGGCGCGGCGAGTCGGCGCGGGCGCCGTTTTCCGGCGCCACGGGCTGAATCAGATAGCCTCTGACTTCTCGAGAACTACGCGGCCGCGGTAGAATCCACATTCGCCGCATACGGTGTGGTAGACGTGCCAGGCTCCGCAGTTGGGGCAGATGGCGATGGTGGGTGCTACAGCTTTGTCGTGGGTGCGACGCTTTGCGGTGCGGGTCTTTGACTGTTTGCGTTTAGGATGTGCCATTGTTGTTTGCTGTTATATATGTTTAATTGTTATCGGTAAGTTTTTTCAGTTCATTCCAGCGCGGGTCGACGGGGCCGTCGCTGTCGGGGAGGGCGGCGCTGTGGCGTTCGAGCATGTCGGTCATGGCGCTGTCGCAGGCTCCTTCGTCGTGGATGTGCTTGAGCGGAATCTCGAGCTCTACCGTCTCGTAGAGAATGGGAGCGATGTCAAGCGAGGGTTCTGACTGAGGCAGAACCAGAACGCCGTCGGCGCTGTCGTCGCGTTCGTCGCCATATTTGACGGTCAGGCTATAGACCGTGTCGACAGGCCACTGCAGCGGGCCGAGACAGCGGTCGCAGATCAGCGTTACAGTGCCCGCTATGTCGAACGAGAGCGCATAAACGCCGTGAGAGAAGTCAATCTCAAGCCTTGCGTCGAGGTCAGCGTCTTGAATGTCAGAGCTTTCCATGTCGACGAAAAATTGCTTGCCCAGGTGAAACTCCATAGAGTGTTTCCCCTGAGAAAGACCTGCCAGAGCGACATTGAACCCGGTTAACTTTCCCATTGCTTAGTTGCGGTGGTTGAAAAATCGCGGCAAAGTTACAGAAAACTTTCGGTAATAGCAAATTAAAAAACAGGCGGGCGTTTCGGACGGGTCTGACTTGTCGGACTTGTCCGACAAGTCAGACTGTTATAGAGTGTTAAAATCGTTGGAGGTTGGCACCTCTTTGCTAAATTTGCACAAACCATCGTATCTAACTTTAAATCTATGGCGAAAATTTATGGAGCGGTCGAAATCGACCGCGAACGTTGCAAAGGTTGCGGCCTGTGTGTAGTGGCCTGTCCGAGCGACGTGCTTGAATTGCAGCCCAACGAGGTCAACGACCGCGGTTACCACTACGCCTACGATGTCCATGCCGACGCATGCATCGGCTGCGGATCGTGTGCCGCCGTTTGCCCCGACAGCTGCTTTACTGTTTATCGCGTGGTAGAAAAAGGCTAAGGCCGCTGCGCAAGTTATTCTCATCAAATTATCCCCCACTGAAAACACAATGACAGAGAAAACCAAGGATGAAGAAGTGAGGTTGATGAAGGGCAACGAAGTGTTGGCCCACGCCGCCATCCGTTATGGCGCCGACGGCTATTTCGGCTACCCCATCACCCCTCAGAGCGAGGTCCTCGAAACCCTCGAAGAGCTTATGCCGTGGGAAACCACGGGCATGGTTGTCCTGCAGGCCGAGAGCGAAGTTTCGGCCATCAACATGGTCTATGGCGGCGCATCGGCCGGCAAGGCCGTGCTGACGTCGAGCTCGTCGCCGGGCGTCAGCCTCATGCAGGAAGGAATCAGCTATATCGCCGCCGGCGAGCTTCCGACGCTGATCATCAACGTTATGCGCGGAGGCCCCGGTCTCGGCACCATCCAGCCCAGCCAGGGTGACTATTTCCAGGCCACCAAGGGAGGCGGCCACGGCGACTATCATCTTATCGTTCTGGCTCCGGCCACCGTCCAGGAGATGGCCGACTTCGTAGGGCTCGGCTTCGACCTTGCATTCAAATACCGCACCCCGGCCATGATCATGGCCGACGGCGTCGTAGGCCAGATGATGGAGAAAGTCAAGCTCCCGCCCCAGCGTCCGCGCCGCACCGACGAGGAAATCGCCCGCCAGTGTCCGTGGGCCGTCAACGGCCGTACCGCCTCGCGCGGCCACCGCAACGTCATGACGACTCTCGAGCTCGAGAGCGGCCCCATGGAGAAGAACAACGAACGCTTCCAGGAAACATACCGCAAGATAGAAGAAAACGAAGTGCGCTTCGCCGAGACCGACGTCGACGACGCCGAATATCTCGTAGTAGCCTTCGGCTCGGTAGCCCGCATCTGCCAGAAAGCCATCGAGACAGCCCGCGAACAGGGCGTCAAGGTAGGTCTTCTGCGCCCGATCACCCTCTGGCCCTTCCCGACAAAAGAGATCGCCCGCCTGTCGAAGCAGGTCAAAGGCATCCTCGTTGTCGAGCTCAACGCCGGCCAGATGATCGAAGACGTCAAACTCGCCGTCGAAGGCCGCGTGCCCGTCTACCACTACGGCCGCATGGGCGGTATCGTGCCCAACCCCACCGAGGTTCTCAACGCCTTCTATAAAGATTTCCCAGAATCTAATCCCTCACAGAAATGACACGCGAAGAAATATGCCAACCTAAGAATAAGGTAGCGGGCAAACCCGCCCTTATCACCGACAACTATATGCACTACTGCCCGGGCTGCAGCCACGGCGTAGTCCACAAACTCGTTGCCGAAGTTCTCGAAGAGATGGGCCTGGCCGACAACGCCATCGGCGTCGCCCCGGTCGGCTGCGCCGTCTTCGCCTACAACTATATCGACGTCGACTGGGTCGAAGCCGCCCACGGACGCGCTCCCGCCGTGGCAACAGCCCTGAAGCGCCTCATGCCCGACCGCATGGTCTTCACCTATCAGGGCGACGGCGACCTCGCCGCCATCGGAACCGCCGAATCGATCCACGCCGCCAACCGCGGTGAGAACATCACCATAATCTTCATCAACAACGCCATCTACGGAATGACCGGCGGCCAGATGGCCCCGACAACCCTCGAGGGCATGAAGACAGCCACCTGTCCCTACGGCCGCCGCGCCGACCTCAACGGCTATCCCCTGAAGATGGGCGATCTCATGGCCGGACTCGACGGAACCTGCTATATCACCCGCCAGAGCGTCCACACTCCCGCAGCAGTGCGCCGCGCCAAGAAAGCCATCCGTCAGGCCTTCGAGAACTCGATGGCCGGAAAAGGCACCAGCATTGTCGAGATCGTTGCCACCTGCAACAGCGGATGGAAGATGACACCCGACAAATCAAACAAATGGATGGAGGAACACATGCACGCCAAGTATCCTCTTGGAGACATCAAAAACACCGTTAAGCCATGAAAGAAGAAATCATTATAGCCGGATTCGGCGGACAGGGCGTATTGTCGATGGGCAAAATCCTCGCCTACGCCGGACTGATGGACGACCTCGAAGTCACCTGGATGCCCTCCTACGGCCCCGAACAGCGCGGCGGCACGGCCAACGTGACCGTAATCCTCAGCGACAAGCCTATCAGCTCGCCCGTACTCGACGAATATGACTGCGTCGTAGCCCTCAACCAGCAGAGCCTCGACAAATTCGAGCCCAAAGTCAAAAAAGGGGGCACACTCCTTTACGACCCCTACGGCATCCACCGCGCCCCGACGCGCCCCGACATCAACGCCGTGGCCGTGCCCGCAATGGAAGCCACCTTCGAGATGGGCAACTCAAAGACCTTCAACATGATTGTTCTCGGCGGACTGCTCGGCGTGCGTCCGATGGTTCCCGTAGAGAGCGTCCTCAAAGGCCTTAAGAAAGTTCTGCCCGAACGCCACCACCATCTGATTCCCCTCAACGAAGAAGCTCTCCGCAAGGGAATCTCACTGACAAAGAAAGACTGACCTCATGACCTCAGCTCTGAAGAAAGAACTCGCCCGCGACACCGACGGCCTCCTGACCTACGAATATCTGGCCAACCATATCGACGACTGCGACAGAGACCTTCCCGGCCTCGTCGACAACATGATAGCCGTCGACTCGACAGGCCAGTTCATCGTCAGCGCCGCCCGCTATCTGGCCGCCATCGATCTCGAACGCTACCGCCGCCATATCGACCGCCTCGTGGCCACAGCCATCGAGCGCGACCACGAGCGCCGCTATATCGCCGACCTGCTGCCGGCGATCTGGGGCGCCGACTACGGCGCCCGCGCCGCCGAGCTCAGCGCCACCGACAACAACTTCAGGCGCATCTACCGCCGTGTGACCCCCGCCGCGAGCATCTGACATCGACAGAGCCGGCCGAGGCCGATTGGTTTTTCTCGCCCTTTTTTCGTAACTTTGCGGCCTGTTTCGGAACTAACCCTCCGGAACGGGCTGTCTTTTTTCTGTCATTAACTGTTCATTCTATGAATTGGTTCCTTGAACTTCTCGGTCCCGGAAACATATCGCTGGCAAGCACCCTGGTGCTCTACTCCTTCGTCATCGCCTCGGGCTGTTTCCTCGGAAAGATAAAAATCGCGGGAGTGTCGCTTGGCGTCACTTTCGTATTGTTTATGGGTATTCTGATGGGGCATTTCGGCTACACGGTCAACCCCGAAGTGCTGAAATTCATCCGCGAATTCGGCCTCATACTCTTTATCTTCTCGATAGGACTTCAGGTCGGCCCCTCGTTCTTCTCGTCGTTTAAAAAAGGAGGTATAGTTCTCAACGGTCTGGCCGTTCTGATGATTCTGCTCAACGTCGGAATAGTGCTCGCGATATTCTATATCGACGGCCACACCGACATCGCCGCCCTCGTCGGCGTCATGAGCGGCGCCGTCACCAACACCCCCGGACTTGCCGCCGCCCAGCAGACAGCCGATACCGCCGAAGCCATCAACACAATGTCGATGGGCTACGCCGCCGCCTATCCCCTCGGAGTCGTCGGCATCATAACCTCGATGTTCGTCATCAAAGGAATCTTCAAGATAAAGGTGGCCGACGAGATGAAGAAAATCGACGACGAAGCCGAGTCCAACCACCATCAGCCCCATGTCATCACCTTCGAAGTCACCAACCCGCGCCTCGAAGGCAAGAATCTGCGCGATCTCCACGAAGTCATCGGGCGCGACTTCGTAGTGTCGAGGATAATGGCTCCCGACGGGCAGGTCAGCATACCGACCAGCTCGACCGTGCTGACCCTCGGCGAGAAGCTTTACGTCGTCATGTCGCCCGACGACGAGGAAGTGTTCCGCACCGTCATAGGCCCCGAAATCGAACTCGAATGGGAAGAAGTGCCATCGACCGTAGTGTCGCGCCGCATCGTCATAACCAAAAGCGAGATCAATGGCGTTGCTCTCGGAAGCCTCCGCCTGCGTGCCGCCTATAACCTCAACGCGACGCGCGTCAACCGCGCCGGCGTCGACCTCCTTGCCTCGCCCAGCCTGCGACTTCAGATGGGCGACCGCATAACCGTGGTCGGCGGCATCAACGACATCAACCGCGTGGCCGCCCGTCTGGGCAACTCGCTCAAACGACTCAACCAGCCCAACATAATAACCATCTTCGTCGGCATCATGCTCGGCATAATTCTCGGTTCGGTCAACCTCGGATTCGGAATGAAGCTCGGCCTCGCCGGCGGCCCTCTTATCGTGGCCATTCTGCTGAGCCGTTTCGGCTATAAGCTCAAGCTCGTCACCTACACCTCGACGTCGGCATCGCTGCTGATGCGCGAGCTCGGGATATGCCTTTTCCTCGCCTCGGTCGGAATATCGTCGGGCGACGGGTTCGCCGAAACCGTCTTCAACCTTCAGGGAATGTGGTGGGTTATCTGGGGATTCATAATAACCTTCGTGCCCCTGCTCATAGTGGGCTGCATAGCCCGCGGCGTCTACAAAATCAACTACCTGACGATAACCGGTCTCTTCTCGGGCAGCTACACCGATCCCCCGGCCCTTGCCTACGCCGGCAACAGCTCGGGCAGCGACGCTCCGGCCGTGGCCTATTCGACGGTCTACCCGCTGACGATGTTTCTGCGCGTAGTGGCCGCTCAGGTGCTGATTCTTTGCCTGTTCTGAGAAAAATCATTATCTTTACGCCCTCACAGAAACAACTAACAGTAGAGATTATCCAACGCTATGTCACAGATCAAATGTATCGGCATCCTGACCTCCGGAGGCGACGCCCCCGGAATGAACGCCGCAATCCGCGCCGTCACGCGCTCGGCCATCTACGGCGGACTCAAAGTCAAAGGAATCTACCGCGGCTACCGCGGCCTCATCACCGATGAAATCGAGGAATTCAAGACCCAGAACGTCTCGAACATCATAAACCGCGGCGGAACGATTCTGAAGACGGCCCGATGCAAGGAATTCCAGACCCCCGAAGGTCGCCAGCTCGCCTACGACAACCTGCGCCGCCACGAAATCGACGCCCTCGTCGTTATCGGCGGCGACGGCTCGCTGACAGGCGCCCGAATCTTCGCCAACGAATTCAACCTGCCGATCATCGGACTGCCGGGCACAATCGACAACGACCTCTACGGAACCGACACGACGATAGGCTACGACACCGCTTTGAACACCATTATGGAATGTGTCGACAAAATCCGCGACACAGCGACCAGCCACGAGCGCCTCTTCTTTATCGAAGTCATGGGGCGCGACGCCGGATTCCTCGCCCTCAACGGCGCTATCGCCGCCGGCGCCGAAGCGGCCATCATTCCCGAGATATCGACCAAGGTCGACCAGCTTGCCGAACTTATCCAGAACGGCTTCCGCAAGAGCAAGAACTCGTCGATAGTGCTCGTGGCCGAAAGCCCCGTCACCGGCGGAGCCATGGCGCTGGCCGAGCGCGTCGAGAAAGAATATCCGGGCTACGATGTGCGCGTCTCGATTCTCGGCCATCTCCAGCGCGGCGGATCGCCGACGGCCCACGACCGCATCCTCGCCTCGCGCATGGGAGCTGCCGCCATCGACGCCATCATGGAAGACCAGCGCAACGTCATGATCGGAATCCGCAACGACGAGATCGTCTACGTTCCCTTCTCGAAAGCCATCAAAAACGACAAGCCGATCAACCGCGAGCTGCTCGACACTCTGCGACGCCTTTCGATCTGAATTTCCGATTAGTCTAATTGGTCTAATTAGACTGATAAGTCATAAAACCCATTGCAGCACGGCCCTTAAAAGGCCGTGCTGTATTTTTTCAGTAGTGTTAAACTCTGGCATTTTGGCAATTATCTAACTAACTTTAACACTGCGCTGCTGCTATGTCGGGGGCTTATTCGTAAATTCGCAACGTCGCTCGCGATTTTAATGAAATCACATATTCATCATTAATTCTACATTCATAAACAACTTTAAAACTTCCAGCATGAGAAAACGCATCTTTGCTGCCGTCATGGCTCTGTGCGTCATGTGCGGCTTTTTTGTTGCCGCCTCCGCGCAGTCTGTGACCCGGCTTTCGGCAACGAGTCCGTTCACGGGATTTATCGGGTCGAAACCGGCAATAAAATCCAATGTTCCCGCTCTTCCGACGGGGAAAGTCACCGGTAGTGTCAGACCTCCCATGCGTGCCGAGGCCGACGCTCCGGTCATCTACGGCTCGCTGATCACCGGTGACGGTCTCGACCTTTCGGCCGGTGTCTACAGCTTCCCGGCATCGTCAGATCTGACTCTCACCCCGGTCAACATCTGGGCCAAACAGCCTGCCAACGCCGGCGGCGTCTATGTCAATGGCAAGTATTACTACTTCCACTACTTCGAATCGAGCGGCGCCCTGTTCACCTACTTCGTGGTCGCCGACGCCTCTACATGGGAGATACTCTCGAGCACCCGCAACAGAGATATCGGCCCCTGCACCGACCTCGCCTACGACCCGATAACCGAAACCATCTACGGTTGCTTCAGCAAGTCAACCAAAGACGGCTATCTGTTCGGCTCGGTGTCGAAAACCGGCGCAGTCACCCAGATCGCCGAAATGACGAATCCTCTCTACACCCTTGCCTGCGACGTCGACGGCACTCTCTACGCCATCAACTCGTCAGGCGTTCTCTGCACTGTCGACAAGGAAAACGGCAAGCTGACAACCGTCGGCTCGACCGGCATACGTCCCGACTACGTCCAGTCGATGACATTCGACATGGCGTCGAGACGCCTTTTCTGGGCCGCCTGCACCGAGACATCCTCGGGCCTCTATGAGATTGCCCCGGCCACGGGCAAGGCCACTCTGATCAAGAAGTTCGACAACGGCGAGGAATTCTGCGGAATCTACACCCTCAGCCAGGGCGCCGACGCGAAAGCTCCCGGCGAACTGACCGACTTCAAAGCCGAATACGACATCACTACCCTCGACGGCGTCAACGTAAGCTTCAAAATGCCGGCCAAAGCCTTCGACGGAACGGCTCTGTCGGGCAAAATCGACTGGATTATATCGCTCGACGACAAAGACCTCGACCTCGGCGAAGCCAATCCCGGTGAAACCGTGACCCTGAGCTTCAGCAGCGGCACCGTCGGCATGCACACAATCAGCGCTTTCGCACGCAACAGCTCGGGCAAAGGCCCTCAGGCAAGCGAACGCAAATGGATCGGTGTCGACACCCCGCTGCCCCTCGAAAACTGCAAACTGACCGTCAGCGGCGATCAGGCCACCATCTCATGGGACGCTCCCGTCAAGGGCGCCCACGACGGCTATTTCGACCCCGCTGCCGTCAACTACCGCGTCATACGCCAGCCCGGCAACGTGACCGTATGCCAGAAGACAACCCAGACGAGCTACACCGATAAGCTCGACCTCTCGCGTCTGGCTTCTTATTATTACGACGTCATAACATATGTCGGAGACGCTGAAGGCGCTACTACCTCCACCAACACCATGCTCGTCGGCGAAGCTTTCGCCATCCCCTACAGCGAGAACTTCTCGAACTCCGAAAACTTCAAGCTTTTCACCGTCATCGACGCCAACAAAGACGGCAAGACATGGGTCTGGGAAGACCAGTGCGCAAAGAGCTCTTACAGCCTCAAGGAGTCGATGAACGACTGGCTGATCACTCCGCCGCTGAAGTTCGAAGCCGACTATATCTATACCCTCCGCTTCAAAGTGCTGACACGCGGATATAAAGAGTCGTTCAACGTCTGGTACGGCACTCAGCCTACTGTCGAAGGCATGACCACCGAAATCCTCGAGACCACAGTCACCGACAACACCGAAATGCGCCAGTTCGAAGTGCGCTTCCGTCCGTCGGGCGGCAGCGGCTATCTCGGCTTCCACCATGTCAGCGACGCCGCGCGCTTCAACTTCTACCTCGACGACATCAAGGTTGACCGCTCGGCCTCTGTCAAGGCTCCCGCCGCTATCGAAGACCTCACCGTAACCCCCGCCCCCAACGGCGCCCTGAAATTCACCGTCAGCTTCCACGCTCCCGCTAAGAATATCGGCGGCGAGGCTCTGACATCGCTCAAGAGCGTCACGCTCTACCATGGCGACCGTCTTATCAAGACCTTCAGCAATCTCAAGCCCGGCGACCTGCTGACCCAGGCCGATATCGTATGCAGCGCCGGAGCAAACAGTGTGCGCGCTTACGCCGAAAGCAGCGAAGGCAAAGGCCTCGAAGCCACTGCCGACTTCTTTATCGGCCCCGATATGCCCGCACGATGCACCAACATTCATCTCGAAGAGAAAGACGGCAAGGCAATCCTGACATGGGACGCTCCAAAGGCCGGACACAACGGCGGTTATATCGACCCCACGACGCTGAAATTCCATGTCGCACGCCAGAACTTCGTCACCGGTCAGGTTGAGCCGACAGCCATGAATCTTACCGAGTGCCGCTTCGAAGAGGTTCCCGAGATTTCGACCGAACAGGAGTCTGTAGCCTATTTTGTTTATCCTGTCAACGAGCAGGGTATCGGCGACGGCTACGCTTCGAACTCTATTCTTTTCGGAACCCCATACGCTCTCCCCTGGAAAGAATCGTTCCCCAATGCCAATCTTACCTACGACACCTGGCGCACCGAGAGCAGCGACGAGTCGTCGACATGGGGCACAGCCCAGAGCGGAGTCTATCCCTCGTGCACGGCTTCTGACGGCGACAGCGGCCTGATTTCCTATCAGCCCGCCGTAGAGAATTCATGGTCGGTGCTGACCAGCGGAAAAATCTCGGTCAAAGAGGCCGCCAACCCTGTTGTTGAATTCGACTACTACCACAAGAAGGGGAGCGACGACAAGATAACGCTCCTTGTCAGCGACAACGGCGTAGACTTCAATCCGGCCGGGACTGTCGACATGAGCGCCAGCGGCGATGGCAACGGATGGAAGACGGCTTCGTTCCCCATCCCGGCCTACGGCAATAAAGAGTATATCCAGATCGCTATCCGCGTTGACTGCGGAAACTCGATGACGTCGGTTCATATCGACAGAATCGTTGTCCGCAACCTTTCCGACAAAGACCTTGCCGCAACGAAGCTCACCGCTCCGCTCCGTTTCGAGGCCGGTAAGCCGGGCGTGTTCACCGCCACTGTCTCGAACGTCGGACTGCGCAACGCCGATGTCTTCACCGTTGTGCTGAACCGCGACGGACAGCAGGCTGCCATTGTCAACGGAACCAATCTCGCCGCCGGCGACACCCGCGACTATGAGTTCACTCTGACCCCCGACGAGACTTATCCCGACTTCTCGAAGTATCAGGCTGTAGTGAATATCGAAGGCGACGGCGATCTTTCGAACAACACTTCGAAAACCGTCAAGGCTGTTGTCGTGCGCCCGATTCTCCCCGTAGTCACCGATCTGCAGGGTTCGTTCAACGAAGCCACCTCTACCGTCGATCTCTCGTGGAGCGCTCCCGACCTCAAGTCAGGCCCCTGGACAACCGACACTTTCGAGAACTACAACGCCTTCATAACCGAAAATATAGGCGACTGGAGAACTGTCGATGTCGACGGCGCGATGACAATCTTTATCTCGGGCCTCCCCTTGTGGCAGAACTGCACCGACCCCCAGGCCTTCATCGTCTTCAATCCGACCGAGCTCGGCATTGACATCAGCAAGGTAGAGAACACCATGTTCGCCCCCCACAGCGGCGATCAGATGCTCGTTTCGTTCGCTTCATACGCCCAGTATAATAACGACTGGATCGTATCGCCGCTCCTGAGCGGCAACGCCCAGACAATCTCGTTCTGGGTTCGCGCTCTGACAACCCAGTCGGGCAAGGAATCGTTCGAGTTCCTCACCACCGACGGAGATTTCCGCGAAGACCTCGAGAGCTATGTCAGAAACGACGAAGTCTCGGGCGAAATCGACGACATCTGGACAGAAATCAAGGTCGACGTTCCCGCCGGAACAAAGTATTTCGCTATCCGCTGCACCTCGTCGAGCAAGTGGGGCCTCTGCGTCGATGACATCACCTATACTCCCGCCGCAGCCAGCGATATCGAATTCAAGGGCTACAACATTGTCTGCAACGGCCAGACCCTCAATAACTCGCCTGTCCAGCAGACAACCTACAGCCAGCCTGACATCGACATCAACAGCGGTTACCGTTTCAACATTGTCTGTGTCTACGACAAGGGTCTCTCGGCTCCCTCGAACGAGTATGCCATCGGCAAACTCGGCCTCGAAGGCATCGGTGCCGACAATGTCAGCGTAACCTCTGCCGGTGGCGAGATTGTCATTACCGGCGCCGCCGGACAGACCTATGCCGTCTATACTCCGGCCGGCCTGACCGCGGCCCTGGGCGTTGCCGCCCCGACCGAAAAGATTGCCGCTGCCGAAGGCATATACCTCGTCAAGGTCGGCGACAGAATCTTCAAAGTAGCCGTCAGAAAATAAAATCAATCATCGAATCGCTGAATACGGGCAGCTTATCTGCAAATCATAAAAATAAAAATAAGCATGAAAAAACGCATTTTTACTGTTGTTACGGCTCTCTGCGTTATGTGCGGTCTCATGACCGCACAGACGCCCCGGGTTATTACGCAGCAGTCTGAACCGGCCCTCACGCAGGGGCTAATAGGGCCCCAGCCGGCTTCAAAAGCCAACTTCCGCCTTCCCAAGGCAAAGAAAGTTGCCACTGTCAGGCCCCCCATGCGCGCCGAAGCAGCCGATGAAATCCCGGTGCTCTACGGCTCGCTGATTTCATACGCCGCAGGAGGTGCTTCAGACAAGACCTATGGCATCTACAGTTTCCCGGCATCTGCCGATCTGACGTTCACCTCTCTGGTGACGTCGCCGAATATGCTTGCCAATGCCGGCGGCACTTATGCCAACGGCAAATATTATTTTATCTACTACGCCGAAGCTATGGGTGCACTGCTCACCTACTACCGTATCGCCGATGCCGACACGTGGGAACTGCTCTCGAGCTTCCGTGTGGATAACACGAGCCTCTGCACCGACCTCACCTACGACCCGACAACCGAAACCATCTACGGTTGCTTCCGCAATGCCGCCGGAACAGGTTATGTGTTCGGCACGATGTCGAAATCCGATGCCTCGGTGACCCCCATCTCGGCTCTCGAGACGCCTCTGTTCACTCTCGCAAGCGATGTCAACGGAACTCTCTATGGCATCACGGCCGCCGGAAATCTCGTCACCGTCGACAAGGAAACCGGTAAGCTGACCACCGTCGGCGCTACCGGGCTCAAGCCCGCCTTCACCCAGTCGATGACCTTCGACATGGCAACCGGGCGCCTTTTCTGGACAGCCTGCACCGAGAGATCCAACGGCCTCTATGAAGTCGACCCAAAAACCGGCGCCGCCACTCTGATCAAGCTCTTCGACGGCAATGAAGAGTTCGCCGGTCTCTACACCCGTTCTCAGGGCGCCGCCGCAAAAGCGCCCGGCGAACTGACCGACTTCAAAGCCGACTACGATGTCAATTCCGTTTCCGACATTAAAGTCAGCTTCACAATGCCCTCCAAGGCCTACGACGGATCGGCTCTGAGCGGAAAAGTGAAATGGACTGTCATGCTCGACGATGTCGAAATCGAATCGGGCGAAGCCAATGTCGGCGCAAAGGTCACTACTACCCTCAGCAGCGTGCCTGTCGGTATGCACACCATCACAGCCTGCGCCCGCAACGACTCAGGCAAAGGCCCCCAGTCGAAAGAACGCAAATGGATCGGTGTCGACACCCCGCTGCCGCTTGAGAACGTCAAGCTCTCCTTCAGCGGCGAGACGGCGACCCTCACCTGGGACGCTCCCAAGGGTTCGGCCCACAATGGATATTTCGACCCCGCCAAGGTCAGCTACCGCGTGATACGCCAGCCCGGCAATATTGTCGTCTGCGACAAGACTACCGACAGAACCATCACTGACCGCCTTGAAGTCTCGCGCCTGACCTATTACTACTACTACGACGTCGTCACCTTTGTAGGCGAAACCCAGGGCGAGACCACACCGTCGAACAAGATTCTCGTCGGCGAAGCCTTCAGCATCCCCTACACCGAGAATTTCTCAAATGCCGACAACTTCAACCTCTTCACCGTTATCGACGCCAACCACGACGGCAAATACTGGACGTGGGACGAAGAGCGCGCAAAGAGCGGTTACAGCGTCACCAACGACATGGACGACTGGCTGATCACTCCCCCGATGAAGTTCGACAGCGGTTATATCTACACGATGCGTTTCAATGTGTCGACGCGCAGCTATGTCGAGAAGTTCAACGTATGGTTCGGAACCGAGCCCACCGTTGAAGGAATGACCAAGGAGATTCTCCCGACTATGGCGACCGACAACAAGGAGCCGCGCCAGATTACCATCCAGTTCCGCCCGACGGCGACAGGCCCCGGCTATCTCGGCATCCATCAGGTCAGCGACCGCGAGCGCTACAACATCTTCATCGACGACATCGAAGTTGTCCGCGCCGCCTCTGTCAAGGCTCCCGCCGCAATCGCAGACCTCACCGTCACGCCCGCCGACAAGGGCGCCCTGAAATGCAGTATCAGCTTCCATGCTCCCTCGACGAGTATCGACGGCGCGCCTCTGACATCGATAAAGAGCATCTCGCTCTTCCACGGCGACCGCATCATCAAGAAGTTCACCAACCCCGCACCCGGAGCCGCGCTGACCCACGAGAACATAACCTGCGCCAAGGGGGACAACAGCTTCCGCATCTTCGCCGAGAACGAGATCGGACAGGGTCTTGAGTCTACGGCTTCAGCCTTTATCGGCCCCGATATTCCCGGCCCCGCCAACAATATCCACCTTCAGGAGAAAGACGGCAAGGCCGTGCTGACCTGGGACGCTCCCACCGAAGGCCGCAACGGAGGATATATCGACCCCGCCACGCTGAAATACTACGTCGGCCGTCAGAATTTCGTCAACGGCGGTATCGAGTCGGCTGCCGAGAATATCACCGAGCGCACCTTCTCGGAGGTTCCCGTTCTTCCCGGCCAGCAGGGCTCGGTAGCCTACTATGTCTATGCCGTCAGCGATCAGGGCTACGGCTACGGCTATCCCTCGAATGTCATCATCATGGGAACGCCTTACTCACTGCCCTGGAAAGAGTCGTTCCCCAACGCAGCTCCGACCTACGAGACATGGCGCCCCGAGGTCAGCGATCCTTCCTCGACATGGGGTCTGACCGAAGCCGGTGTATATCCCTCCTGCCAGGCCTACGACCTCGACAACGGCATGATTTCCTATCAGCCCGGAATCGAGCAGTCGTGGGGCATACTGACCAGCGGAAAGATTTCGCTCAAGGATGCCGCCACTCCGATTGTCGAGTTCAACTACTACCACAAGAACCACAGCGAAGACAAGATTACCCTGCTTATCAGCGGCAACGGCGTAGACTTTGAGCCTGTCGGCGTCATCGACATGAACGCCACGGCAGGCATCAGCGGCTGGCGCAAGGCTTCGTTCCCGATTCCCGCCTATGCCAACAAAGACTTTATCCGTCTGGGCTTCCGCGTCGACTGCGACTACTCGCTGACGTCGATCCATCTCGACAACATCGTTGTCCGCAACCGCGCCGAGAAAGACCTCTCGCTCGACGTTCTGACGCCTCCCGCAACCTTCAAGGCCGGCGAACCGGGTGTGTTCAAGGCCACAGTCTCGAACCTCGGCTCGAAAGACGCCGATGCGTTCACCGTCACCCTCTACCGCGACGGCGAGCAGATCGACGTCATCAACGGAACAACCCTCCCCGCCGGCGAGCAGCGTGAATTTGAATTCACCCTGACCCCCGACGTCAGCTATCCCGACGTTTCGGAATACTATGCCACAGTCACCTATGAAGGTGATGCCGACACCTCGAACAACACCTCGAACACTGTCAAGGCTATCGTCGTGCGCCCGATCTTCCCCGTCGTCACCGACCTGCAGGGCTCGTTCAACGAAAGCACCTCGACCGTCGACCTCAGCTGGAGCACCCCCGACATGAAGGCAGGCCCCTCGACAACCGACAACTTCGAGAACTACAATTCGTTCATCATCGAGAATATCGGCGACTGGCAGACTGTCGACCTCGACCTCGAATCGACAATCTATATTCAGGATGCTCCGATGTGGACTAACTGCTCGGCTCCCCAGGCTTTCATCGTCTTCAACGCACGCCAGCTCGGGCTCGACTCCGACCCGATGTATGCGCCCCACAGCGGCGAGCAGATGCTCATTTCGTTCTCTTCGGCCGCCGCCCACAACGACGACTGGCTCATCTCGCCGCGCCTGAGCGGCAACGCACAGACAATCTCGTTCTGGGCACGCTCGCTGACATCTCAGGACGGTAACGAGACCTTCGAGTTCCTCACCACCGACGACCAGTTCCGCGAAAGCACCGACTCGTTTGTCAAGGTCGAGGAAGTTCCGGGCGAAGTAGGCAGCAAGTGGACAGAATTCAAGGTCGATGTTCCCGCCGGAACCCAGTATTTCGCTATCCGATGCACCTCGGCCAACAAGTGGGGCCTCTGCATCGACGACATCACGTATATTCCGGCTGCCGCCGAAGATGTTGTCCTGCAGGGCTACGACGTTCTCTGCAACGGTAAGACACTCAATGAGGCTCCCCAGGCTGCGACAACCTTCAGTCAGGGCGGAATCGACGTCGAGAAGAGCTACCGCTTCAGCGTTGTCTGTGTGTTCGACAAAGGCAAATCAGCTCCCTCGAATGAATATGCCGCCGGCAAACTCGGTCTCGACGGTATCGGCTCCGACGCTGTCAGCGTCAGGGCTGTCGGCTCTGAAATCGTGATCTCAGGAGGCGCTGGACAGGCCTATGCCGTCTATACTCCCGCCGGTCTGACCGTTGCTCTCGGCATTGCCGCCCCCGTTGAAAGAGTAGCTGCCCCCGAAGGTATCTACCTCGTCAAGGTCGGTTCGAAAACCTACAAAGTAGCTCTTGGAAAATAATATCAGTAATAATTATAAAATGACATCCAGAATCAAATCTTCAATCATAGCCATGGCCGTTGTGGCCGGGGCTATCCCCGCATTCGCCGAGGGCCGTCAGGAACTGAGCGTGACCCTCACCGAAGCCGGAACACTCAACACGTTTATAAAAACCGAAGACGTCGCCACGCTGCAGAAACTGACCGTGGCCGGCCCTCTCAACGGAACCGATCTGCGTCTGATACGCTCGCTGACGGGCCGCGACGAACGCTGGAAAGCGACCTCGGGCGTATTGACCGACATTGATTTCACCGACGCGCAGTTTGTGGCCGGGGGAGAGAATATCATGGTGCCTCACGGCATGGAAGATGCCGAAGATCCCGTGTGGATCGTAGCCCGCGAAGACGCTATGCCCGAACAGCTCTTCTCGGCTACCAAGCTCCAGACAGTGAAGCTTCCCAAGTCGGTGAAGAAAATCTATTCGACATTTGCTGACGCCAATGATCTGACAGGCCATATCGTCGTGCCAGAAGGCGTCGAGGTTCTCGGCGAATGGGCCTTCTCGGCTACTGCCATAACCGGAATAACCCTGCCCTCTACGCTCAAGGACGAGAACGATTTCCCGACCTTCAACGAGCGCGCTATCGGCGCTAATGTGTTCTATGGCTGTTCGAAGCTCGAATCGGTTGAACTTCCCGCCGGTGTCGTAAAGATCTACGACTCTACGTTTGCAGGATGCGCGGCGATGAAAGAGTTCACCATTCCCGCGACCGTGACCTCTATCGGCACCCAGGTTTTCGCCAACTCGGGCATAATCGACCTCTATGCCGAATCGGCTAAGCCTGCGAAGGCTTATTACGAGGCTTTCCGCGACATGAACGAAAACTGCATTGTCCACGTGCCCGTCGGAGCTATTCCCGCATATCGTCAGGCCGATGAATGGAAGAATTTCATCTATATCCTCGATGCCAATACTCCCGAACCGTCAGTCCGTGTGTCGACAACAGCGACCGTTGTCGACGGCAAGACCGTCGGCGAGCTGTTCATTGTCAGCGGCGACGAGAAGGTGACCAGCGTCGAGCTTACCATAGGCGAGACCGTCACTTTTGTGGCCGTTCCAGCTGAAGGCTATGTGCTCGATTATATCACCCGCGTGGCCGAAGGCTCGGACGACTCAGTCGATGCCGGCGACAGCTATACCGCCGTTCGCGAGGATGTCGTCAAGGGCGTAATCTTCAAAGGTGTCTTCAAGAAGACCGACGGCATCGGTGCCGTCGGAGCCGACAGCGCCGCCACTGTCTACTACGACCTTCAGGGACGTCGCGTAGACAATCCCGACAAGGGCGTCTATATCGTTCGCCGCGGCAGCGAGACCTTCAAGGCCGTTTTCTAAGCCATATAAGCCCTATAGTTCCCCTCAGGACTATAGGGCTTTTCTATTTGCATGAATTAAAAATATGTGCTACATTTGCGGCAAGAATGAGTGTGGGCGAAGAGTCGCCCTCGGAACACGGTGAGAATCCGTGACAGTACCCGCTGCTGTAATTCCCGCACAAGGGTTTCTTATCATTTCAGCCACTGACCGCAAGGTTGGGAAGGCGCTAAGAAACCGGGATAAGTCAGAAGACCCACTTTTTTCTTATACCAGATATTTGTTCGCGCCTGCGGGATCACGGGACAGCAGTATTATATGGCTCCGTCATACGGCATATCCGTATGATGAAGAGCAGTATTTAGCAGCTTGTAATCTAACCCCGATGCGTAATGTTCGCACCGGGTTTTTTACATTCTACTCTCTATGTGGTCGCGTATGGTTGTGTGGCTTTGTAGAATGTGAAAAAATGAATTAACCGGCTGCAAATGACTTTATTACATAGAATATTCCGACCTCTGGCGTCAGTGCTGTGTCTTGCCGCATGTGGCGGCGGCGCGGTCAGTGCCGCCGCAGCGTCAGAGACGACCGACTCCGCTTTCATGCGGACTCTGAAGGATGTCGAGGTGACTGCAACGCGCCGTCCTCTCGCTACGACTCAGGTGTTGGCCGGGCCGAAGCTTCAGGCTCTTTCGTCGACCTCTGTCGCCGATGCCCTGAAATATTTCGCCGGGGTGCAGATAAAGGATTACGGCGGCCTCGGCGGCCTTAAAACCATCAATGTCCGTTCGCTCGGTTCGCAGCATGTCGGTGTCTACATCGACGGCATAAGAATCACCAACGCGCAGAACGGTACTGTCGACCTCGGCAAATTCTCTCTGTCGACGCTTGAATCGGTATCGCTCTATAATGCCAACAGGCTCGATATGTGTCAGTCGGCTTCGGAATATGCCTCGGGAGCAACGGTGTATCTTCAGACGCGCCGCCCTGTGAGCGACTCGCTGACAGTGCTCGCCGGAGTCGGATCGTTCCATACCTACCGCGGCCGCGCCAACATGCAGTTCAGCCGGCGCGGGTGGAGCGGATTTGTCGACGGCGAATATCTCAATTCCCGGGGTGACTATCCGTTCAGGTATAAATCGGAATTCGAGGATACGGTCGGGCGCCGCCGGAATTCCGATATAGAATATTTCAGAATAGAGAGCGCGCTGTTCAGGGGTGGTTTCGCGTCGCACGTTTATTGCTATGTGTCGGAGCGCGGATGTCCGGGCGGAATAGTGCGGCGCCTCTCTGACAAATACACGAATATCGGGCGCGAATGGGACACCGACCTGTTCGCGCAGCTGTCGTGGCAACATACCTTTGCGCGCCGGCATACGGTTAAGCTGAACGCCAAGTACACTCATGAATATCTGCGTTACAACACCGACTATCCCGAGAATCAGAACACGGCCAAGGTCGACAACCATTACTATCAGAACGATGCGTTCGCCTCGGCTTCCTACGCCGTGCGTCCGTGGCAATGGGTCAGCTTCAACGTGGGTTACGACGCCCGCATGTCGTGGCTCACGGCCGATCTGAAACATTTCAGCCCGGTCAGGCGCCTCGATCAGAAAGCTGTGGCCGCCGTTCAGGCGCAGTGGCGCGGATTGCGGTTGGCCGCCTCGGCTCTCTATCAGCATTATAAGGACTATACCAACCTTAAGGTGGGAGCTGCCGACCCTCTGCAGAAAGTCACGCCGTCGGTCACTCTGGGTTACAGCTGGCGCGGGCTGAGCGCCCGTGCGTGGTATAAATGTATATTCCGGGCTCCGACTCTCAACGACCTTTATTACACTCAGGCCGGCAACCGGAATCTTAAACCTGAATATACGAAGCAGTGGAATATCGGGCTTGAGTACAACTATCTCACGGCCCGATGGATGGCCTCGGCCCAGGCCGACGTCTATATCAATCATATCGACGACCGGATTGTGTGTCTCCCGCTCAAGGGAACCTATACATGGTCGATGATGAATTACGGCAAGACATTCTGCCGCGGTCTGAACGCCACGCTCCAGGGGCAGTATACGCCGGGCGACTGGACTTTCTCGCTGCTTGCCTCGTTCACCCTTCAGGACGACCTGAACCGCACCAATCCCGACAGCCCCGACACCTACAACAAACCTATCTGCTATTCGCCCCGGTTCTCATCGGGCGTAACGGCGATCGTGGCGTGGCGATGGCTGTCGCTTACCGTGAGCGAGCTTCATGTCGGCGAGCGCATGTGGTCGTATGCCGACCCCCGCGATGTGCTCTCCCCCTACGACAATGTCGATCTGAAACTCACAGGCCGCTGGCGCGGCTTCACCGCGTCGTTTGAGGTGAACGACCTGTTCGATGTTCAGTACGAGCATATTCAGCGCTATCCGATGCCGGGCCGCGCCTTCAGCTTCACGCTTTCATATTCAATCAGTAACAGAATACACAGATGAAAAGACTTTTACTTTCTATCGCCGTCATCGCCGCATGGGCTATGGCGGCAGCCGCTCAGGAGAGAATCATTCTTCTGAACGAGGGAAACTGGCAGTCTGACAACGGACGTCTGAGCTATTTCGAAGACGGCCGGATTGTCAGCAACCAGTGGTTCCGCGATGTCAACGGCTACAAGTTAGGCGATACGCCTAACGACATCATTCAGGTCAACGACAACCTGATAGCGATGGCCATCAACTGGTCGAACATCGTTCAGTTCATAACGCCCGAGGGGAAGGCGGTGGCTGCCACCGAGGATGTGCCCAACAACCGCAAGCTGGCTTCCGACGGACGATATGTCTATATCTCGTCATACGGCCATGAGTGTAAGGTCAACGGCGCCATGGAATACTTCACGAAAGGCTATGTGGCTAAAATCGATGTCGCCACCTTCGATGTCGTCGATGCCGTCGAGGTCGGCTATGAGCCTGAGGGCATAGCGCTCTACCGCGGGAAGCTCTTCGTGGCGAATACGGGCGGATATGCCTTTCAGGAAGACCATGAATACGAGACCACTGTCAGTGTGATCGACGCCGCCACGATGAAAGTGGAGCGGAACGTCGAGACAAACATCATCAATCTCTACGGAAAAATGTCGCAGAGCGGACAGTATCTGTGTATAAACTCGCCCGGCGACTATTACGACGTGCCGGCCTGCATGATGATATTCGATTGTCAGGCTGTGATCGAAGGCAAGCCCGACCCGGAGTGTTTCCAGAGCCTGGAATATGCCGCCACCTACAACTGCGTCAATACCGACGGCCGCTTCTTCGCCATCGGCTCGCGTTTCTCATATTATACGGGCGACTATACCTTTAACTATATTTCGGTCGACCCTGTGGAGGTCATGGCCACGAAAGGAGCCAAAGGCGTGTCGGAGACAATGCCGGGCACCGTGCGTGAAGACTTAATGAAGATCCAGATGCCCTACGGCATTTATGTCAACCCCTACACAGGATATATCTATGCCACCGACGCAGGCGGGTTCGTGGCCGCCGGCGGACTCTACCAGTGGACTCCCGAAGGCGAGTTCCTCGGCACCCATCAGGTCTATATCAATCCGGCACATTTTCTCGCGCTCAACCCGAACAGGGGCGCCATCGGCGAAATTGCCGCCGAAGAGGAAAGCCTCTCCGACGCTACAATCTACAATCTTCAGGGAATGCGGGTGGTCAATCCCGTCGCGGGCCAGATCTATATTCAGAACGGCCGGAAATTCATCTATCATCAGAACTGACATTTATAAATAATAAACCATCATGAGACTAAAAACTGCATTTATTGCGCTGATGACATTTCTCACCTGCGCATTAACCGCATCGGCAGTCGAGGTCACGGTCAAGATGAACGCCGTGTCAACGACCATGTCGATGAAATCGAAGGCCACCGGCGAGGATGTCGCGGTCGGCGATGTCAACAAGATGCTGTATACCTTTACAGCGCCTCCGGGCGATTACGTGATCACCGGCTACGCCAAAGACGGCAAGACCGTCAACGGAACTATCGACGTCTGTGTGGGCGATTCCGTAAAGCAGCAGATCACCGTGCTGACCCTCACGGCATACGTCAGCAACAAAACCAACGGAACGACATGGACTGTCGACAACGGCGATTATACGATCGACGTCAAAGTCAACAGCCGCGAGGGTGTCAACCATCCGATCACGCTCGGCGAGAGCGTGACCGCAGGTCGCAAGACATTCCTTGCCCTCAACGGCGACACGTATTCCTGCGCGTTCATTCCTTCGAAAGCCCATGCCGACGAGGGGTATCTGACTCTCTACAAGCAGGCTACACTCACGGGCAACGTCAATGTCAGCGGTGCCATACCTCAGTCTGACAACTTTACCGTGACCGTGCCCAAAGACGCCACTTTCGAGCTCAACATGAAGTTCTTCCACTTCATTGATTTCACAAGGGTAGACCCTGTGAAAGAGGTAGTCGAAGGTGATTTCAGAGTGCTCGTCTACCGCCTTGCCCACAGTCAGGTCTACAACTACCGCACATCGATGCCCGGCAAGCTCACTCAGGGCGGATATTTCACCATGAACAAGGATGTTGCCAAACGCCCGGTTCTGATGTTTACAAAATCTGACTATGAGGCGTTCGGGCCCAAGACGATCAAGCACGACGTGCAGGCCAACGAAGGCTTCGAGACCGGCGACATCTTTGTCAACGTCAACAAGGAGGGATACCTCGACCTCAACGTCGGCGATACGTTCCTCGCCCACGCCATGCGCACATGGCAGCTCACCGAGAACTCCACCAACAACTACTTCATCGAGCCTGATTTCCACTACACGATAATCGATACCGACGGCAAGGAGAGCGACTCGGTGATCAAGGTAGAACAGAAAGAGGGTTCGGCCTGGGCCAGCCTCAAGGCTGTCGGAGCCGGCACAGCGATAGTCCTCGTCACTTACGACGCTATCGGCCTCAACTTCTATGCTTCGTCGACCGGCGTCAAGCAGGCATATATGGGAGGCGAATACTGGAGCGCCATCTGGCCTGAGAACACCGCTGCCTATGTCATCACCGTAGGTCAGGGCAAATCAGCCGTCGACCCGCAGATGCTCGTCAACGAAAAATATAATCAGGGAGCGCTCAAGGTGGCAGGCAATTATGTCGATGCCGAGCACGACGTATTCTATTATCTCGACACTGAAGAGGGCTACTCATATACCTTCAGGGCCGACGGCGCCAAGGAGGTGAAGATTGCCTATCCCGTCATCGGCGAGCAGATGGCCACATATTCAGGCTTCGGCGACGCGGGAGTGACAGCCAATGCCGACGGCTCCTATACGGTTCTTCTGAAAGAGGGGCGCCAGATTGTCCGGATGACCGATGCCTCCGGCAAGTCGGCCTATCAGGTCTTCACCGCCAAGAAGTGTCACCGCGAGATTGTGAACGTGAATCGTCCCGGCAGCAAAATCTTCCAGCCGGGCGATCAGCTCGCGATCCAGTATTCCGGTCTGCGTCATCCCGCCAACAAGCTCGCGGGCATATACAATATGTCGGCCTACGTGACATATAACGGTGTCCCCAACGGCACGTCGCTCATCCTCAGCGCCAACCAGTATAAATTCGGCTCTTCCGACAAGGCCCAGGCTGTCACTCTCGACATTCCCGCCGACCACGACGTCGCCGCCGAGCCCGAGCTGACGTTCACCGAAGGCGTGATTCAGGTGAACGGCTACGGCGATCCCATCGGTAATCACCGCATCATCGATCCTCGCGCCGGCCGCTCGCCCAACTTCGCCGCAGTGCCCCACAAGACCTACTTCGGAGCTATTCCCGATGTGAGAGTGCCCGTCACGGCAGTAAGGAATTTCCCCATCAAGGTTGATTTCACGGCCGAGAACGGCAAGGTTACCGTGTCTTACCTCGGCAAGGAGCTCGAGGCCGACGACGAGGGCCTCTACGAGGGCACATACGGCTTCTATGACGTAGTCGCCACAGCTCCGGGCAACCGTTGCCAGCGTCTGCGCTACAATATTCCCGACGACGCCGAGGGCCTTCAGACATTTAACATTGAGCCCGTCAAACTCGACGACGACTGGTTCGGCACCAACTCTAAAGAGCCGGCCACAGACGCCGACGGCCGCTACGTGATTTCCTCGGCCTCGGAACTCGCCTGGTTCCGCGACAAGGTCAATGCGGGCGATGCCGCCGAGCCGCTTAAGGCCACGCTGACCGCCGACATAGATCTCGGTGACTACGACTGGACTCCGATAGGAGATACAAGCCATCCGTTTACCGGAGAGTTCACCGGCAACGGTCACACCGTCAGAGGTCTTTATATCGATCAGCCCGGCAGCAATATGCTTGGTCTGTTCGGCAGTGTCAAAGGAACCGACGCCGATCACCGCGCCCATATATCGGGTGTGACAGTCTACGGCTATGTCAACGGCAATATGACTCTCGGCGGTCTTGCCGCACATGTCCAGGGCTTCGCTGATATTGACGCCTGTGCCAACTATGCCGAAATCCACGGCGCCCGCAATGGCGTCGGCGGCCTGATCGGCGCTCTGACCCAGAAGACGTCTACAGTCACCAACTGCTACAACGCCGGAAGCGTATTCGCCGAGTCGACACGCGGCGGCATCGTCGGCAACCTCTCGAATGGCTGTGACGTTACCATCAGCAACGTGTTCAACGTCGGCGTTATCGAAGACCATGCCAACGGACACGCCATCGCCGGCTCAACCTATGCTGTCGACAACATCACCAACGCCTACGCGATAGCCGATTACGCCAAGACAGGCGGCTACACTCTCGTGACCGAAGCCCGCATGGCAAGCGGCGAGATCGCCTACCGTCTCGGCTCGGCCTTCGGCCAGAAGATAGGGGAGGACGCCCATCCCGTATTCAGCGACGACAAGGTCTACAAGGTGACATACTCTGTGGTCGACGCCGTTGCTGCGGCAGCCGAAGATGAAGGCCTGACGCTCTACTCGAACGCTGATCTCCCGACCCGCATAGGCGAGCAGGAAGTATTGTGGTATGCCGATGCGGCGCTCACTCAGCCCGTCACCGTTATCGACGCCGACAGCCGTCTCTATGTCAAGAACCTCTACACCTATACGCTTACCTATGTTCTCGACGGCGAGACATATAAGGAGGAAACCCACTACGAGGGGGAGGCAATCGCTCCTGAAGCCGATCCTGTCAGGGAGGGCTACACATTCTCGGGCTGGGAAGGTGTTCCCGAGGTAATGCCTGCCGGAAATGTCACCGTAACAGGTTCGTTTGCCGTCAACTCCTACAGACTCACCCTCTATCTCAACAACGAGGTGTATAAGGATGAGATGCTCGAATACGGCGCAGCCGTCGTCGTCGACGAACCCGAAGTGCCCGAGGGCTGCCGGTTCGACGGATGGACTGACGCCATCCCCGCGACTATGCCCGCCCACGACGTCGACATCCACGGCACCTATACCGAGCTCAGCGGAATCGCCGGCATCCTTGTCGACGCCGACGAGAAGGTGACCGTATGCACTCCGAGCGGCATTGTGCTCTACGCCGATAGGCCGTGGGGTGACGTCCGCGACACTCTTGCCCCCGGCGTCTACATTGTTCGCAGCGCCGCCGCCGTGACAAAGGTCTGTGTCAAATAATCCTTCCTGTCTCTGATTCGGAATCCCCGGCCTCAGGTCGGGGATTTCTTTATTTGTCGTTTTTCATTTTGCAGAGTCGGGGGTTTTGAGTAATTTTGCTCATTAATAATTAGCAACCTATGAATCCGTTCGATTATATCCACGTGGCCATGCACGGCCACTTCGACGACAAACTGTCGGTGCGCTACACTTTCAACGGCTCCGACGGCTCGTCGCAGCGCTGGGAAGGGTCGCTCCCCGATCCCGACGCCATCGTCCGCAATTTCATGAGCGCCCGCGAGTGCTACGTCATGTGGCAGAACCCGATGGGCCATTATTTCGGCATAATCACCGCCGATCCGATGGATCCGCGCGCCGGCCGCGTTATGGTGACTATCATGGTCGATAACGGCGACGCCGTGGCCGGCCGCGCCATATTCAGCGCTCTGAGCGGCCTTAAGAAGGCGTTTCTCGAAGACCGCCTGCTCAGCGACGACGCCGTGCGCAAGGTTCTCCAGAGCGTGGGCTTCCCCGAAGCGCCGATGAAGCTGGCTTCATGGAACTACAACCGTCCCGACGAGGGCGCGCGTCTCAGCCCGATATGCTACCGCACTTATCTGTCGACGCGCGAGCTCGAGACAGTATTCTCTTTTCCGAACCAGCCCGAATACAAGCGTTTCCACTATATCGTTGTCATAACCGCCACAGCCTCGTTGCGTCCCGGCGTCAGCGTCGACCGCATCACGGCTCCCGTGAAAAAGCAATACACCGTTGTCTGTCCCGACAATGTCAGCGCCTCGCAGGAGATTGTCGACGAGGGCGACCATCTGACGCTGACCTTCACCAAAGACGGTTTTAACCCGCGCAAGGAGAATGTGACCATAGGAAGCCCGTCGCCCTACGTCCGCACCGACGGCAGCGCCCTTATCATAAAGACGGCCGAAGAGAGCGGAATGTCGTTTACGCGCAAGGTGCGCCTGAGCGTGCGCTCGGCAAAAGGTGGCGCCATCAACGGTTATACGATGAGCGTCAACGACCGCACGGTCAACACGATGGAGCCTTTCGTAGAGCTTAACGAGACCGACTTCCAGCCCGGCAAGCGCGTCGAGATTCAGGTGGCCAGCAACAATTTCCAGCCTCTGAAGCAGAGCTACGAGGCTGCCGAGCTGATGCGCCAGAGTGCCATCGAGCTTGTTCTTCAGCCGCTTGAAGAGGGGATTGTGCTGCGGCTCGATTTCGGCGAAGGCCGCGTGTTCGAGCAGCAGATCTCGCTTGAGAAGAACACCCCCGAATACAGCCAACTCCGCGGTGGCAACTTCCACGGCTTCCGTGCCCACCGTCAGGCCGGCCAGGGCGAGATCTACAATGTCGACGTCCGTTCGGCAAGCAAGCCCGTGGCTCCGAATTTCGACAACGTTGCCTCGCGCGACGACCGCGACGAGAGCCGCCGCCGCGTAGTGCCCGTGTTCCCCAAGGCCGGCGAGGCCGAGCGTAAGACGGCCGACACTCCGCGCGAAACAGTCGCCGCCGAGAAAAAGCCGTCGCTCATCGAGAAACTGCGCGCCGGCAAGGAGGCCGAGAAAGAATCAGCCGCCAAGAGCGCCGAGGTCAAGGCTCCCGAGAGACCGCGCGGCCCCTACGACAAGCCTGCGGGCGACGAGGGCGAGAATTCGAACATTATAAAGTGGATATGCGTCGGAGTGTGTATCATAGCCGTCATCTTAGGCGCCATATATATCCTCAAGCCTGTCGACTCCGACAAGACTGCCGGCGCAGCCGTAGCTGTCGACTCTGTCAGCGCCGTGGCTCAGGATGCTCCCGCAACGGCGCAGCCTGCCGCACAACCCGCCGCTCAGCCTGCGGCCGCTCAGCCCGCTCAGTCTGCCGGTGTCAGCGCCGACGAGCAGGCCGACATCGACTATTTCAACGCTAACCGTTCATGGCGCCGTGACGCCCTGAAGAGCGACAGCGGCCGCAAACTCTACGACGCCATCGTGGCCGGCAAGATAACCGAGATTGTCAACCATCCCTATTTTGCCACCGCCGGACGGGCCACCAACAAAGACGCCAACAACGTGGCCGACCTCATCTGGGCCGCCACCGGAACCCCCAACGAGGGTGGCAACTCGATAGCCCTGACGAAAGCCGAGAAGGGAGGCGCAATCAATCTGTGGGATCTCTATGAGGCCCTCGCACGCCGCAAGCCGGCCGAGCCTAACGCCAATCCCCGTCCCGGAAAATGAAAAATATCATCGTAACACTGCTTTCACTGGCTGTGGCCCTCGGGGCCACGGCCGGTTCTTTCATCGTCACGCCCGATCACGCCCGGGCGCAGTATCAGCCCTATCCCGACACGCTTGTCGCTGCGCTGACGCCTGCTCCAGCCGGATATGAGCCGTTCCATATCGAGCATTACGGGCGCCACGGCTCGCGCTGGCTCATCGATCCTAAGAACTATTCCGTTCCCGTCGAAGAGCTCTCGAAAGCCGAGCGCGCAGGCGTTCTGACCCCGTTGGGTGCCGATATTCTCGCCGAACTGCGCGCCTTCGCAGAGGCTTCGCGCAGACGCCTCGGCGAACTGACGCCGCTCGGAGCCGACCAGCACCGCCGCATAGCGCGCCGCATGGCGGCCAACTTCCCCGAGGTCATAACCGACTCGACAGTCATCGACGCCCGCTCGACGGTAGTTATCCGCTGTATATTGTCGATGCTCAACGCTGTCGGCGAGTTGCGAAAGGCTGTGCCCGGCGCCATGGTTCGCACCGACGCGTCGGAACGCGACATGTGGTATATGAACCACCACGACCCCGAGAAGAACGCAATCACCGACAGCGCCCGCGCCCGCTATTACGAGCCCTTCGCAAACCGACATCTCCCTTCGGGCGAGTTTCTCGGACGCCTTATCTCCGACAAGCGTTTTGCCGCCGACTCGATCAACCTCCCGGCTCTTGCCGATAACCTCATGGAGGTAGCTCTCAACGTCGGCTCGACGCCCGAGTTCGAGCCTATGCTGACGCGCATCTTCTCGCCCGCCGAGATCAACGAGGCATGGCTCAGGGCCAACGCCTCATGGTTCCTCAACGGCGGCAATTCGGCCCTCAACAAGGGTCGCGGCGCCATGGTGCAGCGCCATCTGCTACGCAATATGATAGAGTCGGCCGACACCGCCTTCGCCTCGCTGCGCCCCAGCGCCAACCTGCGCTTCGGCCACGAGACAATGGTCATGTCGCTCGCCGTTCTTCTCAATCTCGGCGACTATGGCACCGAACACAACGACTTCGACACGCTCGCCTCGCAGTGGCGCGCCTACGAGATCTTCCCGATGGCCTGCAACGTCCAGATGGTTTTCTACCGCCGTCCCGGCTCGACCGACCCCGGCGACATTCTCGTCAAATTCCTGCTCAACGAGCGCGAGATGCCTGTCAGCGGTTACGGCCCCGGCCTCTACTACCACTGGGCCCCCATGCGCGACGCCCTGCTTCGCCGCGCCAACTCCATCCCCTGACCTCAACTATTAGTCAAATAGGCCTAATAAGCCTAATATGTCTAATTAGACTTATTCAACGAAAGAGGGCGCCCTGCTGATGCGGGGCGCCCTCGGTTTGCGATTTATCGTCGGTTAAGCTTCGGGGTGGGGGCCGGCGGCTACGAGTGCCTTACCGGCGGCGTTGTCCTCGAATTTCTTGAAATTGTCGATGAACATGTTGGCGAGCTTGTCGGCCTTCTTGTACCATTCGGTCGGGTCGGCGTAGGTGTCGCGCGGGTCGAGGATCTTCGGATCTACGCCGGGGAGTTCGGTGGGAACGACGAAGTTGAAGATCGGCAGGGTCTTTGTCGGGGCCTTGAGGATGGCGCCGTCGAGGATGTTGTCGATGATGCCGCGGGTGTCGCGGATCGAGATGCGCTTGCCTGTTCCGTTCCAGCCGGTGTTGACCAGATAAGCCTTGGCACCGCTCTGCTGCATGCGCTTGACGAGCTCTTCGGCATATTTTGTCGGATGGAGGCTCAGGAAGGCTGCGCCGAAGCAGGCGCTGAAGGTCGGGGTGGGCTCGGTGATGCCGCGCTCGGTTCCGGCGAGCTTGCTGGTGAAGCCGCTCAGGAAGTAATATTTGGTCTGCTCGGGATCGAGGATCGAAACGGGGGGCAGAACGCCGAAGGCATCGGCCGACAGGAAGATGACGTTCTTGGCGGCGGGACCGCGAGAGGGTTTGACGATGTTCTTGATGTGGTCGATAGGATAGCTGACGCGGGTGTTCTCGGTGACGCTCTTGTCGTTGAAGTCGATGTGGCCTTCGCCGTCTACGGTGACGTTCTCAAGAAGGGCGTCGCGGGTGATGGCGTTGTAGATGTCGGGTTCGCTATCTTTGTCGAGGTTGATGACCTTGGCGTAGCAGCCGCCTTCGTAGTTGAAGACGCCGTTGTCGTCCCAGCCGTGTTCGTCGTCGCCGATGAGCAGACGTTTCGGGTCGGTCGAGAGGGTGGTCTTACCTGTGCCCGAGAGGCCGAAGAAGATGGCGGTGTTCTCGCCGTTGAGGTCGGTGTTGGCGCTGCAGTGCATCGAGGCGATGCCGCGCAGGGGGTTGTAGTAGTTCATGATCGAGAACATACCTTTCTTCATCTCGCCGCCATACCAGGTGTTGATGATGAGCTGCATGCGCTCGGTCAGGTTGAATGCAACGCAGGTCTCGGAGTTGATGCCGAGTTCTTTCCAGTTCTCGACTTTGGCTTTCGAGGCATTGAGCACGACGAAGTCGGGCTTGAAGTTATCGAGTTCTTCCTTGGTCGGACGGATGAACATGTTGGTGACGAAGTGGGCCTGCCATGCTACTTCCATGACGAAGCGGACGGCCAGACGGGTGTCGACGTTCGTGCCGCAGAAGGCATCGACAACATAGAGGGTCTTGTCGGAAAGTTCTTTGTCGGCGATGGCTTTCAGAGCGTCCCAGGTGGCGGGAGTGATGGGCTTGTTGTCGTTCTTATAGCCTTCGGTTGTCCACCAGATTGTGTTGGCGCTGGTATCGTCTTTGACAAAGAATTTATCTTTAGGCGAGCGGCCGGTATAGATACCGGTCATAACGTTGACGGCGCCGAGCTCGGTGAGCTGTCCTTTTTCATAGCCTTCGAGGCCCGGTTTGGTCTCGTCGATGAAGAGTTCGTTCCACGAAGGATTGTGGACTACCTTCGCTCCGCTGATGCCGTACTGGCTTAAATCGATTGTACTCATTGGGTTAATGTATAAAAATATGTAATTTGGATTTCTTTACCTGTTACTTCTTTTTTGACGCTGCAAAGGTAAGGTTTTTTCTTGATGATTAGACCGATAGATTACGGAAATATTTCTCTATTAATAAAATTTCACAATCATGTCGGAACCTTTGTCGGGCAGACTTAATATAAAACGCGCGCGAGGCCCGGAAGGTTCAGCGCCGCTGCGGAAAATTCTTCGACCGCAGAATGGTCAGTTTTTCTCCGCCGACAACGAGCATGGCCCCGACGCCCCGAAGAGAGCCGATCATCGCCATGGCCTCGGCGGCCGGCATGGCCATGCAGGCAGTGGCCAGCGCGTCGGCTTCCATTGCCGTCGGGGCGATGACGGTGGCCGAGAGTGTGGCTGTTTCAACAGGATGGCCTGTCAGGGGCGATATCGTGTGGCCTACGCGCCGACCGTCGAGGTCGCGGTAGTTTCGGTAGTTTCCCGAGGTAGCGACACCGCAGTCGGTCAGGGCTACGGTTGTCAGTTCGCTGTGGACTACGCTGTCGCGGCTTTCGACAGGGGCGTCGATCATTATATGCCAGGGCTCGCCGCGCGGGTTCGTGCCGGCGAGGGCTATCTCGCCGCCGATTTCTACCATATAGTCGGTGGCGCCTCCCCGGCGCAGGGCTTCGCCGACGGCGTCGCAGCCGAGCCCTTTGGCTATGGCCGAGAAGTCGAAATGGGTTGCATTCGTTTTCTTGACAACGCGGCCGTCGGCGTCGACAAAGCAGTCCTGAATTCCTACGCTCTCGAGTACTGCCGCAATTCCCGCTTCGGATGGAGCCGTCCCTTCGCCGTCGCGGCCGAAGCCCCAGAGGTTCACCAACGGCTCGACCGTCGGGTCGAAAGCGCCCCGGCTGAGGGCGTTGACGCGCCGCGACATCGTCATGACTTTCATGAAAAGGCTGTCGGCTCCGATTTTTCTGCTGTCGGAGATATTGACGAGGCTGACAAGCGATTCGTCGTTGAACACGCTCAGCGAGTTCTCGACGCGCATGAGCGCCGCAGCTATCGAGTCGTCGAGAGGGCGGTCGGCGCGGTAGGTGATCCGGTAGGTAGTGTGCCATACCGAACCCTCGACAGTGCGGTAACCGGCGCGCTGATTGCATGACGTCAGCAGCAAAGCAGTAAGAAATGTCAGCAAAAACTGTTTCATAAGGCGGGATTGTTGAAAACTTTCGGGCAAAGTTAGCTGTTATATTCAAAAAAATGTGTATGTTTGCGAAAATAGCTACTGAATTATCGCTTCGATAATCGCAAATACCAATATTCACAACTTAAACTCTAATCGCTCATCTTTCTATGTCAAACGTCAACAAGTCTTATCTTTTTCTCGCGCCCGGTTTTGAAGAGATCGAGGCGCTGACAACTGTCGACGTCCTGCGCCGCGCAGGCATCTCTGTGGAAACAGTATCAATTACCGACACAACCGCCGTGACCGGCGCCCACAATATAACCGTCAAGGCCGACACAACACTCTCTCAGGCCGAAATCGACCGTCCCGACTGGCTCATCTGTCCGGGAGGAATGCCGGGAGCCTCAAATCTCGTGGCCTGCGACAAACTCGCCAGCCTTCTGCGTGACCACGCCGCCCGCTCGGGCCGTATCGCCGCAATCTGTGCCGCACCGGCAGTGGTGCTCGCCCAGCTCGGCATTCTTGACGGCCGCGAGGCAACCTGCTATCCCGGCTTCGAGCAGATGGCCCCGAAAGCCATCATGGTAGACCGCTCGGTTGTCGTCGACGGCAACATCATAACTGCCAACGGGCCCGCCGCGGCCATGCCGTTTGCTCTCGCCATAGTGAAGGCAACGCTCGGCGCCGAAGTGGCCGGCCAGATCGGTCAGGGGCTGCTCTTCTACCCCAAGAACTTCGAATTCTACTTCTGACCGTCCTGCGAAATGAATAAAAGAGGCTGCGCCGCAGCCTCTTTTGTGGTTATTGATGACGGGATCATTTCTTCTTGTCGTCGACAACAGCGTTGACGTCGATATACTGAGCGGGTTTGGTGAGCCAGCTGACTAAAGAAGAATTATTGAAGTTTTCCGTGAAGGACGAAGTCGTAGCTGTTGCCGCGGTAGTTGACGAAATTGCTGCGGTAGGTGACACTTCCGGTGGCGCGATTGATTGAGAGCGTTCCGGAGATATTGCCGGTTACCGTCTGATGGCTGTTAAAATTCTGTTGGCCAAAGCGTTGCAAGGCGGAGGGCCCAGCTAAGCGTAGGGCTGCACCGTGGTGCAGCCGCCGACCTTAAATGCCAAATGGAGCATTGCTCTAATGTCTGCAATGTGCACAAAATCAAGCTGCTGTATGGAATAGGCTGCCCCACGGAGCAGCCCTACTAGTTTCCGCCCGAGTAGTGGTGAAACTCTGCTCGTATGATTTTTCGTCTACAATGAAGGGACGTTGTCGGCAGCGATATTGTCGGCCGCGGCTGCACCACGGTGCAGCCCTACGTCTTCGATCATTTTTTTAGTTGACATGGTCAGCCGAGGGTCAGCTCGAAGTCGGCGATGAATTTCGAGAACGAAGGGATCGTGGCGCGCATATTCTCGTAGACTTCGCGCTCGGTCCATGTCGACGATGAGCCCGGGCCAGTCTCGAGCTCGACGTCGATCGTTATGAGGTCGTTCTCGAGCGAGCCGCGCAGATGGGTCAGCAGCGCAGGCATCTGACGGCCCATTAGGTCGAGCTGCATATCGTTGGCCACGGTCATTACGAAGGCGTGGTCTTTCCCTTCGGCAGCCTGCGGAACCGATGCGCGCATCGTGTTGACGAGAATCTGTTCGCGCGGATGAGCCGCCATGAAGGTCTCCCAGGCCTTGACGAAAGCCTCGCGAGTGAAAGGATTGCTGCGCTGCGTTGTCAGCGTGGCCTCGGGTTTGCGCTCATCGGAGGCTGCCTGAGCGCGGCCGCGAAGCGTTGGCCCGCGCCCGACAGGGCGCAGCGTCGGAGCCGGAGTCGGCGCCTTTGGCGCCGGCATTGGCATTGGCTCTACATTAGCTATTTTAGCTACCTTAGCCGGCTCAGCCGGCGCAGCAGGGCGGTCGATAGGCTTTAGCTGCCCCCCGGCGCGACCGCTATTGGTCGAGGGGCGCACTGATTGGCATATCTTGGCGAGCGTCAGCTCAACAAGAAACTGTTTGCCTGAGGCAGTGCGGTAGTTGAGGTCGGCTTCGTTGAGCAGACACATGGCGCGGTAGATGAACCCCGGCGTGCATTTCTGCGCCGCTTCGGTCAGCTGTGCCGCTTCCGAGGCGTCGGCGTCGAGAAGCGATGCCGTTGCCGGTTCGCGGGCAACCATCAGGTCGCGCATGAACGCCGCCAGCTCGGCGATGAAGAAGTGGCTGTCGAAGCCGCGCGAGCGGACCTCTTTATATATCAGCCATGTCTGGGCCACGTCGCCCTTCAGGAAGGCGTCGAGCAGGCGCAGAAACAGCGCATGGTCGAGCATGTTGAGGCTTTCGAGTGCTGCGGCGCGTGTTATGTTGTTGCGCGACGAGGCTGCCACCTGATCGAATATGCTCAGCGCGTCGCGCATGGCGCCGTCGGCCTTGCGCGCTATCAGCGCCAGAGCGCTGTCTTCGGCGGCAATTCCTTCGTTGGCGGCCACCATCTTGAGGTGGTCGACCATGTCGCGTATCGAAATCGTGTTGAAATCATAGATCTGGCATCGCGACAGAATCGTAGGTATGATCTTGTGTTTCTCGGTGGTTGCCAGAATGAAAATAACGTGGGCCGGCGGCTCTTCGAGTGTCTTCAGGAAAGCGTTGAAGGCCGCGTTGGAGAGCATGTGGACCTCGTCGATGATGAAAACGCGGTAGCGCCCCTGGGTCGGAGCCACCATAACTTGGTCGACAAGCTCGCGCATGGCGTCGACTCCGTTGTTGCTCGCTGCGTCCATCTCGATGATATTCAGCGAGTTGCCGGCGTTGAAGGCGCGACAAGAAGCACACTCGTTGCAGGCTTCGCCGTCGGCTGTCGGGTGTTCGCAGTTGATAGTCTTGGCAAAGATGCGCGCGCAGGAGGTCTTGCCGACTCCGCGCGAGCCGGTGAAAAGATAGGAATGGGCAAGACGCCCCGACGCGATGGCATTTTTAAGTGTCGACGTCAGAGCACGTTGGCCGACGACGCTGTCGAACGTCGACGGCCGGTATTTGCGTGCTGAAACAAGATAATGATCCATACTACAAAGATAGCGCTTTTTTCGGTTTTCCCCCGCTATATTATAATAAAAGGTGTCGGAAAGGGTTATCGGAGCAGGGCGGGGACGAAGGCGTCGGGGTAGTGGGTTAGGACGTGGTCGGCAGGGGTGCCGACGATGGTTATGATGTCGAACTGGGGGCGCTGGGGGTAGTCGCCGCTTCGGAGGAAGCTGTCGGCGAAGCGGGCCATGCGGCGCCGCTTTTCGGGATTCACGGCGTCGAGCGGATCGTCGAAAGGGGTTGAGCGTGTCTTTACTTCTACGAACATTATTCCGGAGCCGCGCGTGGCCACGATATCGATCTCGTCGCGGCCGAAGCGGAGATTGCGCCCGACGATAGCATAACCGCCGGCTACGAGGTAGTCGGCGGCTATATCTTCGCCCCAGCGGCCTATGTCGTTGTGACGTGCCATTGCGGGGTCGGTTTTATCAGTCGATGAGCGAGTGGCCTGTCATCTCGGCGGGCTGTTCGAGACCCATTATCGAGAGCATTGTGGGAGCGACATCGGCGAGGCGTCCGGGGCCGACGTGGGCGTCTTTGCGCTCGGTGACGTAGATACAGGGCACGGGGTTGAGCGAGTGGGCCGTGTTGGGCGTTCCGTCGGGGTTCTCGGCGTTGTCGGCGTTGCCGTGGTCGGCAATGATGATTACCTCGTAGCCGGCTTTCTTGGCGGCTTCGACGGTGTCGCTGACGCAGAGGTCGACGGCCTTGACGGCTTTCTCGATGGCTTCGTAGACTCCGGTGTGGCCGACCATGTCGCCGTTGGCATAGTTGACGACGATGAAGTCGAATTTCTGCGAGGCGATGGCTTCGACGAGTTTGTCCCTGACCTCGAAAGCGCTCATTTCGGGCTTGAGGTCATAGGTGGCTACTTTGGGCGAGGCGACGAGAATGCGCTCTTCGCCGGTGTAGGGCTCTTCGCGGCCGCCGTTGAAGAAGAATGTCACGTGGGCGTATTTCTCGGTCTCGGCTATGTGGAGCTGTTTCTTGCCGAGCTTCGAGAGATATTCGCCGAGGGTGTTGACGACGTTCTCCTTGTCGAAGAGGATGTGAACCCCGGTGAACGAGGCATCGTAGGGGGTCATGCAGAAATATTGCAGTCCTGCGATGGTCTTCATTCCGGCCTCGGGCATATCGTGCTGGGTCAGCACGGTGGTCAGCTCTTTGGCGCGGTCGTTGCGGTAGTTGAAGAAGATTACGGCGTCGTTCTCTGCGATGAGACCTTCGCCCTGGGCGAGCGAGGCATTGTGGATCGGCTTTATGAATTCGTCGGTAACGCCGTCGGAATAGCTCTTCTCAACAGCTCCGGCCATGTCGGTGGCCTGGGCGCCGGTGCCGGCAGTCAGCAGGTCGTAGGCCTCCTTGACGCGCTCCCAGCGCTTGTCGCGGTCCATGGCGTAGTAGCGGCCTACGATCGAGGCGATGCTGCCCGTGGTCTTGGCCATGTGCTCTTCGAGGCGTTCGATGAAGCCTTTGCCCGAGTGCGGGTCGGTGTCACGGCCGTCCATGAAGCAGTGGACATAGACCTTCTTCAGGCCGTAGTGTGCCGCGATGTCGAGCAGTGCGAAGAGATGGTCGAGGCTTGAGTGGACGCCGCCGTCGCTGACGAGGCCCATGAGGTGGAGCGGACGGTCGTTCTCTCTGGCATAGCCGAAAGCGGCTTTTATCTGGTCGTTGTTGAGAATCGATTTGTCGGCGATGGCCTTGTTGATCTTGACGAGATCCTGATAGACCACACGGCCGGCGCCGATATTGAGGTGTCCCACCTCGCTGTTGCCCATCTGGCCGTCGGGAAGTCCGACATTTTCGCCGCTGGCCTGCAGCTGGTTGTGGGGGTAGGTTTTCAGAAGATAGTCCAAGTAGGGGGTCGGAGTGTTGTAGATGACGTCGCCGTGGCCGTGGTTACCGATGCCCCAGCCGTCAAGAATCATGAGAAGTGCTTTGTGAGCCATAATATGTGTAACGTTTTAGCGCTGCAAAGTTACGAATTTTTTGTCAGAATTTCAGCGAGGCGCCGACCGAGAGGAAGTTATAGGAGTTGTCCCAGCCGTTGCGCAGGGCGCCGCTGACCATGCCGGCCTGGATGTTGGCGGCCCAGCGCGGGGTTATCCAGTAGCGTGCGCCGATGTTGACGGCCATGGCGAACGAGGCCTCGGTAGCGCGGCGGCCTTCCCACTGGGTGTGGTCGAGGTCGTTGAAGCTGTAGGCTGTGGTGACATCCTCGTTGTCGTTCTTCATTGTCTGGCTGAACGATTTCTCCGAGAAGCCTTTAAGATCGGTCAGGCCTGTCGAGAAGTGGTTGAGGACGGCCACACCGATGCCGATGTTGAGATATGTGTCGAGGCGGTCGATGGGCGAGTAGTGGAGCGATGCCTGGGGCAGAAACGAGATGTCGTCGCGGCGGAAGCGGGTGTAGGCGGTTCCGTAGCCTTTGCGTTCGATTGTCTCTTTTTCCGACACTGTAGTGCGCAGCCCTGTTGTCGGGTCGCGGCGCCAGCCGTAGTTGACGCTGTTGTAGGAGTAGTCGTAGTTTCCGATTATCTGCACACGGTCGGTCTTGCCGCTGACGCCGTTGTCGATGGCCAGACCTACGCCGATGCTGAAGGGCTGTCCGAATATTCTGAGGTCATCTTTGATTATATATTCAAAGGCGATGCGCTGGGTGAACATCGCTTTATCGGGGCCTCCGCTGTTGGTTATCGCACCGACGCCGATGCCCGCATCGGCTATTCTGGCTCCTTTTTCGATGGGGTCGGCCGGGGTAAAGGCCGAGGCGGTGGCGGCGCCGGCCAACAGGACAGATGCAAGGATGAAGCTCTTTTTCATGACGGTAGTGTTGATAAATGTGTGGTTATTTGAACAGCTTCGGGAGGAAAAGGCGCAGGTAGTCGCGCCAGTTTTTCCAGGTGTGTCCACCTTCTGAGCTGTGGTATTCGTAGTTGAGACCCGCCTTGTCGAATTCGGCGAGCATCTCTTTGTTTTCGCGGGCGAGGAAGTCGGTCTTTCCGATACCTACCCAGAGCAGCAGCGGCTTGGCATCAGCCAGAGCGCGCAGTGCGGGGCCCGGGTTGTCGTAGGATTTTGAGTCGGAATACTTTCGGGGATGCAGAAAGCTTGAGAACGAGCCGATATAGCCGAACATCTCGGGGTTCTCGCGGGCTATGTGGATTGTGTGGAAGCCGCCCATCGAGAGACCGGCGAGGGCGCGCGAGGCGCGGTCTGTGTTCGTCGGATAATGGCTGTCGACCCATTCGACGATGGCGGGGAACGAAGCTTCGAACTCGCCGTTCATAGTGCGCGGCGGACGCGACACGGGCTGGGCCGGCGCGCCGGGGTTGTCGCCGGGAGCGGCCTTGTGGGCTATGTTGCCGTTGGGCATCACGACTATCATCGGCTCGACCTGCCCGGCGGCTATCATGTTGTCGAGAATATAGGGAGCGCGTCCCAGCTCGGGCCATGCGTTTTCGTCGCCGCCAAGGCCGTGGAGAAGATAAAGCACCGGATAGCGGCGGTCGGAGCGCGGGTCGAATCCGGCGGGGGTGTAGACTGTCATGCGCCGGCCGTCGGGCCCCCACACTTTTGCCACAGTGCCGTGGGGGACGTCCTGCGAGCGCAGTTCGGGGTCGGTTACGACGTAGTTCGACAGATACATTTCGTTGCGCTCAGTGAAGGCGTTGGCGGGATCGATTGTGCGGACGCCGTCGATGTTGAAGAAGTAGGTGTAGTAGTCGGGGCGCAATGATTTGGTGCGTCCGCGCCATATGCCGTCGGCGCCTCGCGTCATCTTTGTCGGGGCGAGATCTCCGCCGACAGTGACAGAGGCGGCTTTCGGGGCATATACGGCGAGCGATACTGTGGCGTCGTCGTTGACGACACCCGACTTGGGCTGTTTCGGGGCTGCGGCGAAGGCCTGACAGGCTGCCGCGGCCACGGTAATGGCGATGAGCAGTTTTTTCAGATATTGCATACCGGGCATTTTTGGTCGCGCTCGATGGCGACGGTGGTGAATGTCATTGTGAAGGTGTCGATTGTCAGAAGGCGGTCGGCGAGCGGGCTGCCGAAGCCTCCGGCTATTTTCATGGCCTCGCAGGCCTGAACCATTGCCGTCAGTCCGACGACGCCGCTGAAGATTCCGGCTCCGGCACATGAGCCTTCGGCGTTGTCGCCCGGCAGGCCGTCGCCGTAGAGACAGCCGTAGCAGGCATGCCCGGGCAGAACCGTCATGACCTGTCCGCCGAAGCGGCCGACGGCGCCGTAGACGTAGGGCAGACGAGCGCGGGCCATGGCGCGGGCCACGGTGAGTTTCGACGTGTAGGAGTCGGTGCAGTCGAGAGCTACATCCCAGGGCGCGGCGGCGAGTATCGCGCCTGAGGTCGAATCGTCGAAGCGGCTCTCGAAGACAATGGTCTCCACCGAGGGGTTAAGCGAGGCGATGCGGCGGCTGGCACAGACGGCTTTGGGGAGACCTGTGTCGGCGTCGGTATAGAGAATCTGGCGCTGGAGGTTCGACAGCTCGACGATGTCGGGGTCGACGATGCCTATGCGCCCCGTTCCGGCGGCTGCGAGATATTCCAGAGCCGCCGAGGCGAGTCCGCCGGCACCGATAACGAGAACCGACGCCTTTTCGAGCCGCCGCTGTCCTTCGGGGCCAATTCCGGCGAGCTGAAGATGTCCTTTATAGCGGATGTCAGAATTCATATCCGGCCTCGGCTATTCGTTTGCGGTCGGCTTCGACGGTCGACCCTATGGTTGTCAGCAGATCGCCGACTATGGCGCCGTTGACGGCGATGCGCATGGCGCGCAGCTGGGTGTGCTCGCTCATTAGTGCGCGCCCTCCGGCGAAACGTAGCTGAACGCCCGGATGGACGAAGCGGAACACTGCCACTGTTCTCAGAATCTCTTCCTCGCTCAGCGGAGCGGCGTTTTCGAGCGGTGTACCGGGGATGGGGTGGAGCAGGTTTATAGGAATCGACAGCGGCTTCACCTCTCGGAGAGTCAGCGCCAGTTCGACACGCTGGGCCATAGTCTCGCCCATGCCTATGATGCCGCCGGAGCAGACCTCGAAGCCGAGGTCGCGGGCCGCGCGAAGCGTGGCGAGCTTGTCGTCGGTAGTGTGGGTCGAGCAGACTGTCCTGAAGAACGATGGCCCCGCCTCGAGATTGCAGTGGTAGCGGGTCACTCCCGCTTCACGCAGGCACCGCAGTTCGTCGGAGCCGAGCAGCCCGAGCGACGCGCAGAGGCCCGTGCGGCATTCGGCACCGATGGCGCGGAACGTCGAGCAGATGGCGTCGAGCGCGGCGCCCTGCACTCGCCGGCCGCTTGCCACGAGCGAGAATCGGCCTATGCCGGCGCGGTCGGCAGCGCGGGCGTGTTCGAGGCAGGTTGCTTCGTCGAGTAGCGGGTAGGTGTCGATGCCTGTGTTTGCGCGCCGCGACTGGGCACACCATTTACAGTCTTCGGGGCAGAGGCCCGACCGCACGTTGGCGATCGAGCATGAGTCGAACCGGCGCGAGACGGTTTTCCGCGTCAGTTCTTCAGCGGCGTCGTATAGAGCTTCGGCGTCGGGAGCCTCGGCCAGAGCGTAGGCTTCGCCGTCGGTGATGGCGCCTCCGGCGAGGATGCGTTCTTTCAGTGAGGTTATTTCTTCGGATGTCATTGAAGGGTCATAGATATTTGTCGCCGAAAGCCTGACGGGCATCGTCGACGAGGCGGCGTATGTCCTGCTCTTCGGCTCGGGGATAGATTAGAAGCACATTGTCGGTGTCGGCCACGATATAGTCGTCGAGGCCCGACACAACCACGAGCTTGTCGCGGCTCTTGACGGCGAAGATGTTGCCCGACGAGTTGTAGGCGAGCACGTTACATTCCTGAGTGACATTGCGCTCGCGGTTTTTCGGAGAGTTGTCGTAGAGAGAACCCCACGTGCCGAGGTCGCTCCAGCCGAAATTGGCCATGGCGACGTATGCGTTCGAGGCATGTTCGAGCACGGCGAAGTCTATCGCTATCGACGGGCACGACGGAAATGCGCGGCTTATGAAGGCATCTTCGTCGGGAGTGCCGAAAAGACGTATGCCGCTGTCGAAGACGGCGGCGAGTTCCGGGGCGTGTTCGCGCAGGGCGGCCACGATCGACGATGCTTTCCAGAGGAATATGCCGCTGTTCCAGTAGAATTCGCCCGAGTCGATAAACACTTCGGCCATTGCGGCGTCGGGTTTCTCGGTGAAGGTCTTCACGCGCGCGATGCCGCTTGTGGCCTCGGCGCCGACCTGGATATAGCCGTAGCGCGTCTCGGGGCGTGTTGCGGTGAGACCGACTGTCAGCAGTGCGTTACTGTTCTCGACAAAACCGAAGCCGTTGAGAATTGTCGTGTTGAAGACGGCTTCGCCCGTAATGAGGTTGTCGCTCGGCACAACTACCATAGAGGCTTCGGGATCGACGGCGAGGATATGGTAGGCGGCCAGCGCTACGGCGGGAGCCGTGTTACGGCGCGTCGGCTCGGTCAGAATGTTTGCGGCCGGAAGTTCGGGGAGCTGCTCGGCTACCAGAGAACCGTAGATGTCGTTGGTGACAACGATAATCCGTTCGGGGCTTTCGACCAGCGGCAGCATTCTGTCGAAGGTCATCTGCAGTAGTGAGCGGCCGCTGCCGAAAAAGTCGAGAAACTGTTTGGGACGTGCCGTGCGGCTGTAGGGCCAGAACCGGCTGCCTATGCCGCCGCTCATTATCACGCAGTATCTGTTGTGTTTTGCCATATCTGGAAGAGTGTGTCTTATAGTTGAGGTGAGAGATTGAGTTGTCAGTATCGGCAGGTTATGGAACCGTCGACTCGGCCGGTGAAGCTGGCGATTCGGCAGCCGGCGCCTCGGCGGGATGGGCGGCCTGTTCCTGAAGCGATTTCATTGTGATCTCTCCCGCTGCGCGTTCGGCCTTAGGAGCGGGAGCCGCAGCCTGAGTCGCTTTCGGAGCAATGGCAGCCGGTTTGGCAGCCGCCGGAACAACGGGAGCGGCGGGAGCAGTGTCAGGCGTGGCTGCCGAGGCGGAATCTTCGACTATGGTGATTTCTTCGGTAGCTTCCAGGAGCTCATCTTCCTGCTCGGGACGGGGCATGAAGAAGTAAACCCACAGAACAAGGCCAAGAATGACAACGAAGACGGCGAGAAAGAGGGCGACTTTCAGCCGCTCGTTGCGGCGGCGTGCGCGTTCGGCGCCGTCCTCGTCCACATCCGTCGCATCAGATACATCAGAAGCATCAGATACATCTTTCTTACTCCCGACGGCCTCGGCCAATTTCGTATAAGCTTCGGGAACCTCTCCGGGGTGCGGATAGGCTTTATTGAGATGGGTAGGGCGGCCGCAGTGGGGGCAGAACAGCGAGCTGTCGGAGATGTCGCTGCCGCAGTCGTCGCATTTTATCAGAGACATTGGAGTTGTAGTTATTTGTAGGTGTATGTTATTGTTCCGGTTTGAGAGGCGGGGGCGTCGGGGTCGGCGCTGAAGCGCGAGCGGCGGGCGGCCTCAACACAGCTGCGTCGCGCCGAAGCCGAAGCATTGGCCGGAGCGACCCCGCTCAGATAAGCCGCCGAGGTGACGTTTCCGTTGCGGTCGACAGTGATCTTCACGACGATCTTTCCCATCGGCCCCTTTTCGGGAGAGGGGAGGCTGACCGCCTTGCGGTTGCCCAGACCCGATGCAGCGATGCCGCTGACGGCGCCGTCGGCCGAGTTGCCGTCGGGCTGGCCCGCTTTGCCTTTCCCTTTGCCGAAGCTGACGCGGTCTTTGATAGCCTCGGCTTTCTCAGCCTTTTCGGCCTTTTCGGCCTCGGCTTTCTCAGCTTTAGGGTCTTTCGGAACCTTAAGGGCCTTAGGGACTTTAATGTCGCCGGAGGGAGCTGCCACATCAGTCACATCCGTTACATCAGAAACATCAGAAACATCAGCTGTTTCGGCAGCCGCTTCGGCTTCAGCGGCGCCCTGATCGCCGACCATGACAAACTCGCCGCCGAAGAGAATCTCCGACGAGTCGGCCGGCGGCCATTCGGGCTGATCATGCTCTGAGCTGTAGCGCAGCACACCGGCTACCAGCGCCGCTATCAGCAGCGCGTGGAACAGCAGTGTGGCAGCTGCGGCTATGGCCCGGTGTCGTCGGTTATTTTTCATAATCAGGCTGGGCCGTGGCCGGAGCGGGCTTGGTGGCGAGAACCATCTTCAGGTTATTGCGTGCGCCGAGGTCGAGAACCTCAACGAGGCGTCCGTAGGTGACATCCTCGTCGGCATAGACGGCGATATAGTCTTCGTCGGGATTCTCGGCTGCAAGCTGAAGAAAAGTCAGCAGGCGGTCGAGGTCGGCGATCTCCTGTGGCTCTCTGTCGCCGGCCGCCGACACGAAGATGCGCCCCTCGCTGTCGAGATAGACGCGCTTCGACGGCTTCAGGGCCGTCTGCTCGCTGCTTTGCGGCAGATTGACTTCGAGGGCCGTCGGGAAGATGAACGTCGAGGTCACCATGAAGAATATCAGCAGCAGAAAGATAACGTCGGTCATCGACGCCATCGAGAAAGCTGCCATCATTGAATGTTGACGCTTGAGCGACATAGGCTTATGCGACAGGCTCGTTGAGAAGATCCATGAACTCCATGGTCTTGCTCTCGAGGTTGTTCATGACGCGGTTGATGCAGGCAACCAGATAGTTGTAGGCGAACAGGGCTATGATGCCCACTACGAGACCGGCCACTGTCGTCACCAGAGCCTCGTAGATGCCGCCGGCGAGAACGTCGATGTTGGCCGAGGTTCCGGCCGACGCCAGATTGAAGAAGGCCTCGACCATGCCGATAACGGTGCCGAGGAATCCGAGCATGGGTGCTCCGGCGGCTGTGGTGGCGAGCCAGGGAAGGCCTTTTTCGAGGCGCGCTATCTCTATGTTGCCGGTGTTCTCGATGGCTACGAGCACGTCGTTCATCGGGCGGCCGATGCGGCTGATGCCTTTGGCAATGAGGCGCCCGTAGGGCGAGTTGGCGTTGTTGCACACGAGCAGGGCGCTCTCGATTTCGCCCTCGTGGATATAGTCTTTTATCCGGCTCATGAAGGTGTCGTCCCCTGCGGCGGCGCGGCGGATAACGATCCAGCGCTCCACGAAAACATAGATGCAGATAAGCGACAGAAGTGCCAGCGGAATCATTATAAGTCCGCCCTTGACGCACAGATCCCAGACGGATAGCTCTTTGACAACCGGAGTGGCGGCCGTGGCGGCCTGAAGGAGAATTGACATTGTCGGAAAGGGGTGTTGGATGGTTGTTGAATCTTGTTTGTCAGCCTTTCAGGCAGGCTTTGTAGGCTTTGATGGCTTCGGCGATGCCCATATAGAGGGCGTCGCATATCAGCGCGTGGCCTATCGACACCTCGTCGAGATAGGGAACCTGTTCGCGGAAGTAGCGCAGGTTCTCGAGGCTGAGATCGTGGCCGGCGTTGACGCCGAGTCCTGCGGAGTGGGCCGCGCGCGACGCCTCGATATAGGGAGCGACGGCGCCTGCCGGATCGGTGGGGTAGTTGTCGGCGTAGGGCTTCGTGTAAAGCTCCACGCGGTCGGCCTGAACCTTGGCTGCAAGGCGAATCTGGGCCGGATCGGGGTCGACGAAGATGCTCGTGCGTATTCCCGCCTCGCGCAGGCGCTCCACTATAGTTGTCAGAAATTCGAAATTCGCCGCTATGTCCCAGCCGGCGTTCGAGGTTATGGCGTCGGGGGCGTCGGGAACAAGGGTGACCTGCTCGGGCTTTACCTTTAGAACAAGGTCGAGGAAGCGCTCGCAGGGATAGCCCTCGATGTTGAATTCGGTCTTCACCAGAGGGCGCAGACGGTAGACGTCGTCGTAGCGTATGTGGCGCTCGTCGGGACGCGGATGGACTGTCACTCCGTCGGCTCCGAGGCGTTCGACGTCGCAGGCGAACTGCTCGACATCGGGCCGGTTTTCTCCCCGGGCGTTGCGGAGAGTGGCGACTTTGTTGATATTAACACTAAAATTTGTCATCGTATGAGTAATTTTTTGCCGGCAGGCGTTGTGATTGTAGATTCATTTAGAGAAAATTACTAACTTTGTAATCAGAAACGCCGCTTCTCGACGGCAAAATTACGCAAAATTCCCCCCAAAATCAAGCGCCGGTGACACCAAACGACACTAATCTTCAGCCTCAGGCCATTCTTGCCCGCCTCTTTCCGCCCGTCGAAGAGTCGAGTCGGCTCACTGTTGCTTGTCGCAGAGCGAACTACAGCGCCGGAGCTATTGCCAGAGCTGTCGAAGACTGCGACTGTCATCTGCTCAACCTCAATCTGACGGCGCCCGTTGTCGGCTCTCACGATCCGCTTGACGACACTGTCACTGTCGATCTGCGCGTCAGCCGCCGCGATCCGGCGGCCGTGGCCCGTTCTCTCGAGCGCTACGGTTTCCGAGTCATCGACGGCCAGCCCTCGGCCGAGGCCTCTTCCGACGCCGCCACCGATGAGGTGCGCCGCCGTGTCAACGAGCTAATCCATTTTCTGAACGTATGAAACTAATAGCCATAAACGGCAAACGGCGTCAGGACCCTGCGCGTCGCCGGGCCACTCTCGACTTCATAGCCGGTCTTTGGGAAGCTCTCGGACGTCCCGCCATAGCTATGCAGAACCGCTATGCCCTGGCTCTCGGTCCCGAGAATCTGCCTCCCGCCATTGTCGGTCTCGGCGCCGCTGCGCCCGAGCTGGCTGTCAGCATCGGCGGCGACGGCACATTCCTGCGCACGGCGCGCTGGATCGGCTCGATGCCGACCCCTATTCTCGGACTGAACAGCGGAAACCTCGGATTCCTCAGCAATGTCGGAATCGAAGACGCCGGCCGGATAATAGGCGACATCGCCGGGGGGCGCCTTGTGGTTCAGGAGCGAACACTGCTGAGAGTGACTGTCGGTGGGGCGTGCGTCGACGACACTTCGCGCATCCTTGATTTCCCTTACGCTCTCAATGAGGTAGCCATCGTCCGCGACGACAATGCCTCGATGATAACGGTCGACACCCTGCTCGACGGCGACCAGCTGGCAACCTACCGTGGCGACGGCCTCATCATAGCCACTCCTACAGGCTCGACGGCCTATAACCTGTCGGTCGGCGGCCCTATCCTGAGCCCCAACGCCCATTGCTGGGCTCTTTCGCCCGTGGCTCCCCATTCGCTGACGATGCGCCCCGTCGTGATTCCCGACTCGTCGCGGCTCGACATCGCCGTCGACGCCCGCGTTCCGCGCTACCGCCTGAGTCTCGACGGCCGCTCGGTTAGCCTTCCGCTCGATGCGCGCCTCGTTGTCGACCGCGCGCCTTTCACGACCCGGATTCTCTTCAGCGCTGACCACACATTCGCCCGCAATCTACGCGACAAACTGCTCTGGGGCGTCAGATGATAAAACGCGGCATTTCCCATCCTCTGCTCGGCCATGTCAATCTGCGTTTCAGCGCCACGGCGCGCAATTTCACGGGACGCTGGACAAAAGGGGAACCATGGATAACCTGTCCGGCGGGCGCATCCCCGGCTCGTATTGCCGAAGTCATCGACGAACTGGCTCCACGGATGCTCGAACGGCGCCGCACGCTCTCCTTCGAAGCCGGTTCGGTTCTCGAACTGCCGGGAATCACCATCAGATTTTTCGACAACGGCCGTTCAGGCCGCGACAGCTTTGTGCAGGGCAGGCCCGCAGGCGATATTGTCGAAGCAAAAGTCTTTATCGGCGCTGATCTTGACGAGCCCGAACGCTCGCAGGCAGTGTCGTCGGCGCTGACGGTATTGTCGCGCCGCTATGCCGCGCCGCTTCTTCTGCCGCGCGCCCGCGCGCTCGCCGCCGAAGCAGGCCTCACAGTGAACCGCTGGAAGATAGGCTCGGGCACAAAGGTTCTCGGAACCTGCGAGCGCCGTAGCGCCACGATAAGCCTCTCACATATCATTGTGTTTCTGACACAGGAGCTGCGTGACCTCATTGTCTGGCACGAGCTTGCCCACCTATCGGGCCCAGGCCACGACGCCGCCTTCCACGCCCGTGTCGACCGCCTCAGCGGTGGCCGCGAGGCCGAGCTCGAACGGCGCCTGCGCCGCTACCCCTGGCCGATCCTGCGATAAAATCTCAGCCTTTGAATAGTTCTGAATGTGAGCCCAGCCTCGACAGAGCATAGACATTGTTCTTTTCGTCGAACCATATCAGAAGAAAATCACCTTCGATATGACATTCAAAGCAGCCTGAATATTCTCCTGTCAATGTGTGTTTCCGATATTTTTCAGGCAGGGGAATTTCATTCCGAAGCATATTGAGGACATTGTTCAGCTCTTCAAGCTTTCTGGGCTGGTTTAGAAATCTTTTCAGATCTTTCTTGAACTGGCGCGTGTAGCGAAGCTCTTTCATAGATTCATCGACTTGAGCATGGCTTCGACGCTTGAGGTGTCGATCGGGCCTTTAAGGTTGCCTGCTTTCGCTTCGTTGATAGCTGCGACGGTTTCTTCGTTAGGTTCATGGTAAACTGCATCAAGCAGCAGAACCTCAACATAATTGTTGAGGCTGCGGCGATCTCTTTTGGCGAGCTCCTTAAGCTTGTCAAGCAGATAAACCGGAAGCCTGAACACATGGGCTTTTTTTTCGAGGGCTATATCCATATATGATATCATTTAGATTGCAAAGATATGATATTTTATAATCAAAAACAAATTTGCGATAATTAAGTTCCCAGTCATTAGTTTGAGACCAAACAAATAGGCGCGCCGTCGGGCGCGCCTATTTACGGTTTCAAAGGTTTCTTATCGTAGGACGATTTTGCTCGTTGCCATGCCGGCGCGGACGATGTAGACGCCTGCGGCGAGGCGGCTGAGGTCGGTTGCCGGGGCGTTGATGCCGGAAACTACGCGCTTGCCGGCGGTGTCGTAGACTTCGGCGTTGGCGAAGTCGCCGCTGATGAGCAGTGTGCGGCCGTCGAGAGAGATGCTGACATTGCTGTCGGCACCGACCGATGCGATGCCGGTCTGCTTGTCGAAGGTGACTTCGATTGCGGGCGATTCACCGCCGTTATAGAGTTTCCTGACCGATGCGGTGTGGACGCCGTTGGGCAGCGTTGTGACGAGCATCGAGTTCTCTTTGGTCAGAACGGGCTCACCGCCGTCGATCGAGAGGCTGTAGCCGTTGAATTTTCCAGCCGACGGCGCGAGACCCGAGTCGGTGATGCCGGTGCCCATGGCGAACTCGTCGACGAGAAGCATGAAGACGTCGTTCGATTTGCTGTTCAGGGCTACGTAGCGTGCTTCGGCGGGGATTGTCCAGGTATATTGTGTCCAGGAGCGTTCGGGAACTTCCTGAAGTTCGTCCCAGGTGTAGGAGTCGAGGTCGTCGGCTTCCCCTTTGGTGTAGCCGAGGCGTATCTGTTCGAGGCGTCCTTCGACCGATTCATACGACATGGCCCAGAGGCTGACGGTGAAATCTTTGTGGAAGCTCAGGCGCGGCGAAATCATGTAGTCGTCGCTCCAGTTGAGCTGGGTGCCGCCGTCGTGGAATATAGGAGCAGCGGCGAAGAATGCCATGGAGCGGTCGCCGCGGTGGGCGGTGATGATTGAAGTCGGGGTAGGTTCGGTTTCCTGACCGTTCATTACGACTGCCGCCATCGGGCTTTTCATTCCGGGGAATGTCAGACCGCCGAAGCCGTAGGTCGTCAGTCCGTCGCCGTCGATGTAGCTCCATCCGAGGGCGCCGGGGGCGTTGATCTCGAAGTCGGCATAGTCGTCGCCCTCGAAGCTGTCGCTGAAGTCGCGGAAGATGTCCCACGACACCTTCACGCCGAGGTGTGAGCACTGGGCGTCGATGTTGACCGGAGGCAGCAGTTTCTGCTTCATGGCTACGGTGAAGGTATATTCGTCGCGGTTGTCGTCGTTGGCCGAGATTTCGGCAGGAGCGGCTTCGAATCCCTCACGGACGGCGCTGAGGGTGTATTCGTCTTTCCAGACGTTGGCGAACGTGGCTTTGCCGTCGACGGCTTTGGCGGTGTAGCTGTTTTCGGCCGATTTGAGCGTTACGGTGGCGTCGGCTACGTCGGCATTGTCGGAGTCGGCTGTCAGGTCGACCGTCACACTGGCGAACTGGGCGATATGCTGTTCGGCGCTGACTGTAGGCTCGGATGTCAGGTTGTCGACGGGATAGACGGTCTCGACGGCATAGCTGTAGCTTCCGCGGCCGAGGCTGTTCCACTGGCTGTCGGTGGCTGTCAGGGCGGTCACACCCGAGGCTACTGAAGTGCGGCCTGCGGTGTCGCCGTTCTTGACGCGGTAGACGTTATATTTGCGGTCGGGGGTGAAGGCGGCGTCCTCTTTGCGCTCGAGCAGGGGGCGAAGCATCAGCGCGCCGGGCCATCCGAGGTCGTCGAAATAGCGGTAGCCGGCGACATAGCTGTTCGAGAACACCTGAGTGCGCGGCTCGACAGGCTCGGGGTTGTCGTCGCGGCCGAGCGAGAGGTACCCGTTGGTGTTGAGGGCGACAACGAAGCCGTTGTCCGAGACGACAGGCTTGTCGAATTTTACCGATGTCCAGCCGTTAAGGAGCGACTTGACATTGTCTTTGCGGTAGATGATCTCGCCGTTGGGCTCGCCGTCGGCGTCGAGGCCGATAATCCATATATTGACGAGCTCGGGAAGGTCGGCCGAATAATCGGTTGTCTTGCGGTAGAAGTCAACGCCGTAGAGACTGTATTTGTCGCGGCAGACAACGCCGATAACGGCTACGTTGTTGGCCGCGTCGTAGCCTATCGGGTCTTCGGCGGCATGACCGTTGTCGTAGATTTTCAGGCGTGCGTCGACGGGCGCTTCCCAATTGATTTTTCCGTCGGTCGAGGTGACGCTGAATGGCGCGAGGGCATTGTAGGTGAGCTTCGTGGTTCCGAAGTCGGTTGTGGCGCCCGAAGCTTTTACGTTGACTGCGGCGATGTAGTCGGTGAAGTTGTTCTTGGTGATAGTCATGGTGTAGGGCGCGTCGGCCTTGGCACCTTTGTTGAGATATACGCCGCTGATCGAGTAGTTTCCCGAGGCATCGGTGGTGGCCGAAAAACCGGTATATCCCTTGAGGGTCACCAGAGCGTCGGGCAGGGCATTACCTTTGTTGTCGGTGACGCGTCCTTTCACGGTGCGGCGCTCCATGGCGGCCACTTCAAGCGTCAGGTCGACGGTCGAGCCTGCGGTTACGTTGGCTTTCACGGGGGTGGCGGGGCTTTCGTAGCCGAATTTCTCCCATGTGACCGAGTAGTTTCCGGCTGCTATCTTGCCGAACGAGAAACTGCCGTCGGCGCCGGTTGTGGCGGTGTAGGTCTGCGGGCCGGTGGCGGTTACGGTCAGGCCCTCCAGAGGGGTGGAGCCGCTTTTGGCCGTGCCCTTGAGGGTCCCCTCGTCTATGGGGGTGACTTTCACGTTCTTGATGAAGATCATGCCCTGACGTCCGTCGCTGGTATGCTGGAACGAGATGTAATAGGTTCCGGCTTCGGTTATGGCCGGAAGCTCGATTGTCTCTTTGCCGGCAGTGTAGTAGCAGCCTTTGTATTCGGCTGCCTTCAGCAGGGTGTGCTCGGCCGACGGGTCGGGCGCCTTGCTGAGGTAGATGTTGACCTTGTCGGTGTAGGGATAGGTCGTATAGTAGTCGAACTTGAGGGTGATGTCTCCCTCTTCGGCTACGTCGAATTTGAGACCGGGCGAAACGAGCCAGTTGTTGACCTCCTTATATGAGGCGTATCCCCACGAGCAGGCGGCTTTGCCGCCGTAGTCCGGCTCGCCGAGGAACCATGTAGCGTGTTCGTCGTCGGTGTTCTGGTCGACATCGTAGACCGACCATGTGTCGAACAGTGCCTGTGTGTTCAGTGCGCACGAATAGGGGAGCTGCTGCTGGGCGAAAGCCCCCGATGCCGTAAGTGCGATGCAACCTGCAATAATAGATCTGAGGTAGTGTATTCGCATAAAGAAGTGGTAGATGGTTAATGAATGTTGCTGAATCGCCTCAAAGATAGCAAATAGTTTTAAATATCCAAAAAATTTTTAACAAAACCGACATATTGCAGCACAAATATGCCACAAAAGGCAACCTCTCACTATTTTTGGGGATGTCTCAGGCACTCCTTTAACAGATTTTGGGTATTTCGGCGCCTTTTGGCGGACAGTAATTTTGCACTGAAATTCCAACCTGTCAACAGATGAAACCTATTATCACTTCTATTCTTGCTCTTGCGCTGTGTGTTCCGGCTGCGGCAGCCGCCGAACCG
>HF985609.1:56242-61462 GCA_000431215.1 Prevotella sp. CAG:1031
GCAGCCGCCGAACCGGCCGATTCGCTCCGGAGCGCCGTCGCAAAAAAAATCAGCGCCTGGGACCGCCTTCATGTCGGCGGCTACGGCGAGGCGGTTTTCGTTGAGAACTTCTTCAGCGACAATTACCTGCGCTATACCGATCCGGGAAAATATTCGGGCGACCGCCACGGCCGTTTCGACGTGCCTCACGTTGTTATATATCTCGGTTATGATTTCGGCAAGGGATGGTCGATGTCGTCGGAGATAGAGTTCGAACACGGCGGCGTCGAGACCGCCATGGAGCTCGAGACCGAAGAGGGGGGCGAATATGAGAAAGAGGTTGAGCGCGGAGGCGAGGTTGCTCTCGAGCAGTTCTGGCTGCAGAAAGAGTTCATGCCACAGCTGAAGATACGCGCCGGCCTTCAGGTTGTTCCTGTAGGCGGCACCAACGCCCATCACGAGCCGAACACCTTCTTCGGTGTATATCGTCCCGTGGGCGAGTCGACGATTCTGCCCTGCACCTGGCGCGAAGTGTCGCTGACGGTGCTCGGCCGCGCCGGCGACTGGGCCTATCAGGCTATGATTATGCCGGGCCTCGACAGCGAGCGCTTCGGCAACAGCACGTGGATAAGCGGCGGCTCGGCATCGCCTTTCGAATTCAAGATAGCCAACACTGTTGCCGGAGCCGTGCGTGTCGACAACTACTCTGTTCCGGGGCTTCGCCTGAGTGTCAGCGGGTATGTCGGCAATTCATTCGGCAATACCCTCGAACCGACGTCGTCGCTCAAGAACAAGGGCGTTCACGGAACGGTGTCGATCGGATCGTTCGATTTCGCCTATAACGCCCACAACGTAGTGGCCCGCGGCTTCTTCGACTGGGGCCATCTGAGCGACTCGCGCCATATAACCGAGTTCAATATGTCGATGCCGAAGGGGTCGTCGTCGAAGAAACAGGAGGTTGCCTCCGACGCCTGTTGCGCCGGAATCGAGGCCGGCTACGATATTTTCGGCGCCATCCCCTCTATGAGGGCTTCGGGCCAGCGTTTCTATGTCTTCGGCCGCTACGACTACTACAATTCGATGCAGAAAACCGACGGCGTCACTGCCCTGGCCTGGTGTAAGCGCCATCAGGTAGGCGGCGGCATAAACTACTATCCGATACGCGACATCGTGGTCAAGGCCGAATATGTCTGTGGAATCCTCGACCGACGCTATAACAACGAGCCGTCACTGAAAATAGGTATCGCCTATTGCGGCTGGTTCAAATAAACCCGATCTGAATTATTACCAATAAAAAATAACATGCAATGAAAATCAAACATCTACTTCTTGTAGCTACGGCCCTGACGGCCATGACATCGTGTAGCGACGACAACAACGAGCCCGCCGGCGGCGACGACGCCGCTCTCTCCCCCAAGGAACAGGCTCTGAAGACTGCTGTCGGCACCTATGTCGACAAAACCGTGCTGCCGACCTACGCCTCCATGGCCGATGCCGCAATAGAGCTGCGCGACCTCTGCCACACGATTCGCGACAAACATGCCGCAGGAACTCTGACAACCGCCGATATCGAGGCTGCCGGACGCGCCTGGAAGCAGTCGCGCAAGAGCTGGGAGCTCAGCGAGGCGTTCCTCTTCGGCCCTGCCGCCAACCACAATATCGACCCCCATATCGACTCGTGGCCGCTTGACAAGGCCGCTATGGAGCGCCTTCTCGAAGATATACGCGCCGGAAAGCAGTGGTCGCTGGCCAACAACGGCGGCTATGGTCTCATCGGCTTCCATTCGGTTGAATATATGCTCTTCGAGCTTACCGACGACGAAAACGCCTCGAAGCCCCATTCGACAGACTATACCGCCGAAGAGCTGACCTATCTCTGCGCCGTAGCCGACGACCTCGCCGAACAGACCGTCTGCCTTGAGGCCTGCTGGCGCGGAACCGACAATATTTCGGCTGAAAAACAGCAGATTCTCGCCGACGCCGATCTCGATTACGGCGAAAACTACGGCGACGAGATGAAGAACGCCCGCAGTGCCGGCTCGCGCTTCAAAACCTATCAGGAGGCCGCCGAAGAGATTATTCAGGGCTGCATCGATATCGCCGATGAGGTCGGCAACACCAAGATCGGACGTCCCCACAGCGGTTCGTCGCTCGAAGACAAGAACTATATCGAGTCGCCCTACTCGCTCAATTCCATCGAAGACTTCATCGACAATATCATCTCGATCAGAAACGCCTACTGCGGCACTAACGCCGGCGACGCTTCGGTCAGCGACTATGTGAAGAGTGTCGACAAAGACCTCGACGCCGAGCTCCGTCAGGCCATCGACGACGCTATCGCCGCCATCTCGGCCATTCCCGAGCCGTTCGCCAAGACCGCCGGGGGCGCCGAAGCCGAACGCGCCGTGAAGGTTGTCGGAACAGACCTCGTCGATGTGCTCGAGAAAGTCAACGATCTGATCGGACGCCGATAAACAGACTTTTATATTCAAATCTCATATATCCCGACTATGAACATCCTGAAGATGTCGGTTACGGCAGCGGCAGCGCTTTCGGCGCTGGCGCTTGCCTCTTGTTCCGACGATGAGAAAATTACCAACAACGATGCTCCCGACACTCCCGAACGCCCCGACTGGTACTATGCCGGCGGCAAGCTCGGAACAACGGAGCTCGCGACCTCGAACGTGTTCGAACAGCCGACCGCGGCTGTCGAGAACCAGGGCCTCTACCAGTCGTTCAAGAACGGCGAGGCTATTTTCGAGAAACCGTTCATGACCAATACCGACGGTGTGCGCGGCGGCCTCGGCCCTGTCTATATCCGAACCTCGTGTACCCACTGCCATCCCAACTACAGCCATGGCGAGCGCGTGGCCGAAGGCTCGTATGACACCCGCGACCCGGGCAACGGAACCCTTCTGGTCGTCTACAATCCCGCAACCGAAGGCTATGTGCCCTGGCTTGCCGGTATGCCGCAGCTCTACGCCGTCGCTCCTTTCAAGGCTCCTGTCGACGGCTCGAAGGTCAGGATCTCTTACCGCGAGGCAACCGACACCTGGGGCAACCGCTTCGACGACGGCGAGACATATTCGCTCCAGTATCCCGTTGTCGATATGCCTTCCGATGCCATCTATGTTGTCAATCAGGGCTATCAGCTCCCGACCGGCTATGAGGTCAAGCTCGAATCGACAATCGGTATTCCCGGAACCGGCCTGCTCGACGCCATCGACGAGAAAGACCTTCTCGCGCAGTATCAGAAAGAGGAAGCCGACGGCTTTCTGCCAAACGGTCTGAATTCCGCTTTCTATGCCGGTGGCGCATGGGTATCTCCCTATAAGAATACCGTTCAGGGCGACGGCACTCCCTACGCCCGCCGCTTCACCTACGCCCTCAGCCGCGGCCCGCTTCAGGACGCCGCCGGCGCCAACGCTATCTGGAACATCACCAACGTGACGCGCTCCGACCGCCGCTACCACTATCTCGACGCTGCCGGAACCTATGCCGAATATTCCGCGAAAGACCCCGACGTGCAGGCCGGTTTCGACGACTATCTGGCCAAGGTAGATCCCTCGCGCAAACATCCCGAATGGTGGACAGGCCCGATCGAAGACCGAATCAAGAACTATCTGCTCTCTAAAGATCTCGATCCCGAGATGACCGACGACGAATATACCGACCTCATGGTATGGCACCGCGGTCTGGCCGTTCCCGCCGTGCGCGACATCGACGATCCCGATGTTATCCGCGGCCGCGAGCTCTTCGCTCAGATCGGATGTGACTACTGCCACCGTCCGAGCTGGACAACCGGCCCCGACAATATCGCCGACCCGGCGAAGTTCTTCAGGGGGGACGAGCTGCCGCGCTATCCCTATCAGACAATCTGGCCCTATACCGATATGGTTCAGCACAAACTGATGATGGCTTCCGACATACGTGGCGGATGGTGCCGCACGACGCCTCTCTGGGGACGCGGTCTCCATCAGAAAGTCACAGGCTCGCCGACGGCCGACCGTCTGCATGACTGCCGCGCCCGCACGACGCTCGAAGCCATCATGTGGCACGGTTATTCGCCTCAGTCCGACGCCTATCACACAGTCGTCAAGTTCCGTGCCCTCCCGAAGGCCGACCGCGACGCCATAATCCGCTTCGTCGACGCTATCTGACCCCCCTATGAAACGACATCTTCCCGCGGCAACGCTCCTGATACATATCGCTTTGGCCATTATCGTGGCCGGAGCGATTGTGACTCATTTCTGTGGCATAACGGGCACGGTCACGCTCGCCGACGGCGCCCCTGCCGTGACCCGTTTCGACAAGACGTCGGGGCCCGGCGACGGCACTTTCCCCTTCGGTGTGGCCCTGCGCAGCGCCGAGGTCGTCTTCTACCCGGCCTCGACAACACCGATGGATTTCCGCAGCCACATAACCGTCGACGGCCATGACCTGACCGTCGCCATGAACAGCGTAGCCACCTACCGCGGATGGCGTTTCTACCAGACAGCCATGGGAGCCGCCGACTCGACACTCTCGGTTGCCCGCGATCCGTGGGGCATAGCCATAACCTACACCGGATATGCTCTGCTCGGCCTCTCCATGGTTCTGTTTTTCTTTCAGCGGCGCACCTGTTGGCGCGCACACCTGCGCAAGCTGCTCGCGGCCGCTATGATCGTCGTTGCGGCCACAGCCTCGGCCGGAGATCTGCCGACGATGCAGCGGCCACTGGCAACGCGCATGGGCCGCGTGTTCGTCTATTGGAACGACCGCGTGGCGCCGATGCAGACAATGGCCTGCGACGTCACCTCGAAGCTCTACGGCGCCCGTTCCTACCGCGGCATGACGCCCGAGCAGGTTCTGGCCGGATGGCTCTTCTGGTTCGACGACTGGAACCGCGACTATCTCGCCTCGCATCCCGACGCATCGGGGAAGAAAGAGCAGGAGCGCCGCGCTCTGATAACATGGCTCGGCACCGGCGAGGCTTTCCGCATCTATCCCTACCGCACGGCTTCGGGGCATCTTGAATGGCTCTCGCTGACAGGGCGCCGCCCCTCGGCGATGGGTCTCGACCAGTGGCGGTTCATGGTTGAGACAATGCCGTCGATACAGCGTCTCGTAGCCTCGGGCGACAATATCGGCGCCGGACAGGTCATGCTCGACCTTATAGAGGCCCAGCGCCGTTATGCCGCTCCCGACGGGCTTCCCTCGCCGCTGCGCGTCGACGTCGAGCGCCGCTACAACCGGCTGGCT
>HF985609.1:61473-64287 GCA_000431215.1 Prevotella sp. CAG:1031
AACCGGCTGGCTCGGCCGCTGCCGCTGGCGCTGGTTGCTTTGACGGTCGGCGGATTTCTGCTCTTGGGCGCACTGAAGCGCCGCCCCTTAATCAAAAAGAGCCTGACGGGAACTGTTGCTACCGCTCTTTGCGGACTGACGGCTCTCGCTGTCGCCGCCATTCTCGCCGTGCGCGGCTGGCTCGGCGGCTACGTGCCCGTCTCCAACGGCCCCGAGACGATGCTCTTCATGGGATTCGCCGCCTCGGCGGCAGCACTGTTCTGCGGTCGGCGTCGCCTTATCCAGGGAGCGCTGATGCTGACAGCCGCCATGTCCCTTTTCACCGCCGCCATGGCTTCGGCTATACCGCGCATAGCCGCCCTGCAGCCTGTTCTGTCGAGCCGGCTGCTGACAGTCCACGTCATGCTCGTCATGACCTCCTACATCATGTTTCTTCTTATGGCCGTGCTCGCCGCCGTCGGACTCTCGCGCCGCGACCTCTGCGATCGCATGGCTCTGACAAACAGCGTCCTGCTTGTTCCCGCCGAGTTCCTGCTCACCGCCGGAATCTTCGTCGGCGCCGTCTGGGCCAACCAGTCGTGGGGGCGCTACTGGGGCTGGGACCCGAAAGAGACCTGCGCTCTGGTGACCATGCTCATCTACGCCGTGCCGCTCCACGCCGCCTCGCTGCGCCGTCTGCGCCGTCCACGCGTCCTCAACCTTTACCTGCTGTTGGCCATCGTCAGCGTCCTCTTCACCTACTTCGGCGCCAACTACCTCCTTCCCGGCCTCCACTCCTATGCCTGACGCTTGGGAGTTCCGGGGATTAATCCTGTTGAACCCCGATTAATCAAGATTAATCCCGTTAAAAATGACGAAGAGGCTGCGCGGGCGCAGCCTCTTCGGGGTTCTGTCGGTTGGATGGGGGTTATTTGTCGAGGCGGGCGCGGATGGCGGCCGTTGCCTCTTCATAGCCGGGCTTGGCCAGCAGGGCGAACATGTTCTTCTTGTAGGCTTCGACGCCGGGCTGGTTGAAGGGGTTGACACCGAGCAGGTAGCCGCTGATGCCGCAGGCTTTCTCGAAGAAGTAGATGAGCTGTCCGAGGCTGTCGGCGTCGATGCGCGGAATGGTGACGAGGATGTTGGGCACTCCGCCGTCGACGTGGGCGAGGCGTGTGCCGAGCTCGGCCATTTTGTTGACTTCGTCGACACGCTTGCCGGCGATATAGTTGAGGCCGTCGAGGTTGTCGGCGTCGGTGGGGATCACGAGCTCGCGGTCGGGGTTCTCGACGCTGACGACGGTCTCGAAGATCGTGCGCTCGCCTTCCTGAATCCACTGGCCCATCGAGTGGAGGTCGGTGGTGAAGTCAACGGCGGCAGGGAAGATGCCTTTGTGGTCTTTTCCTTCGCTTTCGCCGTAGAGCTGTTTCCACCATTCTCCGAAGAAGTGGAGCTTCGGGTTGAAGTTGACCAGAAGCTCGGTTTTCTTTCCTCCGCGGTAGAGGATATTGCGGGCCATGGCGTAGAGCAGGGACATGTTTGTCTGAGGGTCGTCGCCGTTTGTGGCGGCTTCCATTGTGCGGGCGCCTTCTACGAGGGCCTTGATGTCGAATCCGGCACAGGCTATGGGCAGAAGACCGACAGGGGTCAGCACGCTGAAGCGGCCGCCGACGTTGTCGGGGATGACGTATGTTGTGTAGCCTTCGTCGTTGGCCAGGGTGCGCAGGGCGCCGCGGCTGGCGTCGGTGATGGCGACGATGCGTTCTTTGGCATTCTCTTTGCCGACCTCTTTTTCGAGTTTTTCGCGCAGGAGGCGGAAGGCGATGGCGGGTTCTGTCGTTGTTCCGCTCTTAGAGATGACGATGATGCCGAATTTCTTTCCGTTGAGATAGTCGAGAAGTTCTGCGAGATAGTCTTCGCCGATATTCTGGCCGGCGAAGAGCACTTTCGGGGCGCCGATGCGGCCCGGCTCAAGCGAGCTGAACGAGCCCGAGAGGGCTTCGATGACGGCTTTGGCGCCCAGATAGCTGCCGCCGATGCCGACGGCTACGATGACTTCGCAGAGGTTGCGGAGACGGCGTGCTGTGGCGTTGATGTCGTCGATGAGCGTATCGGTGGTGTCGGTGGGGAGCTTGACCCATCCGAGGAAGTCGTTTCCGGCGCCGTTGCCGCTGAGAAGCGTTGCGACGGCCTGCTGTGCCTCGGGGAGCATGGCGGCCTCGCACTTGGGGCAGATAGCGTCGGCTACGTTGATTTTTATTGTCTGCATAATAATAAAGGAGGTTAATGAGGTTTGTTAGTCGAATATAAGCGACAGGCGCCGCATGGCGTCGGCGGGACGGGCGCCCCGGTAGAGGACGTCGTAGACGGCGTCGGCAAGAGGAATGCGTGCGCCTACGCTCTCGTTGAAGGCGTGGATACAGGCTGCGCCGTAGTATCCCTCGGCGGTCTGCTCCATCTCCATGCGGGCGGCTTTGACGCTGTAGCCGCGGCCTATGAGCGAACCGAAGTTATGGTTTCGCGAGAAGTTGCTGTAGCAGGTGACGAGCAGATCGCCGACGTAGGCCGAGGCGTCGATGTCGCGTCCGGCGCCGACAGCGGCGGTTATGAAGCTCTGCATCTCGCGTATGGCGTTGCTGACGAGCACGGCCAGGAAGTTGTCGCCGCTCTTGAGGCCGTGGACGATGCCGGCTGCGATGGCGTAGATGTTTTTCATCACGGCGGCGAGTTCGAGCCCGGCGACGTCGGTCGACACCGTGGCGCTCAGCGCGCGGCCGCGCAGGCATTCGGCGACGGCTTCGGCGTTGTCGCGGCAGGCGCAGCCTATGGTGAGAT
>HF985609.1:64348-86561 GCA_000431215.1 Prevotella sp. CAG:1031
GGCAGGGGCCGCCGATGACGGCGATGCGCGAGGCGGCGACGCCGTAGTGGCTTTCCATATAGTGGCTGACGAGGCTGTTGCAACCCGGCACCATTCCTTTGATGGCCGAGACCACTCCTTTGCCCGAGATATCTTCGGTGAGCTTCTCGAAATGGCTCAGGAAGTAGGGTGACGGGGTCACCAGCAGAAGAGTGTCTGCCTCGCGTGCGGCGAGGTTGATGTCGGAGGTGAAGGCTATGCGGTTGACGTCGAAGGGTATGTCGCTAAGATAGGCCGGGTTGTGGCCGAGGCGGCAGAAGTCGTCGATGCGGTCGGGACGCCGCATATACCATATTATCGATTCACGGTTCGACAGCAGAAGCTTGGCCAGAGCTGTCGCCCAGCTGCCTCCGCCCATGACGGCGATTTTTCCGGGGAAAGATGTCACGTCGCGCTGTTATTTCTTAGCGGCCTCAACCCAGGCGGCCACCATGTCGGGGGTCGGGTTCTTAAGGCCGAGTTTATATTTCTTGTTGATGGCCAGAAGCTCCTGAACGAGTTTTCCGGGAGCGTCGACGGCTGCCAGAGCCTCGACGGTCAGCACACCGGCTTTCTGGAGCGGCGCAACCCAGTCGGCGTCGACACCGACTGCGGTGAAGGCCTCGGGCTTGTCGCGGCGGGCTACCTTTTCGGGACGCATCTGCGGGAAGAAGAGAACTTCCTGAATCGTCGTCTGGCCTGTCATGAGCATTACGAGGCGATCCATGCCGATGCCCATTCCCGATGTGGGGGGCATGCCGTATTCGAGGGCGCGCAGGAAGTCGCCGTCGATGATCATAGCCTCGTCGTCGCCTTTTTCGCTGAGGCGCATCTGCTCGACGAAGCGCTCGCGCTGGTCGATAGGATCGTTGAGCTCGGAATAGGCGTTGGCGAGTTCCTTGCCGTTGACCATCAGCTCGAAGCGTTCGGTCAGCTCGGGATTGTCGCGGTGGCGTTTGGTCAGCGGCGACATCTCTATGGGGTAGTCGGTGATGAAAGTCGGCTGGATATATTTGCCCTCGCACTTCTCGCCGAAGATTTCGTCGATGAGTTTTCCTTTGCCCATCGTGTCGTCGACCTCGATGCCGAGATCGCGGGCAGTGCGGCGCAGTGTGTCCTCGTCCATCCCGTCGATATCGACGCCGGTGTGCTCGAGGATGGCCTCGCGCATGGTGACGCGCTTGTAGGGGGCCTTGAAGTCAATGACGTTGTCGCCGACTTTGACGGTTGTCGTGCCGTTGACGTCGAGGCATATCTTCTCGAGCATCTTCTCGGTGAAGTCCATCATCCAGTTATAATCCTTATAGCTGACGTAGATCTCCATGCAGGTGAACTCGGGATTGTGGGTGCGGTCCATTCCCTCGTTGCGGAAATTCTTCGAGAACTCATAAACCCCCTCGAAACCGCCTACGATGAGGCGTTTCAGATAGAGCTCGTCGGCGATGCGCAGGTAGAGCGGTATGTCGAGAGCGTTGTGGTGGGTTATGAACGGACGGGCCGCAGCGCCCCCCGGAATCGACTGGAGTATGGGGGTCTCGACCTCCATATAGCCGTGGCCGTTGAAATAGGAGCGCATCGAGTTGTAGACTTTCGTGCGCTTGATGAAAATCTCCTTGACGCCGTCATTGACAACGAGGTCGACATAGCGGCGGCGGTAGCGCAGCTCGGGGTCATCGAAAGCGTCGTAGGTGACGCCGTCTTTTACCTTGACGATAGGCAGCGGACGCAGCGACTTGCCCAGGACTGTCAGGGCGGTTGCGTGAACCGAGATCTCGCCCGTCTGTGTGCGGAACACGAAGCCTTCCACACCGACAAAGTCGCCGATGTCGAGCAGCTTCTTGAACACGATGTTATAAAGGTCTTTGTCTTCGCCGGGGCACAGCTCGTCGCGGTTTACATAGACCTGAATACGGCCTGTGGCGTCCTGAAGTTCCATGAACGAGGCCTTTCCCATTATGCGGCGGCTCATTATTCGGCCCGCTACCGACACCTCGCGGCGCGGAGCGTCGTCAGAGAATGAACTGATTATTTCGTCGGCGTGGCCCGTCACGGGATATTCGGCGGCAGGGTAGGGGTCGATGCCCATATCGCGCAGTTGCTGCAGCGAATTGCGGCGAACAATCTCTTGTTCGCTAAGTTCGAGGATATTCATGAATAAAAAATTTTTGCAAAATTACAAATTCCGCCCGAAACAGCCAAACAGGGCGCCGACAGCAACAGGCCCCATAAGCCATATTCGACTTATGGGGCCTATTGGGCTTAATCGGGAATCGGGGGAGAGGTCAGTCGGTCAGGACGAAGCGCAGCGACGAGCGGATGTCGTCGGAGGCTGCGCCGACGTGGGCGCGGAACTCGCCCGGCTCGGCTTTCCAGGCGTGGGCGCCGGCGTCGAAGAAGGCGAGGTCGGAGGGCCTGACGGTGAATGTGAGCGTCTTTGTCTGTCCGGGTTCGAGATATATCTTGGCGAAGTTCTTGAGCTCTTTGGCGGGGCGCTTGACCGAGGCTTTGGTGTCGGAGATGTAAAGCTGAACGGTCTCGGCACCGGCGCGCGAGCCGGTGTTGGTTACGTCGACGCTGAGTGTCAGCGCTCCGTCGGGGCCTATCTTCGAGGCGTCGGCCGACAGTTTTCCATAGCCGAAGGTCGTGTAGCTCAGGCCGTGGCCGAAGGCGAAGAGCGGACGTATTTTTCTGGTGTCGAACCAACGGTAGCCGACCATGACGCCTTCGTTGTAGCGGATGTCGACGATGTCGCTGTCGGCGCGTTTTGTGCCCGGATATTCGCCGACGGCGTGGGCGGCGACGTCGTCGAGTCTGACGGGGAAGGTCATGGGCAGTTTGCCCGACGGGTTGACGCGTCCGAAGATTACGTCGGCCAGCGAGTTGCCCGATTCAGATCCGAGGAACCATGCCTGAAGGATAGCGGGGACTTTATCGGCCCATGGCATAGCCACGGCGTTGCCGCTGACATTGACGACAACCGTGCGCGGATTGGCGGCCACGAGGGCTTCGATGACGGCGTCCTGATTGTAGGGGAGTGCGAGGCTTTCGCGGTCGGAGTCTTCGCAGTCCTGTCCGGTAGCTTTGTTGAGGCCGCCGACGAAGATGACGACGTCGGCGCGTCGGGCGGCGTCGGCGGCGTCGGCGATGAGGCGGTCGGCGCTGCGGCTCTCGCTGAGATCCTGACCCGAGGTCACGCCGTTGTATTCACCTGTCGGGTCGCCGACATATCCGCGCTCCCAGACTACGGTCGAACCTGCGGGCGCCTGAGCGCGCAGGCCGTCGAGCGGCGAAGTCTCGCGCTGCACTTTCAGCGACGAGCTGCCGCCGCCAACGGTCATCATCTTGACGGCGTTTTCGCCGACAACGAGGATGTTCTGCGGCTTCGAGGGGTCGAGCGGCAGAAGGTTGTCTTTGTTGCGCAGCAGAACAATGCCTTCGGCGCCGATGCGTCGGGCGGCGGCATAGTGTTCGTCGCTGCATAGGCTGCCGAAGCCTTTGTCGCTCTTCATGGCCGTTCGGAAGATGAGGCGCAGAACGTTGCGCACCTTGTTGTCGAGGGTAGCCATGTCGGCTTTCCCTTCGCGCAGCAGTTTCAGGTAGGGATTGGCGAGATAGTAGTTGTCGTAGGCGTTCGAGCGTCCGTTTGTGAGTCCGTTTGTCCATGAGCCGAACTCGAGGTCGAGGCCGTTTTCGACAGCTTCCGCGGTGTCGTGGGTGCCGCCCCAGTCAGAGATGACTACTCCGTCGAAGCCCCATTCGTCGCGCAGTATGTCGCAGAGAAGGCGCTTGTTGTGGCAGCCGTGCTGGTTCTGATAGAGGTTGTAGCTGCCCATTATCGACCAGGCACCTCCTTCGGTGACGGCGGCTTTGAAGGCCGGCAGATAGATTTCATAGAGAGTGCGGTCGTCGACGATTACGTTCGAGGTGTGGCGGTTGACCTCATTGTTGTTGAGGGCGTAGTGTTTGACGCAGGCTGCGACGCCGTTGCTCTGGAGCCCCTTGATGTAGGGCACTACCATGCGCGAGGCCAGCAGGGGGTCTTCCCCCATATATTCGAAGTTGCGGCCGTTGAGCGGAGTGCGGTAGATATTGACACCGGGGCCGAGAACGACATCCTTGCCGCGGTAGAGGGCTTCTTCGCCGAGCGACCGGCCGTAGAGCTCGGCCAGCTCGGGGTTCCATGTGGCGGCGAGGGCCGTCAGGGCCGGGAAGGCGACGCAGGAGTCGTTGGTCCAGGCGGCCTGCTCCCATTCGTCCCAGAGCACTTCGGGGCGTATTCCGTGGGGGCCGTCGGTTGTCCAGAGTTCGGGGATTCCGAGGCGCTGGACGCCGCGCGAGCAGAATTTCGACTGGGCGTGGAGCACACCGACTTTCTCTTCGAGAGTCATGCGCTGCAGCGCGTCTTCGACACGCTCTTCGAGAGGTTTCGACGGATCGAGATATACCGGAGTTGCGGCGGTGGCCCCGACGAAAATCAGGGCCACTGCTGCCAAAGTGGTTATGAGTTTGTTATTCATTGCTGTTGTAGCGGACTATTTTTCTTCAACGGAGAGCACACCGGCGTTGTTGCCTGCCGAGAGATCAATTGTGAAGACGTAGGTGACTCCCTCTTTCAGCGAAGAGCCTTCGGCGAGATAGAGATTGCCCTTGTCGTGGCCGTTGCCGTCGCCGATGAGCACAACAGGACTCGTCGAGGTCAGGGTGGTGTGGTCGAATTCATTGTCCCAGCTCAGGGCACCTCCGAAGAACTTGAAGTTTATCGAGCCTGTCGAGATCTGCTGGCCGCCGACGAGAGTCAGGCGGAACTTCTTGTTGCCGATCGGAGCCATGCAGACCGAGTTTTCGGTAACCCATCCCGTTGTGTTGGCCAGAGAGGGCTTTCCGAAATTCTCGCCGATAACCCATATCGAACCGGTGGCGTCGGCGCCGAGCGAGGCGGGAGCGCCGCTGGCAAGAGCCTGGACGCGGAAGTATTTCAGCTTCTGGTCGGCGATGATGCGGTATGAGCCTGAGGCGGCTGCGAAGGTCACGTTTCCGTCGGCGTCGGTGGCGAACCAGTCGGGGTCGAGCCAGTATTCACTGATTCCGGCGATGCCGTCGAAGGTGATGGCCTGCCCCTGCATGAGGCTGAGGTCGACACGGGCGGTGTTGTCGTCGATTCCGGTCATTTCGGTGTCGTTGACTTTCAGGACAACGAACGGGGCGGTCGCGAACGTGCGAGTGTCGAAGCTGACGGTGTATCGGCCGGCCGAGGCGTTCGAGAAGGGAATCTGCCCTTCGGCGCCGACAACGACGGCGTTGCTCTCATAGCCGAAGACAATCTCGTTGCCGTTCTCGCCTGTTTTCGGAGCCACGATGGTGGCCTTGATTTTCTGGGGGAACGATGCGGTCACGCTGTAGAGGCCGTTGCCCTGCGGTTCCATACGGTATTCGTTGCCGTCGGCCACGAGGGTCAGGTAGGGGTAGTCGGGATGGGTTATCGCAACGGGGTATTCCTCGACGGTCACGGTTTTGTTGATGTTCTGAAGAACAAAACGCAGTGTTGCGGTTCCGTCGGGGATATTGGCGTAGTAGGGAACGTAGATTTCGCCGGAATAGTCGGTGTTGTTCTCTTTGGTGCGTATAACCTGTTCCTGAACCATCTCTTCGCCGAAGAAGAGCTGGGCCTTGAGGGTCGACAGAGCCACGTCGGCGTCGGAGACGTGGACGGTGAAGGGAATATTGTCGCCGAAGCAGGCTTTCGTAGCGGGGCTTTCGTAGCCTATCACGGGGTTGCCCGCCGGCTCGTCGTCGCTGCAGGCCGTTGTCATAAGGGCCAGAGCGGCTATCGGGAGGATATATCTGAATTTCATGATTGCTGTTTTAAGGATGGGGGTGATTACCATTTCAGTGAAACGACGCTGCGGCCGGGCACGGGCACGAGGAAGTGGTGGGTTCCGTCGTCGAGGGTGAGGTTCACGGCTTCGGCATCGGCGTTGCAGATAACGGCGGCAAGCGTTCCGTCGGGGTTCTCGAAGGCTTCATACATGAGGCCGTTTGCCGTATATCCCGACGAGGCCACGCGGTGGGCTCCCGAAGCGATGACGGCCGACATGTGGGCCATATTGTGGTAGAACGAGTTGTAGCGGATATGGCTGTAGTTCTTGTCGATGTCGACGGCGCCGAAGCCGTTGGTGCATCCGCCGGGGCGGTTGGGGCCGCGCTGGGCGTCGAGCATGAGGTTCCAGATAATGGCACCGCGGCTCCAGCGGCTGACGGTTCCGAGGGTGATGTCCTGTGCGTCGGCGATGAAGCGGCCGGCGAAGTTCGAGCCGTCGTTCCAGTCGCCGGCTGTCGATTCGGTGAAGATAAGCTCCTTGTCGGGGAAGGCAGAGTGGACGGCGTTGAGCTCGTCGGGCGATCCGCCGTAGTTGTGGTATGCGGCTCCGGCGAGATATTTCGAGGCTTCGGCGTCGGCGTAGATCTTGCAGGGATATTTGTCCTGATCGGCCATGTTGTCGTAGTTGTAGTTATGGTCGAAGGCATAGATCTTGGTCGTGATGCCTGCCTGTTCGAAGGCGGGGCCTACGACTTTGACGAAGTCGCGCTGCTGCTGCCATCCCATGAACATCGAGGCTGAGTTGCCGCGGTTCAGAGGCTCGTTCTGGAGGGTTACGGCATGGATTCTGATTCCGTTGTCGGCGAAGGCCTTGATCCATTTGACGAAATACTGGGCGTAGTCGCCGTAATGGGCAGGGTTGAGATAACCGCCTGTCCATGAGTTGCAGGGGGAAAGGGTCGAGAGATCGCTGACTTTCATCCAGAGCGGAGCTGTCCAGGGGGAGCCCATGATCTTTATGTCGGGATTTATGGCGAGAATCTCTTTGAGGACGGGAATGACATATTGGGTTTCTTCGGCTGTCAGGGCGAAGTTTTCGATTCCTTCGGTGTCGCAGCAGGTATATTCGCTGAGCGAGAAGTCGGAGCAGCCTATGCAGATTCTGATGTAGCTCATTCCGTAGCCTTCGGTCGTCGAGAAGGTTTTCTTGAGGAAGGCCGTGCGTGCTTCAGGCTCCATTTTAAGCAGATTATAGGCTGTCGAGCCGGTTATCGCGGCGCCGAAGCCGTCGATTTCCTGATATTTTGTCGAGCGGTCGATTCTGACGGTGCGCGGCGACATATTGTCTTTTGTCGAGAAGCTGATTCCCGAAGGGGTCAGGTCGAAAGTGCGCGAGGCTGTTGTTGTCAGGGCGTGGACATCGCCTTCGACGCTGATTACCGGAGCCTGCTCGTCGGGCTGCGGGGTGTTGTCGTCGCTGCAGGCCGTTGTTGAGAGCATGAGCGAGCAGAAAAGAGCGCTGAGAATCATTTTATTGTTGTATTTCATGATTGTTTCGGAATAAAAAGATTAATAGCCGGGGTTCTGAACGAGGTTGTCGTTCTGGTCGATGGCAGACTGCGGGATAGGCATCTTGTAGGAGAACTCGGTGAAGGGGCTGCGCTGAGCGTGGCGGCCGCTGTCTTTCGAATAGACGGCGTTCATGACCTCTTCGACCTTGTCGAGGCGGCAGAGGTCGAACCAGCGCTGTCCTTCCATGGCGAGCTCCATGCGGCGTTCGTCGAGCAGGGCGTTGATCATTGCCTCTTTGCTTCCCTTTTTGGCGGCGTCGAGCGGAGCGATACCGGCGCGGCTGCGGATGCGGTCGATTATCGCGGCGCCGTCGGCGAGCTGGCCGTTCTGGATGAGAGCCTCGGCCTTGAGCAGCAGAATGTCGGCCAGACGCAGTTTTATCAGGCTCGAGAACTCAGAGCGGCATTTGTTCATGAAGGCATAGTTGTCGGCGGGATAGTAGTTGCTCCATGTGCAGCTGTAGAAGGCTACGGCTTCGGAGTAGCGTTTTGTGTCGCCGTTGGCGTTGAAGCAGGCCGAAAGGTCGCGCGAGGGGGTCACCCATTTGGCCCAGGTGAAGTTTGTTCCGGGATTGTCGACGGGGTTGCCGAACATCCATGAACACCAGTTTCCGGCGCCGGTGAAGAAGTGGGCCTCGAGAATGCTCTCGGAGGTGTTGCGCACAGGCTCGAAAGAGTCGCCGACTGCCCAGAGGGTCGAATAGTCGTCGACGAGAGCATAGCCGTCGGCCACGCATTTGTCGGCATATTCGATCACTTTGGCGTAGTTGCGCAGAGGTTTCTCGGCATAGATTTTGGCGAGCATGGCGTGGGCCACACCGCGGCTCAGGCGTGTTTTGTCGCCGTTGTTTGCCGGAGCATACTGCTCGGCGTAGAGAAGGTCGGCCTCGATGGCTTTATAGGCTTCTTCCTCGGTGTTCTGGGCGGGGAAGTAGGCGTTATACATTTCGCCGACGTTCTCCGAGGTGATGTTGCCGGCCGTTGTGGTGATGATGGGGATGTTGCCCCAGAGGCGTACCATGTCGAACCATACGAGGGCGCGGAAAAGGCGGGCCTGGGCTTCGTAGACGTGCTGCTCGGCCTCGCTGACACTGCCGTCGGCGACCTTGTCGATGTTGGTGATTAGCTTGGTGGCTACGGCCGCATCCTCGAGAAAGCGCGTCCAGTCGCGAAGAAGAACGCTGTTCGAGCCTTCGATTGAGTTGTCTTCGTAGGGGACGACCTCGGCGCCGGTCGTTCCGGCGTATGCGTTGTCGGAGTGGGCTTCGGAAATGAGAAGCATATCGACATACCAGTGCTCCTGACGGTCTTCGAAGAGTTTATACATTGCCGTCAGATAGCTGTCGACGTCAGATTTTGTCGAGAAGACGATCTCTTCCTGCTCTTCGGTGATGCCTTCGGTGACATCGGAATAGGTGTCGAGCGGATCCTGGTTGAGCGAGCACGACGGGGCCATTGCGAGGCATCCCAAAGCGGCTGCGTATCCGAAAATTCTGTTGTATTTCATGTTGTTGTTGGCTGAATTGGTTTAGAATACGACGTTAACACCCAGAGTGAAGCTGCGTGTCTGGGGATATGTGCCCCAGTCGATGCCCTGGACGGCACCGCTGTTGCCCCACTGGTTGACTTCGGGGTCCATGCCCGAATATTTTGTCCAGGTCAGCAGGTTGGTGGCTGTGAAGTAGGGCTGGAGCTTGGTCAGGCCTACTTTCTTCATCCATGCGCCCGAGAAGTCGTAGGAGAGGGTGATGTCCTTGACGCGGAGATAAGAGCCGTCTTCAATGAAATACGACGAGTTTTTCATGTCGAAACCGGCCTTGGGGACGTCGGTGATCTGTCCGGGAATTACCCAGCGGCGCAGAACGTCGGTTATCTGGTTCTTGCCGTCGTACATGCCCATCATTTCCATTTTCGAGGCGTTGAAGATGTCGTTTCCGTAGGAGCCCTGAAGGAAGATGTTGAGGCTGAATCCCTTGAAGAAGAACGTGTTGGTCAGGCCGAAGGTGAAGTCGGGGTTCGGGTCGCCGATATAAGTGCGGTCAGAAGAGGTTATCTTGCCGTCGTTGTTGAGGTCGCGATACATAAGCTCGCCGGTCTCGGGATCGACTCCGTCGGAGATGTAGCCGTAGAATCCGCCCAGCGGACGGCCCGGCTCGTTGCGGACGACCTGCTCGTTGACATAGTCGCTCGTGCGGCCGTCGTAGTAGACTTTCTGAAGTTCGAGCTTGGTCAGCTTGTTGCGGTTGAACGACATGTTGAACTGGGTGTCCCAGGTGAAGTCGCGGCCGGTGAAGTTATGTGAGGTTATGGCGAATTCGAAGCCCTGGTTGGTCATCTCGCCTTCGTTGCGGGCGATTGTGCTGGCAGCGGCGGCGCCGGCCGGAAGGGCCACGTTCATGAGCATGTCGGTGGTCTTCTTGTAGTACCAGTCGGCCGAGAGGGTCAGCCGGCTGCGCAGCACGGTGAAGTCTATGCCGACGTTTGTCTGGGTCGTTGTCTCCCAGGTGAGGTCGGTTGTGCGCAGGTTGGCCTGTGTTATGGTCGGGACGGCGTTCGACTGGCCTTCCTTGAACCATTCGATGCGGTTGATATTGTAGCGCTGGAGATAGGCATAGTCGCCGATGCCCGACTGGTTACCGGTCTGTCCCCAGCCGGCGCGCAGCTTGAGGTCGTCGATCCACTGGACGTCGCGCAGGAAGCTCTCCTGCGAGATGCGCCAGGCTGCCGAGAACGAGGGGAAGACGCCCCAGCGGTGGTCGGGATGGAGCTTCGACGAGCCATCGGCGCGGACGTTGGCGGTCACCAGATAGCGGTTGTCGAAGTTATATGATGCGCGGCCGAAATACGACATGATTGTCCAGGCCGAGGCGTTGGTGCCGGTGTTTGTCCAGTTGATGCGGTTGGCGGCGTTGAGGGTCTGGATGTCGTCGGAGCGGTAGTTGTAGCCCTGGATGTAGCTCTGATCCCACTTCGAGTCGGTCCATGATGTTCCGGCCATTACGTCGATGCGGTGCTTTCCGAAGTCGCGGACGTAGTTCAGCACGTTGTCCCAGACAAGGAGCTGGTTGTTGGCGCGTGTGTCGCTGCCTATGCCGAAGTTCTCGCGACCGTAGTTTGTCGAAACCGGATCAATGAAGTCGGTGTTTTTCGAGTTGCGGCGGTCGAGGGTGAATTTTGTGTTGAAGGTGAAGCCCGGCAGGATGTCGAAATGGAGGTTGCCCGATGCGATGAGGCGGTTCTCCTTGTTGCGTGAGTTCTTGTTACGGGCGAGGTTCTCCGAGGGACTGGTTATGTTGACGCCGTAGAAGTTGGTGTAGTACTGGTCGGGGTTTTCGGGATCCCAGACGGGGGCGTAGGTCGGGGTGTTGATGACCGAGAGGACAACGCCGCCTCGGTTGGCGCCGTTACCGGTGTTGATTCCGTTGGAGGTGTAGTCTGAATATACGATGTTGGCCGAGGCCGAGAGCCATTCGGCGATCTTGGTGTCGACGTTGACGCGGAAGTTATAGCGCTTGTAGAACGAAGGCTTGATAACGCCGTCCTGATCGAGATAGCCGAGGTTCATCAGATATTTTGTGCGCCCTGTGTTCTGCGATATCGATAGCTGGTAGTTCTGGGTTGTTCCGGTGCGGTAGATTTCGTCGAACCAGTCGGTGCGGTCGGTCAGATTCTCGGGAAGGCTTATGAGGCCGATCTCGTCCTGAAGCTCGCGATACTGCTGGGCGTTGAGGACGTCCATCGAGCGGCGCACTTTCGACCATCCGAACTGGGCTGTCAGCGAAACAGAAGGCTTTTCGGTGTTGGCCGATTTCGAGGTGATGAGGATTACGCCGTTGGCCGCGCGCGAGCCGTAGATGGCTGCCGACGAGGCGTCTTTAAGAATCTGGATGTCGGCGATGTCGCTAGGGGCTAGGAAGTTGATGTTGTCGACAGGGACGCCGTCGACAACGTAGAGCGGGTCGTTCGAGCCGTTGAACGATGTTGTGCCGCGCACGCGGATTGTCATTTCTCCGCCGGGAGCGCCGTTGGGCGATGTCACCGAAACGCCGGCAGCCTTGCCCTGGATAGCCTGGGCGGCCGATACGATGGGACGGTTCTCGAGGTCTTTCTGCGATACCGACGAGATAGCCGTCGTCACGTCGCCGCGGCGCACGCTGCCGTAGCCGATTACGACAACTTCGTCGAGCATATCGGTGTCTTCGCTCAGAGAGATGTTCATGTCGGCCGAGGCTTTCATCTCGACGGTCTTGTAACCGATATATGAGAATACGAGAGTGGCACCCTGCTTCACGTTGAGCGAGAAGCGGCCGTCGATGTCGGTCGACGTTCCGTTTTTAGTGCCTTTTTCGATTACTGAGGCGCCGATTAGCGGTTCGCCTCCGCTGTCTTTGACGGTGCCGGTCGCTGTCACTTGTGCAAGAGCTGCTGAAGCGTTAAGCATAATGAGAGCGAAAAGCAAGGCCAAAGCTTTGAAACGCTTTGTCAGATTTTCCATGCTATTAAATTGGAAGTGATGAGTAAATTGGATTGACTTCGCAAAGTTACTTTAATATAAGTGGACGCCAATCCCTGAGGAAACTATATAGTAAATGAACGGAGTTGACAATTTGCTGAATTGTAGATTGTTGATGGTTGGACGACCGGTGAAAATAGTAAGGTCGCAGCGGCTTGGCGGTAAGTCTTAGAAAGCCGGTTTGCCGAGCCGGCGCACGGCTTCGGCGAACTGCTCTTTTGAAATGTCGGACTTGTTGCGCATCTTCATCCGGGCGTTATAGACCGACTGGGTCGAGCAGTGGAGGAAGCGCGCTATCTTTACGCTGTCGTTGATTCCGAGCCTGACGAGGGCGTAGATGCGAAGCTCTGTCGTCAGCACTCCCGGCTTCTTCATGGCAACGCGCTCGTCGGGGCGCAGAAGGGTGTTGAAGTCGTCGACAAAGTTCGGATAGACTTTCAGGAATATGCTGTCGAAATTCTGGTAAAGCTCTTTTATCTCGCCGTGGCTGAGCTCGTGGGATTTCGTCAGTTCCTTGACCTCGTCGAAGTTATGGGCTACGATCTTGCGGTAGATATTGCGGCGGAATTCGTCGAGCTTGCTTATATAGTCGGAGCAGATGGCGAAGATGTCGGCGATATAGCGCTCTTTGGCGTCGTTGCCGGCGGCGAGTTCGCCGGCTTCGTCGCGCATGTTGCGGTAGAGAATCTCAAGCCTGTCGTTGGCTTCCTTGAGCTGCCTGCGTGTCAGCGACAGTTCCTCGACTTTCGAGTTCAGTTGGGCGTTCGAGCGGTCGAGCTCTGTTTTCGAGCGGTGGATTCTGCGGTTCTGTTTGTAGAGGAACAGCATGGCCACGGCCAGACCGGCCGCAAACACCAGGACTATGATGAAGTAGACGTTCAGCTTGCGCCGCTGACGCTCGTTGCGCTGGCTGTAGGCTTTGGTGATATGATACTGAAGGTCGGCCAGACGCCCTACGCGCACGCGGCTCTTATAGTCGTTGGCAAGCTGAAGGCAGTGGCTTATATAGTCGTTGGCGCGTTCGAGATCGTTGCTCTGGTAGAGGCGGTTGGAAATTTCCTCGAGCGACGCAATCTCTTTGTTCGACGTTCTGACGTCGGCAATGGCCGACAGAATAAGATAGCGCATCATCATGTCGGAGTTGCCGGTAAGCTCGTAGAGACGGCTCAGAATCCATGCGTTCATGGCTTCTTCGCGTGTTGAGTAGGTTGAGCTTTCGAGCGCTTTTTCGACAATTGGGATGGCTTCGCGCGTTTTCACTGAGTCGGTCATGCTTCGCCATGCAAGAAACCAGATATATTGGGGGTTGGAAGGATGCATAAGCCGGCTGACGCTGTCGAGCATGGACTTGGCGCGCTCAGAGTAGGGGCGTGTCAGGGAGTTTTTGCCCAGATACTGGTCTTTGTGGGTCACGACGAACAGAACACGGTTGTAATAGTCGGTGGCGAGCGCCGGTGTCATTTGGCGCGGGTCGACCTCGTTGAGCGCCGATTCGGCTTCGGCCAGAAGGCCTGTGGCGGCGTAGATGTATGCTCTGTTGAGGTTCATTTCGTCGACCCATTCGCGGCGGCCGGTCAGCCGGGCGATCGCTGTCGAGATGTCGATATAATGGAGCGCGGAGTCGGAGTTGTAGGAGCTGTATTCGTCGACGAGATTGCGGCAGATCCAGAAACGCTGCTCGGGATTGGCGGTCTGCGACAGCCGGCGCCTCAGCGAACTGATGCGGCGCTCTTTTTCGGCTGTGTAGGCAGCCGATTTCCCCAGGCTCGAGTCGAGGCTGTCGAGCAGCTGCTGAGTCGACAGGCTGCTGTTGAGCGCCGCGGAGCTTTTTGCCGACGCGCCGCAGATCGATATGACTAACAGAATAATTGTGATGAAGGATTTAGACATGGTATTGCTCAGACTGACCGCGCAAAGATAACAAAAAATTCCCTATCTCCCAACGCGGCAGTTCATGGTCGGGAGACAGGGATATTTTTTTACAGGCTCAGCGGCAGTTCAGGCGTCGTCTTTGTCGGCCTTGTGGGTCTCGCTGTGGCGTTTGATCAGTTCGACGAGGTCGTCGGCGCTGTGGACGCCCGAGGCGCGCCATACAGGTTCGCCGTTCTTGAAGATTATAAGTGTCGGCACAGACTGCACGCGGTATTGGGCGGCGATGGGGCCTGCTTTGTCGACGTCGACTTTCACGATAGTGGCGGCGTCGCCGACTTTACTTTTGACATCGTCGAGAATGGGGCTCTGCATTTTGCACGGGCCGCACCATGTAGCGAAAAAATCGACAAGCACGGGCTTGTCTGATTTGATGAGTTCGTTGAAATCGTTCATATCTCCTTTTTTATTGTCTTGAATAATAACGGTGCACAGCCGGCGTTGGTTCGCTCGCAATAGTTAAAATACCGAAGCGAGGAATCCAAGGGAGTAAAGTGCCATGGTCATTGCCGTGGCTCCCAGAAGAGGGTTGAGCGCCGCTCCCCTCAGGGTAACAAGGCGGTGGCGTATCAGAAACGCTGCGGCGACGTAGGCCAGCGGGATAAACAGCCCCCAGCGCGGCCCGGCGATCCATAAGGGTTCCATAAGGACTACGGCGCCCAGGGCGTTGATGACGTAGAGCGCCGACATGGCCGGCCGTCCGAGAACGACGGCGAGGGTCTTCTTGCCGACCGCGCGGTCGGCGTCGGCGTCGCGGTAGTTGTTGACGATAAGCACGTTGGCGCCCATGAGACCTATTGAGAGCGAAGTCATGAACACGTCGGGCATCCATAGGACGCCGCTCATGACATAGTAGGTCAGGTTGACAGGTATTATGCCGAAAAAGAAGATCACGGCAATCTCTCCAAGACCGTGGCGCGAAAGCGGAAACGGCCCCGCGCTGTAGGCTATCACGCCTAAGGCAATGATTATTCCGGCGCCGACGAGCCACCAGCCGGCGGTGGCGGCGATGGCGAGCCCTACGGCGCAGGCAGCGGCGAGAACGCCGTAGGTGGCGGCTTTCATGGCCCGGGGGGAAATGTCGCCTTCGGTTACTCCGCGTCGCGGGCCGTCGCGTCCCGGCGCATCGAGTCCGGCCTTGAAGTCGTAGTATTCGTTGGCGAAGTTCGAGGCTATCTGTGCCAGAGTGGCGAACAGCAGGCAGAGTATGGCGGCTGTCAGACTGAAGCAGCGCGAGGTCAGCGTGAGCGCGCAGGCCGCTATGATGCCGGCGAGCGACACGGGCAGTGTGCGCAGGCGCATGGCTTCTATCCAGAATGTGATTTTTTTCATTTGACGTTGGTTGTGTCGACGCCGAAACAGCGGCGTATGGCGCGGGCTATTTCGCCGGCCTCACGTCCTCCGGCGCGCAATATGGCGATAGTGTCGTTTGAATAGCTTCGCAGATCGCTTCCGGGCCCTCCGGTGAGCGATCCGACGTTGGTCTCCGACACCATCGACTTGCGGTTGTAGACGCGCAGAACCGAGTTGTAGTCGGCTTTGGCGACATAGTCCCGGAAGAGGCTGACAAGATTGTTATAGTATTTTCGCGGGGCGAGCTGGTCGACGAGGCTGCCTACGTGGGCCTCGAGCTGACCGATGTTGTCGAAACGGCGGTCGACCGAGTATTCGGTCGTGCGTTTGACGTAGTGGCGGGTGTGGAGCAGAGCCTGCTGGTTCAGCTCGGCGCTGAAAAGCTTGAGCAGGGTGCGCTTGACTTTAGTGAATGCCTTGTGGGGGTCGCGGCCGTGGTATGAGGCGACGGCGCGGATGACATCTTCGAGCATCAGAATGTTCTCGATTTCGGCGACTTCGGGAACAAGAACCGAGTGAGACCGCAGATACTCGACCTCGCGGTCGGTACGACGGTCGCGGTCGACGATGCCTGTGGCGGCCAGAGAGTGGAGCGCTCCGAGAGAATTGAATGTGCGGGTGGCTTCGATGACCTTGTTGCAGCTTCCGAGCGATTTGACCGAGTAGTCGGGAAAAACAAGCGGATATAGCTTGGCGTCGATCGAACGCACGCTGTCCCCCTCGATAAACAGAACAGGCTTGCGGGCGCCCAGCAGGGCGAGGAACACGTCTTCAGAAATCTCGCTCCCTTCGGGCAGAAGCTCGTAATCCCAGGTGTGGTGGGCTGCATCGTAGCTTTTTACCCAGACGGTTATTGTGCCCGGCATTGAAGAACGTGTCGAGGCGAAGTCAAGATTGTGGGTGACATAGACGATAGGCCCCGGATGGATGGCTTCGGCCATATCCCACACGCGCCCCATCACGGCACGGTTCAGAAACAGGCCCGGGTTGTCGACAATCATCGGGCTTCGGGGCGGTGTCAGCAGGGTGCACCCCAGATAATAGATGACGGCTTTCTCTCCGTCGCTCAGGCGTGCTGACTCATAGGAGTCGTCGCCGCTGCGCGGGCTGATGAGAAGTCGCCCGCTTTCGACGAGGACGCGGTTGTCGGGGAAAATCTGCTCCCAAAGCTCTACCAGCTTCTCCAGACGAGGCTGCTGGGAACCTGCGTCGCCTCCGAAACGACCTGCGAAGAGGGCAGACGCCTCTTCATCGAGCAAGACGGCCAGCATCCGCGCGAATTCGGTGTCGAGGTCGGCGCGGATCATTGAGCGTGAGGTCATTTTGCGATAGCGGCGGTCGATAAGACTATCGCCCGCGGCACCGACAGTGTAGAGCGCTCTCAGGGCCGACACCGCGGAGGCGTCGGTGTTGAGCTGACGACGGAGCCATGCTCCGAAACGTGACTTGCCTGCGCCGTTGGCACCGATTATTATCAGACGCCTGACATGCGGCGCCAGCACCGGGGCCGGGGCACCGTCGCTGCGCGGAGGCAGCGCGATTTTCGATGAGGTTGACATACATTGCAAATATACTCGAAAGATTCGTGGCCGCCAAATTTTTTATATGTATCTGTGGACGATTGGTTAATCTTCAGCTTTTTATTATATTTGCACAATAAACTCCCGCCGACCATGCCTAATATCGTTTATCCTATCGGAATTCAGAGCTTCTCGAAACTACGCAACGGGAATTGCTATTATGTCGACAAGACAGCGCTCGTCCACGAACTCGTCACAACGGGTTACTACTATTTTCTGAGCCGTCCTCGCCGGTTCGGAAAGAGCCTGCTGATCTCGACGCTCCACGAGTATTTCAAGGGTAACCGGGAGTTATTCAAAGGATTGGCCATCGACAGACTCGAATCGGACGAGTGGCCATGCCACCCTGTGCTTCATATCGACTTTAACGGGCGCAACTACGTAAAATATCCCGAGATATTGACGCGCCACCTCCATACAACGCTTCTGAAATGGGCCGATGAGCTTGAGATTCAGATAAATCGGGAGCTTACCCCCGATGAGATGTTCAGCGAGCTTATCGAGCGGGCGGTGGAGAAGACAGGTCGTCAGGTCGTCGTACTCATCGACGAATACGACAAGCCGATCCTCGACGTTCTCGGCGACAGGGGGCTCGAAGAGAACAACCGCGAGGTTCTGCGCAGCTTCTACAGTGTCATGAAGTCTCAGGACGCCAACCTGCGTTTCGTCATGCTGACCGGTGTCGGCAAACTGCCTCAGATGAACGTGTTCAGCGGCCTGAACAATATAATGGACATCTCGATGAATCCGAAATATTCGACAATCTGCGGCATAACAGAGCCTGAGCTTCATGAGTATTTCGGCAAAGGGGTCGCGGATCTGGCTGAAGCAAACTGTATGACAGTCGAAGAAGCCTACGAGGCCTTGAAAGCGAACTACGACGGCTATCATTTCGCCGGCGACATGCGCGATGTCTACTCAGGACGCTAATCTGCGTTTCGTCATGCTGACAGGCGTCGGCAAGCTGCCTCAGATGAATGTGTTCAGTGGCCTGAACAACATCGAGGATATATCGATGAATCCGATATATTCTACGATATGCGGCGTTACCGAACCTGAGCTTCGGGAGTATTTCGGCAAAGGGGTCTCGGATCTTGCCGAAGCAAACGGCCTCACTGTAGCCGAGACATATGAGGCCTTGAAGGCGAACTACGACGGCTATCATTTTGCCGGCGACATGCGCGATGTCTATAATCCATATAGCCTGCTCACGGCATTGAAAAATAGGATGATAACCGACTCGTGGTATCGGACCGGGACGCCCACTCATCTGATAAAGGCACTCAAGCGTGCGGAAGCACCGATCGAAGATCTCGACGGAACTGTCTGCTCCTTCGACCAGCTGCTTAACGGCAACGTCACCGGCGATGACATAGTGGCGACGCTCTATTATACGGGCTACCTGACGATAAAGGAATTCGACAGGATGACCAATACCTTCGTGCTCGGCTATCCCAACGGGGAGGTCAGACGCGGCTTCCTGCAGAATGTTCTGGGGGTACTGACCCGTGTCGGCGACGGCAGGGCATCGACCCTCGTCATAGAGCTGCTGATGAAGGTCAGGTCTGGCGACATCGCGGGTTATCTGGAGAAACTGCGCAGTTTCTTCGCTGACTTCCCCTACGAGCTGATAAAGCGCAACGAGGCCCACTATCAGGACGTGATCTATTGCATAACCAAGCTGCTGGGGTTCTATGTTCAGGCCGAATACCGGACGTCATCTGGACGCGCCGACATGATTCTCGGCACTAAAGAGGCTGTTTATGTCTTCGAATTCAAGCTCGACGCGGGCGCCGACGCGGCTATGTCGCAGATCGACGCCAAAGAATATGCCCTTCCATTCGCAGCCGACGGTCGGCGAGTAGTCAAAGTGGCCGTCAGCTTCTCGTCGGAAACCCGCAACATCGCCGACTGGAAAGTATTGAGTGATGAGTAAGCGCGTCAGTGAACCGAAATTTTATACACGTCTTGGCTACATTATCCTGTTGACGGTCGGCCTTATGGCGGTAATCTTGGTCGGATTGCCGCGATTTGCCGACCGTATGCGCGAAACGAAGGTCGTTGTTGTTGATACGGTGAAAGTAGTGACTTATCCGCGCCACGGCTCACGTAGTCGACATGATTCTACGGTTGTGAAACCACAAAGAAAACGAACTAAAAAGGTTCGAAAGAAACCGGTGCGCCAGGCCCCGTCGCCGCGCAATCCGCTCAGCGAGCCTGTCTGACACTCTCCAATGCGTGATTTTTTGAGGGGTGAGGATGGGGTTTGTAGTTTTTTTGTATATTTGTGGATTGATAACTTTTTATTTTCTGATTGATTATGACCTTCGCCGAGAAGTGTAACAAAATATTCGATGACACAGTCGTTCTGTATCATGCCACCGACGATGTTGATTTCCAGCCTGTTGCTCCTGACGGGTATGGCGACATAGAGCGGATTCTTTTTGCAAAGAACTGGATTGATGCCGTTCAGTGGCATCTTGAGGATATAATCCGCGATCCGGCAATAGATCCGGTGGAGGCACTGGCGCTCAAACGCCGTATCGACCGCTCCAACCAGGAGCGGACCGACATGGTCGAGCGCCTCGACTCGTGGTTTCTCGAAAAATATGCCGGTGTCGAGGCTGTGCCCGACGCCGAGATCAACACCGAGAGTCCGGCCTGGGCTCTCGACCGCCTGTCGATTCTGGCGCTGAAGATCTATCACATGAAGGCCGAGACCGACCGGCCTGAAGCCGAGGCGTCCCACCGCGACCGCTGCCGCGCAAAACTTGATGTTTTGCTCGAGCAGCGCCGCGATCTGACCGAGGCTATCGACCGTCTTCTCGAGGCGTATGCCTGCGGTCGCAAACGCATGAAGGTCTATCGCCAGATGAAGATGTATAACGACCCTTCGACAAACCCCATCCTTTATGGCTCAGGCTCGAAGAGCGACAAGTGATAAGCCCAGACGGGTGCTTGTCACCCGGTTCTCGGCTCTGGGCGATGTCGCGATGACGCTGCCTGTGGTCTATGGCGCGTGTCGGGCCAATCCCGGTGTGGCGTTTATCTTTGCCACCCGCCGCCACATGGCCAAGATGTTCGTCAATCCTCCCGCGAATCTGACGGTGTTCGCTTTCGATCCGGCCGACTATGAAGGGCTGACAGGCCTTAAGCGTCTCTACGACCATCTTTCGTCGAAGTTCGATTTCGACGCAGTGGCTGATTTCCATTCTGTTCTGCGGACACGCGTGATCGACTGGTATGCGCGTCGCGACGGGCTGAAGGTTGTGAGTCTCGACAAATCGCGCTCCCACCGCCGGGCTCTGACGCGCCGCCACAACAAGGTGCTTGTTCCGCTTCGCCCGATGCTCGAGCGTTATGCCGATGTCATCACGGCGTTGGGGCTGCACGCTCCCGGGCCGTTCGTGTCGCTTTTTCCGCCCGAAGGGGCGCCGGCCGAACGCTATGCCATTCTTTCCGAGCCTAAGCGCCGGGGCGAGCGCTGGGTCGCTGTGGCGCCGTTTGCCAAATATTCGGGCAAAATCTATCCTGCCGGGCTGATGGAGAAGGCCTTGCGCATGATTGTCGAAGACAATCCCGACGTCAGAGTGTTTCTGCTCGGCGCAGGCGCTTCCGAAGAAGCCCAGCTTGACAAATGGGGCGCCACGATAGAACGCACAACCTCGCTGGCCGGAAACGGGGGCGGACTTGCCGCCGAACTGGCCCTGCTGAGCCATGTCGACGCAGTGGTGGCCATGGACTCGGCCAATATGCATCTCGCCGCCCTTGTCGGAGCGCCGACCGTCAGCATCTGGGGCGCCACCCATCCCTATTGCGGCTTCAGCGCCTTCGGCGCCGACGAGGCGAATGCCGTGCAGCTTGCTATTGAATGCCGTCCGTGTTCGATTTTCGGCAACAAGACGTGTCGCCGCGGCGACTACCTGTGTCTCGCCGGTATTTCGCCGCGCACCGTGGCCGATCGTGTCAACAGCCTGCTAAGGGCCAATCCACCTAAGAAATGAGTGAAGATTTCGACATACGCAATGCTGCCGGCCAGGTCGCCGGCAGTTCTGAAAAAGAGATCGAGCGCGCCATGCGTCCGCTGTCGTTCAGTGCCTTCGCCGGCCAGGAGAAGGTTGTCGACAATCTGAAAGTGTTTGTGACTGCCGCCCGTATGCGCGGCGAAGCTCTCGACCATCTGCTGCTGTTCGGGCCTCCGGGTCTGGGCAAGACCACTCTCAGCGGCATAATCGCCAACGAGCTTGGAGTGGGCTTCAAAGTGACATCGGGGCCTGTTCTCGACAAGCCGGGCGATCTGGCCGGAATTCTGACATCGCTGGAGCGCAACGACGTTCTTTTTATTGACGAGATCCACCGCCTGAGTCCTATAGTCGAGGAATATCTCTATAACGCCATGGAGGATTTCCGGATCGACATAACGATCGACAAAGGGCCGGGGGCGCGCACAGTGCAGCTCACGCTCGAACCGTTCACCCTCATAGGCGCCACCACACGTTCGGGAATGCTGACGAAGCCGATGCTGACACGCTTCGGAATCAAGAGCCATCTCGAATATTACAGCCACGAGATTCTCGAGCGCATTATACTGCGCTCGGCGCGTATTCTCGAGATAAAATGCACCGGCGAGGCGGCCCATGAAATAGCCATGAGGTCGCGCGGCACGCCGCGAATAGCCAATATGCTTCTGAGGCGCGTGCGCGATTTCGCCCAGGTGAAAGGGTCGGGGATCATCGATCCCGCCATAGCGCGCTATGCTCTCGAGGCTCTTCATATCGACAGCCACGGCCTCGACGAGACCGACACGAAGCTGTTGAAAACGATAATCGACAAATTCGGGGGCGGCCCAGTCGGGCTTTCGACTATCGCGACGGCGATGGGCGAAGACGCCGGCACCGTCGAGGAAGTCTACGAGCCTTATCTCATAAAGGAGGGCTTTCTGAGACGCACTCCGCGCGGCCGCGAAGTCACTCCGCTGGCCTACGCCCATTTAGGGGCGCGCCGCAGTGCTCCCGACGGGCAGCAGGAATTGCCGCTCGACCAATTATGATCTGCCATGGCCGGAATTAAATCGCTTCTTAAAGACACCGCCATCTATGGTGTCAGCAGCATAGTCGGGCGCTTCCTGAACTGGTGTCTGGTTCCGCTCTACACCGTCATGTTCGCCGCTGCCGAATATGGTGTGGTGACATATATCTACTCTATTGTCGCTCTGGCTCTTATAATCCTTACCTACGGGATGGAGACCGGTTTTTTCCGGTTCAGCAACCACGACGACTATTCCGACCCGACGCTCGTCTATTCGACGTCGCTGATTTCGCTGGCGACGACGTCGACGCTGTTTCTCGCGCTGGTTCTTCTGTTTCTCCGTCCGATAGCCGGAGCGCTCGAATGCGCGGCCCATCCCGAATATATCGCGATGATGGCGGGC
>HF985609.1:86582-98783 GCA_000431215.1 Prevotella sp. CAG:1031
GGGCGCCGTAGCCGCCGACGCCTTTACGGCCATACCGTTCAGCTATCTGCGGCGCATGAGGCGTCCGATGCGTTTCGCGTCGCTGAAGCTCGTCGGCATAGGGCTGAATATCGGCCTGAACCTGTTCTGGATTCTGCTTTGCCCGAAGGTCTATGCTGTGGCACCGTCGCTGGTCGGATGGTGTTATACGCCCGGATTCGGAATCGGCTATATATTCCTGGCCAATCTCGTATCGAGTCTGGCGATGCTTATTCTGCTGATTCCCGAGTTGCGCGGATTCCGCTGGCGTTTCGACGCGGTTCTCTGGCGCCGTATGCTAGTCTATTCCTGGCCGCTGCTGGTTCTTGGCGTGGCCGGCATAATGAACCAGACTATCGACAAGATTCTCTATCCTCTTCTTGTTGCCGACAAGGCCGAGGCCATGACGGGTCTCGGAATCTATGGTGCCAACTATAAGGTCGCCATTGTCATGGTGATGTTTATCCAGGCGTTCCGATTCGCCTACGAGCCGTTTATCTTCGCCCGCAACAAGGAGGCCGGCGACGACCGCATGCAGAGCTATCGCGACGCCATGCGCTATTTCGTTGTCTTTGCCATGATTCTGTTCCTGGCGGTGATGTATTATATCGATATCCTGAAATATTTCATATCTCCGCGCTATTTCAGCGGACTGAAGGTCGTTCCGCTGATAATGATAGCTGAATTCTTCTTCGGAGTGTTTTTCAATCTGTCGCTGTGGTATAAGCTGACCGACAAGACGATCTGGGGAATGTGGTTCTCGCTGCTGGGACTTGTCGTCACTGTGGTGCTCAACGTAGTGCTGGTGCCTCACATGGGATATATGGGGTGCGCTGTCGCGGCGTTGTGCTGCTACGCCGTCATGATGGTTGTTTCGTGGGTTGTCGGCCATAAAAAATTTCCAATCGGATACAACGTCAGACGTCTCGCCGGTGTTTTCCTTACAGCGATGCTCTTCTGGGGTGTAGCTGTGGCCGTCACGACCGACATCCGCTGGCTCGACCTGACAGTGCGCACGGCTCTGCTGGCGACGTTTGTCGCCGTAGCCATGAGAATAGAGCATATCTCGCTGCATAATCTCATTCCTTCCCGTTCCTGATATGAAACAAGCGTTACAGTCTCTGAAAAAGGCAATATTCTCATATTTCTCGCTTAACGGTTTCCTCGTGCCGCAGGCCGAGGCAGAGGCCGCTATCCGCGAAGGCGTGTCGTTCCGCGGCAGCAACACACTGGTGCTGATAACGGCAATCTTCATAGCGTCGCTCGGACTGAACACCAACTCTGTCGCCGTCATTATCGGCGCCATGCTAATATCACCTCTAATGGGCCCCATTGTCGGAATCGGCCTCGGGGTCGGGGTCTGTGATTTCGAACTTATCAAGCGGTCGCTGCGCAATCTGGGAGTAGCCTCTCTGGTCAGCATCCTGACCTCGGCTATATATTTCCTTATCTCGCCCGTAAGCGAGGGGCACAGCGAACTGCTGGCGCGCACGTCGCCGACAATCTACGACGTTCTGATAGGCTTTTTCGGCGGAGCTGCCGGAATACTTGCCGTTGGGTCGAAAAGCAAGGGGAATGTGCTGCCTGGTGTGGCCATCGCCACGGCCCTCATGCCGCCGCTCTGCACCGTGGGCTATGGTCTCGCCACAGCTCAGGCCCATTATTTTTTCGGCGCCCTCTATCTGTTTGTCATAAACTCGGTCTATATAGCTCTGGCAACGTTTATCGGCGTCAAGCTGATGCACTATCAGCCTGACGCCACTGTCAACGCCGACCGTTCGCGCAGGGTGAGGCGCTGGGTCTACGGTCTGGCCGTGGTAGTCTTGCTGCCGAGCGTATGGATGACCTATTCCATGTTGCGCCAGAGTTCCTATCAGATGAAAGTAAACCGGTTTGTGACAGAGGAATTCCATTTCGACGGAACACAGGTCGTCAGTCAGTCGGCCACCGTTGTCAATGGCCAGCGGGTTATCAATGTGACTCTTATCGGACGCCTCCTGCCCGCCGATTCGCTGAAACTCGCTCTGAGTGCCCAACTACGCCATTACGGACTCGAGGGTGCGCAGCTCAACATAATCCAGGGAGGGGAGGCATTCTCGGGAGCTCCTGCAACGAGTGCCGACGATATCTATCGTCTGGCTCAGGCCACAATAATGCGCCAGCAGCAGTCGATCGATTCGCTGCGTTCGGCAGCCGCGCTCCAGACCGCAGCCGACAGCGTGGGCGCCACGATAGCCCCCGAGCTGAAAGTGCTGTTCCCGCAGGTGCGCGACATTGCCGTTACGCGCTCGGTTTTCGGAGCTGTCAGCAGCCGCCGGCTCGACACCGTCAATGTCGCCATGGTCAGTTTCGTTCGTCCGATGTCGGTTCAGGAGCGCGCCAAGTTTGTCGAATATCTCAAGGCACGGCTGCGTCTGAAGTCGATCGATATTGTCAATGTCACCTCCGAGATAAACCTCAGGGAACTTAACAGCCTTCAGGCCAACGACACTGTCAGAAGAAAATGAGCAACGATAAAAAAGCATTGAAAGTAACTTTTATCAGTCACAGCGATCTGCTCGGAGGCGCCGGCGTTGTCACCTGGCGCCTCATGCAGGCCCTGAACGCCAAGGGTATAGACGCCAGAATGATTGTCTATGCCAAATACAGCGACAGCTCGCGGGTGGCCATGTCAGGCTCGCGTTTCATACGCGGATGGAATTTCACCATGGAGCGTCTCGGAATACTGGCGAGGAACGATTTTAACCGTAGCGATCTTTTCAAAGTGTCGGTGGCAGACCATGGAATGCCGCTTTGGCGCCATCCGTGGGTTGCCGAGGCCGATGTCATCAATCTCTCCTGGATAAACCAGGGATTGCTGTCGCTCGACGGAATCCGCCGCATTGCCGCTCTGGGAAAGCCGATAGCCTGGACTATGCACGATATGTGGACTATGACCGGCATCTGCCACCACGCATATGAATGCGGCCGTTTCCGCGACAGTTGCGGCTGCTGTCAGTTCCTGAAATCCGACAATCCTTCCGACCTGAGCAACAAGGTCTGGTGGCAGAAGAAGAAGCTCTACGATGAGGTGCCGATTCATTTTGTGGCTGTCAGCAACTGGGCGGCCGAACGTGCCCGTTCTTCGTCGTTGCTTGGCGATATGCCGGTGACGGTCATTCCGAACGCATTTCCTATCGAGTCGTTCATGACCGAGCCGCTGGACGATTTTCCGCGTTTCGATCCCATCCCCGACCGCCGACGCCTGATTTTCGGCGCCGCGCGCCTCGACGATCCAATCAAGGGGCTCGACACCCTTATCGATGCTCTTAACCTGCTTTTCGACAACAATCCCGAAATCGGAATCAATACCGGCGTCATACTCTTCGGCGACATACGCGATAAGTCGATTCTCGATCGCCTCCGCTTCGCCGTGCTCAACATGGGTCGCGTCGATGATTCGCGTCTGCTGCGCCAGCTCTATGCCTCGTCGGTGGCTGTATTGTCGACTTCGCGCTACGAGACCCTCCCCGGAACACTCATAGAAGGCCAGGCCTCGGGATGCCTGCCGGTCACGTTCGGCAACGGAGGGCAGGCCGACATAGTAACCCATCTCAAAGACGGCTATATCGCGCGCAGCGGCGATGTCGAAGACTTCGCCAACGGAATAATCTGGGCTCTCGGCCAGAAGGTTGACCGCCGTGCTCTCCACGACAGTGTGGGGCGCCGCTTCGGAGCCGACAGTGTGGCCGACCGATACATCAGCCTTTACGAATCTCTCCTTTAAGACAGCCATGAGCAACACCCTGAAAATCTATTGCAAGAATCTCGACGAATATGTCGACATATCGGGAGGCGAGACACTTCTCGACATCTTCCGCCGCCTCGAAGGACGCATGAACGGTCTCAAACCCGTGTGTGCGCGTGTCAACAACAAGACCGAAGACCTGCGCTATCCGATCTTCGCGCCGAAGCAGGTCGAATTTCTCGGAACCGACTCTCCATCGGGCTACCGCTGCTATACGCGGTCGCTCTGTATGCTGCTCTACAAGGCTCTCGACGAGCTTTATCCCGGCGCACGTCTCAGAATCGAGATTTCGCTCGGCGGCGGTTATTACTGCCGTGTCTTCAAGGGCCCCGATTTCTCGTTGCAGCTGCTCGACAGGCTGCGCGACAAGATGCGCGAGCTTGTGGTCGCCGATATTCCTTTCGAACGCAAGGAACGGCTGACTTCCCACGCAATCGAAATCTTTCGCCGTCAGGGGCTCAACGACAAGGTCAGACTGCTTTCGACAACCCATGAGCTTTACACGGTCTATTACCGTCTCGGCCAGCTCTGCGACAGCTACTACGGAAATCTCGTGCCGTCGACCGGAATGCTCGGCGTGTTCGACCTTGTGCCCTATAAAGATTGGTTTCTGCTGATGGGCCCCGACAGCGCCGACCCGTCGAAGCTTGCGCCCGGTGTGGTGGCCGACAAGATGTATGATGCCTTTACGCGCTATCTGCGCTTCAACAATGTTATAGGAGTGAGGAATGTCGGCGAGGTCAATCTCGCTGTCGAGCGCGGCGATTCGGCCCGGCTGATAAATGTCGCCGAAGCTGTCCACACCAAATATATCAGCCGCATCGCCGACGAGATAACCGAACGTTATCATCGCGGAATGTCGGTTGTGCTCATCGCCGGGCCCTCGTCGAGCGGCAAGACCACGTTCATCAAGCGCCTTGGTGTGCAGCTGATGACGAATCTGCTTAAACCGCGCATGATCTCGCTCGACGATTATTTTGTCGACCGCGTCAACACTCCGCGCGACGCCTCGGGCGACTACGACTTCGAATCGCTCCACGCCCTCGATCTCGAGACATTCAACCGCGACCTCAACGCCCTCATCCGCGGTGAGGAAGTCGATCTGCCGACCTACGACTTCGGATCGGGAACCCGTAAGTATACAGGCAACAAGATCCGTCTCGAAGAGGGCACCATTTTGCTCATCGAGGGAATCCACGGTCTGAACCCCGAGCTGACGAAGTTTGTCGACGACTCGAAGAAATACCGTATCTACGTCTCGGCTCTTACCACTCTCGCTATCGACGACCACAACTGGATTCCGACCAGCGACAACCGCCTGCTGCGCCGGATTGTCCGCGACCACAAATATCGCGGAGTGTCGGCCGTCGAGACAATCCGCCGGTGGCCCAGCGTGCGCCGCGGCGAAGAGAAATGGATTTTCCCCTATCAGGAGAACGCCGATGCTATGTTCAACTCGTCGTTGCTCTTCGAAGTGGCCGTGCTGAAGGAATATGCCCTTGAGCTGCTTAAGCGCGTGCCCCACGACGTTCCCGAATATGGCGAGGCATGGCGCCTGATGCGGTTCCTCGAACCGTTCGCGCCCATAGAGCCTTATATGATACCTCCGACCTCGCTTCTGCGCGAATTTGTCGGCGGCTCGTCGTTCAGCTACTGATAAGTCATGCAGATCAGCAACCGAGTAAAGCGTAATATATTTCTGACATTATTGATTGTCGGACTTGCCTGTATTGCCGCCAGAATCTGGGATGTCGCCATGGCTCCGTCGTCAGGCCGGGCATGGTTTGACTTAGCCGGCATAGTGGTCATAACGTATCTGTGCTTCGATAATTACAAGACATATCGTCGCAGGGTCAGGCATGGGATCAAGTTCGGCTCTGAAGCAGACACTCCCCGGTAACCAACGCCGCCATAAATCTGAATTTATTTTCTTCCAATCGAACTGTCAGGCAATCCTTGACAGTTGATGCGACATCCGGCAGACAGACCACTATTTCGTTAGTTTCCATAGTAAGAAATGATGTTGTCTTTATGTTGTCAGTGTTGGCGCAGCTGCCAGAAGGCGACGGCGGCGGCAGCGCCGACGTTGAGCGAGTCGACGTTGTGGGCCATCGGTATGCGGGCGGTGAAGTCGGCGTCGGCGATGACGTCGGCGTCGAGTCCCCAGCCTTCCGAGCCGAGAATGAGGGCGAGGCGGTCGTGGCCGGTGAGAACGGGGTCGTCGATGCTGACCGATTTGTCAGTCAGGGCGAGGGCCACTGTGGTGAAACCCATGGTGCTGAGGCGCGCCGGGGCATCCGCTGCTTCGGTCCATGGAACCTGAAACACTGTTCCCATCGATACTCTGACTACGCGTCGGTTCAGCGGATCGCAGCTCGTCGGCGTCACGACGACAGCGTCGACGCCGAGGGCGGCCGCCGAGCGGAATATGGCTCCTATGTTCGTAGAGTCGACAACGCCGTCGAGCACCGCCACACGGCGCGCATCCTCGCAGAGGACTTCGAGCGAGGGGAGCGGCGGACGGCGCATGGCGCACAGAACGCCGCGTGTCAGAGTGAAGCCGGTGAGCCGGGCCAGCAGCTCGCGCTCGCCGGTGAAAACGGGCATCTCCGGCGGACAGGCGGCTATTATCGCGGCGGCGTCCCCCTTGATATGGCGCCGCTCGCAGAGAAGCGCCGTAGGTTCAAGCCCTGCTTCGAGAGCGAGGCGAATGACCTTCGGCGATTCCGCAATGAAGATTCCGCGGCCCGGGTCGAGCCTGTTACGAAGCTCAGCCTCGGTCATCGAGGCGAAAACCTCGAGACCGGGCTGAGCAAGGTCGGTTATTTCACAGATCATTTGCCGGTGAATACGCGATATTCGCCCGGGTTGAGGGTTGCCGGCATCTCGGCGGCTGCGCCTTTGAAGAAGTCGGTCATGTTGTCGAGGGCGGGAAGGTCATTGTCGGCGGCTTTCACTTCGGCGGCTTCTTTGCCGAGGTTGACGACAACAACGACTTTCGAGCCGTCTTTCTCGCGCGAGAAGGCGTAGATGTCGGGGCTTGTCATCTTGTAGCTGACAAGTTCACCGCCTTCGACACCGGCGCGGAGGGCCTTCTGGTCATGCTTGAGGGTGTTCAGTTTCTTGTAGAAGTCGAAATACTTGTTGCGCGGTTCCCATTCGGGAGCTTTGTCTTTGTCGAAGAACTTGAAGGCGCGGTTGAGGCCTGTCTCCTGACCTGTGTAGATAAGCGGCATGCCGGGCAGTGTGTAGCTCAGAACGGCGAAAGCGTCGGTGAGGTTGCCCAGACGCTGGAACTCAGTGCCTTCCCATGAGTTGAGGTCGTGGTTTGTGACCATGTTCATCATGTAGGAATCCTTGGGATAGTTCTTGGCCTGGTCGGCGAGCAGCGAGTCGATGGCGGCGGCGTGTTTGACGGCGTAGGTGCGCGATTCCCCCTTGTCGTTCTTATAGGTGTTCTGTCCGGCGGTGGCGGCGATCTCGTTGAAGAGGTCTTTCATCGGCCAGTTGTAGGCCATGTCGAAAGCTTCTTTTTCAAGCTCGGGCACCGATGCCTCGGCGAGCATGAACATGTCGGGCTTCACCCCTTCGAGGGCCTTGCGGCACTCATTCCAGAAGTCGGTCGGAACCTCCATGGCAACGTCGCAGCGGAAGCCGTCGACATCGACATCCTTGAGCCAGAAGCTCATGGCGTCGATCATGCCTTTGCGCATCTCGGGGTTCGAGTAGTCGAACACGTAGACGTCGGTCCAGTCGTAGACGCCTTTCATGTTGCCCTGTTCGTCGCGCTCATACCAGTCGGGATGTTCGGTGACCCATACGTTGTCGCGGCCCGAATGGTTGGGCACCCAGTCGAGAATGACCTTCATGCCGAGGCTGTGGGCCTGCTTGACGAGGTCTTTGAATTCGTCGAGTGTTCCGTATTCGGGATTGAACTCTTTATAATTTTTGACGGCATAGTAGCTGCCGAGCGAGCCTTTGCGGTCTTTCTCGCTTATGGGGTTGATCGGCATGAACCAGAGAATGTCGACGCCGAGATCTTTCAGGCGTGGAAGCTCTTTGGCGAAGGCTGCCACGGTGCCCGAGTCGGTATACTGGCGCATGTTGACCTCATAGATGACGGCGTTGCGGCTCCAGTCGGGGTGGTTGACGGTTGTCCATGTCGAATCGCGCTCTTCGGAGGCGGCTTCGGCTGTCTTTTTCGACGAGCATGACAGAAGCAGGGCTGCTGCTGCGGCAGCTGCTGCTGCGATGACGATTAGTTTTTTCATGTGGTTGATTGATTTTTGGTATGATATAATCGGATTAACTGTTATCGGCTATAAGCTCGGCAAGGGCCTCGCGTGTCAGCCCCGCTACCGGAGCGGGATCGGGGAGCGCGGCCGCTATTGCCTCGCGGGTCCGCGGCAGGCCGCAGAGCGAGTCGAGCACGGGCTGGAGCGGCCCGGTTGTGAAGAAATCGCCTCCGAGGGTCACTCCGGTTATCAGGCCGTCGGCGCCTGTGGCCACAGCTATGTCGAACTGTCCGACCCCCTCGATGCGCTTTCTTGTTGAGGGTGCGCCGGCATGGCGTCCGCGGCGCGGAGCCTCCCACTGCGGCTCGTGGTAGCGTTTCTGAGTGGCGAGGACGTCGGCCATGTCGTCGTCGGTTAGAAAGAGCTTGCCGTCGGTCAGCCGTTCGATAGTCAGCCGTTTGAACTCTTCGAGCGAGAGCCCGGGAAGCTCGCGGCGGATCGTTGTCACGCGGCTTTCGACTGACGTCACCCCTTTCGACAGCAGTTTGGCGCGCGAGGGGGTCAGCGCGGCGCGCATGGCCGCCGCGTCGGTATCGTAGAGCATCGTGCCGTGGGCGATATTGGCTCCCGGGACGTGGAGGAACGCGCAGCCCGACACCTTACGGCCGCTGATGAGCACATCGTTGCGCGTCGTCGACGAGGCGTCGAGCCCCAGACTGCGCAGCAGTTCTGCCACCATGGAGGTGAAGCGGGCGAATGTCGTGACAACCTCGTCGCCGCCGGTGACATAGCCGAACATGACGTTGTTCATGTCGGCATAGATGGCTCCCCCGCCGCTGCGGCGCCTGATGACGTCGATGCCGTGGCTGCGGCAGTAGTCGAGATCCATCTCCACGTCGAGCCATAGATTGCGGCCGCCGACAACTGTCGGTGGCACCTGCCACAGAAAGAAATAGTCGTCGTCGCTGACGGCGGCATAGCGGCGCGCCACGACCTCTTCAACAGCGAGGAAGAACGACGCACGGCGTCCGTCGGTCGAAAAATTGTCGGGATAGCAGATCTGTTTCATTTTCCGCAAAATTACGAAAAATCCCCAAATTCATAAACGTTGAGATACTTCATAATTTGGGGGTGTTGCAGAACTGCGGTTTTGTATGATTTTCCGCCCTGAATGTGGCCGCGTGCCTTTGGCTACAGTACCTGACAATTTTTTTGTCATTTTGGCGGACGTATTTGACAGTCAGAATTGTGACCGTTCGCCATCTGTATATCTCAAGACCCCGAATAGCAAATCATTACTGATTCTGCTGTCAAGCGCGGGACGCGCGAAATCTCTACAACGCGCGATGTTAGCCGCCGGACAGTGGCCTCCCCCACAAATTCGCGGCAAGCCACGGCAGTGCGCGCCGCCGCGAAAACGCGACAGCGCCGGCCGTCGACCTTGGCTATCGCCGGTTGCGTGACAAGCCGCAGAGCGCGCGCAGTCACGCATATATTGTTGGCTCTCAAGCCCACAGCTATCGCAGTGGGATGTAGAAAATCCGCGCCTCACGGCGCTTGTCGCGCGAAAACCGATACGGTCTTTGGCGAATGTCTCAAGCATTATCTGACCGCTGACACTCAACGCACTAAGTTAATAGCATTAACAACCGACAATACGCAAGTAACAGGCATGGTGCTCGATACGGGATAAAATTTTTTGTAACTTTGCCGCGAGAAGGGAGTTACGTGCCATTATAAGAAAGGAACACTATACCATAATGAAAAAGTTATTTTTAGTTTTATTGATTGTCGTTCAGGCGTGCATGGCGTTCGCACAGAATTTCAGTGTGGACGAACCGATGTATGCAAGTGTCGATATACCACCTCATTATTTAAATGGTGGCGACAAAGGCTTGTTGAGCGACCTATATACTATTATTTCAGAAACCGCTCCGGTCAGTCAGGATTCGGTCAAAGGTCGTGCCGCTGTCAGTTTCTCTGTCTCAAAGGACGGTCAGATAGATACCGACTCAATTAAGGTGATTAGAAACCGGTCAGTGCCCGATGATTACCTTAAAGCCGCCATTGAAGCGATAAAATAATTAGGCAAATTTGAGCCGGGAAAACAGCTCGGGACTCCTAAAAGGGTGACATATACCATCCCTGTTATCTATCCCGCCCCTCCCGAGTATATAAAGACAAATGAGTGAATGACAATATAAGAGGCTGTGTCGTAATTAAGGTTTTACAGCACAGCCTCTTTTCTGATTTGTATGGTAGGGCTGTATTATTTTTTCGTCGAAATGTATATTGTGTTTTTGCCTTTGTCGACAGTCATAGAAACGATGCTTTCGGGTGGCAGAGCGTTCATCTCCATTTCGCCGATCTTTTTACCGTCGAGAAGTATGGTCATTTTCCCGTCGGTTTCGGAGTTGACCGTAACAGTCTTTGCGCTGGCGAAAAAGTTTTCAAGATCGAAAGGAATCTCTTTTCCGTTGACTGTCAGAGTCATCTCCGGCTTGTCGAATTCATCGAGGAAGGGGAATGTTGCGGTTATCACGGCGTTGCCGTCGGTCATCTCGCACTGGAGCGACGAGGCTCTGTAGGTCTTGCCCCGGTCGGTGTAGGTTCCTCCCGACACAGTCAGGTTGTCACCGAGATTCTCGCCTTTGATGACGATGGTTGTCTTGTCGCCGTTGTTGTTGACGTTGGTGACCTTGTAGCGCTGGATCGAGATTTTGTCGTCAGCCTGATTTTTACTACTTTCGCCGGCGGAAACATTGCTGGCGGCGATGGTTGTCACTGCGGCGCGCACAGCGGGGACGGCTGCCACGCCAAGCGCGATTGCGAGCGTCGGCACGAGCGCGAGGGCTTTCAACCGGCGCCGACCTCCGCTTTTCTTCTGATACATCATGGTGATACGTTTTTTAAGTTTACTATGATTCAGGCTGTTGGCTAATGACGGGAATCTGCGGCCAACAGCTTTTTTTATCAATACCATCTGATATTCCTGCGGATCGTGGCCCCGGTCTATCACGGCCATGTCGGCCTGATATTCATGGACAAGCATCAGCTCGTCGCGCATGAGCCATGCGGCGGGATTGAACCAGTTGACGATGCATACCGTCTGGGCGAGCAGCAGATCGATCCAGTGGTGCAGGGCGACGTGTCTCAGCTCGTGGGTCATTATTGCCCGGCAATTGCTTTCATAGTCGGCCCGGCATGTCACGACATAGCCCATCCAGCTGAAAGGAGCGAAGCTGTCGCTGTCGGTCACGACCAGCGTGTAGCCGTCGCCGGCGATTTTCTCGCCCGATCGGATAACGTTTGACAGACTTATCCATACGACCGCAGTTCTGACGGCCACTGCTGCCATACCGGCTATGTAGATCCAGATCATGACGGTTCCCCACACCGGCGCTGACTGCGCGGCAACGAGGGCTTCGGCGTTGCCCACGGCCTCGAATGTCAGTTCTCCCGACAATTGCCTAAGGGTCAGGTTCTCCAACCCGAGAAATATGGCCGGCGACAGGAACGAGACGAGGTATATCCCGAGCAGAACGCCACGGTTGAAGCCATGCTGGTTTTCGCGCGCGAGGAAAAGCCGGTAGGCCAGATACATGGCGAGCATCGACAGCCCGCTTACTATAGAATATGACAGCAGCTCTCCCATGTCACTTTCCTTTGCGCTCCACGATCCTGAGCAGTTCTTTCAGTTCGTCGGCCGAGATTTTGTTTTCGTCGACAAGCGCCGACACGGCGCCGTAGTAGCTTCCGCTGAAATATTTTCTGATGAAGTTTCCGAAGCTGCGGCTTCGGAAGTATTCTTTTTCTACGGTGGCGTAGTAATGGAAGGTACCCCCCTCGTCGTTGTGGGCGGTGAATCCCTTGGCTTCGAGGCGGCGCATGACTGTCGAAACCGTGTTGAAATGCGGGCGTGGTTCGGGGTAGAGCTCTACGAGCCGGCTTATCGTTGCCGGGCCGTGTTCCCAGAGCAGTTGCATGAGTTCTTCCTCTTTGGGAGTGAGCTGATCTTTGGCGGCTTTCCTCATAACTATTTTTGTAGTTTTACGGCGCAAATATAGCAACTATTTTTGTAGTTGATGCGGCCGCCAAAAGATTTAACCTCAATTAACGATTGTGGGCCGCGGCGTAACTATTCAGCGAATCGGCAATAGA
>HF985610.1:0-22133 GCA_000431215.1 Prevotella sp. CAG:1031
ACGCTCTTCCATGTAGTTACGGACAACATCCAAAACTGCGTTTGATGATTTAATTTCTTTGTTTGCCATAGTCGTATATATTTTAGAATGTTAATACAAAGTATATCATTGCGATAAGGGTCAGTATGCTGATGAGCCAACCGATACCTCTTATCATCGGTTTCACTACCACCCAAAGGACAATCCCGATTATCATTCCGAGTATTATCCCCACCACCTTAGTCAGCCGTCTTAATGCGGTATGAGCTGGTGAAGGTGTGAAGCTCGTATTTCTAATATGTCGGTTATTCTGTGTCATAAGGCGATATTTTTTTATTTGATTTTCCGCTTAATGCGTCTAATCACTGTTTGAAGTATGTTCGCTCGTTTACTATCCCTGCGTGACGGGGAAATAGCGGGCTGTTCGCCGACGGCAGAAAAATACTACCCGTAGGGCTGGAGATTTTTCTGACAGGCGGCAAAAGAATAGCCCGTTCCCGGCACGTTATTCCATCACGAGCGAATATGCTTTCCAATAGTTGATTACATTATGCTGAAATTACCCAATAAACATAGAGCCGAAGTGCCTCTTTGGAGACACAGAATAACCGACATACGGAAATGATTTTTTCTAAAATCAGTCGAAGTGTTACCTACATGAAATTTGAAATGCCACACTCACGGAAAGGCGAATGTATGTGACTGAATCAGGAAATGGAGGCTTGCCTAATGCACGGAGGCCGTCACGTTCTTTCGCATCGTGGAGTGCTGACAACGGAAGAGTGGCGCGACGGCTAAAAGAAACAAGCAATGGAGCGGGCGTTAGGAACACGGAGTTGCAGATAAGCAAGCGCAGGATTGGCGAGGCCCCGGCTCCGGCGTTCAGCAACTCGGTGTTTAGCCCGCTCTCAATCTCAAGTAATGCGGTCGGCGGTAGAGCAGCCTCCGGCAAACGCCGCTGACGGCATTGCCGTCTCCAAGCAATGCCTCGCTTTGCGACAATATTGCCCTGCCTTCGCACCTCTCTGGAGTTTACATTGCTGAAAATCGCATCCGGATAAAGCATTGACCGGATTTAGCCTTGATTTTCTTGGAAACGCCAAAAATTATAGCTAATTTTGCAGTCAGCCTGCAATATGGGCTTTAATTTTAGATATAATACGAAATGATACGCGAATTCTGGACTGAAAACTACCTGTCAATTCGGGAACGCCAAACGATGAACTTTGAGACGGACGGCGATGATGGAAACTGGATGAGTGCCGAAATCTCAAAAGGAGTTCATCTTGGCCGTGTGGGAATAATATTCGGAGCCAACGCTTCGGGTAAATCGAATATGCTCAAAGCGATGCAGAACGCTTTTGAACTTATGTTCATTGACCGTAAGGACCGAAATGAAAGGGTGCATTCTGAAATGCCTTTTGCTTTGACCAAGAATCAGCCGACAAAGATGTTCGTGTCTTTTTATGCCGACGGTATAAGATATGATTACATGATTTCATATCTCGGAAGCCATATCATCAGGGAAGAATTGAATTACTATCCCAACAAAAGCAAGTCTCTGTTTTATGAACGCGAGTTTGTCGGCGAAGATAGACAATGCGAGATTAAATTTGGAACAAGCATCGGCATAAAGGCTAAGACGCTCCGGGTTTTGAAAGAGCATACTCTCAACAATCATTCGGTCCTCTCTACGTATGGAAAAGTGTCCTTGCAGGAAGACGCATGTAAGATTGCGGCACTGTACAATTGGATTAAGTCCCATGTACATGGAGTCAGCAATGACGGTGGAAGCCTCGTCTCTCTTCTGAAGGAAGTAAGTCAGGATGAGAAAAAGAAAGAATTCTTCATACAGATGTTGAAAAAAGCTGATTTCAATATTTCAAATTTCAGCGTCATATCGGATGGTGTCGAAAATCATGTGGAATTTGTAAATACATCAGATGAAGGCAACTTCATGTTGCCTCTCTCCACACAGTCTGCCGGAACAATTAAATATCTGGTTGATCTTAACTATCTGTATAATGCCATAACCGGAGACCATATCTATATGCTTGACGAATTAGGCGAGGATTTGCATTATGATCTGCTTCTGTACTATATTCAGGTCTTCCTTGCTAATTCGTGCCAATCGCAGTTGTTTTTCACAACACAGGAGATGACATTGCTTTCAGAAGATCAGTTTAATGAAAACCGTCAATCAGTGTGGTTCGTAGAGAAGTCATCTGAAACTGCGGCATCTGAATATACCCGCGCTGACAAACTCGGTCTCCGCAAGGAACACTCGCTCTACAATTCCTATCGTATCGGTCGATTTGGGTCAAAACCAATGTTGGGTTCACCGTTTGTCTTAAATCAGGAATGAGCCATGCCAAAAATCAGGAAACAAACCACTGTGATTATCGGCGAAGGCCCTACGGAGTTCTTCTATCTCAATTCATTGAAGGATGAATTCCGCCAGTTACAGAGCATCAAGCCGGACACTCCGAAGAATACGAGCCTGCGTGAATTGGAACGCTCGATTGAGTCTGCAATAGCAATGGGGTATGACAGAATTTTTTGTCTGATTGACATGGACAATAAGAAAAAAGACACGACAAGTTGGGCTTCATATTCTGAATTGAAACGGAAATATCATGGCAAGAAGGTCCACAATGAGAAAAAAGGGCTCAATTATGAAGTCCGTTTCTTTGAGACTGACCGCTGCACCGAACTGTTCTTCCTTTATTATTTCAGATATACGGGACAAAACTATGTAGATTCAAAAAGCATAGAGGACGAGCTTTGCCGGATATGCGGCTACGAAAAAACTCAACGGTTTTTCAGGACACATCCATTGCATCAATATTTCCAGAAGAAAGGCGGAGATTGGGTAAAGGCGATTGAGAATGCTCTGAAATCGGAGAAATGCCTGATTGACGGAGAACGGGATTATACCTATTCCGAAATAGGCTCAATGTTCAAAGAATTGGGAATTGTCTGATTATGTCAATATAGTATGAAGTATGTTCCATCACAGCACAACGAGAAACAAGCATAGCTATCACAATAACTTAATTTAGGCAATAAGCGGGTTCTATTGCCGAAATTAAGGAGGAGCGTGTTATTCCGAATTAATTCATAAACCTTGCAGTGTTCAATGACATTGAACATCCAGCAATAATTGAACAAAAAATGATAAGCAATCAGGAAATTCAATAGGGCCGTTGTTACGTTGGGCACATGTCTTTACCGCGTGAACAAGGTGTATTATAATTAGGATTGATGTAAAATGTGTCCCTGTTAAAAAAATGAATCCTGATATATTTGCAAAATTGCGGAGAACATGAAGGAGATAACAATCGCCGGACAGCGGATAGTGCTTAAAGAGCTATCCATTCAAGACCAAAAAGGTCTGTGGCTTGAACTCATTGCAAATTTCAATATGATGCAGTTTGAGTTCAATGGGCAGGTTATGCTTTTGCTTGTGGCCAAAGGTGAAATTGATTATACCAATGTGCAGCGTCGTAAGATTTCGGAAAGAATTGAAAGCGTCAAGCATATACCTGCGGTATTCTACTTTGACAATCTATTGACTTATGAGCGTGACCGGTTGGTGGAGCAGGGAGTGTATTTTGTCGTAGCCGATAAATTTGCATTTGTACCTACCTTGATTATCAACAGGCTGTCAACAAAAAGCGAGATTAAGGAATTGTTTTATCCGTCAACACAATATATTCTTCTTTATCATCTACAGATTGAGAGCCTTGACGGATTGTCACTTAAAGAGTTGGAGGATAAAGTGCCTTATAAATATAAGACCATCGCCAAATCCATAAAGCAACTTGAAGCATTGGGATTGGTTAGTCTGCAAGGCAGCAGGAATAAGAAACTTGTGTTTGAACTGTCTGGAAAAGAACTTTGGAATAAGGCATCAACCAATCTGATTGATCCAATCAAAAGCATAGAATACACATCAGAGGTTTTTCCCGAAGGAGATATTGGTGGAATCTCAGCCCTGTCGCATTACTCAATGCTTGCCCCGGAGGATGTCCCGACAAGAGTTTTGACTGCGGAGTGGGTGCGTGAACATAAAGCGTCCATACCCGAATTGCACTCTTTTGAGTACATCCAGCGCATCGAGATATGGAAGTATCCACCGTTAGAGACTTCCGGATATGTGGATAAACTGTCATTATATCTGACATTGAAAGATGATAATGACCCGCGGGTTGAGAAAGAAATTGAAATAATGATGAACGAAATAAAATGGTAGGAGGACTTGAAAAATTCAGGGAAGCGTTTGCCGACTACTCTGACAACTTTGTGATTATCGGAGGCACAGCCTGCGATGAAGTCCTTTCCGAACATCCCTCAAACGAGCACAGAGATTTCAAGAGAGACAAGATAATTGAGATTTGACAGCAGCATAAAGGCTAATATGCTGATTACGATTGCAGAAACTTTAACATTTAGGATAGCGTGTACATCGCGGAAAATGATTAAATTTGCACTATCGGATGAAAAATGCCGAAGAACATTGAAACACTGTCGTGTGCGTAACGTGTACACCACAGGAAGAGCAATGTCAACAACTTGATTATCAATGCAAAGCATAAGATTCGCCAACCCCAGGCGGATCACAAGGAAGTTCGGACTTCCACCGCAAAACGCTGAAAATCACTTGATTTTTAGCGTTTTTCTTTTTTACCTACCCGGCAGAATACTGCGGTTTTCGGCACGCAAGCGTGAGTAAATCGTGAGTCCTCACGATCATGAGCCAAATGACTCACAATTGCCGAAGTCAGTGAGTGAGTCCATGTAGATACCTACAAGACAGTATAGTTGCGTTTCGCTCACCTTATTTTGAGCCTTGAGGATGTTGTAGACTCCTTAGGAATGAACGTTACCGACACAGTATGTGTTAATATGTTGATGAATGAAACGTTAGAAAAAGACATAGAAAAGGCTCTTCGCAAGAATAACCGTAGGCGTCTTATTCCTGAACCTCTTCATCGGCGCATTGGTCGTGACAATGCGCAACAGGAGAATAATACGCAGACACTCAGATTATAAACAGATTGAATGATGATGTCTTACTGAACAAAGACCTGTTTGAGTTGGTTTTAATAACGGTGACCGTATTGTCACTGAAACTTATAAAAATGATGATATACTATGTTGAATACAGATTACAAGTTCGGAGAGGTACACTGTATCGCCGATCAGATTGAAACAGGAAGTGACAAGGTTCACTTCAAACCAATTTTCAGTAACGAAAACTGTGGAGTTGTGCTCGTTGCGTTCAAAGCCGGACAGAAGCTTGACACACATGTGGCTCCCGCAGAGCTAATGGTGAATGTGCTTGAAGGTGAAATCGAATTCACAGTGCTCGATAAGCCCCACATTCTCAAAGCCGGTGAATTCATGCTTGTGGGGGCTGAGGTTGCTCACAGTGTGCTTGCAAAGGCAGATTCCAAGATGATGCTTGTAAAGGTAAAACCGTAGTTATAATAATCAAGACTTAAAACCAAATATATATGGAAACTCAACCGTCAATGTTCTGCTATCAGTGTCAGGAAACAGCAAAAGGTACAGGTTGTACTTTAAGAGGTGTATGCGGCAAACTGCCTGAAACCTCCGGCAGAATGGATTTACTTCTTTACGCAACCCGTGGTGTGGCCATACTGAATGACCTTCTTCGAGGTCACGGCGTAGCCCGGCGCGATGCAAGCCATCAAGTTGTGGATGCTCTTTTCACCACTATTACAAACGCTAACTTCGACAATCCCTCGCTTGACGGCTTCATACGCCGCGCATTCCAGATTAAACGTGAACTTAAGGCGCAATGCGAGGAACTTGGCATAAAGGTTCCGGATGCGCCGGAAGTCACCCTCGAAGCCGAGCCTGAGTATTATAAGGAACTTGAGCCTGTAACTGGTGTGCTCGCCGAGCCGGACGCTGACAAGCGTGGACTTCGTCAGCTCGCAATATACGGGGCAAAGGGGGCCGCGGCTTATGCCCGCCATGCTGCCAACCTCAAATATGAGGATGACGATGTCTACGCATATATCGAAAAGACACTGAAGGAAGTAAGTCGTCAGGACATTACTGTGGATGAGCTGCTTAAAACTGTGCTTTACATGGGAGAAGGAGGAGTGAAGGCCATGGCATTGCTTGATTCTGCCAACACGGGCACATACGGCAATCCGGAAATCACCAAAGTGAATATCGGCGTGCGGAAGAATCCCGGTATCCTTATCTCCGGCCATGACCTGCATGACCTTGAGGAACTCCTTGAACAGACAGCCGGAACCGGAGTGGACGTTTACACCCACTCTGAAATGCTGCCGGGTCAGTATTACCCGTTCTTTAAGAAATATCCCCACTTCGCCGGCAATTACGGTAATGCATGGTGGAAGCAGATTGACGAGTTCGAGACCTTCAACGGATGTTTCGTATTTACTTCAAACTGTATCGTGCCGCCTCGTCCCAAGACCACGTATATGGACCGCGTCTATACCCTCGGCGTGGTCAATATGCCCGGCACAACGCATATTGAAGCGGATGCCGAAGGCCATCACGACTTTTCCGAAGTGATTGAGAGGGCAAAGTCCTGTCCGGCTCCAACAGAGATTGAACATGGAGAAATCATCGGAGGCTTCGCTCATCATCAGGTGATTGAACTTGCTCCCAAGATTGTGGATCTGATTCAGCGTGGAAAAATTCGTAAATTCGTTGTCATGGCGGGATGCGACGGGCGCATGGCGTCAAGAAGCTATTACACGGATTTCGCCAAGGCTCTTCCGGAAGACTGCGTGATCCTCACGGCCGGTTGTGCGAAGTATCGCTACAACAAACTGCCGCTCGGTGACATCGAGGGCGTGCCCCGTGTGCTTGACGCCGGTCAGTGCAACGATTCGTATTCACTCGTGAGAATCGCTTTGGCCCTTAAGGATGCATTCAAGGTGGACAGCATCAACGACCTGCCGATTGTCTTCAACATCGCATGGTATGAGCAGAAAGCCGTTATCGTGCTGCTGGCACTCCTATACCTCGGGGTGCAGAACATTCATACGGGTCCCACGCTACCTGCGTTCTTCACTCCCGACATCCTGAAGGTTCTCAAGGAGAAGTTCGGAATCGGGACCATATCAACGGTTGAGAATGATATCGCAGCCCTTATAAACAACTAAATCAAAGTTGGAAAAGAACGTTAAAATCCTGCCCGGACGGGCAGGATTTTTTATTGCTTGCATTTGCCGACCGGCGACTCTGTCAATAAGATTTTGATTACAGTAGTCCGATCAAGGCTGCGTGCAATGGCATCTTCAAAGTGATTCATGTGTTTAGGAAGGAATCTTTCGCATAGAAGACGTAGGGCTTCGATCTTTTCGGCACGATCTTCCACCCACTCACATCTCCCGAGGGCAACGGCTGACCGATAGTGTTCAGTATAGTTCAGTTTATCCTCCTCAAATACGGGTGTGCATTTACTTACTGCTGAAAGGCTTACAATGGGATTGTTTTTAAGGCAATCCAGTTTCTCGCCTTCATCAGCACAATGAAAATAGAAAGTTGTCTCATCTGCCCTCACAAGTGAAAGCGGCAGACCATATGGAGTTCCGTAAGGCCGACACATACTTACCGTGACGTAAGCTGCTCTGTCGAATACTTCAAGCGCCCAACCGGCATCCTGTTGGCGCGAGGCTTTTCTCATCGGTTTCATATATATGTTGTTTTATTTGAGTTCTGAGATCAAATGACGTATGGCCGCGATCGGATGGATAAAGATCATTCTGGGACCGACATAACGCATCACTTCCCTGATTCTTTTTTTCTGAACGGGTGAATAGCAATGAATTTCGCATTCCCGGCAACTCGTTTTTGATGAACCTTTAGGACAGTGCTCAAGTCTATTGAGGGCATATTCCAATAAATCCTTGCAATCGTTGCAAAGATTCCCGGCCTGATGATGTTGGCGGCAGAAGATTTCTATCATTTGCCCGATGACCTTCTTTTCCCGATCAATTCTATTCATAAATGATAACGAGTGAACTATAGAATAACGCATCATAATAGATTTTAGTCTATCTTATCCTTCACTTTTGCAACCTATCACTCCGGCGAGGTGTTATAATATTAAAATAGTTAATTCAAATCAAAAGAGCTTACGATCCGGAAGAGAAAACCGATGGTTTCCGTGTATACATTGACCTTCTGTAGCCGCGTGGACTTTCACATGAGACATTCCATTACGACTTGTGGGATAAAGATATAGCCCCATCGACCGAACTGCGTGAATGGTTCCACACAGATCCCGATAACTTATGGCCGAAATTTGTAGAGAAATATAAAGACGAACTGAAAACCAATCCGGCATTTGGCACTTTACGGCAGACTTTAGAAGGAAAGCCAACCGTAACACTTCTATATTCCTCACACGACAGAGAACACCCTGACAGAAAAAATTCCACGCGACGATAGCTTCCGAACCGGGATTTTCGGGTTTCGGAGATTTTTCGTAACTTTGTGTGATTAAATAAGTGCCAATGAGTGATCTGATTCCAACAGAGCTTCCGGAGCTCCCCGACGACATTGCCCCCGACCTCTCAGGTGCGGCCTACACTGAAGATTCAATCATCACGCTTGATCCGAAAGAGCATATCCGCCGCCGCCCGGGCATGTATATCGGCAAGCTGGGCGACGGCTCGAATTTCGATGACGGAATCTACGTTCTGCTTAAAGAGGTTCTCGACAACTCCATCGACGAATATATGATGGGCTTCGGCTCGCAGATTGACATTACCCTGACAGAAGAAGGCTCGGTCAGTGTGCGCGACTATGGCCGCGGAATACCGCTCGGCAAGCTGATCGACGCATCGTCTAAAATGAACACCGGCGCCAAATACGACAGCTCGGTGTTCAAGAAGTCTGTCGGCCTTAACGGTGTCGGAATCAAGGCTGTGAACGCTCTGAGCTCGAGCTTCGAGATTTCGAGCTTTCGCGACGGAAAAATGAAGCATATAGCCTACTGCGAGGGCAATCTGACTGTCGACGACCCGGTGGCCGACACCTCGGAGGCCAACGGAACACTCGTCAGATTCACTCCCGACGACAAGCTTTTCCGCGGATTCAGATACCGCCAGCAGTTCGTTGTTCCCCTTCTTAAAAACTATTCTTTCCTCAACACCGGCCTGACGCTGAACTTCAACGGCCAGCGCTATCATTCGCGCAACGGTCTTCTTGACCTCCTGCGCGAGAATATGACAAAAGAACCGCTATATGCGCCGATCCACCTCAAAGGAACCGACATAGAACTGACGATCACCCATGCCAACCAGTATGGCGAGGAATATTACACTTTTGTCAACGGCCAGCACACAACCCAAGGCGGAACCCATCTGGCCGCCTTCAAAGAATCGGTCAGCCGCACTTTCAAGGAATTCTTCAACCGCAATTTCGAATACAGCGACATCCGAAACGGCATGGTCGCCGCCCTCTCCATAAAGGTCGAGGAACCTGAGTTCGAATCACAGACGAAGATCAAGCTCGGTTCGCGCGAAATGGCACCGGGAGGCCCTACGGTAGCAAAATTCATCGGCGATTTCGTCAAAAAAGAGCTTGACGACTATCTCCATAGGAACCTCGACGTCGCCGATATCATCCTGAAAAAAGTTCAGGAAAGCGAACGCGAGCGCAAGTCGATGGCCGGCGTCACAAAACTGGCCCGCGAAAAAGCTAAAAAAGTCAGTGTCCACAACAAGAAACTCTTCGACTGCCGCATACATCTCAACGACCCTAAGGGAGATACCGACAAAAAGCTGCAATCGTCGATTTTCATAACCGAGGGGGACTCGGCCGCCGGCTCCATAACAAAGATACGCAACGTCGAGACTCAGGCAGTCTTCTCGCTCAAAGGGAAGCCGAAAAACTCCTACGGACTGACCCAGAAAGTCGTCTACGAAAACGACGAGTTCAATATGCTTCAGGCCGCCCTTAACATCGAGGGGGGCATCGACGGACTGCGCTACAACAACGTTGTCATAGCTACCGATGCCGATGTCGACGGAATGCACATACGCCTCCTGCTGCTGACTTTCTTCCTCCAGTTCTTCCCCGACCTGATCAAGAAGGGGCATGTCTATGTCTTGCAGACACCTCTCTTCCGCGTGCGCAACAAGAAGGCCACGCGCCGCTCTGCGTCGTCGAAAATCAGCGACGATACATATTACTGTTATTCCGATGAAGAGCGTATCAACGCCATCAACCGCCTTGGGAACAACGCCGAGATAACACGATTCAAAGGTCTCGGCGAAATATCGCCCGACGAATTCCGCCATTTTATCGGCCCCGACATGCGCGCCGACCGCGTAGGCCTCCGGAAGGAAGATGCCGTAGCCGAAGTTCTCGAATTCTATATGGGCAAGAACACTCCCGAGCGTCAGAATTTCATTGTTGAAAATCTAATTGTCGAAGATGACAGCCAAATTTCCTGAACAGCCGCGCCGGGTTTTCTTCGCCGGCTCTTTCAACCCGTTCACTGTGGGCCACCGCGACATTGTCGACCGCGCGCTCTCGATGTTCGACAGCGTAGTCATAGGCGTCGGAATCAACGAATCGAAAAACGCGGCCGGCTGGGAAACGTCGCGCCGCGTCGAAGCCATCAGAGCCGTCTTCGCCGGCAATCCCTGCGTAGAGGTAACAGCTTACACAGGGCTGACCGTCGACGCCTGCCGCCGGGCCGGAGCGACAGCACTGCTGCGCGGCGTGCGCAATACCGCCGATTTCGAATATGAGCGCAATCTTGCCGACATCAACCGCAACATTTCCGGGCTGGAAACCGTTCTACTGTTATCGAGGCCCGAGCTGGCCTGGATAAGCTCGTCGGCCCTGCGCGAGCTCAGCCACAACGGCGTCGACATCGACCAATATCTGCCATAACCCCTTACTCACTCGTGACAATAATGAAGAAATTTCTTCTTTTAGCAGTTATTTTCAGCGCTTTGGTTCCTCTGGCGCAGACCCTCGACCCTGCCCGGAAAATTGCTTCGGTAGAGAAAATAATCGAGACATTCTATGTCGATCCTGTCGATACCACCAAAGTAGTCGACGAAGGCATAAGGGCCATGCTGAAGAAACTTGACCCTCATTCGAGCTATACAAATGCCGAAGAAACCAAGGAAGTCACCGAGCCGCTCGAAGGAAAATTCAGCGGAATCGGCATTCAGTTCCAGATGCTCAACGACACGCTTTACGTGATCCAGACAATTGCCGGAGGGCCCAGCGAACGCGTCGGCATTCAGCCCGGCGACCGCATTCTCGTATCGAACGACTCGCTGATATCCGGCGTAAAACGACCTATTTCAAGCGTCATGAAACTCTTGCGCGGGCCGAAAGGAACTGTCGCCAACCTAAAGGTTCTGCGCGGCAAGGAGACAATCGACTTCCGTGTCGTCCGCGACGATATTCCGATCTACAGTGTCGACGCCTCATATATGGTCGACCCCGAGATCGGCTACATACGCCTCTCGCGCTTTGCCGAAGACACTCCCAAGGAGATGTATGAGGCTATCGAAAAACTGAATAAACAGGGCATGAAGAAGCTCATCATCGACCTTCAGGACAATTCGGGCGGCTACCTCCAGAGCGCCACCACCCTCGCCGAGATGCTGCTCCCCTTCGACGCCCCGATCGTCAGCACCGGCTCGGACCGGCTCGGACGCTCGACATACACTGCCACCGCCCCCTCCACCCTCTTCGACGGCCCCGTTCAGATTCTCGTCAACCAGTTCAGCGCCTCGGCCAGCGAAATCCTCGCGGGGGCTGTCCAGGACAACGACCGCGGAATTATCGTCGGACGGCGCACCTTCGGAAAAGGTCTCGTTCAGCGGCCTTTCCCGTTCCCCGACGGCTCTATGGTACGTCTGACAGTAGCGCGCTACTACACTCCGTCAGGCCGATGCATCCAGAAGCCCTATCACGACGGCGACGACGACGCCTATCGTGACGACCTCATAAACCGCTACAAACACGGCGAATATCTCAGCGAAGACAGTATCGTTCTGCCCGATTCGCTTAAATACTACACCCTGAAGCTTCATCGGCCGGTTTACGGCGGAGGCGGCATACTCCCCGATAAATTCGTGCCTATCGACACCACAGGCTATTCCACCTATTACCGCGATCTGATGGCCAAGGGCGTCTATAACCGAATTGTCACAAACTATATCGACGCCAACCGCAAACTGCTGAAGAAGAGCTACAAGACCATCGGCGACTTCATTTCAGGCTTCGAAATCAGTCAGAAGCTCATCGACGACATGGTCAAGCTCGGCGAAGAAGAGGGTGTTCCATACGATGAAAAAGGATTCGCGACTTCGAAAGAGACAATCCTGACAATCCTGAAAGGGCTGATTGCACGCGACCTGTTCGATCAGGAAGCCTATTGGCGCGTTGCCAACCACCTCGACCCGGTCTACCTCAAGGCTGTCGAAATCTTCACCACCCCCGGAGCTTACGAAACCACGCTGAGCCATCAATAACGCCGGTTTAATGATAGTCAAAGGGGAGGTATGTCAGACGACGCACCTCCCCTTTCGTTGGATCTTATCTGATTTTACTCGGCCGAAAGAACCGACGGAGCAGTGTAGACACGCGCGGCAAGCTCGCGGTCGAGCGTGTAAAGGCCTATGCCGTCGTTGCCGATCAGAGTGAACTTGTCGATAAGAGTGCGGGCATTGTCTTCCTCTTCGACCTGCTCCGAAACGAACCAGGCCAGACGGTCGCGGGTTGCATAGTCATGCTCTGCCTCGGCCAGCGCATAGAGGTTGTTGATGAGAGCGGTGACTTTCTGCTCATGCTCGAGAGTGGCCTTGAAAGCGTCGAGAGGGGTTGCCCATTCAGTGGGAACGGCATCGATAGCCTTGAGAATAACACGTCCGCCGCGCTGGTTGAGATAGTTCATGAAAATCTCAGCGTGGGCCTGTTCTTCCTGATACTGGATGCGGAACCAGTTGGCCACGCCGGGCATACCGCTGTTGGCAAACTGCATACCCATTGAAAGATAGAGATAAGCGCTCCAAAGTTCAGCATTAATCTGCTCATTAATAGCGTCTTGAATTTTTGCGTTCATAATATGGAATTGTTTATTAGGTTAGTTTTTTCTGACTGCAAAAATAGTCAAAAACGGCGACTGTTGACTAACTTTTTTCGAAAAAACTATCGCGGAAATCTATCGCAGGGCAAATCAGCGCGCCGCTCCCGCGATGTCGGAATAAGTCGGAAGTCTGTCGACGAAAGAATACGTTCCCGCATCGCTGTCGACCCGGCAGCAATAATGATTCATGCCGTTACTGACAACAAGCCACGGAGTTTTAAGCACAATGTTATAACGGGCGATCTGATCGAACGTCCGCTGCGAAACCGCGATATGAGGCGCCTTATACTCGACTATCATCAGCGGCCGACGGCCTGTGCGGTCGAAAACGACAGTGTCACAGCGGCGGCGCGTTCCGTTGAGCGTCAGCGCCAGCTCGTTGGCCATAAGCGACCGCGGGAAACCTTTTTCCGACATAAGGTAGGCGATGAAATGCTGCCTGACCCATTCCTCGGGAGTCAGCGCCACCATCTTCTGTCTTAACGGATCAAAAATTTTCAAAGCTCCCGAGTCGGCCCGCTCTATCCGGGCTTCGACAGGCGGAAGATTCAAAGGTGGCGGCAATTGGGTCATCGCGTATTTTGGCAATCGGTTTTTTCTGCGTAAATTTACGAAAATTTTCCGATTAAACGGCAATGGCCACACCCGCGACACTAACCTACGAGCAACTCCACCGGCAGATTCTGTCAGGAAAAACAGCGCCCGTCTATCTTCTCCACGGCGAAGAAGGATATTTCACCGATCTGCTGATCAACGACTTTATCGGACTCATATCTCCCGACGACCGCGACTTCAATCTATACACGCTCTATGCGCCCGAAACGTCGATGATAGCTGTCGACGAAACCTGCCGCCGTTTTCCAATGATGGCCGACAGGATGGTCGTGATTCTCAAGGAAGCCCAGGCAATAAGCGCCACCGAACTGAACAAGCTCCACACATATTGCGAGAATCCGTCCCCGTCGACGGTTCTCGTGATCTCATGTCGCGGAGAGCAGGCAAAAGGAAAAGACCTCATTGCCGCAGTACGCAAAAACGGAGTTATCTTCGAATCGAAAAAGCTTAAGGAATCGGCCGTTGCCGGGGTTCTCCAGACTCTCATTAAGGAAAAAGGACTCGGAGTTGAGCCGAAGAGCCTGGCGATGCTGACCGAATATGTCGGCACCGATATGTCGCGGCTTCACAACGAAGTCGACAAACTGGCCGTAGCCCTCGGCCGCGGCGCAACGATAACGCCCGAATCGATCGAAAGGAATATCGGATTCAGCAAAGATTTCAACAACTTCGAGCTTATCAATGCGCTTGCAGCCCACAACGGAGCCAAAGCCTACCGCATTATCGAGTTTTTCCGCGCCAACCCGAAGTCGAATCCCTTCGTAATGACAATAAGCGCCATATTCAATTTCTTCAGCGACCTGATGATATTCCATTTCTCGCGCGACAAATCGCCGGCGGCGCTCGTGGCTGCAATGGGGCTTCGCAGCGAATGGCAGCTGAAGAACTACACCGGGGCAGCCCGCAACTACAATGCCTATAAAGTCATTGAGATAATCGGCGCAATCCGCGAAGCCGACACCCGCAGCAAAGGCATCGGCTCACGCGTCGATCCTTATGACGCGCTCCACGATCTGGTATTCAGGATTCTCAACGCTCAGGGCATTCTCCCCGTCTGAACCGGCTCGACACCTATTCCGGGAAGCGAAGGCAGAGCTATGCGGCCGTCGACAACCGACACTCCGCGGAAACGGTCGTTCGCAATGAGAAGATCAGCTTTATATTAAATTTATAAATTTTATAAAACCTCAGCAGTTCGGCGCGGAGCGCCAAGCAGAAGCAACAGCTTGCGCGAGCGCGAACGCACTCCGATTATCCTGACGTTGCCGTCGCCACCGCGCTTTATGCCGAGACGCATGCGGAGTTCTTCGGCCGACATGACGAAATTTCTGACCGCTATATCGGCTGCATCGCAGCCGAGCTCGCGGCCGGCCCGCTTACTCCACTCCACTGCTTTCACAATCGGCCTGATCTCTCCGGGAAAACTTTCAGCCGGCGAATTGCCGACATAGAGATGCGTGTCAGGAGCAAGCGCCGAAAGCCCGAACCTCTCCGACATCAGGCGGAATGCCCCCGACTTCAGCATGGCGGACGATGGCTCGTGGAGCCATTGTCCCTCTTCGGGCTCGGCAAAGCGTATTTCGGCTGAGGTCTCATTTTCAGGCAAAAAAGAGAATTCAGGACGTTCGCCGTCAATGACCCGCGTCAGCCCCGCTCCCGGAATGACAGCCGTCAGCTCCTTACACTCATTCGACTCGCCATATACGATTATGTCGGCGTCGACGCCGAGTTCCGCCCTCATCCGCGATATGTCGAGCATCGGCGATGCCTTTATTATAACTCGCGCGGCCCGCTGTCGCAGCAGCGGCAGCAGCTCAACGACATTGGGGCTGCAGTCGGCCAGTGCGAACAGCCGCCTGCCGTCGCGTCCGCGCCGCGCCGGATCGATAAAAATGACATCGAATTTCCTGTCGGTCAGGCGCAACCACTCGGTAGAATCAGCGCATACCCCCTCGACATTGTCAAGTCCGAGAGCACGCGCATTCATGTTGACAGCCTCCGCACAGCGGGAATCGATGTCTATCGCGGTCACCGACAAAGCGCGCCGCGCTATGTGGAAGGCGTCGATACCAAGACCGCAGGTCATGTCGAGGACTGTCGATTCCGGCTCGACAAGAGCGGCATGGAGCGCGGCGAGATGGTCGCCGGTAGCCTGTTCGGCCGACAGCGCCGTGGGAAAACGGAATTCGCTGCAGCTGAGTGTCAGCGGCAGTTTCGAAGCCGCACGCTCGCGCAGTTCAGCCTGAAGGATAGCGTCGAGTCTGGCCGGATCGCCGGCCGCGGCGAGGCGCTCTCTGCTATAGTCAGCCGCCATAGGTCTGTTTCGATAAAGCAGTGTGTCGGAGGGCTTCATCCGTCCTCCGACACACCAAAGTTATTTAATCAAATGAGTTTCAGGCTTTATAGGCCTCCATATCCTCGACACGGAAATTGGCGATGAAGTCGGCGTGTTTCACGATGTCGGCCTGTGCCATCTTGACGTAGACTTCGAGCGACTTGTCGAACATCTCGTTGCGGTTGGCATCGAGCAGCAGAAGCGACGACATGACAACATCGGCGGCCATCTCGACGAGGCGGCGGGCCACGAACGAAACATACTGGTCATCCTTGACTTCCTCGACCTTGGCCAAAGTTTCGGTATATGCCTTGAACATCTCTTTTATGGTGTTCTTGGTTCCTTCAAGACGCTGATCAACCTCGGTGTTGAGATATTCCTCGATGAGGTTCGTGTAGGTTTCGGTAGTGACGTGGCGGATTGCAGCGACAACCTGAAGCTGGGTCGTACCTTCGTAAATCGAAGTAATTCGGGCATCGCGGTAGATGCGCTCGCAGGTATAGTCTTTCATGAAGCCCGAACCGCCGTGAATCTGAATGCAGTCGTAGGCGTTCTGGTTACAATATTCGCTGCCCATGCCTTTGGCCATAGGAGTCAGGGCGTCGGCGCGACGGCTGTAGAACTTCATTTCCTTACGTTCGTCGGGTGTCAGCGAACGCTCGCGGGCAATATCCTCGTAGGCCTTATAGAGATCGACATAGCGGGCTGTTTCATAGAGAAGCGAACGGCTGGCGTCGAGTTTGGCTTTCATAACCGACAGCATCTCGAACACGGCGGGGAAATCTATGATAGCCTTGCCGAACTGACGGCGGTCGCGTGCATAAGCCAGCGCCTCGCGGTAGGCAAGTTCACTGACACCGACACTCTGTGCGGCGATTCCCAGACGAGCGCCGTTCATCAGGGCCATTACATATTTGATAAGGCCGAGGCGGCGCGATCCGCAAAGCTCTGCTTTGGCGTTCTTGAACACAAGCTCGCAGGTGGGGCTGCCTTTGATACCCATCTTGTTCTCGATACGGCGGACGGTAACACCGCCGTCGCGCTTGTCGTAGATGAACATCGACAGGCCGCGACCGTCGCGAGTGCCCTCTTCACTGCGGGCAAGCACGAGGTGAATGTCGCTGTCGCCGTTGGTGATGAAGCGCTTGACGCCGTTGAGGCGCCATGTTCCGTCGGGCTGCTCGGTTGCCTTGAGCATCACGCTCTGGAGGTCGGAGCCGGCATCGGGCTCGGTAAGATCCATCGACATGGTCTCGCCGTTGCAGACGCGGGTTATATAACGCTGTTTCTGGTCTTCGTCGGCAAACTCGTAGATCGTCTCGGCGCAGTCCTGAAGGCCCCAGAGGTTTTCGAAGCCTGTGTCGGCACGGCTGACAATATCAGCGGCCATGATATACGGAGTGATCGGGAAATTCAGTCCACCGAAGCGACGCGGCATTGCCATGCCCATGAGACCGGCCTTGCGGCACTTGTCGAGGTTCTCGACAGTTCCCGGAGCATATTCGACGTGTCCGTCGACAACCTTCGGGCCTTCCAGATCGACCGATTCGGCGTTTTCAGCAATTGTAGTTCCGCAGACGTCGCCGACGATATCGAGCACGCGGTCGTAGCTGTCGATGGCGTCTTCGTAGTCCATGGGAGCATAGTCATATTTCTCGGCGTCGGTATAGTCGCGCTCCTTGAGGGCGACTATCTTGCGCATCAGCGGATGGGTCAGATGATGCTTCAGCGCCGGGTTGTCGGTATAAAAATTAGCCATGGCTTATTTATTTCGAATTTTTCTTGTAGTACTTGATGAGTTTCGGCACAACATCTTCAACCGTGCCTGTGATGACAACGTCGGCGATCTTGTTGATAGGAGCGTCGGGATCGTTGTTGATAGAGATGATCATTGCGCTCTCCTGCATTCCGGCAATATGCTGGATCTGACCTGAGATACCGCAGGCGATATAGAGCTTCGGACGCACTGTGACACCGGTCTGGCCGATCTGGCGGCAATGCTCTGCAAAGCCGGCGTCGACAGCCGCACGCGAGGCGCCGACTTCGGCGCCGATAGTGTCGGCAAGCTTGAACAGCAGGTCGAAATTCTCTTTCGAGCCTACGCCGTAACCGCCGGCCACGATGATGGGCGAATTCTTGATGTTTACTTTCGATTTCTCGATGTGGCGGTCGATGATTTCGACAACGAAGTCTTCGTCGCTGACATATTTCTTCGGATCGAGATTGATGACCTCACCCTTATAACCGGCGTCTTTGATCTCTTTCTTCATCACGCCTTCGCGGACGGTGGCCATCTGCGGACGATGGTCGGGATTGACAATCGTGGCCACGATGTTGCCGCCGAAAGCCGGACGGATCTGATAGAGAAGGTCGGTATATTCCTTGCCGGTCTTAGGATCGGTGTGGTCGCCGATTTCCAGAGCCGTGCAGTCGGCTGTCAGACCGCTATGGAGACATGAGCTGACGCGCGGGCCGAGGTCGCGGCCGATGCAGGTAGCGCCCATGAGGCAGATCTGCGGCTTGATCTCCTTGAAAAGGTTGATCAGCACTGCGGCGTGGGGATTCGACGTATAGGGAAAAAGGCGCGGATCTTCTACTTTATAGACAACGTCGGCGCCGTAAGGGAAAATCTGGTTTTCTACGCCGTCGAGCTTGTCGCCAAGCACCAGAGCCTCGAGCTTCACGCCCAGACGGTCGGCGAGCTTGCGTCCTTTTGTAAGGAGTTCCTGACTGACGTCGGCAATCTTGCCTTCGTCGAACTCGCAGTAAACAACGAGATTGTTATTGTCTGTCATGATTCTTTAGCCGATGGTGTGGTTAGTAATGAGTTCTTTGACGAGATCTTCGATAGCGGCATCGCTGTCGTCGAGACGACGGCTCTCTTTAGCCGTGAACACTACATTCTCGATTGCCTTCACTTTCGTGGGCGAGCCCGGCATACCGATCTGTTCGGGATCTGCCTCGACAAAGGCTGCACCCCACTCTTTAATCTGAAGCTCGGGACGCTTTGCTACAATTTCCTTGCGGCGCTCGTCGGCCTTGGCGAGTTCGCCGGCCGAAGCTGCAAATTTATATTGCATTACCCGACGGGCGTTGCGCGGACGGCATTCGGCGGCCGATCCGTTGACAGTCACTACGCAGGGCAGCGGAGCCTTGACGGTCTCGACGCCGTTCTCGAGGCGCCGGCGGACGGTAACATGGCCGTCGCTGAGATCAACGATCTCTTCAGCGTAGGTAACCTGAGGCAATCCGAGTTTCTCGGCTATCTGAGGGCCTACCTGAGCCGTATCTCCGTCGATAGCCTGACGGCCACCGAGAATTATATCGTAATTGCCGATTTTTTTCACGGCCTGAGCCAGTGAATAGGATGTTGCGAGTGTGTCGGCGCCGCCCAATACGCGGTCGGTAAGAACAATGCCGCCGTCAGCTCCGCGGAAAATACCCTCGCGGATGATCTCGGCAGCGCGGGGGAGGCCCATTGTCAGCATGGTAACAGTGCTTCCCGGGTTGGCGTCCTTCAGTCGGAGAGCCTGCTCAAGCGCGTTGAGATCCTCGGGATTGAAGATGGCCGGCAGAGCTGCGCGGTTGATGGTGCCATCTTCTTTCATCGCATCTTTGCCGACATTGCGGGTATCGGGAACCTGCTTTGCCAGCACAATGATGTTAAGACTCATTTGATAGTTGATTGGTTAGTTGATATTCTGTTTCGGGGCAACAAAGTTAACAACAAATCGGCTAATTGCCAAACTTTTGGGACAAAGGTCGGGCAAACTAGCCGATTCGTCGGTTATATTAGCTGTTATTTCGCTGTCCTGGCTTCAATCCACTTGCGGGCATTGACGAACGCGTCGATCCAGGGGGTCACCTCGTCGGCATGGCGCGCTGCCGGATAAAAGCCACACTGCCAGGGGAATATCGTGCGCTCAAGGTGAGGCATCATAGCCAGATGGCGGCCGTCGTCGCTGCATATTCCGGCTACCGAAGCGCGCGACCCGTTGGGATTGCCGGGATAGCCGCTGTAGCTGTATTTCAGAGCTACGTTATAGCGGTCGAGCGGCAGGGGAAGCTCGAATTTTCCTTCACCATGGGCCACCCAGATACCGAGTTTCGAGCCGGCGAGCGAGCCGAGCATGATCGAGCGGTTTTCGGGCACACTGACTCCGAGGAAGGCGCTCTCGAACTTGTGGCTGTTGTTGTGGCGCATCGCCGTGCGGCGCTCGTGGGCCGGATTGACGAGATTCAGCTCGACCATGAGCTGACAGCCGTTGCAGACTCCGAGGCTCATCGTGTCGTCGCGCTGATAGAAACGCTCGAGAGCGCGGCGCGCGTTGTCGTTCCAGCGGAATGCCCCGGCCCAGCCTTTTGCCGAACCGAGCACGTCGCTGTTCGAGAAACCGCCGCAGAACACAATCATGTTCACATCGTCGAGAGTCTCGCGTCCGCTCATGAGATCAGTCATGTGGACATCCTTGACGTCGAAGCCGGCCATGTAGAGCGAGAATGCCATCTCGCGGTCGCCGTTAACACCCTTTTCACGGATGATTGCGGCACGGATGCCCGAACGCTCTTTGCGCACAACCGAAAGTCCGCGCGAAGCCATCGATCCGTCGAAGCCGGCGGGCAGGCGCCAGCGCAGCGGCTGCTTGCGATAGTTGGCATAGCGGTCGGCGGCGCAGGCTTCGCCGCTCTGCTCGATGTCGAGAAGATATGAGGGATAATACCAGACGTCGCGCAGATGGTCGATTCCGAGCATCCACAATCTGTCCCCTTTGCCGACGGTCAGCAGGCGCTCCTTTGCCGGCGTGCCGATAGCCTTGAAGTCGACTCCGGCATCGGCGAGAGTGCGCTCGAAAGCGGCGCGTTTCGGCTCGGCGACCTGAACCACGAGAGCGGGGTTCTCGGCGAAGAGCGTGGTGATGACATCCAGGTCGAACGAATCGAGATTGATGTCGATACCTCCGGCGGTGTTGGCGAACGCCATCTCGAGAAGCGTGGTCACAAGACCTCCGGCGCTGACATCGTGGGCCGCCAGCAACGCTCCGCGGCTTACGAGAGCCTGGACGGCATTGAAGGCGCGCGCGAAATAGTCCGGATCGGAAACAGTGGGCACATGACTGCCTACACGTCCGAGAGTCTGGGCAAGTGCCGAACCGCCGAGAGCGAGCGGACTGCGCGAGAAATCGATATAATAGAGTGTCGATTTTTTATTCTGAAGAACGGGGCTGACGGTCTTGCGGACATCTTTCACCTCTCCGGCTGCCGAAATAATGACAGTGCCGGGAGCCATGACTTTGTCGTCACCATATTTCTGGGTCATCGACAGAGAGTCTTTGCCCGTCGGGATATTGATTCCGAGCGCGCAGGCGAAATCAGAGCATGCCTTGACAGCGCGATAGAGAGCGGCATCCTCCCCCTCGTTGCGGCAGGGCCACATCCAGTTGGCCGACAGCGAGACAGCGCTCAGCCCTCCGTCGAGAGGCGCGCCGACAATATTCGTCAGCGCTTCGGCTATGGCAAGCACCGAACCGGCGCCCGAATCGGCCAGAGCCGCCTGAGGCGCATGGCCGATAGAAGTCGCGATTCCCTTTTTGCCGTTATAGTCGAGAGCCACGACGCCGCAGTCGCTCAGAGGCAGCTGCAGTTCGCCCTGACACTGCTGGCGGGCGATCTTGCCGGTGATCGAGCGGTCGACTTTGTTTGTCAGCCAGTCTTTGCAGGCCACAGCCTCGAGGCTCAGAACGTCGTTGAGATATTCCTCAAGGCGCGATTCCTCGGTTTCGCAGTCGGCATAGCTGCGCTCTACGGTGACATCGCGCATGACAGTCTTGGGCGGATTGCCGAACATATCGCTCATCTCGAGATTCATCGGCTTCGAGCCGTCGGGCAGTTCGAAAACGAAGCGATGGTCGCCGGTAGTCTCACCGATGACATACATCGGCGAACGCTCGCGGTCGGCGACACGGCGCACGAAGTCGACATCCTCGTTTTTCATCACCATTCCCATGCGCTCCTGACTTTCGTTGCCGATAATCTCTTTGGCCGAAAGAGTCGGATCGCCCACCGGAA
>HF985610.1:22211-31355 GCA_000431215.1 Prevotella sp. CAG:1031
ATTCAGGTGTCCGCCGGCTCCATGGTCGTGGATCGACACGATCGGATTGTTCTCGGATTCGGCCATGGCACGGATGACATTGCTGACACGTTTCTGCATCTCGGGATTGGCTCGCTGCACGGCATTCAGCTCGATGGCATTGTCGTACTGACCCGTGGCGACCGACGATACTGCGCCGCCTCCCATGCCGATACGGTAGTTGTCGCCTCCCATGAGAACAACAGCCTGACCCGGTTCGGGAACGCCCTTGATGGCGTCTTTGGCGAACGCGTAGCCGACACCGCCGGCGAGCATGATGACTTTATCATAGGCATAAACGCGGCCTTCCTCATTATGCTCGAATGTCAGGAGCGAACCGCAGATAAGCGGCTGTCCGAATTTGTTGCCGAAGTCGCTGGCACCGTTCGAAGCCTTGATGAGAATGTCGGCCGGGGTCTGATAGAGCCATACTCGCGGATCCATCATCAGCTCCCAGCGACGGCGCGGGTCGAGACGCGGATAAGAGGTCATATAGACAGCCGTGCCCGCAAGCGGCAGCGATGCCTTTCCGCCGCCGAGACGGTCGCGGATCTCGCCTCCGCTGCCGGTAGCGGCACCGTTGAACGGTTCGACAGTGGTCGGGAAGTTGTGAGTCTCGGCCTTGAGCGAGAGGACGGTCTCGACCGGGCGGCTGGTGAAATAATCAGCCTTGTCGGGATTTTCGGGATAGAATTGGTCTACTACCGGGCCTTTCACGAAAGCCACATTGTCCTTATAGGCCGATACGAGGCGGCCGGGATTCTCTTTCGAGGTCTTTTTTATCATTCCGAAGAGCGACGAAGGCATCTCCTTGCCGTCGATAATGAAAGTGCCGTTGAAAATCTTATGGCGGCAGTGCTCCGAGTTGACCTGACTGAAACCGAAGACTTCGCTGTCGGTCAGCGGACGGCCGAGGCGCTCCGAGAGAGTGGCGAGATAGTTCTCTTCATCGGCGCTGAGAGCGAGGCCTTCGCGACGGTTATACTCGCGGATGTCGGCGATATGTTCGACAGGCTCGGCTTCGCGGTTGACGTCGAAAATTTTCTGGTTCAGTCCGTCGTAGACACGCTGAAGCATCTTGTCGTAACGGGGTTCGGCATCGCGGCTAAGCTCATATTCCTCTATGCGGGTTATGCCCTGAAGGCCCATGTTCTGGGTTATCTCGACAGCATTGGTGCTCCACGGCGTTATCATTTCACGACGCGGCCCGATAAAGGTGCCTTTTACACTTTTTGCGCTCAGTGGGCGAGCTCCGTCGAACAGCCACGTCAGCTTTTCTTTCTCAGTGTCGGTCAGAACGTGATCAACTTCGACAGCGGTGACCCGGCGGGCACCTTTTTTGAAAAACAGTACCATGATAATGACTTCGGTTTGGTTTCAGACCGCAAAATTACGAATTTTTCCTCACAAACCCCTATTGCGGTTGCGACATATGTTGAAAAAACGCGCGGAGACGTCGCCGCAGTGGCAACGTCTCCGCTTATGACGTAAAAGTTCGGATTATTCGCTTACAACCTCGAAAGGAACTTCAACGAGAACTTCCTTGTGGAGCTTGACATTGGCAACGTAGTTACCGACTTCCTTGACCGACTGCTTGATCTCGATGATCTTGCGGTCGACGGTCAGGCCCTGGGCTTCGAGAGCTTCGGCAATCTGAGCTGCGCCGACAGAACCGAAGATCGTGCCGGTCTCGGAGGTCTTGGCCGACAGAGTCAGCTTGACGTCTTTAAGCTTGGCGGCCATCTCTTCGGCCTCAGCTTTGAGCTGGGCGATCTTGTGGGCGCGCTGGCGCTGGTTTTCGGCAAGCACCTTCAGGGCGGCGGCATTGGCGATGACAGCCTTACCTGTCGGGATAAGGTAGTTGCGGCCGTAGCCGTCTTTCACTTCAACAACATCGTCTTTATAGCCGAGGTTGGATATGTCTTCTTTAAGAATGATTTTCATAATTCCTTGTCGTTAAACGGTGTTGAACTTATTTCATAAGGTCGGTGACGTAGGGAAGCAGAGCCAGATGACGGGCGCGCTTCACGGCCTGAGCTACGCGACGCTGGAATTTCAGCGAGGTTCCGGTTATGCGGCGGGGAAGAATCTTGCCCTGCTCGTTGAGGAACTTCTTGAGGAATTCGGGATCTTTATAGTCGATATACTTGATACCGCTGCGTTTGAAACGGCAGTATTTTTTCTTCTTTACATCGACCGACATGGGGGTGAGATAACGGATTTCTGATTGCTGTGCCATTGTTTCTTAGTCCTCCTTGACTTCTTCTTTAACTTCGGTTACTACAGCCTCTTCAACGGGTTTGGCAGCGGCTTTGGCGGCACGCAGCGAACGACGTTTGGCGGCATACTCGTGGGCATACTTGTCGAGGCGGAAGGTCAGATGACGGAGCACGCGCTCGTCGCGGCGGAAGGCCGTTTCGAGTTTGGCAACGACGTCGCCGGGAGCGTCGAACTCGATGAGGGTGTAGAAGCCGGTCGACTTCTTCTGGATGGGATAGGCCAGTTTGCGAAGGCCCCACTCTTCGGTGTTGACGATGGCTGCGCCATTGTCGGTGAGCACCTTAGAGAATTTCTCTACCGCTTCCTTCATCTGAACATCAGACAAAACGGGAGTTAAAATGAAAACGGTTTCGTAGTTATTCATAAAAGTGTTTGTTAATTAAAGCGCCGCAAAGGTAAGAAGTTTTTCCGACACGGCCAAATATTTTTCAGACAGCTTTTTGCAGGCGAATTCACTTGCGGACGTAATGAGGCATCTCGGCGGGGATGACCATCGAGATCTCGACAAGTCCGGCGACCCTGCCCTGCTGACGCCACGCCGTCTGGTAGATCATCTTTCTGACCTCCCCCTTCTCGATAGTGTAGCAGTTCGTTCCGCCGGTCTCGAGAAGGCGGCGTATAATGGCGCAGGCGCGCTCGGGATGGTAGTCGAGAAGATTGTGGCCTATGATGTCGCCATGTCGGGCAAACGTCTTGCGCGAAAGATCATTCATATAGATTATACGGCAGTCGGCATCACACACGGTGATCGCGCAGTTGAGGTCGCGGCTCCACTCGGGGAGCTTCTCTTCGATGTTATTCATGGTCGGTTTGTTGTTTTGGTCAGCGGAGCCGGAACAGATAAGCGGCAGTAACCTCTATCGATATTCCGCGCGACGCTGAAAAATAATCTTTTTTGCTGGCATGGAAGATGTTTCCGAGTCCGTAGTAGAAACGACCCTCGACAAGAACCGAATGCCGGTGCCTGAAAATCATCTCCATGCCGACTCCGGCCGAGATGCCGTAGTCGAAACGGTTCTCGACTTTCTTATTGAGCTGTTCGCTGTTGCGGTAGCCCGCAGGATAGCCCTCGACACTGCCGAGGTTGGCATAGTCGAAATTGGCCGAAATCGACGAACCTATCATGTAGCCGACCTCAGGGCCGGCGTTGAAGAAGCCGCGGAAGCGGTCGTTGCCGAAATAGATATGGGTAAGCAACGGCAGCTGGATATAAGTGAAGGTGCGCCGGTAGCTGAACGGCTCCCCCTTTTCATATTTTTCTTTCCAGCCGCGCTGTTCTACGTTGAGCTCGGCAATGATGCCGAAATGGTTTTGTTCGATATATCTGGCCACGAAACCCGCCATGAAGCCGGGCGTCCATGTCTGATCAACGTGAGGCGAGAACGACATCGACGACACCGTTGCGCCGGCCTTTCCGCCTATAGCGAAATCGGGGCGATAGCGTCGCTGGGCCTCAAGGGCCGGGAGCGTGGCTAAAACGAGCAGCAGGGTAATAATCAGTCGGCGCATGGCGGCTTAAAGCTCGGTTTTCTCGATGATGCCCATAGGGCGATAGATAACGATATAGGCGACCGAATTCACCCAGCCCCCTTCGTCGGAGGCCCGTTCGAACTCGAAGCCAGACTGCACTCCACTGTAAGCCGGCGTCGGCTGCGAGAAGTCGCCGCCATTATGGCGCAGGGCATTGATAAGGTAACAGCCGACATCAAAGCCAAGAGCGCCCTGACGCGGAAGCCCGGCGGCCATTCCGGCGTCGAACCAGTGCTCGAAGCTCTGGTTGACCCTCTTGAAATCAAGGTCGTCGCTGTCGGCATAGAACCGCGAATAGATCACCGTTCCGAGATCGTGCATCTGCTTGGCGGTCTCGCCGCGGAATACTGTCCATTCGGGATAGCCGAACAGCATCAGGTTGTCATTGACGCTGTCGGTGCCTTTTTTCGCTATCAGAGCGGGTAATATGGCTTTCAGCTCATCCTGCCGCGAGCTGACAGGCACGAATATGATCTGCTGATCGGTCAGGGCGGCGAGATCGGCCTCGCCGAGCTTACCCGAGAATGTGATGTCGACAGACTTGCGTCCGTTAGATGCGAGCGCCGAACGGAAGCTGTCGACAAAATCGCTCTTGTCGGAATTTCCGCCGTCGCGCGTCAGGAACACGAACGTGTGGTCGGGATAACGACGCTGCATGGCCCCTATCACGTCATCGTTGAGCATCTCGATAGGGATATTGCTCTGCATGACCGAACCATTATATTTATATGTGTCGTCGCGCGGAAGGAAGGTATTGAAAACCTCTATGCCGCGGGGACGCGCCCAGGCCGCGATAAGCTCGAACTGAGCCTGATCGTCGGGGGCTATGATAACCTGAACATCGGTATTCTCAAGACGCGAGAGAGCGGCACGCACTGAATCGGAAGAGTTGGCCGTGTCGAACACCCGCAGGCGCGTCGGGTTCTCGCGGCTCTTCAGTGTATCGACTGCCATCAGCAGGCCCTTGTAGAATTCAGTGTGGCGCAATGCTGATTTGTCAGGTTCTTTCTGACCGAGCATAAACGGGAGCATCACGGCTATCGAAACGCTTCCGTCGGCTTTTTTTACTTCCGGCGTCTCGGTTTTCTCAACCGGCGCCACGGGAGTCTGCGCTACATCAGGCTCAGGCTTGGGTTCGGCTTTGGGTTCTGGTTTTGATTCAGGCTTGGCCGAGGAATCAGCTGTCGCCGCAGGCTTCTGAGGCTCGGCCGGCTTAGGCTCGGGAATAATAAGCTCTGTGCCTTCCTTGAGCACACCCACCTCAGGATTGGCGGCGGCAAGCTGCGTGACCGTCACTCCGTAATTATGGGCTATCGAATAGAAAGTTTCGCCTCGTTCAACCCTGTGAACGCCAGTTTTCGCAGGCGCGGGAGCGGTTTTCGGGGCCGTTTCGACTACTGAGCCCTGCGCAGCGGGGCCTGTCCCGGGCAGAGTGACCGTGATTGTCTGTCCGGCCCGCAGTCCGTCGGCAATCTGCGGATTCTGCTCGATAAGCATCTCAGGGCTTACGCCGAGAAGTTTGCTGAGGCCGTAGATGGTCTCTTTTTTCTCGACGATATGAGTGATCGTGCGCCCCTCGGCACACTCGGCCGCCGGGAAATAGAGCGTCATGAAAGCTCTCAGGCCGTCGCGCACCGACGGATTATGCTGCTCGATATATTCCTGCCCGACGCCGAGTTTGTGGCTCAGAGAATAGAGGGTCTCTTTGGGCTGAACTTCATAATAGTGCATCAGACGGCCGCCAACCTCGGTGACCGGCAGTTGCTCCACGCCCTGCTGCGCCGCCATGCCAAAGGCCACGGCTATCAGGGCGACGATTACCAACTTTAATCGCTTCATAAATTGCTGTTGTTTTTCAATCCGCAAAGTTAGCGTTTTTTCCACTAAAGCCCAAAAACGCGGCATGCGCGTCGCCCGGAATGCGAAAAAGTGGCTCGGGTCATCGACCTGAGCCACTTTTCAGTGTAGCGGGACCGAGAATTGAACTCGGGACCTCCGGGTTATGAATCCGACGCTCTAACCAACTGAGCTATCCCGCCGTTTTGGCTTTGCGGTTGCAAAGGTAGCAGTTTTTTCTTTCACGGCAAAATTATTTCGAAAAATTTTTCTTTAGAGCTGTTCCGTCCCGAGCTTTTCGGGGATTTTTGCTAATTTTGTGGCTCGAATGGGGAAAGCCCATGAATCAAGATTGAAAAGACAAAACAATATAGAACTATGGCAAAAGAATTGAAAGACCTAACCAAGCGCTCGACCGACTATTCACAGTGGTATAACGAGCTGGTGGTCAAGGCAGGACTCGCCGAACCTTCGGCTGTACGCGGTTGTATGGTTATTAAGCCCTACGGCTATGCGATATGGGAAAAGATGCAGCATATCCTCGACGGAATGTTCAAGAAAACCGGCGTCCAGAACGCCTATTTCCCCCTTCTGATTCCGAAATCGTTCCTCTGCCGCGAAGCCGAGCATGTCGAGGGTTTTGCCAAGGAATGCGCCGTAGTGACCCACTATCGTCTGAAAAACGACCCGAACGGTTCCGGCGTCGTTGTCGATCCCGATGCCAAGCTTGAGGAAGAGCTTATCATCCGCCCCACTTCAGAGACCATCATCTGGAACACCTACCGCAACTGGATTCAGAGCTACCGCGATCTGCCCCTGCTCGTCAACCAGTGGGCCAACGTGATGCGCTGGGAAATGCGAACCCGCATGTTCCTTCGCACAGCCGAATTCCTCTGGCAGGAAGGCCACACAGCCCATGCCACCTCTGAAGAAGCTCAGGCCAAAGCCGTCGAGATGCTGAATGTCTACGCCGACTTTGCCGAGAACTATATGGCTATGCCTGTAATCAAGGGTGTCAAGAGCGCCAACGAGCGTTTCGCCGGAGCTGTCGAGACCTACACGATCGAGGCCATGATGCAGGACGGCAAAGCTCTTCAGAGCGGCACCTCCCACTTCCTCGGCCAGAATTTCGCGAAGGCTTTCGACGTCACTTTCGTCAACCGCGACAACAAACCCGAATATGTCTGGGCGACCTCATGGGGCGTCTCGACACGCCTGATGGGCGCTCTCATAATGATGCACAGCGACGACAACGGCCTCGTTTTGCCTCCCCATCTCGCCCCCATTCAGGTTGTCATCGTGCCCATCTATAAGACCGACGACCAGCTTAAAGAAATCTCGGCCGTTGTCGAGCCGATTGTCAACGAGCTGCGCGGCCTCGACGTCAGTGTCAAGTATGACGACGCCGACAACCGCCGCCCGGGCTTCAAGTTCGCCGACTACGAGCTCAAGGGTGTGCCCGTGCGTCTGGCGATAGGCGCCCGCGACATCGAGAACGGCACCGTAGAGCTTATGCGCCGCGACACTCTCGAGAAAGAGATCGTTCCTCTCGAAGGCATTGCAGCTCACGTCAAGAATCTTCTCGAAGATATTCAGGCCAACATTTTCAAGAAAGCCCTCGACCGCCGCACGGCAATGACCCGCAAAGTCGACACCTACGAAGAATTCAAGACCGAAATCGAAAAGGGCGGCTTCCTGATGTGTCACTGGGACGGCACCCCCGAGACCGAGGATAAAATCAAAGAGGAAACCAAAGCCACCATACGCTGCATTCCTCTCGACGACGATAACGAGGAAGGCACCTGTATGGTTACCGGCAAGCCTTCAAAGCGCCGTGTGATCTTTGCCCGCAACTATTGATTCCCCGACAGATCTCTTCTCCATGCCAAAACAGCCGCTGGTAATAGCCATCGTGGTTCCCTGCTACAACGAGCAGGAAGTGTTGCCTCTGTCGGTGCCGCGCCTTCTCGGCATAATAACGAGAATGGCCGAAGAAGGCATAGCATCGGCCGACAGCTACATTATGCTCGCCAACGACGGCAGCCGCGACACTACCCGCGACATCATAGCCGGAATGCACGCGGCCGACCCCGTCCACGTCAAAGGGCTTTCGCTGTCGCGTAACCGCGGCCATCAGTATGCCCTGCTGGCCGGCCTCACGTCTGTGGCGAAACGCTGCGATGCCGCTGTATCGATCGACGCCGACCTTCAGGACGATCCCGACGCCATTATCGAGATGGTGAAGCTGTTCAACGCCGGAGCCGAGATAGTCTACGGTGTGCGTTCGTCGCGCAAGACCGACACTGCGTTCAAACGCATAACCGCCCACGCCTTCTACAGATTTCAGCGCGTCATGGGGCTTGAGACTGTCTACGACCACGCCGACTACCGCCTGATGAGCCGGCGTGCCGTCGGAATGCTTCTCAGCTATGGCGAAAGCAACCTTTTCCTGCGCGGCATCGTGCCTCAGATCGGCCTGACAACCGCCGTAGTCACCTACGAGCGGGCTGCCCGCGCCGCCGGAGAGTCGAAATATCCGCTGGCGAAGATGCTCAACTTCTCAATCGACGGAATAACGTCGTTTTCGGCCCGGCCGATGCGATATATCTTCCTCATCGGACTGATATTGCTGCTTGTCGATATAGCGATAGGAATATGGGTGCTCGTCAGCCACTTCTCGGGACATGCCATCTCAGGCTGGTCGTCGCTTATGCTGAGCATCTGGTTTCTCGGCTCGCTTATCCTCATAGCCCTGGGCATAATCGGCGAATATGTCGGCAAAATATTCATCGAGGTCAAACATCGTCCGCGTTTCTTCGTCAGCGAAGAGCTGTTCGACTGACCTCACAATCAACTCTCGTCAATGAACGGCCAAGAATTCACCTCCGACAAAATCGGCGCCATAGGCGCCGCCATAGTCGACATCCTCGCCGAAGGCAACTCTGTCGCCATTCCCGGCTTCGGCACCTTTTTTCCCGAGAAAGCCGATGAATATGTCAAAGCCGACGCCTCGGGACGCCGGCTTCTGATGCCTCCGGCAATAATTGTCAACTTCAAGCCCAGCGTGGTTTTACGCAACCGACTGAAATGAACAGACTGACAGTTCAGGCCCTTGCCGGGCGCATTGCCTCAACCCTCGGAATCACCCCCGAAGCCGCCGAGCAGCTTATCCACAATTATTTCGTTGACGTTGCCGAGCGGTTACAGCGCGGCGAGACTGTCGACATCGACAATCTCGGGAAATTCGCAGCCGGAGGCGAAAGCCTGTTCACACCGCTTCCAGACGTAGCCGCCCGCATAAACGAACCGTTTGCCTTCTTTGAGCCGGTAGAACTGAACGACGGCGTCACAGCCGAAACCCTCGACCTCACGGCGCCCGCATTCCCGGAGCCCGCCCCAGCCCCGGAGCCCGAAAGAATCGAAGAGCCAGAACCCGAAATCCCCAAAGCTCCCGAAGCTCCCGAAGCTCCCGAAGCTCCC
>HF985610.1:31415-31543 GCA_000431215.1 Prevotella sp. CAG:1031
TTCCCCCAAGCCCCGGAGCCCCCCGAGCCTTCCGAGCCCCTCAAAGGCCACTGCGCCCATGCCCTTGCAGCATGGGCAACGGGCTGTCTGCTTCTCGGGCTGACAATCGGCAGCCTCACCGGCTACTG
>HF985610.1:31629-43038 GCA_000431215.1 Prevotella sp. CAG:1031
GCCGATAACGACAAGCAACGACACATCAGCCACATCAATCACATCAGCCACATCAGCCACACCTGTCACACCTGTCACACCTGTCACAACCGACACCGTCCGCGCCGACTACTACATAACCGACATGGCCCGCAAATACTACGGCAACAAAGACTTCTGGAGCTATATCTACGAAGAGAACGCCGACTCGCTCGGCCACCCCGAGCACATCCATCCGGGTCAGATTCTCGTTATCCCCGATGCCGCCAAATACGGCATCGACCCCGACAACAAAGAGTCATTGAAACGCGCCCGCGCGCTCGCCATAGAGATATACGGCCGCTACAACTGACAGCTCATCGCTGAAAAACCACACGAGGCGCGGGAACCGGTTCCCGCGCCTCGCTCATTTATTCTGTCGAGGAATTATTTCACAAGCACCTTAGCGGTAACACCGCCGACACTGACAAGGTAGACGCCGGGGGCAACTCCGTCGAAACGTGCCTCGCCGAGGTTGTCGCCATTGGCGCCTCCCATGAGGCGTCCGCTGAGATCGAAGAGGCGGCAGCGCATTCCTTCGGCTCCGCCGACAATAATGCTCGAACCGTCGACAACAACGGAGATGTTGCGGTCGGCTGTCTCAACTTCGCCAATACCGTCCTCGGTTATGTCGATAAATGACGAGCAGAGAGGCAGATCGGGGAAGAGGCTGTTGAGCATCACACATAGAGCGCCACTGACATTGACATTGAAGGTCGAAACGCCGTCGGCGACACTTACCTGACGCGGCTGCGAGAGCTCATCGCCGGCAAGATCACCGTTTTCGTCGTAGTAAGGCTCGCCGATAAACCAGCGGTAGTCGGTGGCCACGCCGTCGACAATAGCCTGTGAAGAAAGGTCGACAGTCACACCCTCAGGTTCGACTTCAACGACAGCCTGCGGCGAGTAGCAGTAGACATACTTGACTTCCGAGGTCTTTGGCAGCGACTGGAACGTGAAACAGTTCGAATCGATGAAGAGCACATTCAGCTTCGGAGTCTTGCTCATATCAATCGACGAAAGCAGGTTCGACGATAGGAAAGCCTGTTCGAGATTCTCGGCGCCCGTGAAGTCTATCTCAGTGAGATCGTTGTAGCTCAGGCTGAGATCCCAGAGCATAGGACTTCCGAATTTAACCGACTTAGCGCCGTTGTAGTCGCCCGTAAACGACTGGAGTTTGTCGAAACCGGTAAGATTGATGGCATTGAGCTGGTTATTGCTGACTTTGAGCAACCTGAGCTCGGGATAAGCCTTGGCGAAATCGAGATTCGTGAAATTATTGCCGGTAACGTTGAGTTCCGTCAGAGACGACTCGGGCCAGACGACCTTGTCGGGTGTCAGACCGGCATTGGCGACTGTCAGGGCAAAGAGGTCGGTGAGCTTCGAAACGTCGATTTTCGACAGCTTGACGCCATCTATCGAAAACACACCGAGATCGCCCGAAGGAGAGTAGCTGTAGAGACGGGCTTCGACGTCGGCTTTCGATGCACACTTGAAGATCGTGTATGTTTCGTTGGTCAGAACATACTGCTCGAGATAGCCGTTGCCTTCCCAGTCGATATAGACCGCGGTGTTAGGCTTGGTAGAGGTCATGATGAGTCCGCAGTCGACGCTCTCGGTCGGCGTCCAGGTTGCCACAGCGTTTGTCGGACGCTCGGCGGCCTTGATCACGCTCGTGCGCATCGGGTTGGCGGCGAAAGCGGGGAACAGCGGATGGCTTATCTCGCAATATACATTTCCTATCGAGGCATCTTCGAAAATCGACACACCGTCGCGCTGCGAAATCTTCGCCGCGGGAATGACACTGTTGTCGGCTGCGCTGCGCCATGTATAGACAGTCTTCTTGCCGTTTTCGTCGAGCCACTGCGACGTCAGATTGACGGTCGGGGCAAGTTCAGGCAGAAGAACCTCCGACTGGGGCGCGTAGATGTAGGATGCGACGCGCTTCGTAGAGGGCAGATTGGGCATGGCTATGTTGTTATAGCTCAGGTCGAGATAGACAAGCGGATTATAGGAGGCGATGGGGAGGGACGTCAGATTGTTGTGGCTGACGTCGAGAGTAGCGATAGCCTCCATGTCTTCGAGGTCGACAGCTTCGAGAAGATTGTTCGACAGGTTCATGACGCTGATGTTCGAAGCGGCGTCGAGGGAGATCTCAGTCAGCTTGTTGTTGCTGAGGTCGAGGGTATAGAGCGTAGCGAGAGCGGAGTCGTAGAACGACGTCAGCGAATTATAGCTGGCATCGAGATTCGAGAGCACGTTCTTGCCATAGCCGCTGGCTCCGGTGAGGTCGAGAGTCTTCAGCATATTGTGGCTCAGGTCGAGATCGCGCAGGCAGCGGTTCCAGGTCAGATCGATCGTCTGGAGTCCGGTAGAATTGAGCTTGAGAGCGCTGAGCGAACGCGCCTGATCGAGGTCGATCGACTTCATCGGGTAGCCGTCGATGGCCAGCGCTGTTATATCGCTGCCCTCAGGCATGAAGACGGTCACTTCAGCACCGCCGGTGACTGTGACATTGTCAGCCCCGGGAAGCTCTGAGCCGTTTGCCGTGAAGTTCTGCATTGTTCCGTCGCCGGCATCGACCATAAAGGTTACGGGAGCCGATTGTGTTGCGTTGCTGACACCGACTTTCATCTTAAGGGGATTGCCGCTGCCATTGCTCTTGATTCTGACAACAGGGCTCGGCTTTCCGAAATCGGCGGCCGTCTTGACCATGAACTTACCTGTTCTGAGATTATAGGCTGGGAGTGCCGAGTTGTGGAATTCCACATAGACACTGTCGGAGAGGGCTTTCTTGAGCGTGACCACGCCGTTGGAATAGCTGTAGTCCGAGGCTGCCACGGGAGTGGGATCGAGCGGAGCATCCTCATGGTAGTAATAGAGAGATGCCGTTGTCGTTGAGTTCGGGCGGTTGACTTTTGCCGAGAAATCGAGCGTCGCGCCTTCCTTATAGCTGCGTTCGACGGGGAACGGATTCTGCTGGTAGTAATATTCAAGGAATGTCTCGCGCTCGGCGGGCAGAGTTACGAAGTCGAGATTGTTATTCGCAATATAGAGGGCGTCAATATCCGGATTGCCGGAAATATCGATAGAGGTCAGCTGGTTCAGCGAGCAGTTGAGCGCCTGAAGAGCGATATTTTTCGAGATGTCGAGACTTGTCAGAGCGTTACCGTTGCAATAGAGGCGGATAAGCTTCGGATTATTGGTGACATCGAGAGAAGTCAGGTTGTGGCCCCAGCCCCACGAGCCGGCATGTCCGCAGTAGAGCTCCTGAAGGTAAGGATTGTTGGTGACATCAACGTTCTCGACGTAGGTGTCGCTGACATTCAGTATAAGCAGCTTTGGATTTTTCGACACATCGATCGACGATATCCGCGTCACATCGGCCGTCAGGCGCAGCAGATCGGGACACTTCGTCGGATCGAGTTTCGTCAGTGACCGGCAGGCGAAAGCGTCGAACGACTTCATTGCCGGATACTGGGTGAGATCGAAGCTCTGGTCGAGATGATCGATGGCTTCCATCTCGAGGATTGTCAGATTCGGCTTGGGTGTGCCGATTTTCAGCGGCGCCACGTCAAAGGGATTGTCGCTGACATAGAGCGCTGTAAGCTTTGTGAAGGGATCGAGGTTGACGCTTCCGAGCTGATTGTGGTTGAGATTCAGGACATCGAGATTCGTCAGTGTCGCAAAGTCGGCCGTAGTGGCATAGCAGCCTTCGAGATCGAGATAGTCGATAAGAGAGGCTTCGCCGTAGACTTTTACGGTTGCGTCGGAATTGACACTGCCCGACAATATTGTAGCGTTGATGGCGCCGTCGGAAACTGTGACAGGATTGACCGTCACTTTCTGTTTTCCATAGCCGAAATCAACCTCGACGGTGGTTTTCTCTGATGAGCCGATGCGGAAACTCAGTGCATTGGCATCGCCGTTAATCTCATAAATGCTTGTCGTGAAAGTGATTATCGGACTGTTGTCGGCGGCCGAAGAACCGAAAGCTCCGACTGCGAGAGCTATCCATACCGCGGCCGGGCGAAGATGTTTTGTCATAGAGTTAAACATTTTGTTTTACAATATCCTGTTAATATGAGTAGTAAGGGGGCGCCCCTGCGGGCCTGAGGCCTGAGTTGCGCCCCCTTTCGGGTTTCGTTCAATGGTTATGCCCCGAGGGCAAGCTATTATTTCACAATAACTTTCTTATCGCCTACGATATAGAGACCTTCGGGTAGATTCGAGATCTGCTCCTTCGAAGCATTGCGAATCATCAGAATGCCCTGTAGGTTGTAGACATTGGTGTTGGCGGCAGCATCGCCGTTGACGTTGGTGATGCCCTGTTCAGGCTCGGTGTAGATCGAGATGTCGAAAGCCTTGTCGGCGTCAACCTTGTAGCTGAACTTGCCGTCGGCGGGAACTTCAACGTCTTCGTCGTTGAGAGTCATTACGTAGGACTGACGCTCGTTCTCGAGAGCGGGCAGAGCGAAGCTCAGAGCGGTATTCTGGAAAAGAGTCAGAGGTTCGGCAACGCTCTCGACTGCGGTATAGCCGTCGGTGACGACATCCTTGACCTCGACACCATCGCCGAGCTTGAAGCTGACTTCATAGGTCGAAGGCTCGGCCTTGAACATCTTCATAACGTCGCCGTCTTTAAGGGCATCCAGTCCGGGATAAGCCATGAAGTCGTAGCTGTAGCCGCTTTCATCCATGGGACATTCAATGCGCTCGCCATTAAGATAGATGAACGGGAAGTCATAGACTTTCTTCCACTGATCGTAGTCGTAGTGAGAGTCATACACTTCGAGGCTGACGGGCTTGTCGAGTTCGGCGTTGAAGTTGAACACATTGGCCTCTTCGCCGGCAACGGGCTTATACTCGATCGTGTTATACTGCTTGATAGGATCGGAATTCTTCTGGAAGAAAATCGAGTTGCTGGCATATTCATCGTTATCGGTGAACACGATCAGTCTGTCGTCGCGGACGAGTTTCTCGGTAGTGAACTCGAGAGTGAGGGCCTCGCGCACCTGCTGGCTGAATTCACCGATGATGTCGAGGGGCTCGGTATCGGGATCGTCATAGACGATGCGGGCACTCTTGATCACGTAGTTAGGAGTGTTATGATAGTAGAAACGACCGCCGTCTTCCATCTCGAAGTTGGCCTCTCCTGTGGTAAGATCGATAAGGTTGAAATCCCATACGCTGTTGTCGTAGGTTGCGACGAGAGCCTCGGGAGTGTCAACTTTGATCTTAACAGGCCAGATTTTCTCTGCCTTGGTGGCGTTAACCTTGAACACAACGGGTTCATCTTTCTTGAATACATAGTTATATGAGTCGTAACCACGGAGAGTCTGGTCGTTGGCCAACATATTCTGAACATTATACATTCCGTAGCGGAAGTTGATGGTAAGACTGCTGCCGAATTTGATGGTAGCGTTTTCTTTAGTGACGACATCGCCCTTATAACGCACGCCGTTGATCATGACATACTTGACCATGCCGGGTTCGATCGGCTGGTCGTCATTATCGACAAACGAGATTTTGAGATCTTTGTCGGGGAAGTTATACTCTACCTTAAATTCGTCGCCATCGGCGGGACGGAACTGATAGGTATAGTTATAGCTGTAGGTGGGTTCTATGACATCCCATTCCTGAGTGTCTTTGTTGAACTTGGTGACCCGGTATATAATACCGCTGTAGTCTCTCGGACGCAGTTCGATGGGAAGCTCGTTGTCGGGGTCGAAAGCGAGTTCGGTGCGCACGTTGGCTTCCGGCGTAAGATAATCGAGCGAGTTGCTCGATCCGGCCTTATAGTCGTTGTAGCGCGAGAAATAAACTTTCTCGGGAGCATCAATGGTGAAGTAGCATTTCGCTGTGCGCGTTTCGGTCTTGTTGAAAGCGACTACCGTGTAGTTATTCTCGCCATAGAGAAGGCTCGAGCCGTAGAACTCGTAGACGACCGCGCGGTTGGGATATATCGAGAGAGACTCGGTTCCGTTGCGGAGCACGTCGTTGAGTGCGCAGTTTTCGAGAGCCTCGATTCTTACCTTCTGGTCTTTTTTAACATTGTCGACAGTCCATGTTGTGACTCCGCCGGCTGTCGAAGGCTCGATGATTTCCTCGCCCATCAAAACCTTGATATACTTGGAATCGCCCGTCAATGTGAGTTTCTTTGCGGGGCGCGCGACTGTGGTGATCTCATAGACGCCGTTATCCTCGAGATAGTCCCACGAAGAATTGAAGTTTTCCTTGTTCTCTCCGTTGAGATCATCTCCGTTATACTTCACCGAAGCAATCAGATACTCTTCGGTCGCATCAACATCAAGGTATTTATACTTTCCGGCAGGTTTTTCAATAACAGTCTCGTTCGAAGTGAGCTCAACGACCTCACGGTCATTCTTGACTGTAACATGGGTGTAATCGTCGATCTTGAGCGTAATTTTCTTGGGGACAAATTTTCGTACTTCAAACTCATAGACATCGCCGTCGCCGCATGCCGAATAATACTGCGTGATTGCTTCTCCTTCAAGAGGGACTCCGTAGTATTACCATGTTTCGCCGTTCTTTTTGTCAGAACCGGGCATGAATTCATAGCCTTTGACGGGGGTGATGATAAGCTGTTTGTCCCAGTCGGCAAGAGTAACCTGCAGATCGCCGGAAGTCCATGTCTGCACCTCCCCGTCAGAATAATAGTCTTTGACCATAACCGTCACCAAAGACGGGTCGGAGGTCTTTAACGTTACGGTCTTCTGAGCCACAGCCACCGACGGAGCGACAAGCAAAATGGCAAGCAGAGCAACCAGGGAATAGAATTTTCTCATAGAATTTGAGATTAATTAAACAAAATGATATAATGTTGGTTTATTTGCATAAGGATGCGACGTAAATATAGCAATTCTTCCTCAAATATAAATCAAAAGGCAAAAAAATAATTCCCATCTCATTGGCGACAAAAGAAAGAGGCGCCCCGACATCACGTCGGAACGCCCCCTGAACAAATATTTCTTTGCTCTTATTTAATAATAACTTTCTTGTCGCCTACGATATAGAGACCTTCGGGTAGATTCGAGATCTGCTCCTTCGAAGCATTGCGAATCATCAGAATGCCCTGTAGGTTGTAGACATTGGTGTTGGCGGCAGCATCGCCGTTGACGTTGGTGATGCCCTGTTCAGGCTCGGTGTAGATCGAGATGTCGAAAGCCTTGTTGCCGTCAACCGTGTAGCTGAACTTGCCGTCTTCGGGAACTTCGACCTCTTCGTCGTTGAGAGTCATCACGTAGGACTGGCGCTCGTTCTCGAGAGCGGGCAGAGCGAAGCTCAGGCTGGTGTTCTGAAGAAGGCTCAGAGGCTCGCTGAGATCTTCGACCTTGGTAATTTCGTCGGTGATGACATCATTGACCTCGACACCGTCGCCGAGCTTGAAGCTGACTTCGTAGAGAGCGGGCTCGTTGCGGAAGATCTTCAGCACCGAGTTGTTGGGGAACTCGTCGAGACCGGGATAACCGAGATAATTGTATGTGTATCCGTCGTCGTTGAGCGGACACTCCGTGCGGACGCCGTTGATGTAGACAAACGGGAAGGTCTTGGTATCGGTGTCGAGAATGTGGAGGTAAACGGGGAGATCTAGCTCGGCGTTGTAGTTCAGAACATTGCGGCCGACTTCGGGGACGTAGGTCAGTTTGTTGTACTGCCTGATGGGATCGTCGGTGTAGGAGAATGTGATCTCGTTTTCAGTCCATGAATCGTCGTCGGTATAGACAATGAGCTGCTCGTTGCGCTCGAAGACCTCGGTAGTAAACTCGATGACAAGATTCTCGTTGACTTTGACGAGGCGCTCGTTTGTCAGATCGTCGGCATCGGTCTCGGAACCGGCCTCACGCACAATGCGGGCCGACTTGATGGTGAAGTTCGGAGTATTGTGATAGTAGAGGACTTCGTCGTTGGCCATCTCGAGAGTGGCTTCGCCCGAGGTAAGGTCGATCAGCAGGTTGGGATCCCACACCGAGGTGTTGTAGGTAGCGAGAAGAGCCTCGGGATTGTCGACTTTCAGAGTGACATTATAGGTTGTCGAAGCTTTGGCTGCGGTAACGCAGAACTCGACATCTTCATTCTTGGTAAATTCATAGTTAAGAGACGACCATGCATAAACATAATTGCCGTTGGCTGTAGCTCTGCTGAGTGTGAAAAGTTTTGTGTGGGGATACAGATTCATACTGCTGCCGAATTTGACAGTCGAGCCTTCGTCGGTCACACGGCTGGCGCGGTAACGCTTTCCGTCAATGTCGACGTATGCGAATGTGGCGGGGTCGAATGTCTGGCCTGCGGGAGCCGTAAAGGTAACATTCAGATCGATGTCGGGATAAGCGACGTCAACCTTGATTTCGTCGCCGTCGGCTACGGTAACGCTGAAATTGTCGTAATAGCTCGGCTTGGTGACTTCGATCCATTCTTCGGAGCCCTGAGCGCGCTTCTGCACACGGTAGATTTTGGTACCGTTGACGCGCGGACGTATATCAACTGGATTCTCGGCTGCGAGATTGATGCCGTATTCAGTCTCGACACCGGCCTCTGGCATGAGGTAATCCACGTTGTTGGTGGTCATGGCCTTGAAATCGCCATTACGCTTGATGTCGAGTTTCTCGGGCTGATCAACAGTGATCTTGAACTTGGCAGTGCGGCGCGATTCCTTGTTGTAGGTGCCTACCGAATAGTTGTTATCGCCATATTTCATGCTGTATTCCCAAATATTCGTGAAGACGACACCGGTCTGCAGGTATTCATCGTCGGTGCGGTCCTCATTGCGGAGGCCTTCGAGAGCATATCCTTCTCTGGCAAAAATCTCAACATCTTTATTCTTTGCCACATTGGGGACAACAAAGGTCTTGACACCGCTGACATCGGTAGCCTCAACCTCAGTGTCGAGATACTTGACCACAACAAATTCGGGGTCAGCCTTGATATTGAGAGTCTTCGCCGGGCGTTCTGTCGTGGCTATTTCTATGACAGCACCATCGCTGAAATCGCTCCAGTAAGCCTTCCAGCTATCGACATTGGGAGTCGAGAGTTTCTCTTCGCCGGCGACTTTCACCGATGAGAGCAGATATTCATCGGAGGCATTGACTTCAAGTCTGGCATAAGTGCCGGCAGGTTTGTCGAGCGTCATCTCATTACTTGTCAGATCCACTGCCTCGCCTCCGTTATTCACTGAAATATGGGTATAATCATCGACTTTCAGTGTGGCCTGCTTGATCTTCATGGCCTGAGTCTCGAAATAATATACATCGCCCTCAGTCACATAATAACTGGCAAGAGCGAATTCGTCTCCCTCAGCCGGGAACGAAGGATAGCTCACATGAACTCCGTTCTTAGTGGCGGTAGTGGTGACAAACTCATATCCTGCGACAGGTTTTATGACAATAAAACCATCAGACAGGTCGTAGGTAAAGTCGCCGGAATTCCACTCGAGCGGGTCAGGCGTTCCACTATAATACTGTCTCCATCCAATAGTGACCTTCGATGGATCAGGCGTTTTAAATGTAACTTTGGCTGCCGAAGCTACTACCGACGAGGTCAGTAGAGCAACAAGCAGAACAACCAATGAGTAAATTTTCCTCATAAAGATTAAAGATTAAGAAATATGTAAAACAAAAATGTAAAAATAATTCTTTCGGATTTTTGGCAAACATACAAAAAATTTCTCAGAACAAGCCTAAAAGCAAAAAATTTAAGAATTCGCTATACAAAAAAAACTCCAAAAGGCAAATTTATCTGACATACGGCAGAAATCGGGCCCAGATTCCCGTTGTCCGCTGACATATCAGAATCTGACAATTTTTTTGCCATGTTGCTGACGCATTTGATTGCCTGAATTGTTGACACTCGCATTCAATATGCATCAAAAGTCCGAAGCGCGGGACGCGCGAAATCTCTACTCCGCCTGCGATAGCTGGCGGCAACCACCGCTCCCCCCACAAATTCGCGGCAAGCCACGGCAATGCGCGCTGCCGCGAAACGCGACAGCACAGGTCGCGGGCCTTGGCTATCGCCGGTTGCGTGACTGCGCAGCTCCTCAGCTTGTCACGCATATATTGTTGACTCTCAAGCCCACAGCTATCGCAGTGGGATATAGAAATATCGCACCTCACGGCGCTTGTCGCTAGCTTTCAGCCAAACCTCTTTGACTCAACGCACTAAGTTAATAGCATTAAGGCAGGTAGCATTGCAGCACCCTGATTGTCAGTTACATGCAAAACGTGCCGAAGGCACGTCCCTACGCCAGGGCGTTTCTGACGCCGGTTTCATCTAAGATTTCTGAGCATTGATGAGCTTAGCTAAACACCTCCGGCCAGATTCAGGCGGAAAACCGAATCGCCCCGGATCAGACGACCCGGGGCGATATTATGAGTTCGGGAAGGAATCTATCAATAGATGCCCTGCTCAACCATGGCGGTGGCAACTTTCATGAAGCCGGCGATGTTTGCGCCCTTCATGTAGTTGATATAACCACCTTCTTCGACACCGTATTTCACACACTGGGTGTGGATGTCTTTCATGATGGTGTGGAGTTTCTGGTCGACTTCGTCGGCGCTCCACTGGAGGTGCATGGCGTCCTGAGTCATTTCGAGACCGCTGGTGGCAACACCGCCGGCGTTGACAGCCTTACCGGGAGCGTAGGTCACGCGGGCCTTGAGGAAGGTGTCGATAGCCTCGGGTGTGCAACCCATGTTCGAAACCTCGGCAACCATGAGGACGCCGTTTTCGACGAGCTTCTTGGCGTCGGCCTCGGCGAGCTCGTTCTGAGTGGCGCAGGGAAGAGCAATGTCGACTTTCTGCTCCCAGGGTTTCTTGCCGGGGAAGAATGTTGCTTCGGGATATTTCTCGGCGTAAGGAGCCACGATGTCGTTGCCGCTGGCGCGGAGTTCGAGCATATAGTCGATCTTTTCGCCACTGATGCCGGTGGGATCATAAACATATCCGTCGGGGCCGGAGATGGTGACGACCTTGCCGCCGAGTTCGGTGGCTTTCTTGGCAGCACCCCATGCTACGTTACCGAAGCCTGAGATAGCGATGGTCTTGCCTGTGATAGTGGTTTTCTTCTCGGCGAGCATGCTCTGAACGAAGTAGAGAGCGCCGAAACCTGTAGCTTCGGGACGGATGCGCGAGCCGCCGAAATCGAGGCCCTTGCCGGTGAATGTGCCGGTGCACTGGTTGGTCAGGCGCTTATACATACCGTACATATAGCCGACTTCGCGACCGCCTACACCGATATCGCCGGCGGGAACGTCCTGGTCGGGACCGAGAATCTTCCACAAGCAGAGCACGAAGGCCTGGCAGAAACGCATGATCTCGGCGTCGCTCTTGCCGCGCGGCGAGAAGTCGCTGCCGCCCTTGCCGCCACCCATC
>HF985610.1:43075-48072 GCA_000431215.1 Prevotella sp. CAG:1031
GGTGAGGGCGTTTTTGAATGTCTGCTCGAAGCCGAGGAATTTCAGAATCGAGAGGTTAACGCTGGCGTGGAAACGGATACCGCCTTTATACGGGCCAATGGCATTATTGAACTGAACGCGATAACCGAGGTTGTTCTGAACCTCACCTTTGTCGTCGACCCAGGTGACGCGGAATGTCAGAATACGATCGGGCTCGACCATGCGCTCAACGATCTTGTTCTTTTCGAATTCGGGGTGCTGGTTGTAGACGTCTTCAACGCACATCAACACTTCCTTAACGGCCTGGAGATATTCTTTTTCTCCGGGGTGCTTTGCCTCGAGGGCAGCCATGATATTGTTAATTTCCATAATCAGGTTTTATGATATGAATGGATTAAGGTTATATGGTATTTCTATCGATGCAAATATAAGAAGATATTTTCGAATTGAGCAATAGTTACGGCCAAAATTTTATCGGGCGGAATATTTCGGAAGGATGTCAATTTGCTATGCATAGAGCTTCTTTTCAGCCGAAAACGTCATCCGCAGAGTCGTTAGCGCGCATATTAACGCGAAAACGCTTGCATTTTGTTGAAAAAATTTTTTACTATTTTTACAAAAATATGTTATAGGGCATAAAAAAGCATGCCAAATGCTTGACAAAGGGCTCCCCCATGTTGTATCTTTGCTGTCCGATATGAGAAAAACAAGGTCATCAATGCCTTTATTCAGCACCCGGCTGACGGCGATCGTCAGTGTGGCGCTGGTATTGCTGCTTCTGGGAGTGGCAGCTTTTCTGGGCATCGGAGCCCGCAATGTTGCCGACGATATGCGCCGCGACATAGGCTTCGTTGTCATTGTTGCCGACGACGCCTCTCCGGCCGACATCGCCGCGCTCAAGCAGCGCTTCGCGGGGGCGGCATATACGTCGGACTACACCTATTCCTCGCCAGAGATGGTCATGCAGCGGTGGAAAACGCTCATGGACGACGAAGGCGAGACCGACGACCTTCTCGACGAGAACCCGTTTGCTCCTGAGATAGAAGTAAATGTCAGGGCGCCCTGGGCGAACATCGACAGCCTGCGCGCCATCACGACGCCGCTGAAGCTTATGCCCTCGGTCGACGACGTTAAAGTCCACGACACTCTTGTCGGAGAAGTCAACCGGACGCTGTCGAATATCGCACTGATTCTTATTATCGTGGCGGCCGTTATGCTGACAATCTCGATAGTTCTGATCAACAACACCGTCAGGCTGACAATTTATTCGCGCCGTTTCCTGATCCACACAATGAAACTCGTCGGCGCCACCCCCGGCTTTATCCGCGCCCCGATGATACGCGATAACGCCCTCGGAGGGCTGCTCGCCGGATTCATCGCCGACATTGTTCTGACAGGGACTCTCGCCTACTTCGCCGGTGTCGAGCCGTCGCTTTCGTCGGCGATTCCCTGGACACAGGCCGCATGGGTTCTGGCCGCGCTGCCGCTTGCCGGACTGCTTATATGCGGCATCGCCGCTTTCGGCGCGACCCAGCGCTATATCAGAATTACCTACGACGAACTTTACAGATAACAACCACCTATAAATATATGGCAAAAAACGAACCTAACTCAAAGACTGCCGACAAACGGCTGGTCGACGCGGGCCCGGGCTTCTTTCCGCTGAAGCGCAAAAACTTCATATTCATGGCTATCGCAGGAATAATGATAGTCGCCGGCTTTCTTCTCATGATCGGATCGGGGTCGACAGTCGAGAGTTTCAACGTCGACATCTTCTCATGGCGCCGGATTGTGGCAGGGCCTACGATCGCTCTTCTCGGATTCGTGTTCATGGGATTCGGCATAATGTGGAAACCGAAAAACAGAAAGAGTGACCGATGAGCTGGTTCGACGCACTGATAATGGGCCTCGTCCAGGGGCTCGCCGAATTTCTGCCCATATCGAGCAGCGGCCACCTCGAAATCTTCAGTAAGATTCTCGGACTTAACCTCTCGGGAGCCGACGCCCTCGATTTCGACGCCACCCTCCACATTGCGACAGTGCTGAGCACTATCGTAGTTCTCCGGCGCGAGTTCTTTCCGCTCTGCGCATCGTTTTTCACCTTCAGGCGCGACGCCAACACGCGCATGGTTCTGAAAATTCTTCTGAGCTGCATTCCCGTTGCCATCGTGGGTCTCTTCTTCAAAGACACTATCGAAGGATTTTTCGGCGGTAACCTGTCGACAGTCGGAATCTGCCTGCTCGTCACGGCGGCCCTGCTGACATTCGCATGGTTCACCCGCGGCCGCTTTATCGGAGCCACACCCCGCGGCCGCGACATAACCTGGGCCGACGCTTTCATAATAGGCTGCTCTCAGGCTGTTGCCGTATTGCCGGGCCTCAGCCGCTCAGGCACGACCATCGCCACCGGCATAATTATCGGCGACAACCGCGACAAAGTTGCCCGGTTCTCCTTTCTGATGGTCATAATTCCGATTCTCGGCGAGGCACTTCTCGACCTTGTCAAACTCGCCGCAGGCGACGCACCTTCGTCGTCGGTCGGATTTCTGCCGCTTTGCGTCGGATTCCTGACCGCATTCATCGTCGGCTGCATAGCCTGCCGCTGGATGCTCGACATAATACGCCGCGGAAAACTCGTCTACTTCGCCGTCTATTGCCTCATCGTCGGCATTCTCTGCATTGCCTGGTAAGACATGGATTACGTTACAGGCGAAACATTCATAATCGACAAGCCTCTGCGATGGACGTCGTTCGACGTCGTCAAGCGTCTTAGGGCCGAGATCACGCGCCGCACGGGCCTCCGGAAGGTGAAAGTGGGCCATGCCGGCACTCTCGACCCGCTGGCTACAGGCCTGATGATCGTGGTCACAGGACGCCGCACAAAGCTCATCGAAACCCTCCAGAGCGGCGTCAAGGAATATATGGCGACGCTCGCCCTCGGCTCGACAACCCCTTCGTTCGATCTCGAGACCGAAATCGACGCCACCTATCCGACCGACCACATAACGACGGGGCTTATCGATGATGTTCTGAGCCGGTTCCGCGGCGCCATAGAACAGGTTCCCCCCTCGTTCTCGGCCTGCAAAATCGAAGGCACCCGCGCCTATCAGCTCGCCCGCAACGGCGAAGAAGTGAAACTCAAAGCCAAGACCCTCGTCATCGACGAGCTTGAGCGCCTGAGCTTCGACGCAGACGCTAAAGAACTCACGATCAGAGTTGTGTGCAGCAAAGGGACATATATCCGCGCCCTCGCCCGCGACATCGGAGAAGCCCTCGGCTCGGGAGCCCATCTGACGGCCTTGCGCCGCACCCGCGTCGGCGCGTCGACCCTCGACGACGCGCTCGACATCCAGTCGGCTGTGAAACTGATTGCCGAATCTGAAGTCTCCTACCCCGAAGACTTCCCCATTCCTAAAAAATCAATATCATCTCATAACGGAAAATGAAGCTATCACAATTCAAGTTTAACCTTCCCGAAAAACTCATCGCGCAATATCCCGCCGCCAACCGCGACGAGTCACGCCTCATGGTCATCGACAGGAAGACCGGCGAGATAACCGAACGAGTATTTAAAGAGATACTCGGCTATTTCGACGACGGCGACGTCATGGTGTTCAACGACACCATGGTTTTCCCGGCCCGCCTCGACGGCAACAAAGAGAAGACAGGGGCCCGCATCGAGGTGTTTCTGCTTCGCGAACTGAACGCTGAGAACAAGCTGTGGGATGTTCTCGTAGAACCGGCCCGCAAGATCCGCATCGGGAACAAACTGTATTTCGGCGACGACGACTCGATGGTGGCCGAAGTCATCGACAACACGACCTCACGCGGCCGCACACTGAGATTCCTCAGCGACGCCCCCCACGACGAGTTCAAAAGTCAGCTATACGCCCTCGGCATGACCCCACTGCCTACCTACATCAACCGTAAGCCGGAGCCATCCGACGCCGAACGCTACCAGACAATCTACGCCCGCCGCGAAGGAGCCGTGGTTGCTCCCGCCGCCGGCCTGCATTTCAGCCGCGAGCTTCTGAAACGCCTTGAGATAAAAGGTGTCAGACAGGAATATCTGACAATCCACAGCGGTCTTGGCAACTATCGCGAAATCGACGTCGAGGATCTCACCAAGCACCGCATGGACAGCGAAGAGATCGAAGTCACCCAGCAGCTTGTCGACGTCGTTAATCAAGCCAAAGACGAGGGACACCGTATCTGTGCCGTCGGAACATCCGTACTTCGCGGAATTGCCACAGCAGTGTCGATGGGAGGCCACATGAAGACCTACGCCGGATGGACAAACAAATTCATATTCCCGCCCTACGACTTCACCGTGACCGACGCCCTGGTGACAAATTTCCATCTCCCCTATTCCACCATGCTGATGATGGCCTGCGCGTTCGGCGGCTATGATCTCGTCATGGAAGCCTACCGCAAAGCTATCGCCGAGAACTATCGTTTCGGAGTCTACGGCGACGCCATGCTCATAATCTGACGCGTGGCCGACTATAAGACCATATCAAAACCGGCCGAAGGCAAGGTGACCGAGAAGATGTCGAGGTTTCTTGCCTTCGCCTTTCCCGTGGCCACCGCTGAGGAAGCCCGACAACGGATCGCCGAAACGGCAAACCGCTACCACGACGCACGCCACTGCTGCTGGGCCTACATGATCGGCGCCGACCGTCAGACGTGGCAGCTCAACGACAACGGCGAGCCGTCGGGAACAGCCGGCAAACCGATACTGGGCCAGATCAATTCGCTCGGCCTGACCAACGTGGCCATAGCCGTAGTGCGCTATTTCGGCGGTATAAAACTCGGCACCCCCGGACTTATCGCGGCCTACCGCGCCGCGGCCCGCGCCGCACTCGACGCCGCCGAGATTGTCGAGCGGAAAGAAATGACCGAAATGACGATTACGTTCGGATACGCCTCGATGAACGATGTCATGAAAGTCGTCAAACAGCGCAATCTGGAAATAACCCGGCGCGAGTTCGACAACACATGCCTGCTTTCCTTTGCTC
>HF985610.1:48180-63633 GCA_000431215.1 Prevotella sp. CAG:1031
AACGGGCCGCGACGGACAGTCACAGGCAGCTCCGAAAGCCGAGCCATAACGCGGTCGGCTGCTTCGGTTATCAGGCGCGTGTCAATGTCGCGCACAGCCTCAATTTCGGCGAGAGCCGCTGAATAATTGTTGTGATATTCGGTGTTGATCTTCTTCCAGTTGACATCGGCATACCGCTCCGCTTCAAGACGGTCGAGCGGAAGGCGTCCCTGCATCATCATGACGGCGATGACAGGATAGCCGGCGTAACCGCGCCAGTAGGTGGCATTGTCGTTGGAGTTGTAGACACTTCCGTCGTCCGACCAGCTGACAGTATATTCCCTGGTTCGGTCGCTTGAAACAACGGTAGCCTTCCGGGCTGCATCATCAATGGTGACACGGCCGTCGGCGACAGCACTCCAGGCCTCATAGATTTTTTCGACAGGTGGCATTTTTTCCATAAAATGATAACGCTCCGCACCTCGGAAAAGTAAGGTGCGGAGCGTTAAAAAGTTAGTTTGGGTCACTCGCCCGGCCCGGGAAGAGCTTCCGACATCTCGTCGTATTCGGCCCAGCCGGGATCGTTCTCGCAGTAGACTTTCAGAGGCAGAAGCGGGAACGACTCAAGAGCCTCATTGAGCTTACGGCCGAAAATATTGGTTGAAGCCGTATAAAAGACCCAGTTGCGCTCACCGGCCCCGGTATAGATTCCTGTCATCACAGCCACAGGGTCGCGCCTGAATGCATCGGCCAGTGCGTCGGTAACCTGCTCCATGAGCGTCGACGTCGCCTTGTCAGGCATTCCCATAGCGTCACTTTCGGAGCCTGAATATGGCCATGTGACCTCTACTCTGACAGCGAAACGCCTGTTGCTCCGGAACTTGTCGACATCGAGGCGCCCGGTGACAATCACCGTGCGTCCGTCATCAGACGTAGCCGGACCGCTGACCCATTCGCCGCTCATCGGTCGAGCGGTTTATGGAGTTCGTGGGGTTTCTCTTTCTCAGGCTGAATACCGTCGCGCTCAAGCAAGGCGTCGATTGACGGTTCCTGACCACGGAAATTACGGTAGAGCTGAGCGGGATGAACCGTGCCACCGCGGCGCAGGATATTGTCGCGGAACGATTCGGCGCTCTTGCGGTCGAAGATGCCATTCTTCTTGAATACGGCGAATGCATCGGCGTCGAGCACTTCGGCCCATTTATAGCTGTAATAGCCCGAGGCGTATCCGCCGGCAAAGATATGGCTGAACTGGGGCGACATCATCGTACCGTCGACCGGAGCGAACATCTCCACACCCTCACCGGCGGCAAGTTCGAACGAACGCATGTCGGTGTTCTCAGGCAGCGGCTCCTTGATGCCGTGCCAGGCCATGTCGATATAGCCGAAGTTGAGCTGACGCAGGCAAGCGTAGGAAGAGCCGAACTGGGCCGAACGGATAATCTTGTCGAGCTCGGCCTGCGGCAGAGGCTCGCCGGTCTGATAATGGCGGGCGAAAGTGTTGAGAAATTCGGGCTGACGCATGTAGTTCTCGTTGAACTGACTGGGCAGCTCGACGAAGTCGCGATAGACGTTGGTGCCCGACAGTCCGCGATATTTAGTCGAAGCCATCAGTCCGTGGAGGGCGTGACCGAACTCATGGAGGAAGGTCTGCACTTCATAGGGCGTCAGCAGCGACGGCTTGTCGGCTGTCGGCTTCGTGAAGTTCATGACGATCGACACATGCGGATGGTTGACCGACCCGTCTTCGTTGGCCCATTCGCCTTTGAACTCTGTCATCCATGCGCCGGGACGCTTGCTCTCGCGGGGGAAGAAATCGGTGTAGATAACGCCCATGTACTTGCCGTCGGGATCGATAACCTCGTAGGCCTTGACGTCGGGATGATAGACGGGAATATCGGGATTCTCGCGGAAGGTCACACCATAGAGTTTGCCGGCCAGTCCGAACACACCGTTGATTGTGTTCGAAAGCTCGAAATAGGGGCGCAGCGACTCTTCATCGTAGCTGTAGCGGGCATTCTTCAGCTTGTTGGAATAATAGCTGTAGTCCCAGGGCTGGATGTCGACGGGATGTCCTTCTAACTTGGCGGCATAGTCGGCCAGTTCCTTGAAGAACTTCTTCTGGGCGGGGCGGTAGGCGTCGCGCAGGCGGTTCAGCAGATTGTAGACGTTTGCCGGAGTCTGGGCCATAGTGCGCTGAAGGGCATAATCACTGTAGGTCTCGAATCCGAGCAGATTGGCCAGAGCCAGACGGGTGTTGACAATGTCGCGCATGACGCCGGAATTGTCGTATTCCCCTTTTGTGTTGCGGCCCATATAGAGGCGATACATCTTTTCTCGGAGATCGCGGCGCGTCGAATATTTCATGAAGGCAAGATATGTCGGCTGGGCGAGAGTGAACAGATATTCACCGTCGCGGCCTTTCTCCTTCGCGGCGAGAGCGGCAGCCTCGACCGAGCTTTCGGGGAGGCCGTCGAGATCGCCGGCAGTGAGCCATACCTCGTAGGTGTTGAGTTCCTTGAGCACATTCTGGCCGAACTTGTTGGTAAGCTCGCTCAGTCGGGCGTTCAGAGTGCGCAGAGAGTCGCGGGCCGCTCCTTCGAGAAGCGCGCCGTTGAGTGTGAACGACTTGTAGGTCTCTTCGAGAAGCATCTTGTCCTCGTCATCGAGGTTCTCGTTAGCCCTGTTGTCGTAAACGGCCTTCACGCGCTTCCAGAGTCCCGGATTCAGAGCTACGGTTGTCGAATACTCCGATAGCCTGGGCGTAACGCGGTCGGTTATGGCTATCATCTCGTCGTCGGAAAGACACTCTGTCAGGTTAAAGAACACGTTGAGTACCTTGTTAAGATCGGCGCCGGCAGCGTCGTAGGCCACTATCGTGTTTTTAAACGTCGGCGCCTCGGGATTGTTGACGATAGCGTCGATATCAGCGAGGCCGAGGCTTATGCCGCGGTCGATGGCCTCTTCGTAGTGTGCCGGTTTGATCTTGTCGAACGGCACTGTTCCGTGAGGGGTATTATACGGCTCGGCAAAAGGATTTCCGGCCGAGAGAGCTAATGTTGTCATTGCGCTTAAAGTTAATGTTAGCAAAGTCTTCATTTCTTGCACTGTGAATTTGTAGGTTGTTATTTAAGGTTTGAGCCTGAGGCTATGGCGCGTGAAAGCACGTTGTCGAGCACGAGACCCGACATAAAGTCGTCGACACCTCCGTCGCGAAGGGTTGCCAGATCCGCGCCGAACACCCGCGCAAAACGCGGTGCGTCGAAATTCATGGCGACTATCGACTTGAGGTAGTTGTCGGCTGCCCGACGGTAGTTGCCGGTGAGCATCTCGAGATGTCCGGCATTGAGCCAGTCGGTTTCCTGCGGATCGGCCGCGAGGATTCGGTCGTAATACGTTCGGGCACGGTCGTATTCACCGTTCAGGAGCGATGCCCAGGCTATCGGACGCTGCGTCTTGGTGCTGTCGGGCTTGAGGAATTCCACCTTGAAATAGTGTTTCAGGGCGTCGGCCGGGCGACCGGCCTCAAGCTCGGTATGACCGATGACGAGAGCCAGACCGGTATCGTCGGGCATAGCCTCTTCGAGAAGGCGATAATAATGGAGCGCCTTGTCGTAATGACCCATGGCCCGGTGGCATGCGGCGAGACGGCGGCGTGTCCAGCGGCTGTCGGGATTGAGCATTTCGCTGCGTTCATAATGGTGCAGCGCGCCTTCCATGTCGGAAAGCTGCTGGCAGCAATATCCCATCTTCTGAAGCATCGGGGCTGTCGGGTTCTCGCGTGCCTCAAGCAGGCTGAACAGCTCGAGAGCCTCTTTGTAATACCCGCGCTTGAAATAGAATTCCGACATCAGGGTCAAGGTCTCGACATCGTCGAGAGCCATTTTCAATCCCGGCAACGACGCCAGACTGACAGGGCCGGCGAAAATATCATAGAATTCGGCCTTGCGGCGGAACAGCTTCATGAAACGGTAGATATTCTGAACCCACTTGGCTATTGTCAGGCCCCCTTTCGCCGGCACTGCCGCAGCAGCCATATCAAGGGACTGGGCCGAAAACTGGTTCATGATCATATCGCGGTTCGACGCGGGCATCTGGCGCATGGCGCAGACGAGAGTGAACTTGTCGCTATCGCAGAACAGCGGCATATTCTCGAGCACCGCCGCAACAGGCGCCATTGCCTGATCGACAAGAGAATGGTCGGCCCGGAACGGCAGGAACCAGTTTGCGACATCGTTGAAAAACGGGAAGCTCTTCAGAGAGCCGAATGTCGACATCATAACGTCGCCGCCGTCTTCCTGAAGTTCGCTGATTTCTTTTAGCTTGTCGCTGATACCCGATTTGTCGAGAAGCTCCTGCCACTCGGGATTTTCTTCGAGCGAAGTCGGGTCGAACGGTTTGCCCGACATACCCATGCGCTTCTCGAGGTCGGGACGCAGCCTTATCAGGTCAGGAATGATTTCGTCTCTGATCTTTCGGTTTATGCGCTCGGTGTCGCGTGCGCGCGCCAGCTCAAGGTTAACCGTCTTGACGTCGGAAGCCCAGCGCGGAAGCTCGGCGATGGCAGCAAAGCGCTCGCGCGAGCGGCGCAGCATCGCGCGGTCGCGATGAACCCACAACCCGATGAGCAGTCCTGTCAGCGCTTTCAGACGCAACTGCTCCGACAGATTCCTATCGCCGTAGAATTCCATTAGAAGTTCGCGGCGGCGCTCGTCGTGAAACTCGAGTTCTCCGAGCATCAATGCTGCGGCAAGATGTTCGGCTTCATAGGGCGGAAGCACCGTCGAACGCGCGGCGGCAGATATGGCCTCGACATCGTCGGGGCTGAGCGGGTGGGTTGTCCATACGCGGTTGAAAATACGGCGCGCCACCTGTTCGGCAGCTTCGCGGGCCGGGCGTCCGCTTTCGGGATCGACTACAGTGTCGGCCGAACCGCCCAGAAGGCCCATTGCCATAAGAGAGCGCAGGCGTCCGAGTCTGTCGAGCAACGAGGCTATGGTGTCGGGCTGCATAGCCTCATACCGGGCCGTCGAATAATACAGCGCCGGATCGTCAACCATCCGCAGTTTGCGGAGCGACTCGCGCGACAGTGAGCGAATTTCTTCCGTTATGTCGGTATAGAGCTCCTGACGCGACGGGTCTGACATACCGTCGAGAGCATATCGCGACATCAGTCCGTAGCTCTCGCGCAGCTTGGCGGCACGCTCGGCCATAGTCCAGCCCGACGGGCCCGAGGGAAGGAGCATGGCAAGGGCGTCGAGAGCGCCGTTGACTCTGCGGGCATCAAGCAGGCTGTCGATATGCGATATATGTTTTATTGCAGTTTCAATTTTCATCTCAGATAATGCAAAGTTAGCAATTTCCAATGCTTTTCACAAGCAAAGAGCGTGCCAAAAACGCATTGGCAATGATTTTTTAACCAACTCAACTTTCCGGGAGCCGGAGGCGTTAATTATTATAAAAACGTTTCAACAATGCCGGGCAAACTGCGCTTAACTCGCCGCATGGTCTACGATGTTCTCCACGTCGTTGTCCTTTTGCTGTCGATTCTGCTCGTGGTGGGCATATCGGTCGACACCTTCAAGGATATTGCCTTCTATAATCAGCCGCGCTTCCTGAAACTGCAGCTGATGGTCTGTCTGTTTTTTCTCTTAGACTTTTTTGTGGAGTTTTTCATGAGCGACCGAAAGCGACATTATCTGTGGACCCATGCCGTATTCTTTTTCGTCTCTATCCCCTATCAGTTTATTATCAGCTATTTCAACATCGAGCTGCCGCCGGAGCTGAACTATATTCTCAGGTTTGCCCCGCTGACACGCGGAGGCTACGCTCTGGCCATCGTTATCGGATGGTTCACGTCGAACCGCGTAACAGGCATGTTCATAACATATCTGCTGATACTTGTGTCGACGCTCTACTTCGTTTCAATGTCGTTCTATGTCGTCGAACATAATATCAATCCCGGAGTCGAGAACTATCTCGACGCTCTATGGTGGGCGTGCATGGAAATGACGACAGCCGGCTCGTCGATCAACGCCATTACTCCCGCAGGGCGGTTCCTCGGATTCTTCATGGCCTGCTTCGGGCTTATGATAATGCCTATGATGACAGTCTACATATCGTCGCTGATAAAACGCCACGGCTCCATTCTCGATGACGACAGCCAGAAGCCGTCCGTGTCGCCCGAAGCGACAGCCGACAGCTCAGAGACCGACAATTCCGACAAGACGAACGGCACGAAGCCGTAAGCCTCAGAGAGTTCTCACAAAACGGGCGAAGCGCTCCAGACCGTCAGTGAGGGTGGAGCGCGGACAGGCTATGTTCCAGCGCATGAATCCTTCTCCTTCACGACCGTACATTGTGCCGGCATTGAGCCATAGCCCGGCTTCGGCAATCAGCTTCTGCTCAAGAACTTCCGACGGAATGCCGAGAGAACGGCAATCCATCCAGACGAGATATGTCCCTTCGAGTTCGGCAATAGGGAATCCGGGCAATTGCTCCCGGCAGAATTCGCGCATAAACCGATAATTGTCATAGATATATAGGACAAGCCGGTCAAGCCATTCCTCGCTGTCGTTATAAGCGGCCCGGGTGGCGATCACGCCGAACGGATTGACATCACACACCTCGTTGTCGTTGATAGCCCTGTCGATTCTGCACCGAAGTCCGCTGTCCTCGCATATTATGTTGGCAATCTGCAATCCTGCGATATTGAACGCCTTGCTGGGAGAGACACATGTAACCGAACGGCGCTGAAAATCTTCCGACAGAGAGGCGAACGGCGTATATCTATGGCCCGGAAAAACGAGTTCGCAATGGATCTCATCTGAAACAACCGTAACATCATGCCGTATACAGATTTCGCCGACGCGCTTCAGCTCTTCAGGGCGCCATACTCTTCCGGCAGGATTGTGGGGATTACACAACAACATGACTTTCACTTTCGGGTCGGCAGCTTTGCGTTCGAGATCATCATAGTCGATCGAGTAGGAATTGCCGTCGAAACACAGTGGCGACGATACGGTCTCGCATCCGTTGTTTCGGATCGACGAAAAGAAACAATTATAGACCGGCGTCTGGAGAAGCACCTTGTCGCCCGGCGCTGTCAACGCTTTGATTACGGCCGAAATCGCCGGAACAACGCCCGACGTATAGATTATCCATTCGCGTTTGACGGCCCAGTCATGACGCCTGAGGAACCATGACGTCACAGCCTCGTAATAGCTTTCGGGCACAAGCGTATAGCCGAAAATGCCATGGTCGACGCGCCGGCGCAGTGCCTCAATGATGGCCGGAGCAGTCGTGAAGTCCATGTCGGCCACCCACATCGGCAGCACGTTATCACTATCCGCGCTGTCCCATTTATAGGAATCGGTTCCGCGCCGCGGAATCTGCCTGTCGAAGTCGTAATTCATAATATTCAGCCGTTAAGTTCGCCGGCGTTACCGTCTCTTATGCGAATTTCGCAATCGGCAGGCGCCTTTATATTCTCGTCGATTGTTACCGAGCCGATCGAATCAGCTACAATCAGTCCGGATGCCGGATTCTTTATATTGGTGATCGCGCCCCGGATGTCGGCATGGAGAGTGCTGTATTCGAACGCACGGTCACAGTCGGGGCCGAAGGTGCAGTTCTCGAGGATCAGATCGTGGGCATAGCAGAGCGGCTGCTCGCCGGTAATATGGCAATTGACGAGTCGCAGGTTTCTCGAATGCCAGCCGAGATATTCGCCGTTGAGTTCCGAATCATAAACGGTCACATTCTCGACCTCCCAGAAAGCATCCTTGGTCGTTATTTTCGCATTATGGATCTCGACATTCTTAACATACTGGAAAACATACTTGCTGTCGCTGACCAGACCGTCGATAAATATGTCGTTGCTGAACATGAACGGATAGGTTCCGCCATGGAGAGTCAGATTCCGGGCGCGAATGCCCTTGCAACGCCAGAAAACCTCGTCAGCATCGTTGACAGTGACATTTTCGAGATCTATCTCATCCATCTCGCGAAACATTTTCGGAGCATCGATAACCGTGTCGGTCATTCTGAGATGATCGCAATACCACAACGCCGAACGACCTCCGACATCGAAATAGCAGCGGTCGATTCTGAATCCGTGGACATGCCAGAAAGGATAGTTTCCCTCAAACCGACAGCCGACTGCCTCGATATTGCTGCATTCCTTGACAGCAGATTCGCCCGCGCGGATAATGACATTTTCGAGGCGCAGGTCGTGAGATTCAAACAGAGGGCGTTCGCCCCCGAACTCGATATCTTTGATAAGCTTCATGTGACTTAGTGTTATATTCTGTGTCTGAGTTGTAATGCAAATTTTCGCATTGCAAAATTATAATGAACATGCCTGACGAGCGGTATAAGAATTACAGATTGTATAACCCCGATTACAGATTCTGTGCGGAGCCACCTTTCATCCATCGCCGGCCTCTCAGGCGCACGAGGAAAATGAGGCCTCTGAAACACAGCTCGATGCACATTGCTATCCAGACGCCTTTGAGCCCCATCGTCGGGGCAAGGAGAGCCGCCAGCGACAGACGGACAACCCATATGCTGAATACATTCATCAGGCAGGGCACAAGAGTGTCGGCAGCGCCGACAAAGACTCCGTATGCGACTATCGACGCCGCAAACATCGGCTCGGCAAACGCTTCGATGCGCAAGGCCATGACGCCCAGCTCCCTGATTTCGCCGACAGTTGTCATCAGTCCGATTATCTGAGGGGCAAACACATACATAAGCACACCCATAACTCCCATGACAGCCATGCCCATGCCGACGGTTATTCGACCGAAACTGCGCGCCAGCCTGCGGCGCGCGGCTCCGAAACTTTGGCCTGACAACGTTGTCGCGGCATCGGCGATACCGTAGCCCGGCATATAGCATAGACTTTCGGCTGTGATGGCAAAAGAATTCGCCGCTATGGCAAAAACGCCCAGCGGCGCTACAATAACCGTTGTCATGATCTGCGCGCCACAGATGACGATATGCTCTATCCCCATCGGCACACCGATACGGAATGCCTTCCTGAGAGTTGAGACTTCTGGCAGAAAGCGAGCCCGCTCTTTTCTCAGGCCAAGCTGCTCTGACCGGCTCCAGAGATACCATAGCAGAACAGCCGCCGAAATGGCCTCGGCGACAGCCGTGCCCAATGCTGCACCACCGACTCCGAGTCCGGCTCCGGGCAGGCTCAGCGACATTCCCGCCAGCTCGATCGTGCGCGTCGGAAATATCAGAAAGAAATTGAAGATGACATCGAGCACACACATCGCCACTCCCATCACGCTCGGCACGCGCATATTCCCGCTACAGCGCAGCATAGCTCCGGCGAGGAAACTCATCTGAATGGCGGGGAGAAACATCGAGAATATGAAAAAATAAAGCGACGCATCGCTGCGGATTGCCAGATCGCCGCCAAGCAATGCGGGAAGCGGGCCGCTGACAGCACACCCGACTGCCGCCAGAAACAGGCTGAAAGCCAATGTAGCTGCAAGCGACTGTTTCAGCACTCGGCGAGCTCCGGCCATATCTCCGGCCCCTATCCTGTGGGCAACCTGAACGGAAAATCCCATGGCGGCGGCAGAACACACTCCCCCGAAAAGCCATGTCGTCGTCGAGACGAGCCCGATAGAAGCAGATGCCTCGGCGCCAAGATGTCCGACCATCGCCGCATCTATATATTGCATGACAATGGATGAAAGCTGGGCGATAACAGCCGGCACACTTAGCAACACGGTAAGCCGGATACGCTGGGCAAACGTCATCGGCTTGCCGTCACGTATCAGAGCAAGCAAAGCATCGGTTCGGTTTGCCTGCCGGTCAGTCTGTTCAACACAAAGCTCCTTTTCCTTCATCCGGCCTTATGGTTTCCGAAAAACCGCTGCAAAATTACAAGAAATTCAATAGACTCCCACAATTCATTTTCCTGTAATCGGAAGAGACGAGAGCTTTCGTATTCGTTCCATGCTGCAAATATTAACATTTATTAGCACCGAATTTTATCAAATATTTCGGTGCTATAGATAAGACAGTAAGTATTTGTGCATTTTATGTAGGGCTGTTGCAGAACTGGCTAAGCGTAGGGATGCATATTAATGCTATTAGCTTAAGATTCCTCCGAGCAGATTATCCTATCCGGGCGTAGGGACGTGCCTTTGGCACGTTTCACATGCGACTGACAATCAGAACGTTGCAATGCTACGTGCCGAAGGCACGTCCCTACGCTAGGGCGTTTCTGACGCTGATTTCATTAAGTTAATAGCGTAGGAATGCATATTTACTTGTGTGTGAACTATAAATTAATCATTCTTCTTCAATGCACAAAACATCCGGCGATCATAGTGAATTTGCCCGGTCGTTTTTTCATTCGCCTTTTCAGCAGATTTTCGTAACTTTGCGCCCTAATGGAGTATCTCGCTTCGATAATGCTAAGCGGATTCCTCATCGGCGTCTTCGTCTCGGCGCCGATGGGCCCTATCGGCGTACTGGTAATCCAACGCACCCTCAACAAGGGGCGACGGCCGGCTCTTTTCACCGGCCTCGGCGCATCATTGAGCGATATGATCTACTGCCTGCTCACAGGGCTTGGGCTCTCGTTTGTCACCGACTTCATCGAGAGCAACCAGTCGGTGCTTCAGATTATCGGCAGTGTGTTTCTCGCCGCCTATGCCGTTTATCTGTTCGTCCACAACCCGTCGCGCCAGCTGGCGACACCGAAACTTAAATCCAACACCTATCTGCGCGATTTCGGCACCGGCTTCCTGTTCACTTTCGCCAACCCGCTGATTCTATTCTTCATAATCGGCCTGTTTGCCCGGTTCAGTTTCCTTGCTCCCGAATTTCAGGCCTACCACTACGTCGCGGGCTATCTCAGCATTGCCGCCGGAGCTATATGCTGGTGGCTGCTTGTGACATTCTTCATCGACAAGGTCAGGAGCCACTTCAACGTCCGTTCGATGTGGATTATCAACCGCATCATAGCCTCGGTGTTGCTTCTGATGTCGCTCGTCGGCGTCATTACCGGAATCCACGCTCTTATCTGATATTCCGGGATTTTTTGTAACTTTGCGGCCTCATTCAATCACATTTCTATGTCAAAGATCGGAACAATCGGAAAACCCGAGGGACGCAAAGCCCTGCTACTCGGCAGCGGCGAGTTGGGAAAAGAGGTAGCTATCGAGCTTCAGCGCTTCGGCGTCGAAGTCATTGCCTGCGACTCCTACGCAGGCGCTCCGGCAATGCAGATCGCCCACCGCTCCTACGTGTTCAACATGCTCGACGCCGACGAACTGCGCCGCATAATCGAGCTTGAGAAACCCGATCATATTATCCCCGAGGTCGAGGCAATCGCCACTCCTGTGCTCGTCGAACTCGAGAAAGAGGGCTACCATGTCACTCCGACAGCCCGCGCCGCCTGGCTGACAATGAACCGCGAAGGAATCCGCCGTCTTGCCGCCGAAGAACTCGGAGTCAAGACCTCGCCCTACCGTTTTGCCTCTGACCGCATAGAATTCGACGCAGCCATCGCCGAAATAGGACTCCCCTGTGTTGTCAAGCCTGTCATGAGCTCCAGCGGCCATGGCCAGTCAGTCATCAAAAAAGCCGGCGACATCGACGAGGCATGGAGAGTGTCGCAGGAAGGCGGTCGCGCAGGCGCCGGACGCGTCATCGTTGAAGGATTCGTCGATTTCGACTACGAGATAACGCTGCTTACGGTGCGCAGCGTCTCGGGCACAGTGTTCTGCGAACCGGTAGGCCACATTCAGATCGACGGCGACTATCGCGAAAGCTGGCAGCCTCAGCCGATGTCGGCGCCCGCAATCGCCAAGGCCCGCGAAATCGCCCGCAAGGTGACCGACGCGCTCGGTGGCTACGGCATTTTCGGCGTAGAGATGTTCGTCAAGGGCAACGAGGTGATTTTCAGCGAAGTATCTCCACGTCCCCACGACACCGGAATGGTCACGATGATCTCGCAGGATCTAAGCGAATTCGGTCTTCACGCCCGCGCATTGCTCGGTCTTCCCATTCCCGAGCTTCGTTTCTACGGGCCGAGTGCCAGCCGCGCTATCGTCATCGAGGCTGACTCCGACAACATCGTCATGGACAATCTCGATAAAGTTCTCGAAGAGCCCGGCACAGCCATGCGCATATTCGGCAAACCGCAAGTCAGGGGACACCGCCGCATGGGCGTCATTCTCGCCACCGCCGACAGCGTCGAAGAAGCCCGCGCCAAAGCGCGCCGCGCCTACGACAAACTCTCTGTCGCTCCCGGCCGCAAACTCTGACAGCCTTAGCAGCTCATTAGCCAACGGGGATTTTGTCGACAAAATCCCCTAATTTTTTTGATATCGGCGCCACGAGGTTTCTGTCGAGAAGCTTGAACAAAGGCCTGACAAACATCGTGATCAATAATGATAAGGCCCAGAAGGAAATGAACTGAACTGTCAGGTAGGCCAATGAACAATAGAGGGGCTCGGACGTGAATACGCGATTGATAGTGGCGTATAAGTAACGATGTCCGAATAAACCGTCTTGCAGCAGATAGCAGCCGAGAGCCCCAGAAGCAATAATGTTAACCGTTTTGCTTTTTATATCAAGATTCACGAAATAGGTGAATATCAAAGTCGACGTTATTATATTTATAAAGCCGTTATAAGAGGTTAGCGTCTGCTTATTGTAATAATATACCATAAGGGCGCCAAAAGTCAGCATAACGAAAGCAACAACAATGCATTTCGTGCCCTTCAGCCTGCTCATCAGCCTATTGTCTTTCTTCAGGTAGGCCGCCACGCAATACATATAAACTCCCTGAAGAAATGAATAACCGTTGGGATTTGACATATTACCTCCGAATCCACAGCTATAGAACGTGAAGAGCGAAAGAATAAGCATGAACCCCCTCAGCTTATTCAGCGAGAGTCCGTCGATTCCACGGTTGATCAACGGCGAGCATATTATCAGAGCAAGATAAACCTGAAGAAACCAATAAGGGCCGGCGGAAACGGGGAAAAACAGAGTTGACAATCGGCCGTCGAAATAAACTTCACCGACTGCAACGTAAACCAACAGGTAGTTGATACATTCGAAAAACAACACCGTAAAGACAAGTCGGGCCACACTTTTTACGGTTGACTTTATCCTGAAAAATCCCGATATGAGAAAGAAGAGATTGACACCATCTCTGCAATATGTGTAGAGCAACTCATAGAGAAACCGAGGCATATTTTCTTTGGTAACCCCATGGTATAAAAAATGGCCTATGACAATCATCGACATCGCAACAATTCTCAACAGTTCGATATTGCTCTGTCTGTCGGTAGCCGGCATATATGAGCCTATTGTATTAAGATTCATCTTCCTGACGATAATGGCTGTTCAGCTGACCTGGGCGATGCTGTGATGAAATCCCGGTCAGCCGTGAAAGCTGCACAAAGTTAACCATTATATCCCATGCTACCTACTCTTAGCCATGAAATAACGAAAGCGCAACCCCTGTCGAGGCCGCGCTTTTGTCTGAGCTGATTATGACCGCTTAGCGGACGGGCATAACCAGTTTGGTTGCTTTGGAACCCTTGACCATAATGCACATTCCATACGGGTGACTGATTCTGCATCCCGAAAGATCATAATATGTAACATCCTCAACTGTAGATTCAGCCGATGTTATCAGGGAAGCTTTATCTGGCACGACATACGATACCTGAGGAGACACACTCATGCCTCCCGCATACGCAATTTTAACAGCGACAGTGACTGTGGTTCCGGGTGCGACATTATTGATCAGATAGCGATAGCTTCCGTCGCCCGCTGAGGTCATTTTCGTCTCTTCGAATCCATTTGTGTAGTTCCAGAGCCAGGGGCCGTCAAATCCCTCGTAGTTACCTTCAAATCTGGCAACGACAGCAACGCCTCCTTCCGAAGGATAGAGCTTTAATGAATAAGGGCCTGCGAAAGGATTGCCCTGAGTATGATCGTCGGCCGAAAAATTTTTTTCGAGACTCTGATTATTGTCAGGATCAGTTCCTGGGTTGGGGTCAGGATCGGGGTCAGTGCCGGGATCGGGGTTGGAGTCGGAAAAGCCTCCGATCGTCACTGTCGCGCGCGTCGGGTTGTTGGCATAACAGGTGGCACTCTGGTCGTAAGTATCGTCGTATGAAAAAGCGTATGTCTTACCGCCCGACGAAATAGACGGATCATGGAAAAACTTCACATATTCATTACACGGATACTCTGTGCCGCCCGAAAAAGCTTTCGTCGGGCCGTCGGGATTCCAGTCCTGAAGATCGGAAGTCGCACGTATCATGCCCCTGTTGAAAGCAGCACAGAACATTGACTGAACGGTCTTTGAGATGTCAGACCCGGAAGCAAACACACCTGCGCCCTCAATCACATCCTCCGTGTCGGGCTTCGCGTCGATTGTCGCTACCGAGCCCGGCTGCCAGTAATGGCCTTCGGCACAGGTCAGAACGAACTTCTCCCCCTCGACCTTGCCTGTCCAGCGGCCGAGCAGTCCCATGTCGATATTGGCCGTGTGGTTTGAGAAATAAGTCCATATCTTATTGATATAATCGTCGAAAACATTCTGATCCTTTATAGACTTGACTTTCGAGGGTTGCTTTATGATTCCGCCGACATTGTCTTTGGTTATCAGATTGTAGAGACAGTCTTTATAGACCGTGTTTCCGAGCGTCGAGTTCCATTTGTCGATAACCGTCTTATAGCTGACATTTTCTCCCCTTTTCGTATAGGGATAATGGCCGGTCGACCATAGCTCAAGCCCCATGGGATACTGGAATGCGTCGACACGCGTTGTATTGATCCATATCTCGTCGTAATCCTTTCCGGAACCCGAACCCGGAGCATAGGTGAATTCCACCAGCTCCCAGCGCACCGTGGCATTCGGGTCGGAGGGGTTGTTGAGATCGGCGCCTGCGTAACCCTGAGCGAAAGCGTGGAGATACATCGGCGACTTGAAACTGATAAACATACGGCAGGCATAAGTGTCGCCCAGATAAACAACTTTCCCGGGGATATCGGAAAGCTTGGTAAAGACATCGGCATACGTTGTGAATGGGCCTGTGCCCGGCAACGTGTTCACCGACTCGTTTAGCGGTCTGACCGTAGCTGCCGACGTGGACTTCGCCATATCATAGTAGATATAGCCCACGCCCTTCTGCTCGCCGAGGATGGCTACATAGATGTCGTCGTCGGCAAACTGGCCGTTAGTGTTGTTGACCAGCGTTACCGGCAAGTCTGCCGAGGCGCACAAAGCCGATAGCGCCGCTGCGAAAAAAGTTAAGTGTCGCATAATTAAAGAAATATTAGAAAACAGTAAGAAAATATAGGGAACATGCCCATAGGCCGGGCACAATACCTGAATTACTAACTGTAGAGACTGACTGTAGAGACTGACTGTAGAGACTGACTGTAGAGACTGACTGTAGAGACTGACTGTAGAGA
>HF985610.1:63666-68956 GCA_000431215.1 Prevotella sp. CAG:1031
GGCGGCCGCCGGTTTTTATGAACTTCACCCCGAAAAGTTCTGTTTCAACTTTCGGAGGTGGAGTTCATTATGGTATTACCGCTTTATCAGCGTGGGGAATCAGATCTTGTCGCTGATGGCCGCCTTGACGCGGTCGGCCAAAGCATTGGCGCGGTCAGCGTCGCGGGCCTCGCTGTAGATTCTGATAATGGGCTCGGTATTCGATTTGCGCAGGTGCACCCAGCCGTCTTCGAAATCGATCTTCACACCGTCGATATCGGTTATCCGCTCACCCTTAAACGCCTCTTTGACAGCGGCAAGGATAGCATCGACGTCGATCTCGGGCGTGAGCTGCAGCTTGTTTTTGGTTATGACATACTGCGGATACTCTTTCTTGATCTCGCTGACCTTCTTGCCCTTGTGGGCCATAAGCGTCAGGAACAGCGCCACACCAACCAGAGCATCACGGCCGTAGTGGGCCTCGGGATAGATAACCCCGCCATTACCTTCGCCGCCGATAACTGCGCCGGTATTCTTCATTGCCGTCACAACGTTGACCTCGCCGACAGCGGCGGCGGTATAGCTGCAGCCGTGTTTCTCGGTCACATCGCGCAGGGCGCGGCTCGAGCTCAGGTTGCTCACCGTAGCGCCCGGAGTATGACCGAGAATATAGTCGGCCACGGCTACGAGAGTATATTCCTCGACAAACATCTCGCCGTTCTCCATGACGATTGCCAGACGGTCGACATCGGGATCGACAACAAAACCGACATCGGCGCGCCCCTCTTTCATAAGATCGGCGATCTGAGTCAGATTCTCGGGAATCGGTTCGGGAGTATGGCTGAACCGGCCGGTCACCTCGCAGTTAAGCTCAATGACGTTTTTGACACCTAACGCACGAAGCAGAGCCGGGATAGCATAACCGCCTACAGAGTTGACGGCATCGACAGCCACAGTGAAGTCAGCATCGGCGATAGCCTTGCGGTCGACCAGCGGCAGTCCGAGAACCATATCTATGTGGCGTTTGAGCCAGGTTGTGTCGGTCATGACCTGACCGAGTTCCTCGACCGGCGCGAAAGTGAAATCATCGTTGGCGGCAATCTCAAGCACACGGGCCCCCTGCTCGGCGCTGAGAAATTCGCCGTTGGCGTCGAGCAGCTTCAGGGCGTTCCACTGCATCGGGTTATGGCTGGCCGTGATGATTATTCCGCCGAGAGCCTTCTCGCCGGTCACGGCTATTTCGGTCGTAGGAGTCGAGGCGAGACCGATGTTGATGACATCGAGGCCCATGCCTGTGAGGGTCGCACAAACCAGAGAATCGACCATAGGCCCTGAAACACGGGCATCGCGGCCGACGACCACGGCGCCGCGACGGCCCGAAGTCTCAATTATGAAACGGGAATAGGCTGCCGTGAATTTCACCACGTCGACAGGCGACAGCCCTTCTCCGGGACGACCGCCGATAGTGCCGCGGATTCCCGAGATTGATTTTATCAGTGACATATCTTGAATCTTGATTGTTTGTTCCTTTATTTGTCGTTCGCGTCGACCTCGGCCTTCCAGGGGGACAGAGGTGAGCTGTAGTAAGTCACATCGTAGACAAACGGTATGACGTTGGACATCTCATTGGGCCATCCGCTCTGGCTCTTGACGATAAGCATGACGTGGGCGTTGGCACCGAGGAAATGCATCGGCATCTGTATTCCCGTGCCATATTTATACGACGTCTGGAGCGTGTAATTGTCGAACAGGAAATAAGTTGTTCCGAGACCATTGCTGCCGACAATATCGTTGGAGTTGCCGACTCCGACGAGATCCTCGCCGGTCTGGTAACGGTTGAGGTTATATCGCAGAAAGCGGAAATATACGCGGTCGTCTTTGACCGGACGCAGCTTCATATCGCCTTTCGACAGAACCTGCATGTAGATATTGCCGTCCTCGTCGAGCTGATAGTAAGGAGCATCGGGGCCTACCTCGAAAGCGCTGTCAGGCGGTATCGAGCCTACGACACGATGGTCTGACAGATATAGGTTGACGGATTTGTTCTCATCGGAAAGCAAATCGGCAAACGAGCGCTTGTCATCGCATGAGCTTAACATAACAGCGGCCAGAAGCAGGCCGACGAGAGCGGTGATTGTCTGTTTCATTTATATAATATTAGAGATAACAGTCGAATTCGGGCATTTTTTCAAGCAGATGGGCTATAGCGGCGTCGAGCGTGCCGTAGAATTCGCCGCCGGCGGCATTCAGGTGTCCGCCACCGCCGAAAGCTTCCTTGCAGAGCTTGTCGACAGGGAAAAGGCCCTTCGAGCGCATCGACACTTTTATGAATTCAGGCTCATCCTGCCTCATGAATACCGAATATGCAACCTCGGGTATCGACAGAGGCTTGTTGACCAGACCCTCCGTATCGCCGCGCTGATAGCAGAACCGCTGAAGCTCGTCGCTGTCGAGCACGATAACCGATGCCTTGTGGTCGGGATAGATGGTCATTTTCTCGGCCAACGCGTAACCGTGAAGGCGAAGGGTCGACTCTTTATTGGTGTCGAAAAGAATCTTGTAGAGCCTGTCTTTATCGGCGCCGCGCTCCATGAGGTCAGCGACTACGCGATAGATTCCGGGATCCTTGGCATTGTATGAGAAGGCGCCCGTGTCGGTCATCATGCCCGTCAGAAGCGACTCCGCCACCGTCATGTCAATATAACCGGCGAGTCCCAGATCAACCAGGACATTGTAGAGCAACAGACAGGAAGAAGAGACCTCGGGCCGGCTCACAATTATGTCGGCAAACGGATCGGGATTGAGATGATGGTCAATCATGACCTTCAGCGCCTTCGAGCCCGACAGCGCTTCCTCAAGACGGTCGACACGACGCGGCTCGTTGAAGTCAAGACAGAAGATAACCCCGGCCGACGACAGCAGACGGCGCACGGTCTCGGGATGCTGCGACGCAACCGTTATTTCGCGAATGCCCGACAGAAAGCCGAGACTTTGAGGCGGCATATCGGGAGTTACAACCCTGACGTCGCGGTGCCCCATGGCGCGGAGAACGCGAAGAAGCGACAGCGACGAGCCGATGGCGTCGCCGTCGGGCGACACATGGCATATAATCACCTTGCCTCCACTGAGCGAAAGCGCATGGTTCAGGCCTGAAAACTCAGCCGGAGTGAGTATTGTTGATGCTGATTCCATATATCAATCGGCAAAATTACTAAAAAGAAGCCGACCGCGCAACTCAATGCTGTTTACTTAGATGAAACCGGCGTCAGAAACGCTCTGGTGTAGGGACGTGCCTTTGGCACGTAGCATTGCAACACCCTGATTGTCAGTCGCATGTGAAACGTGCCAAAGGCACGTCCCTACGCCCGGACAGGATAATTTGCTCGGAAGAATTTTAAGTAAACAGCATTACCGCGCAACTCTACGCCGCAAACAGCCCCACAAAACGGCAGGGCAAGCATCAGATGCCTGCCCTGTATTTTACATTGGTGTCGTGGAAAGGTCTAAAGCTTCATTTTATCAGCAATTTCTTGCCGTCACGGATGTAAATATTTCCGGGATAGAGCGTTTCGACTTTTCTTCCGAACAAATCGTAGGTAATGCCGTCCTGTTCATTTCCGTCAGTTGCCACACCTCCGACACCAGCAGCCGGGAAATCATCGGTCTCGATAAAATTGGTCATGTAATCCCAGCCGGGCGCCGTCACGTATTGCTGTTTCGTTCCTACGGGTATATAGACAGGGGTCGAAGGGTTTACGCTTGCAAAAGGCGTTCCGTCGGATTCATATCCTGATGCCGGAATACATGCGGGTGGAACAGTTGCCTTACAGTAGATTTTTTGCAGACTGCCGCATAAGGCAAATGCCCGGTCGCCGAGGCTTTTGAGCGACGACGGCAGAACCACGGCAGTGAGCTTGTTGCAACTCTGAAACGCATCCTGCTCAATTGATTCCAATGTCTCCGGAAAATCTATATCTGACATTTTGGCCTGGTCGAATGCAAACTCCGCGATGGTAACGGCTCTTGTGGGAACATTCACTTTTTTCAAAGAAAAACAGCCTGAAAAGACACTGTTCGGAACGAGAGTCAAATTATTCGGCAAATGGGCTTCGGCGAGGGGCCAGATATTGTAGAACTGACCGCCTTCGGAACAAAGCGTGCAGTTGTCGGGCAGAATCGCCTTTACAAGTGCAGAATTGGCAAACGCCATACATCCGAGATATTCCAGAGACTGAGGGAAGTTGATTTCTGAGATTTTACAGCAGTAGAACGCTCCACAGACAATCGCCTTCAGCGACGAGGGCAGCGTTATCCTGCCTGTCAGTCCGCGGCATTGATAGAAAGCCTGTTCACCAATCACACTCAGACTCTCCGGGAACACCAATTGTTCGGCTGTTAAACTTATGCAGTCCGTGAAAGCCGCTTTTCCGATTGTCTGTAAGGTCTTCGGGAATTTTATCTCTTTAAGCGCAGTCGCATAGGCTACTGCAAATTCACCGATCTCTGTCACTCCATCAGGAAGAATCAGCTTTTCAAGCTCCGTCGTGGTTATCACCATTGTTTCCCAGTTGACCTGTGCGTCAATATGAAACAGAGCCTTATCCGGGATAATGCCGTTTTCTACCGTAGCTTTCTGAAGGTCGATATTTTTCAGATGGCCATTGAATGTCGCTTCCCACAGCGTATTGAAATCAGCCTCATTCATCGGCCCTTCAACGGCTATGGATTCTATCTCGTAGATCTTTTCACCGAGCACAGTCCCTAAAGTGCCGCTTTTCGACAGAACCGCATGGAAATAATCGTCGCTGTCGGTGCTTCTGCCTGAGACATTCTGCCTTACACGCAGCTCAAATTCATGTGCGGAAAAATTATCCGACGGGCAGTATTCCTCTATCAGCATTGGAGCAAGAGCGATTTCATCCTTGCCCGAAAGATTCGTAATGCCGGTATGAGCGAATGCCATGAAGGGCATCGTCATCGCAAGACACAATATTGATTTGACTATTCGATTTACCATTTGCCAATTTGTTTTATTGGCAAAAGTAGGTAGAAAATTCGGCATCACTCTCAACTTAAGTTGAAAAAAGATACTCCGGCAATTTTTTTGCAGATAAGGGGGCAAAACCTCACGACTTACCGGAGTCAACGTATCCGGCAAAGAGTAGCCGCACGCCTTTGGCACGCCACAAAAGCTTGACAATAAACCTATTACATCTAACACCTTAGAGGCGTGCCTCTATGCTATTAACTTAGATGAAATCGGCGTCAGAAACGCTCTGGCGTAGATAGTATGTTTGTGGCGCAATTCGAA
>HF985611.1:0-1904 GCA_000431215.1 Prevotella sp. CAG:1031
GTGCCCACCGGGAAAATCCGCTGACCCGAAATGGACGCACCCAGGCGGCCGCGTCCCTTTCTGATATATGTCGAATAATTGTGTTTCTATTTGTTTGCTGCGTCGACGGCGCTGTAGATAGCCAGCTGCGCCTCTCCGGCCTTGGCAATAGCGTCGTTCGCAACGGTCATGTAGTCGGCCAGAGGCTTGTCGAAAGCCTCGACCTTGCCGGTAGCGGCTGCTCCGACCATAGCCTTGCGCGCGCTATCGAGATCAATGTCGACGGGAGCGACGCCGATAGCCTCTATCATGGCTGTTTTGGAGTCGTTGGCCGCAGCCGACGAAATAATGTCGCGCGTCAGCCCGAGATTCTGACCTTTCACAAATGAGTTCCACTCCGAGGCTATTCCCGCATTGATAGCGGCGAGCTTACCGTCGAGCGTCGCAGCTACTGCCGCAAGCGCCGACTGCCGGCCGAGCTGTCCGGCCTTCAGATAACAATAGACGCCGCTCATGAAAGCGATGACGCCTGTCCACCATATTCCGTCAATGCCCTTCAACAGGCCGGCGGCCACAAGGATAACTCCGGCAATACCCATGACCCATCCCGATATTTCGAGAAGTTTGTCTTTATTGTTGTCTTCCACTGCCTGATCAGGAAGCGAAATAGCCTTCACTTCGTCAGACACCAGACTTTCGAGTTTCTGCCTCTCCGCCGTCAATGAGGCGACATAAGGCGTAGCAATGCTGTTAGCCATAATATTATTATTTGGATTCTTCTTTCCGATAATAACAACGGGGAAACGAACTATGTTGAACCGCGGCAGACAATTAAGGCGCAGTTTCGTGGATTTTTCAGGCTAATTAACTATCTTTGCACACAGTGAAACCTCTCTTTCTCATATTTCTGGGCGCGATATTGATTTCGGCTACGCCCCCGACGGAATGGTCGGGCCGCAGCGGGTCGAACCTTAAAGACGCCATTGCCGCCACAGCGCGTCCGAGGCGCCTCAGTCCCGACCCGGCGACATTTCTGCGCGCCTCCGGCGACATCAGATGCGCTTTCGAGCCCGAAGCAACGGCAACGCAGCCTGTCGAGGTCGTCAGCAGCCGATGGTGGCGTTTCGACAGCGACACACAGCGACGCGACACGATCGCCGCCGACATTCTCAACTTCGTCAGCGGCACCGGTGATGTCGCCGCCCTCAAGAGCGACTATCCCCCATCGACGGTGACGACGCCGACTTTCGACAACGGACACTGGCGCGTAGGCGATGTCGCCGTCGGCAACGACGTCACAACCGGATGGGAGCCGCCGGCCGAACTGCGCGGCGACGTGGCCCGAACAGTCTTTTACATGCTGACGGTTTATCAGTCAGGCGTGCTTGACCCTTGGGCTTGGCTCATTGCCACCGACACCCCCTACCCCGGTCTGACCGCCTACGGCATCGCAACACTGCTCGGCTGGCACACAGCCGACCCCGTCAGCGAAACTGAACGGCGTCGAAACGACGCCGCCGAGCAACTGCAGGGAAACCGCAACCCGTTTGTCGACTTCCCCGAGCTGACGGACTACCTCTGGGGCGAAAAAGCGGGCGACATCTACACTCCGGACAGCGACGTGCCGCTGCCTCTGCGCAGCCGATACCGTCTCTCTGACGAGCGTATCGACCTCTACAGTCCGCTCGTCGGAGAGGGTGCCGAATGGAGCGTCGACGGACGTCCTGCCGGCGCCTCTTCGCTGAAGCCGCGCGACCTCGGCATCGGTCTTCATGAACTCAGCTATCGCCTCAACGACGAGTTCGGGCGCGTCATAATCGAGATTACGCAATGAAAAAACTGATAACAGTCTTGCCGGCTGCTGTTCTGCTCTCAGCCTGCGCAACCACTCTTGACGCGCCGCAGCACGATCCTGAAGAGCGTCC
>HF985611.1:1918-2196 GCA_000431215.1 Prevotella sp. CAG:1031
CCTGAAGAGCGCCCGGGCGACACCGACGCCGACGCCGCTATCGTAGCCGACGACCGTCCGCGCTACGAAGGGCCCGAACTGACTCTGATTTTCGGACAACCGGGAGTTCTGATGAAAACCTACAGATCGTCGGCCCTCACAGGCTTCTACGACATCGACGGTAACCGTCGCGCCGAAACAGAGATAACCGACGAGGCAAAACGACTTACTGTCAACGGCGACGAAATAAACCTTGACAATCAGAAAATCCTGAAAGAAACCGACAGCCGCCTATGGCT
>HF985611.1:2215-31928 GCA_000431215.1 Prevotella sp. CAG:1031
CCGCCTATGGCTACGTCTCACCGACAGCGACGGCGAGCGCCATCTGCTCGTTGTTCCGCGCTAACCGGTGCGGGTTGTGGCGCCGACCGACAGAACCGAGATACGCGCAGTCGGGGCAGCGCTGTGGATCGCCGAGATATTGGCGGACATCGTCGAACCGGTCGTTATGACGTCGTCGACGACCATGACGTGTAACCCGTCAAGCTCATCTGCATTCTCCACATGATAGATTTCTTCCACATTCGCCATTCTCTCGAAGAGCGACCGGCGCGTCTGCGTCTTGTGGGTTCGCGCCACGAGATTGTCGCCGATAGCGATTCCGGTCACCTGCGAGATGCCTCTGGCAACACGTTCGGCCTGATTATATCCGCGCCGGGCCATCTTCGAATATGACAGCGGCACGGGCAGCAGAAGGTCGACGCCGTCGAAAAAGCCGTCGGGGTTCATCTCTTCGGCCATCATACGGCCGACATCGACGGCGAGCGCCCAGGCGCCATGATATTTGAAATCGTGGACAATATGAGTGAACTCCGAGCCGCGACGATAGAGAAACCATGCCCCGGCGCGTTCAACAGCCACCTGATGGCCCAGTCGCTGATGAATCTCATTGAAAGGATTCGTGTGCCATCCGAGCCGCGGCAATCGCGTCAGGCAACCGAGACAGATCGCCCGCTCGCCGAAAGCCAGCGGAGATCCGCACACCGGACAATGGTCGGGATAGACAAATGTCAGCAGCGCTCTCCACGCCGTGCTCACGAACCCCATAACCCTTCAGTCTTCATTATGTCGGCCACAATGGCGCTCTCGAACCCTCGACCGACGGCATGGCGCAATGTTTTCAGACGTTCATTGTAATCAAGCGGCCGTTCGAAACGGGCCGCAAAAGCGAGGATTGTCCCTCGAGCAGACTCGCGATACTCGTCTTCTTCAAGCGCGTCGAGCGCATCGGCTATGGCGTCACGGTCGAGATGTTTCGCCGCGAGCATGGCCCGGATCTTAAGTCGCCCCCAGCGGCTGTAGCGCATCTTGTCGCGCGCATAGGCCCCGCAGAAGCGGGCGTCGTCGACCAGACGGTTCTCATGCAGATAGCGCATTATCTTCTCGCTGTTAGCCGTCGATATCTGCCACCGGCGCAGCTTCGCAATCAGGTCGGTCGAACACTGCTCGGAAGCGTTACAAAGCGTCCGCAGCCTCTCAAGTGCCTCACGCGGCATCATCGGTTTCTTCATCATGACCGCAACGAGGCTATAATGAACCGCTTTCGGCCGAAACTGTCGCGAATAGCCTCGACTTCATCAAAATCGTCCTCCAACTGCGAGGACAATACGCCTATTGTCAGTGGATTACATTCGAAATAGAGTCTACCGTCCGGTTTCAGTCCTCCGGCAGCAGCATAACGCGCAAGCGCGAGATAAAAGCGGAGCGGATCGCTGTCGGGCACAAACAGGGCCACCGATGGCTCGTGACCGAGAACGTTCGCGGACATTTCGGCTCGCTCGCTGTCGAGAACGTAAGGAGGGTTGCTGACAATAATATCGAAAGGCTCGCCGGGAAGAGAGGCCAGAGAGAGCATATCGGCATTGACGAAGGTGACGGGCGTGCGCAGGCGTTCAGCATTGCTTCGGGCTACCTCAAGAGCGGCATCGGAATTATCGATTGCCATTACGCGCGCGAAGCGCAGATTTCGCGACAGGGCCACGGCTATTGCACCGCTCCCGGTGCCGGCATCGAGCACACTGAGGTCAGAGGCTTTTGCCTCGCGGTCAATGATAATGTTGACAAGTTCCTGAGTTTCGGGGCGTGGTATGAGCACCGAGGGACTGACCTTGATCTTCAGCCCCATGAAATCCTCGTAGCCGAGAATATATTGGAGCGGTTCATGTTTCAGAAGCCGGGCCACGATATTCTTAACGGCTTCTACGCGCACTTCGCCAAGCTCTTTGTCGGCATCGACGAGCAGGTCAACGCGACTCCAGCCGGTCACAGATTCGAGCGTGAGGCGTGTCATCCATTCAGCCTCGCCTCGCCCGTAAAGCGGAATGAGCGCGGCGACAGCGGCGCGGCGAAGATCCCTGACGGTCATTGCTGTGGGGTTTCGGCAGCATTTCCACCGTCGCCCGGACCCGGACGGCGACGCCCCCTGTTACGCCCTCCGCGATGGCGCCGCTTCTTAGGTTTGGCGGCCTCTTCAGGGACAGGCTGGGAGCTTTGGGAGTTTGGGGAATCTTGGGTGGTCGGGCGAGGCTTGCGGCCGTCACGGCGTCCGCGGTCACGGCGCCCCTGCCCTTTTCCGGCGCGCTTGCCGCCGCTGCGGCCACCGTCGCGACGTCCTGAGTCGGAACGGCCTCCATACGACGGAGCAGACCCGAGTTCTTCCGGCACAGCCTCTTTCAGCACCTCCTTCTCGAGGAAATCCTCAATAGCCTTGAAGTGACGGCGGTCGCGCTCACCGACAAGCGTAACGGCATAGCCTCCGGCACCTGCGCGGGCCGTGCGGCCGATGCGGTGAACATAGTCCTCAGCCTCGCGCGGAACATCGTAGTTGACAACCATAGCGATGTCGTCGATGTCGATTCCGCGAGCCACGATGTCGGTGGCCACGAGTATATCGATGCGGCCGGCGCGGAAATCGAGCATCACCTCGTCGCGGCGCGCCTGCTCGAGATCGCTGTGCATCTCGGCAGCCTTGACGCCGGCGCGTCGAAGCTCGCGCGTGAGTTCCTTGACCTTCAGTTTCGACGAAGCGAACACAATCACTCGTTTGTTGGCGCGCGTCTTGAACAGTGATCGCAGAATCGGTGTCTTCTGCCCTTCGTAGCACACGAACGCGCTCTGGCGGATATTCTCGGCAGGCCTCGACACCTCAAGCTTGACTTCGGCGGGATTCTTCAATATAGCCTCGGCCATGCGCTGTATTTTGGGGGGCATCGTGGCCGAAAACATAAGAGTCTGGCAGGTCGGAGGCAGCTGCTTGGCAATGGTCATGATGTCGTCGTAGAAGCCCATGTCGAGCATCCTGTCGGCTTCATCGAGAATGAAGAACGACACGCGCGACAGATCGACATATCCCATCTGAAGATGAGCCAGCAGGCGCCCGGGAGTGGCGATGACGACATCAGCTCCCATCTTAAGACCGCGCTGCTGGCGCGCAAACTCGGGGCCGTCGGTTCCGCCGAATATCGCCAGCGAATTAACCGGCAGATAATATGAGAAGCCCTCCATCTGGCGGTCGATCTGCTGGGCGAGCTCGCGCGTAGGCGACATCACCACGCAGTTGATGGCATCTTCGGGATAACCGCCGCCGGCGAGACTGTCGATAACAGGGAGAAGATAAGCTGCCGTTTTTCCCGTGCCGGTCTGGGCCACGGCTATAAGATCGCGGCCTTCGAGAGCCAGCGGTATTGACTGTTCTTGAATGGGGGTGCACTCGTCGAAATTCATCGCATCGAGAGCATCGAGCACCTCATCGCTCAGATCGAGCTCATAAAACTTCATAGGCTAATCGAATTACGCCTGCAAAGTTAGCAAAATCCAGCGAGTTAGCCAAACCGCCAAATTTCTTATCGGTTACGGATGGCTTCAACCTCCTCGAGTGTAAGACCTGTGACCTTGCAGATCGTCGCGTCGTCCATGGCCGCCGCGATTAGATTGCGCGTAACCTCGGCGACTCTTTGGGCGTGGCCTTCAGCGCAACAACGGGGGGATACCTGTCATCGCACCGTCACATATTGTTTGGTAATGATATACTTGTTGGCTACTGACTTTTCATAAATGATTGGCCATCAGATTGTAGGGCTGCACCATGGTGCAGCCCTACTTTTAGTAGCCAACATGTTTATTGTTACCTATTGTCTTACCGTCTTCTTCGTCGCTCGAACTATTTGAACATGACGACGTTGGAGATTTAAAAGCACTTGTCGAATTCTTTTCGTAATAGTCCTATGACGGATATTTTTATTTATTCGGGCATGTATACCCTGATAGCAGGTCAGATAGTGGCACTCATATCTTTCGTGAAAGCGGCGATTATAAAGAGAAAGGTCATTGACAACAAGCTGGCCATGAAAGCGGTGTCGCCATGGCTGAAAGCGGCGGGGATTATAACCGTTGTTGGCATCATATTAACCGGAACCGGAATAACAATCGGACTAAACTGATAACACTATGTCATTCTTCTGGATAGGTATAATCCTTTTTGCCTGCGGTGCACTGTTGGCATATATATGCAGAACCGTAATTGCCAAACGACAGAAAGACAGCAAAATATACAAATTCGACACCGTCTTCGGTTACATACTGGCTTTTACGGCTTTGGCATTCGACATCGCCTCACTGTTCACCAACGACTGAAAGACAATTCCTCTTTTGGGATTTTAACGCCCCTTTTTCTTGACTCGGGGGCTCATCGCCCAGTGTTCGGTTCAGGTCTCGTCAATACAGTTGCCGAAGTACGAGACGTCAGAGTCGAAATGTCCCATATATGCGATGAAACCGCAACGTGGCGTCTACGTTGCGGCTTCATTTATCTTGGAAAGGTTCCTGAAATCAATTGCTTTTAAACCTACCGACGAAATATTTGAACTTGGTCGATTTGGTATATGCAACCATTCGCGGACTTGCGCTCCAGGGCTTCTCAATCCACCAGATAGCATTGGCAAGCCCTTTTTCCTGATTTTGCCAATATACGATCATAATGATATCGTCGTCGATGAGATAACTGCAATTTTTCGTAAGGGCGTAACGATCGCTGTTATACATTCCGACGAGCGACCACGGCATCAGAGGCTGATCATTGCTGATGTGATTGCCCTCGACATTGACATTGTCCCAGTTGATTCCATCGCAATAAAGCTGAAGCATGCCATCGGGCATGCCATACTCGGTATTTGTCACTTTGATTGCGGAGAACTGCACGCCCGTGCTGCTTTGATAGAACATCGTTCCGGAGAACTTGTCACCCGCGCTATTGAATGCACTGATTTCAATAGAAACATTGGCATCAAAAAGAGAGATTGTGGATTTGGCGGCATTATAGGCCCAGTCGCCCCAGCCTACCCACTTGTGCATCCAGCTGCCACCGTCGCTGAGACGGAAACGTCCGTTGGGCAACAATACGAGATTCTGGTCGTATTTACCATCGGTATTCCAGTAGCCGATCAGATTTCGGGTGACATCGCTGTCAGCCATGAAACCTTCGGTGGAAAGCACCGGGCTGTATAAATTCTCAAACTGTGCGGCGAGTTCGGGGAGATTGGGATTGTGATCGCTGTCGCTGCCTCCACCTCCCGGATTGTCAGGCTGATCGGGTTCATCCGGCTCATCCGGCTGGCTCGGACCGACAACCGGAACGTCGGGTTCCTGCGGTTCATCCTCGTCGCCGCCACCGCAAGAGAATAAAGCCGTTGAAGCGAGCAGGGCTGTCAATGATAGTGATAAAAACTTTTTCATAGTTCTTATTGTTGGTATTTACTTAAAAACGGTGCAAAACTACGAAAATTTTATCGTGCAATCGCAACATTAGTCCTGAAATTACTATTTGCAAACACCGTGATGAAGTTCCGCAACATCCATTTTATCCTGACTACGTGCACGATAAGCCGGGGCTGTCAGTCGTAGTAAGTGATCGAGCGGAAGCGGCCGTTGGTTGTCGGAGCACTCCCTTCCCAGCTTTCGGTCCAGGTCTCTTCGATCCAGTTGCCGCGGGGGTCGGTCTTGTGCTTAACGTCAGCGGGCGGTGTGCCGTAGACCGACATGTCGCCTTCGGTATTCTCCCAGCTGTCGCTGATCCAGGCCGGGCGGAACTGTTCGTTGCAGTCGTAGATGAAGCGGTTCACCTTGACGATATTGCCTTTACGGTCGAAAACCACCATCATTGCCGGCTGCTCCTTACAGACGATCTGCTTCACTACGCCGTCGGGATAGTAGCTGACCGAATAATTGAACACGCCGTCGGCTTTGCGGGTGCCTACCATAGTAGTGTGCTCACTGAAGCCGGTGATGCGTCCGCCATCTTTAGCGAAAATATAGGTGGCGACAACATTCATATTATCGGAACAAGGGTCTTGAGTCGGAACCATCGACGTCAGCTGAAGCGAGTCAGGCAATGCCTCATTGCCGCTGTAGAACACCTTGAAGCTACGGCCTCCGGCTGCGTCGCCGAGATCCTCGCTGAAAGCTGTCAGGCGGCCGTTGCGATCGAACTCATAAGTTTCTTCGGCACCCGTGCGGCTTTCAAAGTCGCCGTCGAAGACAGGAGTCGTTATCTTAACCGAGCGGACACCCTCGGGATGTTCGAGACGCGTTGCATTTCCGGCCGGATCGGGGTCGAGAGTAAGCTTGTCTGCCGATGTCAACGCAAACGGTATTCCGGCTATCGAGATGTGGGGTTTTACAGTGGCTGTCTTGACGGCGCGCTTCTGGGTCGTGCGACGCGGTGTGGCGGCGCCGACCGGCAGTGCGAGCACGAGTGCCATAGCCATGATGATTGTCTTTTTCATAGAAAATAATGATAATGAAAAGCCACGGCTAAGCCGACTGATACCGGCATAGCCGTGGCTGTGATATTCTGTTGATTACTGCCACTTATAGGCGGTGGGAGCCGTCAGGCCGTGACCGCCGAGATATGCGGCGAAGCGGCCGGTTATCTGGACTTTCTTGCCGAGATTAGAGGGATTGTCCATCAGGTTGAGGGCATTGCGGATTGCGCCCTTCGGAAGAGCGACTACAATGCACTTCGAGGCATCGGTCTCACTTGCGCTGTCGGCGATAAGCACGTTGGAGGCTGTCATAGCCGAGGCGTTGAACTGAGCCGAGGCAATGTTGCCGTCAGCCCAACCTACGATATAGCCTGCTACCCAGCCCGAACCGTTGTTGTTGAGTGCGAGAGCCTGTGCCACAGTGTAGGGCGAAGCCTCTGTGCCCCCTGTCGAAGGCTTGTCGGGATTGTCGGGATTGTCAGGATTATCGGGGTTGTCAGGGTTATCGGGATTGTCGGGAGTCGTGCTTCCACCGTTACCGAATGCGATCGAGGCGAGGCGCACCTGTCCGGCAGCCCCACGGTTCTCTTCCTTCTCGGCATAGATAGCCTTGTCGCCGACAGTGAAGGTCACAGAATTCGCAAAGCCCGTCCAGTGGATGGTCTTGTCGCCTATAGCCTGTTCGGCAACGACGCCTGTCGACGGGGTGAAGGTAGTGTAGCGGTCTGAAGCGTAGCGGCCGAGCGTCATCTCCATCTTGTCGATAGGACGGCCGTCGACTGTCGATACCGTCATTGTGTTGCCGGCATAGAGTCGCAGCTCGGCGGCATTGGCGTTCCATGCGGGAGGAGTACGACCGCCTCCGACAGAAACCACAAACTTGACGTCGCCCACGGTGAACTCCGTAGGAGCGTCGGCCAGACCGGCCTGCGCGAAGTTGACAGTCTCATTGATCGGATCTCCTATCGGGGTGTCGGGATTGTCAGGGGTGTCGGGATTGTCGCCGGGATTGTTATCGACGCCGTCGATCTTCCATTCGTCTGACGAGCCGGTGTTGCCGGTGATGCCCCATGTGCCGAGCACCTTAGCGAACGAACCTTTGAGCCATATCTGCTTCTTATAGTTCTTCGGATTGTCGAGCAGATTGCCTTTCTCGCGCAGCGACGAACCCTGAGGCAGTTCGACCACGAGACAGCTGACAGCCTCGGTTATTTCGGGAGTCTGGGCGATGACGAGTGTGTTGGGCATCGAAACGTCGGCTGTCCATTCGATATCGCTGTTTGAGGTCACGGCCGAAGTTCCGGGAACAACGGCGCCGACGATATAGCCGGTAACCCAGCCCGAGCCGCCTTCTCCCTTGTTTTCAAGCTCGATGACGCCATCGACCGTATAGGGATTGTCAAGCGAGCCCTGCTCAGGCTCTTTCTCGCCGAAGTGGAGGTCGTCGGCCGAGCGCAGAACGAGCTGCCAGGGATCGGCCGTGTTTCCCGAGTTGAAATAGCTGAGGATGCCGACAACATCGCCCTCTCCTTCCGGAAGAGTCATAGCCCAGAAGTTGGAGTAGCCGCTGGTGCGCACATTGATTGTATCGCCGCCGGCGAGCACGAGAGTGCGGTTCGATGTTATCTTACTGCCGTCGGTGAATGCGAGCTTGCCCCCCTCCTTGAAGTGGCATCCCTTGAACTCAACGAGCTGGCTCTGATATTTGCGGACAACCGACGGAGAGGCCGAAGCATATTCATTGTGGGTTGTCACGTATGGCTCGACCTGCGACGGTTCGGGCAGTCCGTTCAGCTCGACATGCTCCTTGAAGAACTCCAGCGGGCAGAACGTACCTTCGAGGGTTCCCTGATCGGTCTCGCTGGGAAAGCAGATCTGTTCCAGACCGCGATACTTGCCGATATACATGTCGGTCACGTCAATGACGATTTCCTGACCGACACGATATTGGTTGTAGAGCGAATTGGCATTGAGCGAGATCGTCAGCGCTGCCTGATAGTCGCCCTCATCGATGCCGCTGCAATCGCGGATGACGAGGTTCTTGTAGACATTTCCGGCCGCATCGGAGCTGATCACGCGCCCGGCGATGACAAGATGTTCGCCGGCCTCGTTGACACCGACTTTCGTCACGTAGGCATTATCGTCGCTCCAATAGGTCTCCTTGAGCTGGGCTATCGAGATGTTGGGCTTCAGCGTGGCCTGCGGGGTGACGAGTCCCGGAGCATCGAAGTCATTCTGACAGGCCGAGAGTCCTGTCAGAGCCACAACGGCAGCCACGACAATTTTATTGAGATGTCTCATATTGGGTAGATTCATGGAGTTACTTTATGATTACGTTTTTTACCTCCCATGTTCCGGCCTTGGCAGCCGTCGAGGTATACTTGAAGCCGATCTGGATCTTCTTACCGGCGAATGCGCTCAGCGAGACGTTGCCGCTGCCGACGAAAGTCCATGAAAGCTGGGCAGGCATCGTTACGCCCGACAGCTGCTGCCACGCACCTCCCTCTTCGCGGGCCCAAACGCTTACCTCCTTGACGGCGGTGGCAATATCGGCGAAGAAGTTGAGGGCATGATCGAAGGTCAATACGGGGCTTCCGGCAGCTTTCGAGAGGTCGACTACCGGCGAGATGAGCCACGATTCCGACTCATAATTCGTCTGTGTTGTCTTGTCGTAGGCTGTAGCCACCATTCCGAACTGCGTGGAGTGAGTCCAGACAGCTGCCATTCCCGAAGGAAGCTTTACGTTCTCTATTGTGAACGCTCCCTGCGAAGCGGCGAAGGTCTCGTTGAGAAGATCGTTCGTCGAGGGGGTCGGCGGGGTGTCGCCGCCGGGAGTGTCCGAGAAGCCGGTGCAGTCGGCCGAGCTGTTGAGAATGAGCTGCGGTGTCTGGTTGTAGTAAGTGACGATAGCTGTTACATTACCCGTTCCGGCGGGGAGCTTCTGGCTGCCCCAGTCGGCATAGGCGCTTGTGCGCACGATGACGGTGTTGCCCGAAGCGTCGAGAAGATCTACGCTCGTAGCCTGGCCGCCCTCTACGAACGTTCCTGTTCCACCCTTGGCGAAGTGGACGCCGGCGAGCTTGACATAGGCGGCGCTCCATTTGCGGGCGGCGCTGTTGAAGTTCGGGATTGTGGCGTCGAAAGTCTTGATGTCGGCCGGATTCGGCGAGCCGGTTATCGAGGCGTGGGTTGCCCACTCGCTCTCATCGAGACGGTCGGGCTGCGGAGTTCCGTTATAGTCGCCGAGAGCGCCGACCTGAAGCATACCCTGACGGCGTCCGATATAGAGTCCGGTCAGGTTGACGTTGACAGCCTGTCCGACGGGATATTCCTGATAGAGGCGACTCTTGTTGATGGAGAACATGAGAGCGCCGGTAGCATCCTGAGCAAAAAGCTGCTTATAGACGTTGCCGCTCTGGTCGTTCGAGAATACACGCACAGTGACGATCATGTCCTTGCCGTCGTCGGTCTGCCCGATCTGTTCGCAGTAGTTGAGATCGTCTTTCCAATATTTGGCGAGCACCTGCTCCACGGTGACAGTGGCCTCAGGCACTGCGGGAACGTCGCCGCCGGGATTGTCGTCGATGCCCTCGAAGCCGATACAGTCGCTGAGGTCACGGATAAGGAGCTGCCAGTTGGTTCCGTAATAGCTGAGTATGCAGACAAGCGAACCGGTTCCCTTAGGCATGAGTTTCTGCGAGAATGTTGCGTAGTTGCTCATTCTGAGTGTCATGCGGTTGCCGTTTTCGTCGACGAGAGTGCGGTTGGTGCTCTCAGAGGGGCTGCAGAATGTCAGTGTACCTCCGCCCTGGAACGACACATTGTCGAGGCGGATGAGACGGCTCTGCATTCGGGCGATCTCCTGACCTGTCGTCATGGCCTGAATCTCGTCCATGGTGGTCGTCAGAGTGTCGACCAGCGACATATCGGGAAGCCCGTTGACCTGAGCGTGTTCCTTGAATTTATCGGCGTCGAGGAAGGTTACCTCGTAGCCGTCCTGATAGACTTCAGGCTCGCCGATCTGCTGCAGGCCGTTGTATTTGCCTATCGACATACCGGTGAGGTCGATGACCACCTCCTGGCCGACCTTATAATATTGCGACATATTCGACTCGTTCAGCGAAATCGCCAGTGCCGCCGTCTCGTCCTGAATGATGAGGCTTTTGTAGACGTTGCCGCTGGCACAGTTATTGGTGACGCGTCCGGCCACGATGATATGCGAACCGTCTTCGCGGTCGCCGATTGTGACGGCATAGTTGCGGTCGTCCTGCCAGTAGGCTTCCTTTACCTCGGCAATGGTTGTATTGGCCTCGATTGTGGCGTGGGGAATCTCGACGGGGGGATAGTCGAGATCATTGTCGCAGCCGGTCAGCGACCAGAGCGCCGACGTGGCCACGAAGGCTGCCATGAGGGATTTATTGAGTTTCATTGTTTCAGATTGTTGGATTTGACATTAGAAACGCACACCGACATTGAAGAACACTTTTATGCCCTGAGCATAGAAGTAGCGGTTAGGATACTTCGTGGTCGAATAGTTGGTGTAGTCGAAACGACCCTGCTGGTAGCCGTAGGTCATGATCTTGCGGTTGTTGAGGATGTTGTCGACGTTGAGATTCAGGTTGAGCGACACCTTTCGGTTAATATAGATAACCTTGCCTATCGAGGCGTTAAGCACGAAAGCGTCGTTGAGCTTCTCCTGATCGGCGAGCTGGCGCATCTTTTCTTCGAGCAAGGCCTCGGTGGGCTGGTCGAAGCCCTGCCAGAGGTTGGGGAGCACTTCGTGGCGCACCGGCGAAAGGTTTACATAGGCGTTGTCCATCCACGATGCATTGATGTTGAAGAACCACTGGTGGGGAGCGGCGTAGTCGATGCCGATGTTGACGGCCGTCTGAGGTGTGCCGCCGACGCGGAAGTTCTTAAGGTAGACAACCTGAGTGGTGTCGGACTGGGCGCCGTTCTCATAGGAGCGCGTTCCGGTCGGACGGTTCTTGTAGCGGTAGCTGGCGAAGGTCGCTGCGGCGCTGACGGTGATCGAGGGGGTGATCTTGTAGGCTGCGCCGATCTCGACGCCGGCATGGCGTTTGTGGATTCCCTTGAGCACGTAGTTCATGAAGGTCGAATACTGGTCGTCGTAGAACGAAGTGCGCTCTGTCAGATCGTACATTTCGGTCCAGAAACCGGTGATCGATCCGCGGAAACGGCGGTAGTTCCAGATATAGCCGATGTCACCCGAGACGATGCGCGAAGTTGTCAGGCCGTCGATGGCGTCGTCCTTGATGCGCGGCGAAACGTAGCTGTATTCAAACAGCGGGGCGCGGGTCTCGTAGCCGGCGTGGGCGGCGATGAAGTTATTGCCGTCGATCTTATAGGTGGCGCCGACCTTGATGGCACCCGTGTCGAAGCGGTGCATCGAGCCTTTGCCTTTCGAATTCTCGGGAGCGCGGCCGTTGCGCATCTTGCCGTCGCGCTGGAACTGGGTGTAGCCGACTTTCAGGCCGTAGTTGATATCCCAGTGGGGCAGCGTTATCATGTTCTGCAGCCAGCCGCTGAGCTGAATTGCATTGATGTAGTAGTTATAGCCGAACTTGTCTCCTTTGCCGACTTTGCGGCCCGGGTTGTCGAGGTCGTTCTCGAGAAGATTGGCGTCTTCGGGGAAGTCACGCTCGCTGAACTGGTCGATATCGGTCCAGAAGTCGCCGCCTAAGAGGTCGCGGATAGTCTTGTAGTAGTGGGCGCGGGTGTAGTTGAAGGTGACGCCCCCCTGAAGGGTCAGGAAGCTGTTGAGGCGGGTGTTGAGCGTCGAGCCGGCGATAAAGTTGAACTGGTTGCTGTGGCGGTCTTCGAGTATGTAGGTCGAGCCGCCGCGGCGGTTGCCGAGTTGATCGGGGCCAATCTGGGAGTTGAGGTAGTTGGCCTGATAGAGGGCGTCCCAGTTGATCTGACGCATCGACTCGTCGTTGCGCCAGAGATCGGTATAGAGATCGAATGCCTCCTGATCGTCGGCGAAATACGACGGCAGATAGCGGTAGTAGTCGGGACGCGGGTCGGCGGCGTTATACCAGTTGAGAGCCGAGGTCGAATAGTTTGTCCAGCGGACGGCGGCGGCGGTGTTGAGCGTCGTCTCCTTGTTGCCCTTCCATATCCAGTTGAGCACTGCTGTAGGGTCGAAAGTATTGACGATTTTCGACGAGCGTTTCTTGCCGTCCTGCCAGCCCCAGTTGGGATTGTAGAGGTTCGAACCGGCCAGATCGTAGGCTTCGAGATAGGTCGCCGAGTTGGTGGCGCGCTGTGTCGGGGCGCCGTAGAGGGTGAGGTTCAGCGAATGGTTCTTGTTGAACACCTTCTGCACAGCCAGAAACAGTCCGACCGAGTTGTAGAACGTGCCTTCGATGATTCCTTCGTTGGCATAGCGTCCGATAGCCGAGAGGGTCAGAGCCCATCCGTGGCGGTTGAGTCCGGTCGAATACATCGCCATGGCGCGGAACATATAGTTAGAGTTGGTGTAGGCTACCGAGCCGTTGAAGCCGGGCGCATACTCCGATGCCAGAGTAGACATATTCGTTGCGCCGCCGACATCGCCGAAGCCATAGCTGGCAGCTCCGAGGCCGAGAGCGACGCTCTTGTTGCGGAAAGCGCGGTTCATGCCGCCGATCGACGAGTAGTTGAAACGCCCGCGGGCGAGGTCGTTGAACGGAAGACCATTAACATAGGTGCTCTGATACTCGTTGTCGTAGCCGCGGATGCGGAAACGCATGACATTGAAGTCATAGCTGGCGGCGTTATAGTAAACGTCGTCGCTGGCGCCGGTCAGAGCCACGATGCTCTGGGCCTGCCCTTCCTCATCGTCGAGCACACCTTCGTCGAAGAGCATATCCTGCTGGTCTTCATAGAAAGTCGCGGTGATATCGGAAGGCGTCATCTGAATGAAATCAAGATTCAGAATCCGGCCGTCCTTGATCTCGACGGGCAGGTTGACATCGTTATAGCCGAAAGCCGCCACCACGAGCACATCGTTGCCGGCGTGGGCGGTGTCAATGGTGAACGTGCCGTCGGAAGCCGTCGTGACAAAGATACTTTGAGAATTGAGCATGACACTGGCTCCGTCGACGGGAGCACCCGTGTTGACATTCACCACGGTGCCTGTCACGCCTGTTTTTTGCGCCAGCGTCGGCAAAGCAGCCGCCAGCAGCACTAACAGAAACAGTTTAAGTCTCATAAATTACAGGTTATAGATTGATTTTCAACGGTATATATATGGCAGAGGTCAACACCGCCACGGACAAACGACGAGCGTCCTTCGGTAACAAGGGCGCTATGTCGGCTCAAAATTAGCAAATTTTCAGAAAACTACAGACATTTTCTCATAAAATTCCCCTATGAACGCTCGTTATAGTTTTTAAGGTCATTAAAGTCCTTAAGGTCTTTAAGGTCCTTAAAAAAGTCGGGAGCCTTCCGCCGAGGCGGAGGCTCCCGAGAGGGGTTGCGGAAAAGCGGTTACCAGATAACGACGCGCTCGGCCTCGGGACGGAACATGGGCTGTCCGTCGGTGATGTTGAAGGCCTTGAAGAACGGGTCGATGTTGCTCAGTCCGACGTTGACGCGGTATTTGGCCAGCGAGTGGACATCGGCGTTGGTCAGATTGCGGATCTCGGCGTCGCGGATATTGCCGGCCCAGATGTTGGCGTAGTTCATATAGAACACCTTGATGGGGTCGATGCCGTCGATGAGGGCTTCCTCAGAGGTGACATCGATGCCTTTCTTCTTCTGCGAGTCGAGGAACGCTGTCATCGAAACGCGCAGGCCGCCCTGGTCGGCGATGTTCTCGCCAAGGGTGTAGGCGCCGTTGGCGTGGAGGCCGGGAAGAACCTCGACAGCGCTATACTGGTCGATGAGGGCTTTGGTCTTGTCGGCGAACTTGGCGGCATCTTCTTCTGTCCACCAGTTCACCATGTTGCCGTCGGCGTCGAAGTTGCGGCCCTGATCGTCGAATCCATGGGTGATTTCGTGACCGATGACAACACCGATGCCGCCGTAGTTCTCGGCGTCGGAAGAGTTCGGGTCGAAGAAAGGAGCCTGAAGTATACCGGCGGGGAACACGATTTCGTTAGCCATCGGGTTATAATAGGCATTGATGGTCTGGGGTGTCATGCCCCATTCAGTCTTGTCGACGGGCTTGCCCCACTTGTTGTAGATCTCCTGCTGATGCCACATGCTGACGTTGTGCATATTCTCGGCATACGACAGAGCCGGGTCGATATTCATTGTCGAATAGTCTTTCCATTTGTCGGGATAGCCGATCTTGACAGTGATGGCGTTGAGTTTCTTGATAGCGTTGAGCTTTGTGTCGTCCGACATCCAGTCGAGGTTGATGATGTGCTTGCCGAGAGCTGTGCGGAGGTTCTCGACGAGGCCGATCATATAGTCTTTCGACGACTTGGGGAAGTAGCGCTCTACATAGAGTTCGCCGATAGCATCGCCCAAAGCGCCTTCGGTGGCGCCCAGAGCGCGTTTCCAGCGCGGACGCTGCTCGGTTATGCCGCTCATGACCTTGTTGAACTCGAAATTGGCGTCGTTGAAAGCGTCGCTGAGAGTTCCCGACGCGCCGTTGACAACCTCCCAGAGATAGAGGTCTTTGATCTCGCGCGGGGTCATAGAGCGCTTGAGGTTGTCGCCCTGCTTGACTGTGCGCAGCTCGGTCACGATAACCTGCTCGGGAGTGGCGATGCCCATGGTCTTGACGAAGAAGTTGTCCCAGTCGATCGAAGGATATTCGCTCTTGAGGAATTTGATGTCGCGGGGGTTATACATGGCCGGAATATTGCGGCTTTCTTCGCGGGTCCATGTCGAGTCGGCCAGCGCTGTCTCATATTTGATGACGTTCTTTGCGACTCGCTTTGCGGCGCTCTTCGAATAGCCGGCGTTGACCATCTGCTTCTCGATCAGCTTCTTATAGGCGTTAAGCACTTCGACGCTGCGCTTGTCGCTCTTCAGATAATAGTCGCGGTCACCCAGACCGAGCGGCGCACCCGAAACATACATGGCATATTCGTTGGAATTGGCCAGATTTTCCATCGGGCCGGCTCCGATAAACGGGCTGCCATAGTTGGCGTGCATAAAGAGGAAGAGGTCGTCCATGTCGGCGTCGGCGGTCTTCTCGATGCGGTCGAGAATAGGCTTGATAGGCTTGACGCCGAGTTCGTTGCGGCGCGTCGAATCCATTGCCTGATTATATATTGTGGCGACCTTGAAAGCTATCGTTCCGGGGGCGGGATTGGTTGCGTCGAGTCCCATGACGATATTCTTGATGCGCACCTCGGAGGTGTCGCTAAGAATATTGAACTGGCCGTTGCGCGAGCGGTCGGGGGTGAGGGGATTGGCTTTCTGCCAGCCGCCGTTGACATGCTGGTAGAAATCCTGTCCGACGGCTACAGAGGGGTCGAAATAAGAGGGGTTAAGGCTGTGGAGATGCTCTTTTGCACCGACACCGCCCGTCACAAATGTGAGGGCGGTGAGGGCAACGAGAGCCTTTTTAAAGCTCTTCATAACGTGTTGTGGTTTAAGGTTAAGGTTGATTACTTTTCAGGTTCGAGAATGAGCACTTTGTAGTTCTTCTGTGCCATGACTGCCTTAGCGTAGGCCTTGACGTCGTCAACGGTGATGCCTTCGAGGGTAGCGACGCGGGTTGTGAAAGCGTCGTTGCCGTGGATGAGCCAGCCGGTGATACCGTTGAGCCATCCGTTGTTCTTCTCGAGGTTCTCTTTGGCTTCCTTGACCATGAAGTTGCGGATGTCGGAGAGCTCGGCTTCGGTCAGGTTATTGCCTATGGCGTTGAATTCGTCGGCAACGACTTTCAGTACCTGCTCCTTCATTTCGGGCTTCATCGGGAAGGCCGACTGGAGGTTGACGTTCATCGGGCCCATCGAGCTTTCACCGCCGTTGGCACCGATGCTGTAGACAGCACCCATCTCTTCGCGGACGGTCTTGAGAAGGCGTTTTGTCAGAACCTGACCGATGATCTCGGCCATGCGCTGGTTCTTCGGATTGACAGGCATATTGGCGGTCTGGAAGACTGCGACGTAGGTTGTCGGCTGCTCCATCTTGGTGGCCATGGTTACGTTGGCGTCGCCGGGGGTGATGAAGTCGGCTGCGTTATATTCCTCGACCTGCTTGATCGAGAAGGCGGGATTAGCGGGAAGTGTGGCGATATACTGCTCGACCAGCGGACGGAAGGCGGCTTCGTCGATGTTGCCCACGAACACGAAGGTGTAGTCAGCGGCATTGTTGGTCAGGGCTTTCATAACCTTGGTTGTTCCCTCGGCGGTGGCGGCGGTGACGTCTTCAGCCGTAAGAGCCTGACGCATGGGCGACTTGAAGAGGTTCTCCATCAGCATTTTGCTGAACTTGTAGTCGGGAGTCTTGGTCTGGTTGGCGAGCATTGCCGACATCTGCGACTGGAAAGCCTTGAATTCTTCGGCGTCGTAGCTGAGTCCGGTGAAGGCCGAATAAACAAGCTCCATCAGGGTCTTGAGGTCTTTCGGAGTTGTCGAGCCGTTGATTTCGCGGGTGTAGGCGCCCATCGAGAATCCCATTCCGACCTGCTTGCCGGCGAGATATTTCGAGAGGTCGTTGCTGGTGTAGCTGCCGAGCGAGAAGTTGTCGGCGCTGTAGGGAAGGAGCTTGATGCTGGCCAGTTCGGCGGGTTTCTCACCGTTACGCGGGCACATGGCGGCATATCCGTCGAGGGCCTGGGCTTCCATGAGAATCTCGTCTTCCTTGAACTTGGTCTGTTTGAGGATTACGCGGACACCGTTGCTGAGGGTATACTCGGTTGTTCCCCAGTTGTCATTCTTCGACTCGCTGACAATCTTGCCGGGAGCGGGAAGCTTTTCGATCAGAGGCTCGGTCTTGGCATTGTCGACGAAGGCTTCGATGTTCTCGGCGTCGATTTTCTTGATAGCGGCGTCGATGCCCTGTTCGGTAGCATAGACATTCTTCTCGTTATCGGGCTGCATGACGAGGACTGCGCGTGACTGTCCGGCTACGGTTTCGGCGAGAGCCTGATTCATGGCTTCCAGAGGAATCATCGGGGCCATCTGGTTCATCATGGTGTAGACGGTCTCGATTCCGGGAGCGGGATCGCCGTCGAGGAAGTTGCGGACATACTGGTTGACAAATGTGCCGCTCTCGATGGATGCGCGGTTGTTATAGGCGCGTTCGATGCTGCTCAGATATTCGTCGCGGGCACGGGTCAGCTCGCTCTGGTTGAAGCCGCCGCGGGCTGCGCGGAGAACCTCGCGGTAAGCGGCAGCGAAGGCGGGTTCGAGATTTTCATCTTTGGCAACAACGCTGAGCGAGAAAGCGTCTTTGACACGCGAGCTGACGAGGAAGCCGCCGAAGTTGACATCGGCCTGGGCAAACGGTGCGTCGGGTTTCGAGGTGATTTCGTTGAAGCGGTTGTTGAGCATCATCGAGATCATCGACTGCATATACTGGGTCATGTAGTAGATCTGGGTGTTGCGGAGCTCCTGAGGCAGGGGATCGCTGAGCCACGACATTTCGATGACGTTGACATTCATCTCTTTGTCGTGTCCGATACCGTAGACGGTCTTGTTATAGTCGGGGACGGCGGGATAGACACGCTCTTTGGCGTTCTTCGGCATCTTGATGGGCGAGAATATTTCCTTGATCTTGCCCTCGATATAGTCGACGTCGATATCGCCGACAACAACGATGCCCTGAAGGTCGGGACGATACCAGGCCTCGTAGTAGTCGCGAAGAGCCTGCGGCTTGAAGTTGTCGACAACTTCCATGGTGCCGATCGGCAGGCGGTAGCCATATTTCAGGCCGGGATAGAGCGCCGGAAGAATCTGCTCGAGAATGCGCTGCGAGCCTTTGTTGCGGCTGCGCCATTCTTCGTGGATAACGCCGCGCTCCTTGTCGATCTCATCAGGTTCGAGAAGAAGTCCGTCGGCCCAGTCGTGGAGAATGAGCAGGCATGAATCCTGAACGCTCTTGCGGGCAACGGGGACATTGGCGATATTATAGACGGTTTCGTCGATAGCGGTGTAGGCATTGAGGTTCTGGCCGAATTTAACGCCGACGGTCTCGAGCCACGAGATCATTCCGTTGCCGGGGAAGTTCTCACTGCCGTTGAAGCACATGTGCTCAAGGAAGTGGGCCAGACCACGCTGGTGGTCTTCTTCGAGAATCGAGCCGACCTTCTGCGCGATATAGAAATCGGCCTGGCCTTTAGGTTTCTCGTTGTGACGGATGTAGTAGGTCAATCCGTTGGGCAGCACGCCCTTGCGCACCTGCGGGTCAAGGGGAAGCTGGGGCATTTGAGGCATTTCCTGTGCCAGAGCTGTCATAGCCGGCATCACGAAAAGCGACACGATGGCTAACGCCAGAAACTTAAGTGTTTTTTTCATGAAAATATGTTGGTTACGTGAAAATATTCTCAGGATGCAAATATAGCGTTTTTATCAATATGTCGCTCCTTATGCCGAAAAGTTTCACGGGGGTGCAAAAAAAATCTGCCTTGAGTAAAAAAAGTCTGCCGCGACCCGTAAAAAGGGCTCAGCGACAAAGTTCCGGCCGCAACTGCCTGCGCTGAGCGGGCGGTTGCGGCCGGAGATAAGTTCGTCGCTAAGTGAAATTATTTGGCGAGATCTGCGCCTGCTTTGAATTTTACGACTTTGCGAGCGGGGATTTCGATTTTCTCTTTGGTGCGGGGATTGATGCCGGTGCGGGCGGCTTTCTCGGTAACAGAGAATGTTCCGAAGCCCACAAGAGCTACTTTATCGTCGTTTTTCAGAGCATCAGCGATGGACGTCAGCGTTGCATCAAGTGCGTTTTTAGCATCCACTTTGGTTAAGCCTGCCTTTTCAGCAATGGCGTTAACAAGTTCGGTTTTGTTCATGTTGGTTTTTGATAATTAGATGAAAGTTTGGTTATCACCGCAAATATATACATAAAAAACTGATATTCACAAATATTTGTGAAAAAAACTCAAAATAGTCTCTATTTTTTCTGTTTTGAAAGTTCAAAGAGCCCTTTTCGGGCACTGATAGCCAAAAAAACGCTATCTTTGCACTATCGTCGGCCGAAGCTACGGCCGGCTTAGCGACCTCAACTTTTAACGGAACAGATGAATTTCAGAAATCTATTCGGTAATATTCCGGTGGTGACCAAGAATTTGATCATCATAAATTTCATTGTGTGGCTGGCCATGATGATTCTTCCCGGCCGCCTGGGCATCGAAATCGACGCCGTGGCGGGGCTGCATTATCTGACGGCTCCCGACTTCGCGCCATGGCAGTTTTTCACTTATATGTTCATGCACTCGACGCAGAATTTCGCCCATCTGTTTTTCAACATGTTCATGCTGCTGATGTTCGGCGGCATAGTCGAGCGCACCATGGGAGCCCCGCGCTTCCTGTTCTACTACATAACCTGCGGCCTCTGCGCCGGCCTCGTTCAGGAAGCTTTCTGGGCGCTGACCTGGGAGCCTGAATTCGTCAAAACCATAGCCAACCTCAATGGTGTCGACTTCGAATATGTGCGTCAGGCGCTCGCTTCGGGCGAAATCGACAGTCTTGTCGGCCAGTATCAGAATATGATGGTCACCATCGGAGCCTCAGGTTCGATCTACGGCGTTCTGCTCGCTTTCGGAATGCTTTTCCCGAACCGGCCGCTCTATATCATGTTCATTCCCGTGCCTGTGAAAGCGAAATGGGTTGTCATCGGCAACGGTGTCATCGAGCTGCTTATCGGCATGGGGTCGGCACGCGGAGCTGTCGACGGCATAGCCCACTGGGCGCATCTGGGCGGAATGATTTTCGGCCTGCTTATAATGCTTTATTGGAAACGCAAAGGAATAGTCCATGGCGACAACTATTGAGACCGCATTGAAACGCTTCGCATCGGCGACGATGCTGATGAAGATCGTCGTCATCAACATCGCCGTATTCCTCGTGCTGAACATCATATCGATAGTGATGATCTTCGCCGGAGAGGAATCAGGACGCTTCATCGTCGAACAATGGGTTGCTATGCCGGGCAATTTCGGCCGGCTGGCGCGCCATGCATGGACACCTCTGTCATACATGTTCTGCCAGATCGAGCCGCTCCACCTCATTTTCAATATACTTTGGCTCTACTGGTTCGGAATAGTGTTTCAGCTTCTGTCGACGCCGAAGCGGATGATCGGCCTCTATCTGCTCGGAGGTCTCGGAGGCGCGGCGCTCTATCTTCTCGCAGTCAACACCATCCCCTATTTCGCAGGCCACGGCGGACTTCTCATCGGTTCTAGCGCCTCGGTCATAGCCATAGTGACCGCCACGGCGATAATGGCGCCCGACTACCGCATGAACCTTCTTTTTCTCGGGGCCGTGTCGCTGAAATGGATTGCCGTAGTGACCATCGGAATCGACCTGCTGAGCGTCACCGGCAGCAATGCCGGCGGCCATATCGCCCACCTCGGCGGAGCCGCCGTCGGGGCCATATTCGCTCTGGGGCTCAAACGCGGCCACGACATAACGGCGCCGCTCAATTCGCTCATCGACGCCATTGTCAATCTGTTCAGACGGCGCCCGAAAGTGCGTCCGGCGCGCTTCAGGGCCTCGGGAGCGCCGTCGGCGCCAAGACCAAAGGCACCTTCGGCAGCATCGGCCGCCGACCAGGCCGAGCTCGACAATATTCTCGACAAAATCAAGAAATCAGGCTATTCATCGCTGACAGCCGACGAACGGGCGCGTCTGTTCGACGTCAGCCGCCGGATAAAGTAATAACGAAGTGGCAACTCCAAGGCAATATACAGTTCGTTTCGTGGTGACGGCGGCAACGGTTCTGCTGTCGTTCGCCCTGATAGCGACAGCCTACACCGGAGCTGTCGACCCGCGCGTTTTTCCGCCCGCCTGCCTGCTCAACATGGCGTTTCCTGTGACAGCACTGCTCTCTGTCGTAGCCCTCATCGTTCTGGCTATCGCGCGCAACCGTCTGGCATGGGTCATGGGCGCGGCAATTTTAATCAGTTCGCCCGCCCTGCTGAACTTCGCGCCTGTCAACATGACCGTCTCCCCCGAAACGACCCGGGGAAAGAAATCGTTTACACTGATGACTTTCAACGCCCTCCACAGGCAGGATTACGGCCGCGACGGCATTCCCGACCCTAACCCCTCGCTGAGCTATGTGATGGCGATGAAACCCGACATTCTCGTCGTTCAGGAAAGCCTCGTGGGATTGGCCAGTCTGCGCAAATCCTCCTTCAACCCGTTAGACACTATCAGGAAGGTCTATCCCTTCCGGTGTTCCGACAACAGCGATCCCGGGCTTGCCGTCTACAGCCGGTTTCCGGTGACGCGCATCGAGGTTCCCGGCTCGGTATGCAGCCCGGCGGAGCTGGCAGTGTTCAGGCTTTCGGTCGAGGGACACGTGCTGACGATCTACAACGTCCATCTCCAGTCGTTCCTGCTCTCGGGCGACGACAAGGAGCTTTTCTCACGGGTGACGAAAGGCGACGCTGACCGAAGCGCCATACGCAACATGCGCAACCATATTTTCACGAAAATCTACCGCGCCGCCGCGCTGCGCGCCGATCAGGCCGAAGAAGTGCGCCGGCTTCTCGACAGCCGCCGCGGGGCCGCCATAGTCTGCGGCGATTTCAACGACACTCCCGGCTGCTTCGCCCTGCGCACCATTCTCGGCAGCGACATGCACGACGCTTTCGCCGAGGCCGCTTTCGGTCCGATGATAACCTACCACAAAAACAAATTCTTTTTCCGTATCGACCATATCCTCTACCGCGGGCCGCTAATGGCCGTCGACATTCTGCGCGGCAAGGATGTAGGCAGCGACCACTACCCGCTGACGGCCCGGTTCATCTGGACAGACGATTAATAATCCGACAATCTTCTACAACCTAATTCTATACGCAATGTTTAAACGACTCACATTGATGACTGCCATGACAGTCGCCGTTATCGGCGGCATGGCCGCCGAACGGAACAACCCGTTCCTCGAGCCCTACAACACGCCCTACAACATTCCGCCTTTCGACCGCATCACAACGGCCGACTACATGCCCGCTCTCGAAGAAGGGCTGAAAATCTACCGCGGAGAAATCGATGCCATCGCCAATCAGAAGGCCACGCCCACGTTCGACAACACCATCCTCGCCATGGAGAAGAGCGGCGAGCTGACAACCCGCGTTATGGGTGTGCTCATGTCGCTCAGCGAGGCCGACAGCAACCCCGAGCTTCAGAAAGTCGCCGACGAGGCAATGCTGCTCTACGGGTCGACAGTCGACAACGTCATGATGAACGACAAACTCTTCGAGCGCGTCAAATATCTCTACGACAACCGTGCCAAGCTCGGTCTGAGCGGCCCGCGCCGTCGCGCCGTCGAAAAAAGCTACCGCGACTTCACCCGCAACGGCGCCCTGCTCTCGGCAGCCGACAAGGAAGAACTCAAAAAGCTCAACAACCGACTGACCGAACTTTACTCGAAGTTCAACAGCAATCTTCTGAAAGCCACCAACTCCTATCAGCTCGTTGTCGACGATCCCGCCATGCTCTCGGGCCTGCCGGAGTCGACAATCGCCCTGGCAGCCGACGAGGCCAAACAGCGCGGTCTCGACGGCAAGTGGGTCTTCACCCTCCATGCCCCGAGCCGTCTGCCGGTTCTACAGTTCGCCGACAACCGCGACCTTCGCCGCCAGATCTACGAAGCCTACACTACGCAGGCCTCGTCGGGAGAGTATAACAACTATCCCGTCATCGGAGAAATCGTCAAGACACGCGCCGCCAAGGCCAAACTGCTCGGCTATCCCGACTACGCCGCCTACATGACCGCCAACGTCATGGCCAAGACCCCGGAGAACGCCGAGAACCTGCTTATGCAGATCTGGCGCCCGGCAATCAAGCGCGTCGACAAAGAGGTTGCCGAAATGCAGACTCTCGCCGACGATCTCGGCGATAAAATCACCATCGAGCCGTGGGACTACTATTACTACGCCGAGAAAGTGCGCCGCAAGAAATATGCCCTCGACGAAGACGAAGTCAAAGGATATTTCGAAATCGACAGCGTGGCCAAAGGCATCTTCGCTATGGCCGAACGCCTCTACGGCATTCACTTCACGCCGATTCCCAACGCTCCGAAATACCATCCCGACGTGAAGGTCTACGACGTCACCGACGATAAAGGGGAGCACGTAGCAGTGTTCATGACCGACTACTTCTCGCGTCCGTCGAAACGTCAGGGCGCATGGATGGAATCCCTGCAGGGCTCATTTATCGATCCCGACGGCAAGAGCCAGCGTCCTATAGTATATAATGTGGCGAACTTCGCCAAACCGACCCCCGGAAGCCCGTCGCTGCTGTCGATGGACGATGTCGAGACAATGTTCCATGAATTCGGGCACGGCCTCCACGGAATGCTGACCCGCGCCGCCCTGCGCAGCCAGAGCGGCACCAACGTCGACCGCGACTATGTGGAACTTCCCAGCCAGATCCACGAGCACTGGGCTTTCGAGCCTTCCCTGCTGAAGGAGTATGCCCACCACTATAAGACCGGCGCCGTCATCCCCGACTCACTGATAGCCAAGATCGAAGCCTCGTCGACCCACAATCAGGGCTTCACCACCACCGAGCTCGCCGGAGCCGCCCTTCTCGACCTCGCATGGGGCCATCTCAATCCCGCCGAAGGAGAGACTGTCGACGTCGAAGCCTTCGAGGCTCAGGTCGCCAACAAATTAGGCATGCCGCGTCAGGTCAAATACCGCTACCGCAGCCCCTACTTCAAACACGTATTCGGAAGCGACGGCTATGCCTCGGGCTACTACACCTATCTCTGGGCCGAAGTGCTCGACACCGACGGCTTCGAGCTCTTCCGCGAAAAGGGTGTCTTCGATCCCGCTACAGCTAAACTCTTCCGCGAGAACGTCCTCGAGATGGGCGGCAGCGAAGATCCTATGGTGCTCTACGTGAAATTCCGCGGCCACGAGCCGAGCGTAAAAGCCCTTCTGCGCAACCGCGGCCTCGACGACGAAGCCGAGCCCGAGAGCCACGACCTGAAGACTCCCGGCGGCAAATAAGCCTGATGAGCAGACACCGCCCTACCGATAATATATGGCAAACGCCGGAGCAGCACGCCACAACGCGCGTGCTGCTCCACGCTTGCTGTGCGCCCTGCTCGGGAGCCATCGTCGAGGCTATGCTGGGCCACGGACTCCATCCTACCCTCTTCTACTGCAACCCCAACATCTATCCTGAAGCCGAATATCAGCGGCGCCGCGACGAGGCATTAAGATATGCCTCGACAATGGGCATAGATTTCGTCGAAGATAGCTATGACCACGCCGCATGGCGCAAAACTGTCGAAGGGCTCGAGCATGAGCCTGAACGCGGGAACCGATGTCTCGAATGTTTCGCCATGCGCCTGCGCCGGGCCGCGCTCTACGCCGCCGGCCACGGTTTCGGCCTCGTGGCCACGACTCTGGCATCAAGCCGCTGGAAAAGCCTCGAGCAAATAGGCATCGCAGGCGCCCGCGCTGTCGACGGAATCCCCGGCGTTGTGTTCTGGCAGGCAAACTGGCGGCGCGGAGGCCTTCAGGAACGCCGTAACGCCATTATCCGCGAACAGAACTTCTATAACCAACTCTACTGTGGCTGTGAATTCTCCATGGCCCATCTGACTGAAAACGATGACAAAGAATAGTCTACCGACAGCTCCCGGCCCTATCGGAGTGTTCGATTCGGGCTACGGCGGCCTGACAATTCTCAAAGAAATGAGGCGGCGATTGCCTCATTACGACTACCTCTACCTCGGCGACAACGCCCGCGCTCCCTACGGCGCCCGCTCGTTTGACGTTGTCTATCAGTTCACTCTTGAGGCTGTCAGGGCGCTGTTCGAGCGCGGATGCCACCTCGTCATCCTTGCCTGCAACACGGCGTCGGCCAAGGCGCTGCGTTCGATTCAGCAGTGCGACCTCCCGAATCTCGACCCGCAGCGGCGCGTGCTCGGAGTGATACGCCCCACCGTTGAAGCCGCCGGCCGGTTCAGCACAAACGGCCGCATAGGCGTGCTGGCAACCCCCGGCACAATCCGCTCGCGCTCCTACGATCTTGAGATCGCCAAACTATACCCCGAATTCGTCACCACAGGCCACGCCTGCCCGCTCTGGGCCGCTCTGGTCGAGAACGGCGAAGCCGACGGCCCCGGAGCCGACTATTTCGTCGAACGCGACATAAACGCACTGCTTGGCGAAGCTCCCGACATCGACACCATAGTGCTCGCCTGCACCCACTATCCCCTCCTTCTCAAAAAAATACGCCGATACGCGCCCGCGAATGTCAATATCGTGACTCAGGGAGCCATCGTGGCCGACAGCCTCGCCGAATATATGGAACGGCATCCTGAAATCGACGCGCTGACAACACGCGGCGGCTCGGCCCGCTTTCTGACTACCGAAAATCCCGAAACTTTCACCGGACTCGCCGAGCTCTTCCTCGGCACTCCCGTCGAAGCCACCCACATAACCCTCCGCTAATCGCAGAATTTTCACTATCTTTGTCCCCCGAATATAATCTCGACCGCATCAAATGCTAAGTTACATAACCTGGGACGTCAGCCCCGTAATTTTCAAGCTGGGATTTTTCACCCTGCGATGGTATAGCCTCGCTTTCATGGTAGGCTTCCTCGTCGGCTACGAAATCGTCGCCCGCATGTTCAGGCATGAGGGTGCCCCCGAACGGTGGCTCGGCCTGCTGCTCATGTGGACTGTCGCCGGAACAATCGTCGGCGCCAGGCTCGGACATGTTTTCTTTTATGAATGGGATCTGTTCAGTCAGAACCCGATAAAGATTCTCTACGTATGGGAAGGGGGCCTCGCGAGCCATGGGGGCGCCATCGGCGTAATCCTCGGCGTGATTCTTTTCTCAATAGTGACAACAAAGCGGTCACCGCTGTGGACATTCGACCGTCTTGTAGTGCCGATAGCCCTTGTCGGAGGTCTCATCCGTCTCGGCAACCTCATGAACAGCGAAATTTTCGGTCACGCCACAACCCTGCCGTGGGGCTTCAGGTTCGTCAACTCGCCCGAGTGGCAGGCTTTATATGCCGGACAGGCCTGCCATCCTACACAGATCTACGAGGCGATATGCTATTTCGTCCTGTTCGCCCTGCTGATGTGGATGTATTGGCGCAAGAACGCCGAAGAACGGCCCGGCCTGATATTCGGTGTATTCCTGATCGGCATCTTCATACCGCGATTCCTCATCGAATTCATCAAGAATCCTCAGGAAGCTTTCGAACAGTCAATGGCCCTCAACATGGGCCAATGGCTCAGCATACCCTTCATCGTCGCCGGAATCTCGCTGATAATCTACGCCATGAGGCGCCCTCGTCTGAAGCTGAAATTCCCAGGCCACTTCGCAGACGAAAAGAAATAACCCGAAAGCCAGTTTCTATCCTCAATCACTATGAAAGTATATAATTTTGCCGACCACAACTCGATAGTCAACCAATATATGGCCGAGCTGCGCGATGTCGACATCCAGCGCGATATGCTCAGGTTCCGCCGCAATCTCGAGCGAATCGGCGAGATAATGGCCTATGAAATCTCGCGCGAAGTCAGCTACCGCGAAGCTCCTGTCAGAACCCCCTTAGGCACCGCGCGCTGCCGCCTGCTCGACGACAGACTTGTTCTGGCGACCATATTCCGCGCCGGTCTCCCTTTCCATCAGGGATTCCTCGACATTTTCGACCACGCGCAGAACGCATTCGTGTCGGCCTACAGAAAATATACCGACGACGACAATTTCGACGTCTTCATCGAATATATAGCCTCGCCGCGCCTCGACGACAAGACCCTGCTTCTTGTCGACCCGATGCTTGCCACCGGCTCGTCGATGGAGCTGAGCTACCGCGCGCTGCTGACCAAAGGCATCCCTGCCCACGTCCATGTTGCCTCGGTAATCGCATCGCAACAGGCCGTCGACTATATCGCCGGCCATTTCCCCGACGACGCCACCCTGTGGGTCGGCGCCATCGATCCCGAACTCAACGCCCACTCCTATATCGTTCCCGGCCTCGGCGACGCCGGCGACCTCGCTTATGGCGACAAGGAATAACCACACCCGGGCAACACTGGTGATTGCCGCGTTGCTGACGCTCTGCGCCGGCCTGACGGCCTGCATCCCGAGCTTCAAGCTCAACGGCGCGGCGCTCGACTATTCGGTCTACAAAACCGTTTCGATAAGCCAGTTCCCCATTCGCGCCGCACTCGTCTATCCCCCGCTGCAACAGACATTCGAGACCGAACTGCTCGACTATATCAGCCGAAACACCCGGCTCCAGATAACCGACGACAACAACACCGACCTCCATATCGAAGGCGAGATAACAGGTTACAGCCTTTCGCCTCAGGCCGTCACCGAAGACGCCTACGCATCGCGCACACGCCTGACGATTCAGGTTCACGTGAAATATATCGACAACAAAGCCGAGAACAAAGACATTGACCAGACTTTCAGCGCCTACCGCGACTTCGACAGCTCGCAGATGCTCACCGACGTCCAGGATCAGCTCTGTCAGGAAATCTCGAAAGAACTCGTCACACTAATCTTCAACGCCACCCTCGGCGACTGGTAACCCCCATGGCAGCAGAAATCAACAACGGAACACCGCTACAGCAGATTCTCGCCTGCATAGCCTCGGGAGAGGCCCCTTCGGCCGCGCTCGTCGACGCCCTGGCCGACGAATCGCCCGCTTTCACGCTGCCTGCCATGCTACGCCTGCGCCGCGAACCCCGGCTCGGCGACGACGAACGCCGGCGCCTGACGCTCCGCGTAGCGCTGAACGCTCCCGATCCGGCCGAGCTATATAACCTCGTGGGGCGCGACAACGCCGACATACCGTTCTATCCGCCCGAAAATCCGGCTCCCACACCTTCGACAATCGACACTATCGATACCTTTCTCGAGACCTACGGCCATGCCGACGCCGAAAACGACGCCCTGCTCGAGCGAATGATTCTGAATCCGCAGCCCGAATACGCCACAGTTCTCGAAAAGGAATATGCCGACGCACCCGACATCGACACCCCCGACGAGCAATCGCGCCTTATCGATGCCTTCCTCGACAGTCAGCCCGCCCCCGGGCCTGAGCCGGAACCGGCCATAGAAACCGTAGAAACGGCCTTGGAAACGCCTGCCGAAGAAAAAGCTCAGAAAGCCGCTATTCATCCGCGCGAAGAATCATCTCTCAACGAAACTCTCGCGAAAGTCTATATCCGTCAGGGAAAATACGAACAGGCCTATGAAATATTGAGCCGTCTAAATTTGAATATTCCCGAAAAAAGTGTTTACTTTGCAGACCAATTGCGTTTCTTGCAGAAACTGATCATCAACAGCAAACATAAATCAAACACAAAATAGAACCTAATTAACTATGTACGTTCTGCTTATCGTGCTCACAATCCTCGCAGCCGTGCTGCTCATCGGAGTTGTGCTTATTCAGAAATCGAAAGGCGGCGGCCTCTCGTCGGCTTTTGCCGGCTCGAATCAGGTTATGGGTGTGCGCCGCACCAACAGCTTCATCGAGAAGCTCACATGGAGCCTCGCCGGCGCAATCGCCCTGCTGGCCGTGCTCTCGACTTTCGTAATGCCCACAACGAACTCGAACGCCGGATCGCGCGTGACAGCCCCCGTTCAGGAGCAGACAACCCCGTCGACCTTCGACAACAACGCTCCTGCCGCTCCCGCAAAATCGGCCACTCCGGCCCCGGCAGCTCCCGCCAAGCCCGCAGCTCCCGCTCCGACTCCCGCTAAATAAGCACCGGCCCCTCGATTTCCCACCCTCTACAACGCGTCGCAGGCCCAACCGGGTCTGCGCACGTCGTTTATTTCCAAAACCAATCATCACAATGAAACGAATCTTAGCCGCCGCAGCCATAGCGGTGTTTTTCTCAGCCACAGCGCTGGCCGGAGAAAACAGCGAAAAAAGCGACGAGTTCTACACAGCTCCGTCAAAATCAATCCAGCTCTCATTCGACTACGGCAAATTCAGCCAGAAAGGCTTCCCGGCTCTAAAGAGCGACTTCGGCTTCGCCTTCTCGGTCTACCACTCCTACTGGCTCTGGAAACCGCGCAGCCATCGCTTCCAACTCGGCATCGACGTAGCCTGGACCGACATCAACTATTACAACTACAAGATCAACCTGCGCACTTTCGACGGTTACA
>HF985612.1 GCA_000431215.1 Prevotella sp. CAG:1031
GTCAAATACGTCCGCCAAAATGACAAAAAATTGTCAGGTACTGTAGCTGTTCTCATATGTATTGTTCATATATTGCTGGGAATGGCATTAACCAAAAATGCATTATTTTACTCTATTGTAATGGGCTCATGAAACTTCACTACAACAATAATCATTAAAGCGCGTTATAAATATAGAATGAAGACTCCATGACGCGAGCCATTGCGACAATATCATGTTTAATAGCGACTCTGACTCTATTTCTTGTTCCTCTTCAGGGAGAGTGCTGTGAGACTCCTGAGGTTGAATTAGAGCCGGAGATTGAATATTGTGTTGTAGCCAGCAGTCTGCCTCAGCCGCAATTTACCGAGAAACTGCCGGAACTATCGTTGGCGTCAGATATCGCGAGGCCCCATGTTTGCCTATATGTAAAGATCCAGAAACTCATTTTTCATCTACCGGCAAGAATTCTTAACTGTGTGTTTCGTGAATAATCCGGTATAAGTTGACTCTCGCTCTATATCAACCGAAGATATTTTCGTATGTCTCCGGCAGTATTAACTTATACATCTATTCATGACACTCATATTATTATATCTTTTGGGAGCTCTTGGAGTATCCTTTCTTTGCTCCGTGCTTGAAGCCGTGCTGCTATCTACTCCAGTATCATTTATCTCGATGAAAGAAAGTCAAGGGATTAAGGCCGCATCTCTGCTGATGAAGTACAAAACAAATATTGACCGTCCTGTGGCAGCAATCCTGACGCTCAATACAGTTGCGCATACCATAGGCGCGGCTGGCGTAGGATCAGAATCGGTCAAGGTATTCGGAGAAGCCTATTTTGGCATTATATCCGCCATTCTCACATTGCTTATTCTCGTGTTATCGGAAATCATCCCGAAGACAATAGGCGCATCATATTGGCGGACTCTTGCCATGTCATCTGCAAAGATTATCAAAGTCCTGATAATCATAGCATATCCACTTGTGTGGCTCTCGGAATTGCTCACCCGTTGCGTTTCGCCTAAAATACAACCTTTGACTGTAAGTCGAGAGGAAGTTGCAGCAATGGTCAATGTAGGTACTGACGAGGGCGTTATCGAAGATGCAGAGAACAAAGTCATCCAGAATTTTCTAAAGCTCTCTAATGTGAAAGCTGAGGACATTATGACACCTTATGTAGTTGTTGCCTCTGCCTCGACCAACACTACCATGAAGGAGTTTTACGACAACAAGACCCTTGCGCCCTTCTCACGCATTCCTGTTTTTGAAACAAGCCGTGAATTCATCGTCGGTTACGTCCGCAGGGCGAATGTGCTTGAAATGCTTACACAGGATAAGTTTACCGTGCCGTTACAGGACATTGTGCGTCCGATTCCATTCTTTATGGAGAATACCAAAGTCTCGGACATATGGCAAAGAATGCTTCAGGAGAAAGAACATATTTCGGTAATAACCGATGAATATGGCTGTATGCGCGGCATTGTGACTATGGAAGACGTAATTGAGACAATGCTCGGAGTTGAGATTGTGGATGAATGCGATACAACCGATAACCTTCAGGCTATGGCCCGTAAGAAATTCACTCCGGAAGCAGTGCGATATTCTGTAGGAGATCATGCTTGACAGATGATGTTTGTTATCTACCAAACCTTTTGATCAATCATGGCATGCCTTGCATCCGTTCGCCCCACTTTCTTTTTAATATAAAAATCGCCCGCACCCAAGACATAAATAATTAATATTAAAGCGATTGACGAGTAACGGAATAAACTTGTCAATCGCTTTTTTGTTCAATAATCCGTGGATGAGAAAATTATTGGTGTGTGATAAGCTTATTGATCTGAATGTTTTCACAATCTAACTTTGCAATAAAGAACTGCGACAGCTCCATTTTGCAAGCCGCGATGTGTCGGCGGGCTAACGGCCGTCGACAAGGGGGAGGTAGTCGCCGTAGCCTTCGGCGGCCATCTCGGAGGCAGGTATGAAGCGGAGGGCGGCGCTGTTGATGCAGTATCTCAGTCCTCCGGTCGAGCGCGGGCCGTCGTTGAACACGTGACCGAGATGGGCGTCGCCGACGGCGCTGCGCACTTCGACGCGCCGCATCCCATGGGAATTGTCGGCGTGCTCAGTCAGCACGTCGGGCGATATGGGGCGGCTGAACGCGGGCCAGCCACACCCGGAGTCGAACTTGTCAGACGATACGAACAGCGGTTGCCCGGTAGTGATGTCGACATATATGCCGGGCCGGAATTCCCGGTCATATTCGTTAACGTAGGGCCGCTCGGTAGCGCTGAGCTGCGTAACGGCATACTGCTCGGGCGTCAGCCGACGCCGCAGTTCCTCGTCGGCCGGCTTGCTGTATCGGCCGGCAGTCTTACCGGGATGTTTCAGCGACGGGTCTTCGGCCTTCGCGGCCATCTTCATCAGGGCCGGATCGATATGGCAGTATCCCCGCGGATTCTTCACGAGATATTGCTGATGATAATCCTCAGCCGCATAGAAATTCTCCAGAGGCTTGATCTCCACCGCTATCGGGCCGTTATACCGCGATCTCTGCCGGTCGACGGCCTCGTCGATGACCGCCCGGTCGGCGCTATCGCTATAGTATATCCCCGTCCGATACTGCGTGCCGACGTCGTTGCCCTGACGGTTCAGAGCAGTCGGATCGATCGTCTTGAAATACAGATCGATAAGGAATGGCAGTGACACAACCTCGGGGTCATAGACCGCCCTGACGGTCTCGGCAGCCCCGGTGGCACCAGTGCACACTTCGCGATAAGAAGGGGAGGCGGTAAGGCTGTTGGCATATCCGGCCTCGGTAGCTTTCACTCCGGGCACCAGTGAGAAGAAATGTTCCGTTCCCCAGAAACATCCTCCGGCAAAATATATCTCTTTCATGTCCTTATATGTTATAGTTTGATGTCGTTCTGATCCACGCTCTGCGACAGAACATCCGCAGAGCAGCATAAATGTCGTTATCATAAACATTAAGCGCATCACAATCTCAACGCCTGACCCCGCGCCGCGGTTCGCAACACGCCGATATTTTGGACGAATGAACTATCGGGGACTTGGGTTCGTTTTAGATATGCTATGGAACACAAAATTGACATAAAACGCGCCTACGACGCCGCTTCTCCAGGCGACGGATTCAGAATATACATAGACCGCCTGTGGCCTAGGGGACTGTCGCACGAGACATTTCATTACGATCTGTGGGACAAAGAGATCGCTCCGTCGACCGAACTTCGGGAATGGTTCCACACGTCGCCTGACAGCCTGTGGCCCGAATTCGCCAGTCGCTACAAGGCCGAGCTCAACGCCAATCCGGCGTTTCAGGCCATGCTCCAGACAATCGCCGACAAGCCGAAAGTGACGCTGCTCTATTCCTCTCACAACCGCGCGCATAACAATGCCGTGGTGGTCGAGGAACTTCTTGCCGGCGCCGGCTGGCAGCCGACAGAGCCAGAGTAATTTTCTCAGACAACTATAAATAACACACAACTATGTTAAAGACAAGTTACAAATTCGGAGAGGTGCACAACCTGTTGTCTCAGGTCTATGCAGGGCCGGAGAATGTAGAGTTCAGAAGTATTTTCGACAACACCAACGGCGGAGTGTCGCAGCTCGCCTTCAGAAAAGAAATCTTAAAAGATGAAGGAGACGGCCGGTTCGGCCGTCCCCTTCTTTATTGTCGCCTGTAGCTGACGCGCGCCTGATACATCTGCTCCTTTATGCCGCCCCGGCGCAGGAAATCCTCCTGAAGCCGGTCTATATAGTTCCTTAACAGAACGTCGGCCTGATGGATCAGAGTAATGGCGATATTGCATATAGTCTCGTCGCTCCTGACTTTCACAGCCTCTCTGTAATAAGCCGAATCATTTCGGGTTGCACAAATTCTCCGTGTTCTGACTGATTTTTCAGAGTTAATATCCCAAAGATTCAGATTTCTTACACGAAGATAGTCTTCATAATCTAGAAGAAGCTCGTGAAGGCTTGCTTTCGCGACATTAAGCAATTTGATCTCTGTCTCAGATGATGTCGTGCCAGCCTGACATCCTTCGGCAATATTCTGCCTGCCGCTGCGGGCAGCCTGAATCATCTGATCGATGGTTCGGTCACCGACCGCGAGGAATTTATGGGCAAAGAAATAGGTGATATCGTAGATACATTCCGTTTTTTGGAATGCGATTAAGTCGCGATAGTTACCTTTTGGTTTTAGGAAAGTTTCGGGCATGGTCTTTGATTATAGGGCATATAGGGCCTATAAGCCCTATAGTCGGGTTATTTTTCGCAAAGATAGCAATCTTTGCCAGACAACGGCCCCTCCGCGCCGGTCATTCGGCGCGGAGGTAATCGACGGGGTTGCTCCGGGCTACACGCCTGGCATTCAGCGCTACTACAGCAATTATCAGGGCGAGCAATATCAGGAGACAGCCGGCCATGGCCAGGGGCGACAGCGAGACCTGTTCGGTGAACTGCGAGAGCCAGTTACGTCCGATTATCACCGCGGCAATTCCTCCGCAGAGCAGCGACGGCGCCGCTACACGCATAATGTCGCGGCAGAACAGCCGCAGTATCTGCCCGACGGTCGTGCCGTTGACCTTGCGGATGGCTATCTCTTTGGCGCGCCGCTGCACCTCGTCGGCCGTATAGCCTATCAGGCCCACTATAGCTATGAGAAGTATAGCCACACCGGCCGCCATCACCGAGAACCCGAAACGCTTGACCGGGGCCGACAGCGCCTCGACGCGCGTCTTATAGGGAACAAGATATTTATTGTTTCCGAATTTGTCGACAATCTTCTGTGCCTCGGCGAGGGTTTCGGGCGTGAGCTCGCCGAACCTGACGTAGACGTTCTGGCGCACTGAGGTTGCCGGAAACAGCACTCCCGCGCGCGGATCGGCATAGTCGTTGTTATATCCGCCGCGCCTTATGTCCTTTATGACACCGCAGATGGTGAATTCTATCGAACCGCCGTCACCGCTGTGTTCGGTGATGCAGAACCGCTTGCCAACGATATTGTCGTCTTTGGCTCCGAAGTGGGTCTTCATGACGTCGATAAACCGTTCTTCGACAATAACCTGATTCACGGTCGTATCGGCATTCTCCCTAAACGTGCCTCCCTGCACGAACTCCATCCCCATGACGTCGAAAAGATTGGCGTTGGCCCAGTACATGTCGGCCACATTGACCTGATTGTCCTTGCGCGGATCGTCGTGAATCCAGACGTTATTGCCCGCAGCGCCATAGGTAAAGTCCTGATCGGCCGACGTCACGGCGTCGACGCAGCCGAGACTCGACAACTCGGCGACCATAGCGCCGCGCTCATTATCGGGCATCGTGCCCAGATAGACCGACGCGATATTCCCGCTGTCGTAGCCCATATCGCCGTGGCTCATCATCCGATACTGGCGGAACACGAGCACGAGCAGACAGAACAGCAGACCGGCGGCGAAGAACTGAACCGAAAGCAGCGCAAGTTTCCAGACCCGGCGCCTGCGCGGATTATGCCTGAACACGTTCGAGACAGGGGTCTTGCAGTACATCCACGCCGGAACGACGCCCGTTATCACAAGCAGACCCAGAATAACACATCCTTCGACGAGCCACACCCGTCCGCTCGAAAGCAGATCAAAGACGCTGTAGCCGAGCAGCATCTCACATTGGTCGGACAGGCAGAGCACTATCAGCACAGCGAGGACTATAGCCACAGCAAGAAAGAACAGGCTCTCGCCCATTATGCGGCCGAATATGGCGGCGTTGCCCGTGCCGTAGCATTTGCGCACGGCCATCTCGCGGCTGCGTCGGCCGAACTGGCCGATCACGATAAGGAGATAGTTGAGCGACGCACTGACGAGGATTATGAATGCCAGAATGCTGAGCACCCATATCATTGTCCTGACACTTTCCTGCGCGGTATAGACGTCGGTCAGCGGCATCAGCCCGAAATTCATATGGAACACCTCTATAGCCTCGGGGGGAAGCTCTTTCCGTATCATACGGTCGATATAAGGTCGCACGTCGTCGGCGGTCGCTCCGTCGACAAGGCGCACATAGCTCTTGTAACGGTCATTACCGACCCAGTTTTCCGTTCCGTCGTTCATGAAATTCCCGATCGAAGGCATCGAAAGATATATGGCGTTGGTGAATGTCGAGTTGACAGGAAAATCTTCATAAATACCGTCGATCATCACGGAATAGCTGTCGTTCAGTTCGGGACTCGACAGTGTGGTTCCGATGACATCGCCGCCGATCTTCTCGGCCAGAGAGCGCGGAATCATGCAGTGGTTCTCGACAGCGAGCGCCTCCTTCGGATTGCCGCTTATGACGGGCTGACGGAGAACGTCGAACGCACAGGTGTCGGCCAGTATAAGAGCATCGGCATCGAAAAGCTGTCCGTCGGGAGTCTTTACGGTCAGTTCGCCGGTTATCTGTGTAAAGCGGGTGGCGCTCTCGACCGGCGGCGCATAGCGCTTCAGCCCCGGCGCGATAGCCCCGGGTGTCTGGAGATATTCCATGAACTCGCCGTGAGTGATGATACTTTCCGTAATAACATATACATTCCCGTTTTCAGGTATAAAGCTGTCGTAAGACTGTTCGATATAAGCTTTCGCCACGAGCAGAAGCCCGATAGCCAGTCCTATTGTCAGGCAGAACAGCTTTGTAAGGTTCCGCCTCAGGTCGTTGACAAAGAATTTCAGCATTGCAATTACATTTTGTTGTTCAGACTTTCAACTATCCGGCCGTCGAAAAGATTGATGATATAATCGGCCTGCGAGGCATCGCGCTGCGAGTGGGTGACCATTATTATCGTCGCGCCGTCGCGATGCAGCTCATCGAGAATCTGAAGCACCTCGCCGCCATTTTTCGAATCGAGGTTTCCCGTTGGTTCGTCGGCGAGAATCAGCCCCGGGCGCCCTACGATAGCGCGGGCAATCGCCACCCTCTGCTGCTGACCGCCCGAAAGCTGCGACGGATAGTGACGGCTGCGGTGGCTTATCCCCATGCGGCGCATGGCCTCGTCGACCCGGCGGTTCTTCTCGTCGCGGCCGAGATTGAGATTGTTGAGCGGCAACATTATATTGTCGCGGACGCTCATGTCTTCTATCAGGTTGAACGACTGGAAGATGAATCCGATGCGTCCTTTACGCCAGGCCGTGCGCTCGGCCTCTCTGAGGTTGGCGACTTCCTCGCCGTCGAGACGGTAACTCCCCGAAGTCGGGTTGTCGAGCAGACCGAGAATGTTGAGCAGGGTCGACTTTCCGCAGCCCGAAGGCCCCATTATCGCGACATAGTCGCCGTCGGCGATTGTGAACGACACCTTGTCGAGAGCCACTGTCTCGACCGAATCGGTGCGGAATATCTTCTCGAGATTGCTGATTTCAAGTTTCATTGTCTATCGGTTGTTAATTGGTTTATTTCAGGACTATTCTGTTGGCGTTGCCGAAATTCCTGTAGGAGCTCGTGATGATGCGCTCTCCGGCCGTCAATCCTTCGAGAATCTCGTAGTACTGCGGATTCTGGCGCCCGATCTTTATGTCGCGCAGGGTGGCTGTCGAACCGTCTTTGCTGACCACGAACACCTTATTCCCTCCGGTGCTCTGGAAGAAAGCGCCGCGCGGAACCAGAAGCGCCCGTGCCGGCTCGCCGAGCTGGAGGTCGATATAGAAAGTCTGCCCGACCTTGATGTTTTCCGGACGCGCCCCCTCGATTCTGAGGTCGGCCCGGAATGTGCCGTCGGTAACCTCGGGATAGAGCTTGCTGACGACAACGTCGTATTTCGCGCCGTTGCGCTCGATTCGCCCTTTCAGCCCCGGCTCGACGCGGTCGATGTAATGCTCGTCGATTTTCACTGCTATCTTATAGTCGTCGAGAATGTTTATCTGCCCTATCTGCTGGCCTGCGGCAATGTTCTGGCCGAGTTCGGCGGTCAGGTTGCCGAGCTGGCCGGAGTGCGACGCCCTGACGTTGAGATTGTCGGCCCGCTGCCTGACGAGGCTGAAATTTTCCTGCATATTGCGCAGGCTCTCGCGCATCATCCTTATCTGCTCGCGCCGGTAGAGCGAATCCTGACTGAGACGCTCCTGAAGCAGCGCGAGACTGCGACGCGCCAGCTCGCAGTCTTCGCGGGCCTGAAGATATTCCTCGCGCGAGCAGAGGTTCTCCCTGTAGAGCTGTTCGTGCTGTTTCATTATGCGCTGCTTGCGGCTGTAGTCGGTTCGCGTCGACAGAATGTCCTGCCTCACCTGAAGCCGCTCTTTCTCCATGGCCAGCTCGGTGTCGCGGAGCATGTTCTGCTTTTCGGCGAGCTGCGACTCAGAATCGAGAATCTGCTGGCGGAGGTTAGGATTGTGAAGCGTCAGGATTATATCCCCTTCCTTCACCATCGCACCCTCTTCGACCCATCTGCGGTCGACAATGCCCGTTTCGAGAGCCGACACCTGGACAGTGACGCCCGTCTCGACGCGTCCGTTAAGGCGGATGCAGTCGTTGAAGATTCCGCTCGTGACCTCGGCGATGGCGACACTGTCGGCATCGGCCTTATAGGTATTGTCGCCAATCCGTGTTATCGCGTATATCGCCGCCGCTATGATCGCGGCGCCGGCTATCGCCACCGCGGCTTTCTTCAGAAACCTGTTTTTCGGTTTTATCTCCTTATCCATTACTTTATAAGTTTCTCTCCGTTATAATATCCTAACATAATCCGGCTTATTATCCGGCGTATACGCTTCCCCTCGAAGTTGGCCCGCGCCGTGGCGAGTTTCGCCCCCGAGGTGTAGAGGTCGATTGCCGACGCTCCGCCAAGCTCAAACTTGCGCTGCACGGCACTGTAGGCAGCCTCTTCAGCCCTGACGCGCGCCTCGGCGGCGCAGAGCTCTTCGACGGCGCTTTCGAGGTCGAGCCGGGCCTCGGCTTTCTGGCGGTCGGCCTCATAGCGGGCCTCGTCGAGCAGAATCTCCCTGCGGCTCACTTCGAGCGAGGCTTTCCTGACGCCGTTTATCCTCGACAGGCCTGTAAAGAGCGGCACCCCTACGGTGAATCCTACGTAGCGCCCCATATTGTCGCGCCACTGCTGCGAGAACCGCGGGGTCTGATATCCGTCGCCGTAGATTCTGTAATACGATGTCGACACCCCCATATTCAGCGATATCACAGGCGAGAACCGTCCTTTGGCCGCTTTCAGATAATAGCGGCTCTCTTTAAGTGCGAGCCGGGCCTCGGCAATGCGCGGGTTCTCGAAACCGGCGTCTGCCTCACCTTCATATTCCTCTTCGGTCAGTTCCGACACGGTGCCGTCGTCCAGAGGCATCCCCATGCAGCTCTTCAGCCTGAGATACGCCTTTTCCAGCAGGCTGTTCTGATTGGTCAGCTCATAGCGGTCGGCCGCCACGATAGCTTCGACCTCGGCCAGGTCGGCACCGCTCTTAGAACCGAGTTCCACACCTTTTTCCACAGCCCGGAGATTGCGCAGATCGCGCTCGAGCTGCTGCTCCATCTGCCCCACCATTGCCTTGCAGTACGACACATTATAGAACGCCTTTATCACCTCGATCGAGATTTCGTCGGCGTCGGCCCGGGCGCCCTCTTCGCGACGCAGCCTGCCGATCCTGGCCGCCCTGAGGTTGTTGACGCCGACAAGGCCGTCGAACAGCGGAATTGTCATCTGGAGGCCGAAGCCCGAATAAAGCGTCTTGCGGTTGTCGTAGGTGTTGGTCTCGGGGTCGATATTTCGGCCGAAGCTCATATTGCCGCTCGCCGAGAGGTCGACCTCGGGCATCAGAGCCGAAGCGGCCAGACGGCTGTCGGCAGCCGCCTGCCTCACCTCGATAGAGTTGACGATATTGCGGTGGGCATGGTCGCGGGCGTAGACAAGACAGTCGTTGAGGGTCATCCCTGCCTGCGTCAGCCGGGCGACGATAAAAAATGCTATCAGAGCTATAAGTCTCATTGTGTCGGATTGGTTTTGACACTGCGAAGATAGGGCCGCCCCGAGCCCTTCACCGCCCGTTTTCCCGAAAAACAGACGTCAGGGCTCCGAAATCGTATGATTTTTAGACACTCCCCCTCGTTTCCCGCCGATTCCGCGGCAATTTACTTCCCAGAACGCGCGCTAAGCTGTAACTTTGCGTCATGAAGATACTTATTATCGATGACAACAGGGCAGTGCGCGTTTCGCTTAAGCTTGTTCTCGACAGCGAATTCGACTCGATAACGGCCATCGGTGACCCACGGCTGCTGCCGACACTGCTGGCCAAGGGCGATTTCGACGCAGTTCTGCTCGACATGAATTTCGACAACAGCCGCCTCGACGGCAGCGACGGTCTCTTCTGGCTCGCGCGCATAAAGGAAATGCCCCGACCTCCCGCCGTCATCCTAATAACGGCTTTCGGCGACATCTCGCTCGCCGTCGAGGCCATGAAGCGCGGCGCCGACGATTTCATAACCAAGCCCTGGAACAACGACGGGCTCATAGCCAAGCTCAGCTCGGCCATAGCGAAAAACCGCGCGGAGCGGGCCGACCGCGCCATCCTCTCCGACGCCCGCGAAGCCCGCGAGCGCGAGGAAAAGCAGCAGGCCATGACTCTCGACGAACTCAAAGCGGCCCATATCGACGCTGTCGTAGCCCGATGCAACGGCAATCTCTCGCGCGCCGCCGAACTGCTCGGCATAAACCGCCAGACTCTCTATAACCAGCTGAAAAAGAAATGAGACACTTCCGACTGAATTTCTTCGGATGCATTGCCGGCAGTATTGTCTTCGCGGTTCTGTCGGCGCTCTGCTTCCGCGCGGGCTCGTGGGCCGCAGGTGTGCTTCTGCTCATTCCGTCGGGAGTGGCGGTCGCGGCTCTGTGGCGGCTCGTCAGACGGCTTATTTTCTCAATGTCGGAATTCGTCGAAGCGCTTGAGATGAACGACCCGACAATACGCTTCCCCGAGAGCGGCGACCCCTGCATAAGCCGCATGTCACAGGCTATGCGGCGCATAACCGGGCTTTACAATTCAGCGCGCCTCGAACTGGAGACGCGCAAGCTCTATTACGACCGCATACTGCGCATAATGACCCACGAAATGCGCAACGCCATAGCTCCCGTCGTGTCGCTCAGCGCCGACATGAAAAAGAATCCGGCCCGTTATCAGGGCGAGAACTTCGCCGAGGCCGTCGGACTTATCAGCGACGAGAGCGAGGGCATCAGCCGCTTCCTCGAATCATACTACGAACTGACCCACCTGCCCGCCCCACAGACAACGGAAATCGACGTCAAGGACTTCTTCTCGGGGCTGCGCCGATCGTTCATGATCTTTCTGAGAGAGTCGGGACTGCCCGACGACACGATCAGCTACACTCTCCCCGTCGGCATGACGCTCAGTGCCGACCGCGGGCTGCTCAACCGGCTGGTGACAAACGTGCTCCGCAACGCCGTCGAAGCTGTCGCATCGGCGCCTGAGCCGCGCATAGAGGTCAGCGTGTCGGCCAGCGGCGGCCATCCCTTCATCAGCATCGACGACAACGGCCGCGGTATTCCGCCCGAAGTCATGCAGAACCTCTTCCAGCCGTTCTTCACGACCAAGCCGGGCGGCAGCGGAATAGGTCTCTGCCTCAGCCGCCAGATCGCACGCCTCCACGGCGGAGACTTCACACTGACATCCTCCGCGCGCGGCACAAAAGCCCTGATAACACTCCCCTGACAACCGAAAACAGCGGCGTATCGGTCAGTGATGCGCCGCTGTTTTATTCTTTCAAACTGTCAGTCTACCGGGCTGAACTCATCTTTGCCAACACCGCAGACGGGACAGACCCAGTCGTCGGGAAGGTCGGCAAACGATGTTCCGGGAGCAATACCGTTATCGGGATCTCCAATCTCGGGATCATAGACCCATTCACACACCTCACATACGTATTTCTTTTTGTCCATAGCTTAAAATTTTATTGTTAGGTTAATAATCCGAATATCTACGGTCTACATTCTGAAACGCCTCATGCCGCCGGATTGTTCGGACATCCGCCCTCACCCTTTTCCGGCCCACAGACACCGGCCTGCGGAATTATGCCACGCCGCCGCCCTGCAATATAATGAAACCGATATTACCCGTTTCTCCGATTTTTTTATTAATTTTTTGGCTCAAATAAACGCTCACATGAAGAAAGAGAACGAACCGGCCGACAGCCTGCGGCAACTTCTGGAACTCGAGGCCAAATACGTCGTGCGCCACGAGGTACTCGACGAATTTCTGGCCGGAGGCGTGCCTGTGAGCCTTGACACCTACGGCCCGATGATCGATGCCGGAGAGTTCAACCCCGACATATATGTGGTGAAAGACGGTCTCATCCGCGGCACGTATATGGACAAGAATATAGAGAAGACCGTAGGATTCGCCCTGCCGGGAACCTTGCTGATCTCTTTCCATTGTTACTACAGCGGCGAGCCCTCATATTACCGGTTCGAGGCCTGCTGCCCGACAACGGTGCTGCGCATTCCGCGGGCTTACTTCGACGGACTGCTCCGGCGGTCTCACGAATTCGCCCTGTGGGTAATGAGCGCCCACCAGAACCAGCTTTTCTACAACGAATGCCGCAATCAGGTGCTCAGCGGCGACGCCAAGAGCCGTCTGCTGCAGCTTACACAACGACTCTCGGGACTCGTCGACGGCGAATGGCTGCCCGGAGACTCGTCTGCCGACAATCACGGCCGACGGCTGAAAACCGAGCTGAACACCCGCTGGAAAGCCATCTTCCGTATCGTTCCGTCGAAGATTATAGCCTCTTATCTCGGCATAACCGAACAACACCTCAGCAAAATCAAACGCCAGATCATCACCTCAGGCGAACTCTGAACAAACGCGACCGCCCCATAAGGTAGCGGCCGCGCCTTCCAGCATATTTTTCAAAGATTATTCGGGTCGGATAACGGTTACTTCACCGTTGACACCGTTGATCTCCAGCATATAGAGCTTAGAGAGAATCTCGCCGTCATAGGCGAACACCATAAGACGGTTCTTGCCGGGTCCCCATGCTCCTGCATCGGAGTCAAAAGCCGAGCTTATCGAAAATTTCTTTGTCTGCTTGCCGCTACATAGCGTGAGATACGTGCCGTTGACATCGACAAAATCCTGCATGATCTGTTCGTCGGTGCGTCCGTTGGTCTTGACATAATAATTGTCGGCCGAAACATTGTTAATGACATATTTGACATTATTGTCCGACGGAGTGATCGTGGCGGTATATTGCTGAAGATCCTCATCGAAATCAGAAATCTTTATGTCGAAAGTAACTTCGTCGGGAGCTTCCGAACTCTTGGTCGAAAGCGTCTGGGTGTAGACATTGGTCGTGCGTCCCCCCTCTTCGTCGATGCCGAACACCATCAGGCGATACTCTTTCTTTGTGTCGAAATAAACGCCGTCAATAACATTGTCGTGGCTGTTGATCACGGCGTCGCCGGTCTGGATATGGTCGGTATCGGTTGTCCAGCGGTTTCCGTTCATGCGGGTCAGAAACTGGAGCTTCCTGGCAATCCACATCTCGGTTGTCGTCGAAGCGAAAGCCGTTTCCTCTTCAATCAGGGCTATCCAGCGGAGCGACTTATCGGAGGGCTTGACGTCGAGGCTCATCTCGGCGCCGCTAAGGCGAGTGGCCGCGACGTCGAAAGTAGCATTGCTGGTCGGAGAAACCGGAGGCACGGTGATATCGAATGTCTGGATATTGGTAACAAGCTGGCCGATCTCACATCCGAAGGCGGCGACAACGAACTGATCGCCGACATCGATATTGGAGCGGCGCGCCGAACCTTCTCCGAAATTAGTCAGCGAGGGCCATCCGCCCGACCCGTTTGAATAGGCAAGCTGTTCGAGAGTGGCAAGGTGAAGTCTAACGGTATTTTCAATGCCGTTCTGGTCGACCTCGCTCTTGTTGAAGATGGCAACAGCGAACGGAATTGTCGGGTCGGAGCTCTTCACGCCTACCTCAACCTTGTTTGATGTCGGAGCCGGATCGTAGGTGAACGTATAATCGACTTGCGCAACCTCAAGTTTCTTTGTGCGCCATTCGATCACCGTCGGTTCGGCGGCAATAACGATGTCGTCTTCGGTATATTTGGCCGGAATCACAATGAACACCATGTCCATCTCGGGAGTTATCTGGTAATCCTGATCCCACCATTCCGTGCGGGCTCCGTCGGCATGGTAGAGAATCGATTTCTTATCTACCTCGGGAACAGTCTTTTCCCAGAAATCGGCAAAAGCATGGACATCCTCGTAGAACTGAGCCCAGTAGCCCATATACCATTCGCGCTTATCAACTCCGGCAAGCTTCGATTTCGGGCAGCCGAAAACAGTGAACCAGGTGTCGTCTTCGGTCGTGGTGACCGTATATTCGAGATTATAGTGGTGAGGCGTGATCGTGACAGTCAGCGGACTCTCGGGAAGAGCCTCGACAGGCGTCATTTTCGTTATCTACGAAAGCTTGTAGGTCTTTTCCGTCCCGTCTTTCTCTCTGACGGTCATCTGGGAATAATCGCCGGCAGCGGCGTCATCTTTCTGATATGTTATCTTCTCGGTATCGTCGAGCCAAATGCGGCCGATACTTTTTCCCAATACGCCGGTCAGATCGATACGGCTTATGCCGGCAAAGATTGCGGCTGCTCCGGCTATGGCCAGAAGTCCCGTTGTAAACTGTCTTTTCATGCTTACTTGACTGCTACTTTGAACGACATATCATTGATTTTCACAATATAAACGCCCGGAACAAAGCAATCGAGGCATATCTCGACGAGGCCGTCGACAACCTCGTCGGCGGCCGCAAGCCGTCCGTCGAGTCGATAGATGCTTACCTCCGTGCCGTCGGCAACGCCGCTGACAACAATCTTTCGGCCCTCCTGCTCTATCTCGGGGGAGTCGGCGTCGACACTGCCGATAGCAGCGTCAGAACCGTGGCTCATGCCGACAATATCATTGCGAGAAATTTCGACCTTGCCCGAAGCCGCGCTTTCGGCAACCATATTCTCGGTGTCGAAACTGATAGCGAGGTCATCGGCCAGTGTGATGGCAACGCTCGAACCGTCGCGAAGATCGACATTGAGCGTCTTGAATCCTGCCGCCCATAACGACGACATGGATGCCAGCATAAATGTGAGTAATAGAATTTTTTTCATAAAACAGTTATTGTGATTGGTAATATGTAATGTTCAAAGATACGATTTATCGGCATTTCGGCAAATTTTGCCACCTAAAGCGCCGAAAAGCATAACGCCTTATCGCAACGCCACGAAAATATCAAGCAATTGTTATAATCACCTTAATCTGAATTAAGAAATGCCGCCCATAAAATTATTTTAACAATTTGCCGCGTCCCGGCCGACACTAATCTGATATTAACGATGCGACGCCCTCTTTTAACTCTTTTTGAGCAACCATCCGCGATAAACGGTTGTTATTCAAGAGAACAACAAAATTCTAAAACTATATATTATGGACTGCAACTGTAAATCCGACAAAGAAAAACGCTCCTACCACTTCAACATCTCCGAAGTAGTCGACTGTAAAATTCAGGAAGTCATGAACTTCAACTTCGGCGGCCACCACGACCTCGCCGCCATGGTTGAGAGAGTCAACGAAAAAGGCGACATCTCCGAAAAACACGCCAAAGAACTCGTAGTCGGCATCCGCCTGCTCCACCACGTGCTCAAGAAATGCGCCGGTGACAACAGCATTTTCTCCGACTTCTACCCCGTCTTCGAAGAATTCAAGAAAGCCGTCAAAGACCACTACAACGGCTAACCTCCCCGCAGCTCCCACGCCAGCCCCGACCTCCCTCCGGAAGCCGGGGCTGCGACATATCTTCGCGCCGTCAAAATGGATAGTAGGGACGCGATTCATCGCGTCCACGCCATCAACCCAATCTAAAGATGACCGCACGGTCGATGGACTCAATCATCGTCCGCGCGGTCTATGTTTTGTAATTCGCCAACTCGCTACATTGTTATATTATGATCATTGCAGAATCTAATGGCAATTTCATCTCCATTTTTTGCTGCAACTTCAAACCATTGATAGGCAGTCCCTTTATTCTGCTTAGTTCCTTTCCCGTAATAATAACAATATGCCACACATCTTTGCCCCTGAGCATCCCCTATATTTGCGGCTTTTTGATATTCAATAAAAGCTAATGAATCATTCCGTTCAACACCCTGACCATATCCATAATAATTCCCAAGTTTACACATGGCACTTGCATTCCCTTTATTTGCGGCTTTTTTATAAAACTTAAAAGCTGTATTAAAATCCTGACGAGTAACTTCTCCTAATTCGTACATCAAAGCTAGATAAAAAAGGCCCTTATCATCCAGTAAATTTTCGTCGGCCATATCAAGCATCATAAATGCTTTTTTCTTATTACACTCGACGCCCCAACCAAAGTAATATGCGTATGATAGAGAGGCTAAACATGATGCGTCATTTAGTTGAGCACCTTTCGTCCAATAACTAATCACCAAAGTGGAATCAACAGATGCATTATACTGTCTTTCTAATTCACTCAACATGTAATATGATTGGCCATCCCCGCGTTCTGCCGCTTTTGCGAACCAATAACGTGCAGAATCTATTTTTTCTTGGCCGGGATATAGGTAGACGCAGCCCAATAGCCTCGTTGCTTCTGAATCGCCCTGCTTAGCCGCTGCAAAATAATACACTTTAGATTTTCCCAAACTGTGTTTAACCCCCTCTCCTAATATATATGCTCGACCAAGTAATTTCATTGCAATAATATTATCGGACTTGTGCTTTTCGGCCCATTCTATGGCCGCATCCACATTAACAGAATCCCATAAAAACGACTTTAGACTATCTTCTGTAATCTCACCTGCCTCATATCGGGCAACTGCGGACTGGACAGTGCTACTATCTTTACATGACGTTAACAATATAATTGATAATGTCAAAACAAATACACAATTGAACAGTTTCTTCATAACAATCCTATTATTACCGCATATTATAATTGCAAGTCATCTTTTGACAAATATTCTATACTTTTCATTTTCTTAACAACATTTTTTGCTTCAATAGCGACCAATAGTTAGCTTTATTTTTCAATTTTTAATTCGTTAGGGATAATTTCAATGGGCGAAAGTCCATTCTTTCCTTCCACCATAATAGCCTCTCCATTTTCATCGTATTGTTTACAATCAATTTTGAGAGCCTTATTTACTGCTATGATTTCTTCTGTAAGCATTTGTAAGCACATCCCGGCAGCTTCATAATCTGAGTTTCCAGCCATATATTGTGACATTATAGCTTGATATAACTTATTATATTTTTGATTAAGCTCTATAACTTTCAATCTGGCATTATCAATTTCTTTCTCTTGTTTAGATGCTCCGTTACAGCCCGTAAGGAGCACCAACACAACTAACAAATATAATTTTAATCTCATAACAATTTGATTTAATTGATGTTAAATTTTGAATTTCAATGATGTATTTTTATATTTAAGGAATCATATCAAGTTCTTGTTGGGCATTGCGCATATTACTTTCATATAGGAACTCATTTCCGCTCTGTCTCCAAAACTCAGCAGTTCGAAGGTGTTCTTGCGCATTTTGTTGATGTCTTTCTCGTTGTTCCATCTCATAAGAATATCGGGAAGTATAACTCTTATAATTTGAAATCACATTTTCAAGTTCCTCTATTTGTGATTTTAGAGTCGCGTTCTCTTTCTCAAGTTTTGATACCTCATATTCAAGATTTTCAATTTTACTTTGATTACAAGACGTAAACACGAGCAAGAATATGGCAAAAAAAGTCTTTATTATATATTTCATAAAATTCTTTTAAGATTTTCGATCAACAAATATCAAAGCTAATTATTTAAGTTCTAATGATATAGGGTTATCAATCTTTGCATTTTTACTCTGTCATATCCCATATCATTCGCAATCCCAAACAAGGCATCGAATGCCTCTGGCTTGCGAGAGGATTTGACAAGATCATAGCAGGTTAACAACAGAAATTCTTTAGCTTTGGCAGGATTTATCGTAATTACCGTATTAATTAATGTATCTGAATCCGAAAACTTTGACATCATTTGTGATAATACTATCGGGGAGTCCGAAAGGCCAAAGAATTTAGCAGCTTGCCTAAACAGAATCATAGGCACGTCATCATTTAGATTATCACTAAACCCGCCAAAAAATGAGATCAGACACATTGCCGCTTCTCTTTGGCGAAGAGTTAGCTGAGATTGTATATCCTCAAGAGAATCCAATTTTTGGTCATTGTTACTATTCGGCATACTTTCCACTGTTGAATTTTCCCGATATTCAGCAGACTGCCGAATCTTTTCTTTTTGTTCGGACTCTTTATTATTGGCTCTGTAAACAAGGAATGCCCCAAGAGCGATACAAAATAATGGGCCAAAGACACTGTTCCCTTTGAAAGCGGCTCCCAAAAAACTCAGCCCTCCAATTATTAGAAAGATATAACCGGCTATCTTCATTTCGTTATATCTTGAGGATTTGAATCAGCGGTCTTTTTCTTGGAACAGGCTACGGCAATAATTCCGATAAATAGATTTAATAGAGAAAGCCCGAACGCCCAACCGAACCCGATTTTACGCGTATTACCCCACATGCCAACCAATAAAGCAAGCATAAGAGCCACAATAAAGAAAAATACTTTATCTGCCATGATATTTACGTTGCCGCGGTCATCCCCTCGTTGGCTATTTGATTGGTTTACAAAGGGAAAGCGTAGGAATCTGTATCGGTTACCGTCCTACAACTGGAGGCTTCTCGCATTGCCCATCAATAGTCGGACGGCAACGAAGAAGCCCTACGCTTGTATATGCAACCAATGCCTCCGGCAATATTCCTCGCGGAACACCATGCCGGCTGCAAGATAATTACATATCCATGGGCATCCATCGTTGCTCAATCCCTGACTATTGATTGAAATTTTGCGAGAATTTCAGAGAGTCAAGAATCAGCGCGGATAAACGCTTTCAATTATGTCGTGCCTCCCGCCCTCTCTCCCGTGACCGGGGCTTCGATGCGGTCAGCAATCGCAAAGATATATATTTTCACTAATATTTATTCAAATCAGGCTGAAAAATAAAAGTTTTGCGGGGTCACGGGACGCGGCGGACGCGATGAATCGCGTCCCTACACGGGCGGTCATCCACGCCTCCCTGCGGAAAATATCGAAGTTTTGCGGGGGCGGGAACACGGGCGGGCCGTGAATTGCGGAAAAATGCTAACTTTGCATATCGTCGTTCAACTACAATGGAAAATGGCTGACCGCCACCAATTTCGTGCCAATTGGCATCCCTATGACGAAGGTCTCTACTTCGTTACAATCTGCTGTGCCGACAAACGCCATTTATTCGGAAAAATCGTCGGTGCGCAATTCATAGCGTCCACATTAGGTAGCCTCGTCAAAGAAAACATCGAGAAGATCCCTTCATATTATAACGACGTTGAAATTCTGAACCACGTCGTCATGCCGAACCACATCCATATGGTGATATCGATTGCCACGACCCCAGTAGGGACGCGATTCATCGCGTCCGCCGCGTCCGAAACTTCCAAAACGCCCGAAACGTCCAAAGCCTTCCAAGCCTCCCCCGCCTCCCCGCAAAAACTCGGATGTCTTAGACAAAGCCGCCACGAAGCGCCTGAGTCACAGGATTTCCATCACAACAGCCGTCTGGCCTCTGTGGTAGGAGCATTTAAGGCCGGCGTGACACGTCAGGCACGTGCGCGACAAAACCCAAGCCAATCAGGCAATCCCGAAATCTGGCAACAAAGGTTTCACGAATATATAATACGGAGCGAGCGTGCCTACACGAACATCATGAATTACATTGACAATAATGTAGCGAATTGGCGTAACGACACTTTCAACGATAAAAAGATTGACTGCGCGGACGATGATTGACAGCCATCGACCGCGCGGTCATCTTTAGGTTGGGCGTATTGACAGCGCGGACGCGATGAATCGCGTCCGTACAAACGAATTTCTCGGTCTTACCGGCGCGGAAGGAGGGTCGTGACCGACTCGGCGCCGTGGTAGAAGAGGCGGGCGCGCACGGCCTGTGGGTCGGCAGCCTCGACGGGGCCGGTGTAGAGCGGCGATGATAAGGTCGGCGTCGTTCCGTCGGTGGTGTAGCGGATCTCGGCGTCGGCATAGGGGCTGTTCATGACAATGCGGTTGCCTTCGAGCTTCATGCCGGGTTGACGCAGATGGAAGCTGTAGCCGCGGCGCGCAAGGCGCGGAAGCTCGCGATAGCCCATGAGGGCGTTGAAGCGACCGTGGGTAAAGGTGGTATCGGCGTTCCATCCGCGCTCGGCCAGAGCGAACAGGCGCGGAAAGAGATAGCGTTCCATCTGTGAGTCGGAGCGCAGTGTCTCGGCCCAGAGCTGGCCCTGAACGCCGAGGATGCGCGTCTTGTCGGCGTCGGAGCGCGGAGCCACGTTCCCGGCATAGCCGTCGAGAGTCTTGAACTCGTCGATGACACCGCCCCAGTTCAGGCCCTCTTCTTCGGGATGGGTGGAATGGGCGAAATCAAGGTAGAAATGGCCGAAGTCGCATATCAGGGGCGTGAACCCGCTGCGCAGAGCCATCGAACCATGTTTGACCCCCTTGCGGAAGTTGCGGTCGACCCAGAGGTTTACGTAATCGACCTGCGGCGCTACGCGAGCCGAATAGCTGTCGTTATAATCTGTAGCTATATCCTGCCATCCGGCGATCTTCACCCCCTTGCGGGCCATCATCTCGGCCATGCGCTCAACCCAATAGGCGTGGAGACCGCTGTCGTCCTCGATTCCATGCTCGGCCTTGAAGGCTGTGGCAGCCGGCGAACCGCTCCAGGCACCGCCGGGCACTTCGTCGCCGCCGATATGGAATGCCGGAAGCTCTACACCGGCCTCACGATACATCGCTATGACCTCGTCGCTGACAACGTCGAAAAAGCGGTAGGGGCCGGGGAGCGCGGGATTGAGCACGCAGTCGCGGTATTGCTGGGCCGAGCGGTAGCGGCTTGTGTCGGCCGGTTCATGAAGACGGAAACTGCTGTCGCCCGTAGTGCGCTCGCGGAAGTCCATAGCCTTGATTGCCACACGGGCGTGGCCCGGCGACTCGAATTCGGGCACGACCGTTATCCCGCGCTCGTCGCAGTAACGCAGGAAGTCGACAAACTCCGCGCGGGTGTAATAGCCGTGGTTCAGCTCGCCGTCGGGATCGCCGGCTCCCGAATAGATCTGGGCCGGAAAGAGGCGCTCGTCGGTTGTATAGCCGCGGCGCGAGCCGTAGGTTATCAGTTCGGGAAGGGGAGCTATCTCGAGGCGCCAGCCCTCGTCGTCGGCCAGATGGAACTGCAGGCGGTTAAGGCGCAGGTCTGCCATGCCGTCGACAATCTTCTTCATCTGGGCGAGCGAGTGGAAATTGCGCACGACATCTATCATCATGCCGCGTACGGGATAGTCGGGCCAGTCTTCTACAACGGCCTCGGGCACTCCCGAAGGATTCGTCTCGAACAGACGTTTCGCAGTGCGGCGCGCCATTGCCAGCGCGGCACGCGAGGCGCCTTCGATCTCTACGCCGGCGGGGGTTATCGTCAGCCGGTAGAACTCGGGATTGTCGGCCTTGACAGTCTTCTCCGACAATATTCTGCCGTCGCGGCATTTCTTCTGCGACGTGATTCTTACGTTTTTCAGCGACGGCGCCATATCGAACGGCCCGGGAGCTGCGGCTTCGAGCTGAAGGGCCTCGTTGAGCGCATAGATGTCAGGGCCGTAGACCATCTCGTCGCGCCCCTCCATCGACCATTGCCGCGGATCGCCGACATTGAACTTCTGACGGAACCCTACATCGAATGGCTTTCCGGCGGCATCGACGCCGAACACGGCGTCGGTACGGAAACTGGCCTGCGGACAGGTTCCGTGGCAGACTACGTCGACGACAACGCTGTCGGCGCCCGCAGCGAAGCGCGGCGAAGCTATGTAATAGGAGCCGGGGATGAGTTCGGCCACGGTGTCGGCCGGATTAATCGTTTTCATCTCCATCCCGACCTGCGAAAAGCCGAGGCGCTTCAAGCGGGTCAGCGGATTTTCCCGGTGGGCACAC
>HF985613.1 GCA_000431215.1 Prevotella sp. CAG:1031
TTCGCACAATACGTTTTCTTGCATTGCCAAAGTCCATACTTTCTCTACTGAATCTTCGTTTCTTCCCTTTGTCGAATTTGGCTATGTATTCCTTTATATACTTATCCAGCTTGTCAAGGTATATATTAGCCAATATCGGGCTGATGATACCCCCTTGCGGTGTGCCACTGTAAGTATTGTGGAATTGCCATTCCTCGACATATCCAGCTTTCAAAAACTTGCGTATCAGTCGGATGAATCGTTCATCCGCAATGCGCTCCGAGAGAATGTTTATCAATACATCATGGTTTATATTGTCAAAGAAGCCTTTTATATCTCCCTCTACAAACCATTTTGCACCGCTAAACTCTTTTTGGATATGAGTTAATGCAGTATGGCAGCTTCGATTGGGTCTTCGATATATCCCGCTTTCATAAACTTGCGTATCAATCGGATGAAGCGTTCATCCGCAATACGCTCCAAGAGAATGTTTATCAATACATCATGGTTTATATTGTCAAAGAAGCCTTTTATGTCTCCCTCCACAAACCATTTTGCACCATTAAACTCCTTTTGGATATGAGTTAATGCAGTATGGCAGCTTCGATTGGGACGAAACCCATGCGAGGTATATTCAAAACTTCCCTCGTATATGGCTTCCAATACCATTCTTACCACTTCCTGTATCAACTTGTCATTGAAAGTCGGCACGCCAAGAGGTCTTTTCTTACCGTTTTTCTTCGGTATGTACACTCTCTTTGACGGTTGGGGTTGATACGTTTCGTCTTTTAACATATCAATTAACTTTTCAATTCGTTTCAGGCTCATGTTGTCAATGGTCTGACCGTCCGAACCTTTAGTCATGTTACCTTCTTTAGCGTAAATACGCTGATAGGCAACATAGAACAT
>HF985614.1:0-5299 GCA_000431215.1 Prevotella sp. CAG:1031
CTTCGACCGCCACGGCTCGTTCGCCGGCACGGCCGACAACCGCTACAGCGACCTCGCCGACGCGCTGACCGACCCCGGGGTCGACGCCATCCTCTGCTCGCGCGGCGGCTACGGCGCCGTCCACCTTCTCGAACGCCTCGCGCGCCTGCCGCTCGAAGATACGCCGAAATGGCTCATCGGCTTCAGCGATATCTCGGCGCTCCACGCCCTGCTGACCTCGCGCGGCATAGCCTCTATCCACGCCCCTATGGCGAAGGCTCTCGCCGACAACGGCGCTGACAACGCCGACAACCGCGCTCTTCTCGACTTCCTCGCGGGCGAAGGACTGGAATACAGCCTCGATCCCTCGCCGATGAACCGGCCGGGCGACGCAACGGGCCTTCTCGTCGGCGGCAACCTGTCGGTCATCAGCGATCTTGTCGGCACCCCCTTCGACGTCATCAAACCGCGCCGCATTCTCTTCATCGAGGATGTCAACGAGCCTATCTATAAGATCGAGCGCATGCTCTATCAGCTGCGTCTGAGCGGTGTGCTCGCCGATCTGGCCGGACTGATCGTAGGTAAATTCTCGGGATGTGCCCCCGACGCCGATTTCGCTTCGGTCAACAATATCGTCGCCGACCTGACCCGCGACTACTACTACCCTGTCGCCTACGATATTCCCGTCGGACACGTCACCCACAACATTCCTCTGGTTTGCGGCGCAGCCTGCTCGCTCAGCGTCGGAGAAAGCTCAGTCGAAATTTCGCAATAAAAATTTGACGAAAAATTTGCACAGTTCGACAGAAGTTAGTAATTTTGCAGCGCAATTGGCCGGAGGGTCAAACTTAATGCTTCAGTAGCTCAGTTGGTTAGAGCACCTGACTGTTAATCAGGGGGTCGTTGGTTCAAGCCCATCCTGAAGCGCAATACACATAGGTACAATTATATATAAAACTGCTTCAGTAGCTCAGTTGGTTAGAGCACCTGACTGTTAATCAGGGGGTCGTTGGTTCAAGCCCATCCTGAAGCGCATTGCAGAAGCCCGAGGATCGCCCCGGGCTTCTGCTGTCTTTCCTGAGTTTTGTATAAGTTTTATAAGTCTTATATCTTTAAGGGCCTTAAAGGCGAAGACAGAACAGACAGTTGAAACGTTATATAAATAATAATCACTATATTTGCGGCAGCAAATATATATCCATGAAGTTAATCGAACTCAACCTACAGCGTATATTTGACCTTTGCCTGAAGTATAAGGTCAAAACATTATCGGTGTTCGGCTCTATACTGACAGACAGGTTCAACGAGCATAGCGATGTCGATCTGCTTGTTGACTTTGTGCCACACAATCCCGACAGCCCTGAATTCGACTATGTCTCGAATTATTTCGGGCTTAAAGATGCACTGGAGCAATTATTTAACCGAAAGGTTGATTTAATAGAATATGGCGACAATCTCAATCCGCTGTTCAAGGCATCTGTCGACCGGAAAAAACAGCTGATATATGGATGAATATATAGCTGTTTGTCTTTACGACATCAAGAGAGCCATCGACGAAATGGATAGTTTATTTGCAGACTATCCTATGAGATACGATGTGTTCGAAAAGGATTTCTTACGCAGAAGCCCGAGGCGAAACTCGGGCTTCTGCTGTCTTTAAGGGCCTTAAAGGCGAAGATGGCTGCGGTGGAAGCCGCAGCCATCTTTGTATTTTAGTCCTCGACGAGGATTTCGGGAGCGCCCTTCTTGTTGGGGCGCGAGAGGACGAGGGCGTAGACCAAGAGGTAGCCGAGCAGGCCGAAGACGAGCCAGAAGCTCGACAGAATGTCGTGGGCGGCGATGAACGACTGAATGGCGGGGAGAATGCCGCCGCCGCAGACCATCACCATGAATATGCCGGAGGCGACAGCGGTATATTTGCCGAGGCCGGTTACCGACAGGTTGAAGATGGCGCCCCACATGATCGAGGCGAACAGGCCGCAGCAGACGAGGAAGATCGCGTTCAGCGGGATGCTGACAACCGAGAACGACAGCGACGACGAGCTGAAGCCGATGAAGTCGACGAAGTTTTCAGCGGTGTAGATTCCGAGGACAACGAGAATCATAGCTCCGGCCGATGCTACGGTCAGCATCGAGCGCGACGACACTTTGTTGCCGACCAGACCGCCGAGCAGACGGCCGACGAGCATCAGAAGCCAGTAGATTCCGACAACGGTGCCGGCGATGGCGGTTGCCTCGAAACCGACGTTGTTGGTGACGACGCCTTCGCTCTTGGTGAGATACTGGAGGGTCCAGTTGGCGATGCCGACTTCAATTCCGACATAGCAGAAGATAGCGATGACGCCGAAGGTGAAGTTGCGGTAGGCGAAAGCGCCCGACGCCTTGACCTTGCTGCGCGGCTTGCCGAGGTCGGGACTTTCGGGCAGGCGGCTGAAGAAGATAACGAGGAAGGCCACGAAGAAGATTGCCATTGCCATGTAGAACACAGGGTCGGCCGACGAAATCTTGTCGACATTGGCGCCGATGAGGCCGCCGACGATAACCGGGGCAAGAGTGGCGCCCAGAGAGTTGAACGAGCCGCCGAACTGAACGAGCTGGTTGCCTTTGTTGGGGGTCGAGCCGAGCGAGTTGAGCATCGGGTTGACGACGGTGTTGAGCAGACACATCGAGAAGCCGCTGACGAAAGCGCCTATGAGATAGACGGTCACGGCCGTTGTCGGGTCGACGATGAATCCCGACAGATAGGTTATCAGCACGCCTGTGAAGCCGACGCTGACGGCGGTCAGGGCCGTCACCCGGAAGCCCTTGTTCTGGAGCAGGATGCCGGCGGGATAGCCCATGAAAGCGTATGCGATGAAGTTTGCGAGCGTTCCGAGCTGACTGAAGAGAGGATTGCCGTTACTGAGCTTTTCGATGACTACACCCAGAGGATTCTGGTAGCCTGTCACGAAAGCGATCATGAAAAACAGAGCGAACATGATTGCGATAGGCAAAACGTAGCTCTGATGTTTTTTCTCTGACTGGTTCATGAGAATAGTGATTAAGGTGTGAAGAAATTATGGAAATAGATTATTGTCTGACAGGAGTGGGGAATCAATTCTAATACTGACGCGGGCCGAATATCTCGGTGCCGATACGCACCATTGTCGACCCTTCTTCGATAGCGATGAGATGGTCGTCGGTCATTCCCATGCTGATGTCGCGCAGACCGGCGATGCGCGGCTTCAGAAGTTCGAAGGCCGCGCGGATGGCGCGGAAGTCGGCGCGGACGCGGTCGGTGTCGTCGGTGTTGGTGGCCATGCCCATGACGCCGGTTATCTCCGTGGCCCGCAGTCCGGCCAGAAGCTCGGGCGTTATCTCGGCGTCGAGCTCTTCGGGAGTGAAACCGAACTTTGTATCTTCGGCGGCCACGTGAACCTGAAGGAACACCCTCAGGCGGCGGCCGAGGCGCGCGGCAGCGTCGTCGACACGGCGCAGCAGCCTGACGGAGTCGATGCTCTGGATAACGTCGGCAGCCTCGACAACGCGGCTGACCTTATTGCTCTGGAGATGGCCGATGAAGTGCCATTCGATGTCGTCGGGACAGGCGGCGCGCTTGGCCGTCAGCTCATCGGCACGGCTCTCGCCGAAGATGCGCTGTCCGGCACCGTAGGCCTCCACGACCGCCTCAGCGGGATGGAATTTCGACACGGCCACGAGCCGGACCCCTTCGGGGAGTTCGGACGTGACACGCTTGAGGTTATCGGCTACCGGCATTTATTCGGGCTTTTTGTCGCCGAGCTTAACGCCGTAGACGTCCATCAGCGGGGTCTCGGCGATGGAGACGATCTCGTAGTCGGCCATGGTTGTCTTCATGCCTTCATTGAAGTTGTCGAAAGCGCCCTTGAAATCGCTTCCGGCAACGAGGAACTGCACAACCGAACGCTTCTCGGTTGCGGTCTTCTCGTCGATAGTTATGAAAGCGGCTTTGACGAGATACCATTTGTCGGCGGTATCGTCGCGGAAGATCTCGGAAATCTTTGTGCGCTTGACAGCCGAAACGGTGAACTCGCCCGAGATGAAGGGGGTCTGCTCTTCGATTATGCGGGCCTCGGCCTCGGTGAAGCTCAGGGCGTCGACAAGATAAGGCTCGTTGACTTTCTTGATCGAGCCGTTTTCCATTGTTTTATCGTAGTGGACTTTACATTCAAACCAGTTTGCCATAGCGGAAATGAGTTTATTCGTGTCTATATTATAAATGTGTGTCAGAAATCTTCGGTGACGCGGTCGACGAGTTTCCATTTGCCGTCGGCCCCGCGGGCGAAGATATAGCTGTAGTCGGGCGAACGGTCGTAGCCGCAGACGAGTTTGACCCGCGACGGGTCGACGACCTGCCAGGTCTGGGTATATCCCGTTTCATGGCCCGAGGCGACGACCAGAGCGCGATAGTCGGCGATGCTCTTGAGAGCGAATATCGGCGACAGGCTTGTGCGCTCTTTGGCGAAGGAGCCGTCGGTAGTGAACTTCACGAGGAACTGCGAGAACGGCTCGTCGCCGCTGTTGCAGGGGGCCGAAGGAGAGGTCACCGCCGCCTGAGAGGCATCGGCGGCGCGGCGCAGGGCCGGAATGTCGGCTGCCGACGCGGCAAAGGCGATCAACAGAGCGAGAAGAGTTGTCAACAGGCGGTTCATTGCTCGGTCTGCATGAGGCGTGCGAGATATTTTCCTATGATGTCGAACTCGATATTGACGACCGTTCCCTCGGCGATGTCGCCGAAGTTGGTGTTTTCGAGCGTATAGGGAATTATGGCTACGTCGAAACGGCGAGCTTCGGAATCACAGACGGTAAGGCTGACGCCGTTGACGGTGACCGAGCCTTTCTCGACGGTGACATATCCCTTGCGTTCGAGCGCGGGGTCGATGTCGTAGGCGAAGGTGAACCGGCGGCTGCCGTCGAGCTGTTCGACACCGGTGCATCGGGCCGTGGTGTCGACGTGGCCCTGCACGATATGGCCGTCGAGGCGGCCGTTGACTCTCATAGAGCGCTCCACGTTGACGCGGCTGCCCGGCTCGAGAAGGCCGAGGTTCGAACGGCGCAGGGTCTCTTCGATAGCCGTTACCGTATAGCATTCGCCGTCGATGGCGGTCACTGTGAGGCATACGCCGTTGTGGGCGATGCTCTGGTCGATGCGCAGCTCGGAAGTGAACGGGCAGCGCAGGGTGATGTCGATATTTCCGCCACGGCGCTCGACAGCGACAACCGTGGCCATTGCTTCAACTATTCCTGAGAACATAAGTCAATACTGTTAACTTGTAGCGGCGGGTCTCCGAAGCCGGAGACC
>HF985614.1:5307-5969 GCA_000431215.1 Prevotella sp. CAG:1031
GGGTCTCCGAAGCCGGAGACCCGCCGCAAAGATACTAAAAAAATTCGGTAATCAATTGCCGCATCCGCTGCAACCGCAGGCGCCGTCGTTGTCGTCGCAGTTGCCCGAACAGCCGCAGCTGCCGCAGCCTCCGGCAGGCCGGATTTCCTCGGGAGTGGCGTCGCGCACGGTCTGCACATGGCCCTTGAAGTGGATGTTCTTGCCGGCAAGGGGGTGGTTGAAGTCCATAGCCACCTCTTTATCAGTTATTTCGGTCACAAGACCAACCATCTGGAAGCCTTCGGCGGTCTGCATCGGCAGGAGGGCGCCCACTTTGACGCGCGAGTCGAATTTGCCGTCGATCTCGAAAATCTCTTTTTCGAGATGGGCGACACGCTCGGGATCACGCGGGCCGAAAGCGTCGGCGCTGTCGACGTAGACGTCGAAGCTGTCGCCCTGCCCCAGCCCCTCGATGGCGGCTGCCAGCGGCTCGATGACACCGGGAGTCACTCCGAACACAAACTTCTCGGGATCGGCCGGATCGACCTGATGGACAAGTTCTTCGTCGCCTTTGGCTTTGACAACGTAAAGATCGTAGACAAGCTCTACATATTTTCCGGATTCGATTTTTTCCATTTCTTGTTGTTTGGTTATATGATTCAGTGTTATAACATCGGAAGAGA
>HF985614.1:5994-20348 GCA_000431215.1 Prevotella sp. CAG:1031
GAAGAGAGCCTTACGGCCCGGATTTTCGATTTTTTAATATCAGTCGACGACAAAACCGTCTTCGAACCTGACGAGCCGCCCCGAGGGATAGACCCACGTTTCGAAAACAACGCCCGAAGAGCCATTTCCGGCCCGGCGGTCGACGTCGGAGGGAGCGCCGACAGCCAGCCTGACCTGCTCGCGCGTCATTCCGGCAACCACGCGACCCTCGACGATGTTGCGCCAGGTGGCGTCGTCGATATTGCGCCAGCGCAGGCGCGGGTCGCTGAGGGTCAGCAGTGATTCGAAGCGGCGCGACGTGTGTCCGGCAGCGGGGCCGGGGGTCAGAAGCAACGTGCCGCGCTCGGGGCTGACCCCGTCGGAGGCGGTGAAGCAGAGCCGCAGAGGATAGTCGGCCGTGCCGGGGCAGACGCTGTCGACGCGGATAGCGATATACTTGCGCCCTTTCAGCGGAGCGCCGAGACTGTCGCGCCAGACATCGGTGACGAGCCAGAGTGGCCGCGACATCAGGCGCCGGCGCCCGGCGTCGACAATGTCGAGCTCGACGAGGAAGGGCACCGGCGAGGCGGCGCGCTGTCCGGCGCGGTAAACGAGAGTGTCGCCCCGGTCGTCGGTGAAAAGCTGCTCCACGGCCTGCGAGCCGGTGACGGTGGCTACGCTGCGCTTTCCGGCATAGCGGATAACCGATCCGGCCAGCGGGCGCCCCGGAGCCGATGCGCCAAGCAGCAGGGCAAAGCGTTCGTCGACAACGGCGAAAGCTTTTCCCGGTGCCCAGCGGTCGGCAGGCTCGGCGACAATGTCGTCGAGAAAGGTGGCGTCGGGATCGGCCCGGCGCGCCTCTTCACCGGAGGGCGCCTTTATGCGCGGCGTGCTCTCGACGCCGGTGAAACACGACGTCAGCAGGGCCGAGACTGCGGCGGCAAGCAATGAAGCGGCAATTCTCATTTGGGATCGTCGAGATGCATGTTCTCGAAGATGAAGGCGTAGATGTCGGCCCACTCGTCGACAACCTTCGACACGGGTTTTCCGGCGCCATGACCGGCGTTGCTGTCGATTCTGATGAGCTTCGGCTCGAAGCCGGGATCGGCCTCCTGGAGCGTTGCGGCATACTTGAACGAATGGGCGGGAACGACGCGGTCGTCGTGGTCGGCGGTGGTCACAAGGATAGCGGGATAGACCGCCTTGTCGTTATGGATATTGTGGAGAGGCGAATAGCCGAGCAGGTATTTGGCCATCTCGGGGCTGTCGTCGCTGCGGCCGTAGTCGGGCGCCCAGTTCCAGCCGATAGTGAAGAGATGGTAGCGCATCATGTCCATGACGCCGACGCGCGGTATTGCCACAGCGAAGAGGTCGGGACGCAGGTTGACGCAGGCACCGACGAGCAGACCGCCGTTGCTGCCCCCCTCGATGACGAGTTTGTCGGGACAGGTGTAGCCCTCTTTGATGAGATATTCGGCAGCCGAGATGAAATCGTCGAACACGTTGAGCTTGTTCTGCTTCGTGCCGGCGAGATGCCATTCCTCACCATACTCGCCACCGCCGCGCAGATTGGCCTGGGCGTAGACGCCGCCGTTCTCGAGCCAGAGCATGCGGGCCGGCGAGAAACCGGGGTTGAGCGACACGTTGAAGCCGCCGTAGCCGTAGAGATAGACGGGATTCTGACCGTTCAGCTCGATGCCTTTCTTATGGGTTATGAACATCGGAATCTTCGTGCCGTCTTTCGAGGGATAGAAAACCTGGGTTGTCACATAGTCGTCGGGGTTGACGCCCTTGATGTCGGGACGGCTTACCAGTTCCGACTTGCCTTTGTCGAGGTTATAGGAGTAGATGCTCGACGGTTCGTTGAAAGAGGTGAAGCTGTAGAAGACATCCTTGCTCTTCGGAGAGGCCGACACTCCGGCATATCCGAGACCGGGAAGATCGAGCTTGCCGATGACTTTTCCGTCGAGACCGGCGATATCGATATGGCTGACGGCATCCTGCTCGTAGGTCAGCAGAAGGCGGTCAGGGCCGGCGAAGGCCACGCCTGTCAGCACGCCCTCTTTCTCGGGCACAAGCTCCTGCCAGTTCTCGCGGGCCGGATTGTTGGCGTCGGCCGTCATAAGGCGGTTGCGGCGGGCGCCATAGTTCGTCAGAAGATAGATTTTGTCGCCGACGGCGTCGACTACCATAGTCTCATAGTCCTGCTTAGGGTCGAGGGTGACGAATTCAAGCGGTTCCTTGCCGAGGCGCGCCATCTTCAGGGCATTGCCGAGCCCTTCGCCCGATTCGGTCACGAAAAGGAGCTCGCTGTTGCGGTCGGGAACCTGGGCTGTGTGGAAGTGGAGCGGGTTGGCCGGATCTTCATAGATGAGCTTGTCGGAGGCCTGCGGCGTTCCGAGACGGTGGTAGTAGATACGGTGGTTGGTGTTGGCGTTCGAGAATTCCTTTCCCTGGCCGGGGCGCTCATAGGCGCTGTAGAAGAATCCGTCGTTGCCGTGCCATACGCCGTCGGTGAACTTCGCCCACTCGATATGGTCTTTTAGCAGCTTGCGGCTCTTGGTGTCCATAACGAAAATCTCGACCCAGTCAGAGCCGTTGCGGCTGACGGTATAGGCCGTGTAGCATCCGTCGGGGCTCTGGGTCACCCCTTTGAGGGCAGCCGTTCCCTCAGCCGAGAGTTTGTTGGGATCGATGAACACCTCGCGCTTGCGGTCGGTCGGGCGCTTCATGCGGTAGAGCACGCTCTGGTTCTGGGTTCCGTCGTTGTCGTAGATGTAATACATTCCGTCGTTGCCGCGGAAAGGCAGCCCGCTGCGGCGGTAGTTGTAGAGCTCGCCGAGGCGCTCTTTCATGCGGGCGCGGGCGGGGATATTGTCGAGATATTTACGCGTCAGGGCGTTCTCTTCCTTAACCCACTGCAGAGTTGCGGCAGCGGTGTCGTTTTCGAGAGGACGGTAGGGGTCGGCGAGCTTTATGCCGAAATAGTTGTCGACGGTCTGCGACGTCGGCGCCTTCGGATAGACGAACTGGGCCTTGCGGCGCGGAACGCGGGCATCGGCCCCGGAAGCGATGATTGCAGTCATGGCCACGATTGTTATGAATTTCTTCATTGTCGATGGTATTTGATTAAAGGTTAGATATTGTCGAACTCTCGGATGGCGGCGACATAGACGGGGTCGAGCGGCGCGCCGGTGGCCGTGGCCGGATCGAATCCGGCCAGCACGGTTGTGCAGCGCGCCTTCAGATGACCCGTGGCGATGTCGACGATGCGCTGGTCCATTGTTATCGAGCGGTTTCCGATACGGGCCACGCGGGTGAACATCTCGACGCTGTCGTTGAAATATGTCGGTTCGAAAAGGTCGCAGTTGACGTTGACGACCACAATCGGTATATGCCGGAAATCGACATCTGGAAGCGCCGCCTCGAAATAGCGGGTCTTGCCCATGTCGAAAAGGGTTATGTAGACACTGTTGTTGACATGGCCGAGCATATCGATATCGTTGAAGCGGAACTGAACGGGCAGATAATGCCGGAAAACGGCCGCTTCGGCGGGGATGCGCGGGTTGCTGGTTGCAGGATGGGATATGGTACGGGGTTCCATTCAGTGGAATTTTATGTCGGTTATGACGGTGGAGCCGACAGCCTTGTTAAGGGCTTCGACGAGCGCCGTGCGGTTGAACGACAGCTCGTTTTTCACCACCGCCGAGGTCAGGTAAACATGGAAAATATGGTTCGAGTCGACGTAGCGGCGCGTTGTCATGCGGTTGATGGCCTGACCGACGACGTCGGGCCAGAGCGACGAGAGGCGGTAGGCATTGAAATCGTCGGCCTGTCCGGTCATATTGATGGCCTCGTCGATAATCTGGCCGAGACTTTTGGCTTCGCTGCGTTTCATAGGGCGAGGGGCATGAATTCTCCGGCGGCGACGTTCCAGAGGCGCGGCTCGCCTCCGGCACGGGCTATGATTGAGTCGAGGTTGACGCGGTTTGTGTCAGTCACGAAGATCTGTCCGTATGAACCGTCGGCCACGAGATTCATTATGCGGCTGACGCGGTCGGCGTCGAGTTTGTCAAAGATGTCGTCGAGCAGCAGCATGGGCTTCATACCGGCGATGTCGCCGAGGAACTTCCACTGGGCCAGCCGGAGGGCCACGGTGAAGGTCTTGCACTGCCCCTGACTCCCTGTGCGGCGCATCGGCAGTCCGTCGAGACTCATGTCGATATCGTCGCGGTGGACGCCCGAGGTCGTGAAGCCGACAGCGGCATCGTGGAGCCGCTCACGGTCGAAGATGTCGGTCATCGACGAGCCGTTGAGCGCGCTCTCGTAGGTCAGCAGAGGCGCTTCGTCGGTTCCGGCCACGGCGCCATAGAATGCGCCGAACAGCTGCTGCAGGCCATCGATCCAGGCGGCGCGGCGCGCATGGATGACCCGTGCGGTGGCGTCCATTGTCATTTCGAGCACCTCGAAGAGGGCGCGGTCGCCCGAGCGGTCGCGCAGCAGTCGGTTGCGCTGGGCCAACGCGTTGTTGTAGCGTGTCAGGGCGTCGAGATAAGCAGCGTCGCCCTGACTGATGACCATGTCCATCCAGCGGCGACGTTCCTCGCCCGACCCCTGAATCAGGGCGATGTCTGACGGAGCAGCCATTACCAGCGGGAAGCGGCCGATATGCTCGCTCAGGCGCGCATATTCCTTGCCGCCGCGCTTGAGACTCTTCCGGCGCCCGCGCGCCATTCCGAGCGACAGCTCTTCGTCGGCTCCGCGACGGATATAACGGGCATGAGCCAGGGCGAAATCCTCGCCCCGGCGAATCAGAAGGCTGTCGCCGACGCCCGTGAAGCTACGGCAGAAGCTCAGATAGTGGATGGCGTCGAGCAGATTGCTCTTGCCCTGGCCGTTGTTGCCGACGAAACAGTTTATGCCGGCAGAGAACTCCAGCGACGCGTGGCCGATATTCTTGAAGTTTGTAAGCTCGAGGCCCAGCAGCTGCATCAGCCCCGGCTTAGACAGTCAGAATTTCTTTCTCCTTGGCGGCGAAAACTTCGTCGATGCGCTTCGAGAAGCGGTCGTAGGCTTTCTGCACCTGAGCCTCGCCGTCTTTCGACACATCTTCGCTCATGCCGTTCTTGACAGCTTTCTTCAGACCTTCGATAGCATCGCGGCGGGCGTTGCGGATGCTGACCTTGGCCTGCTCGGCCTCGGCTTTCGACTGCTTGACGAGCATCTTGCGGCGCTCTTCGGTCAGCGGCGGAATGGCCAGACGGATAACTTCACCGTTGTTCTCGGGAGTGATGCCGATCTCGCTGTCGAGGATAGCCTTCTCGATAACCTTGAACATCGGTTTTTCCCAGGGGGTTATGACGATTGTGCGGGCGTCGGGCACGCTGATGTTGGCAACATTGCTCAGGGGCACGCGACTGCCGTAGTAGTCGACGCGTATGCCGTCGAGAATCTTCGGATTGGCCTTGCCGGCGCGGATATGGGCCAGCGCTTCCTCGAGATAGCTGACAGCCAGCTCCATCTTCTCATTGGCGGGATTGAGATAATCTTTGATTTCGCTCATAATTATTATGGTTTTAGGTTTAATGCGTTGTGACTGTTGTGCCGACAGGCTCGCCGGCCACAACCTTGGCGAGGTTGCCGGGGGTGTCCATGTCGAAGACAACGACCGGCATACCGTTTTCCTTGGCCAGCGCCGTGGCGGTCAGATCCATCACCTTAAGGCCGCGGGCAAGCACCTCGTCGTAGGTTATGGTGTCGAACTTCGTCGCCGTCGGATCTTTCTCGGGGTCGGCGGTATAGATGCCGTCGACGCGGGTTCCCTTGAGCATGACGTCGGCCTTGACCTCGATAGCACGCAGGGCACTGCCGGTGTCGGTAGTGAAATAGGGATTGCCGGTTCCGCCGGCTATGATGGTCACCACGCCGTTCTCGAGACTCTCGATGGCGCGGCGGCTCGAATAGTAGTCGCCAATAGGATACATATTCAGGGCCGTGAACACGGCCGACTTACGGCCTATGGCCTCGAGGACGCTGTTGAGAGCCAGCGAGTTGATGACCGTAGCGAGCATCCCCATCTGATCCCCCTTGACGCGGTCGAATCCTTTGGCGGCGCCGCTGAGACCGCGGAAAATATTGCCGCCGCCGATGACGATGGCGATCTGAACCCCCTCGGCGGCGAGAGCGTCGATCTGACGGGCGTAAGCGGCGAGGCGTTCCGAATCGATGCCGTGGCCCTGGCCGCCGGCCAGCGACTCACCGCTAAGCTTGAGAAGTATGCGTTTATAAACAGATTTCATAACTCTTCGGGTATTTTCGACAAAGATAAACAAAAAACGCGAAAAACCATCGCGCCGGCTCCGTCAGCCCTGCCTTATAAGATTTATACGACTGATAAGATTTATAAATTTTATATTTATACCTGTTGATTTACAAATAAAAAAGCTGTTCGGAAGATTTTATTCTTCGGAATTGTTCTCTGGCTTCGTAATCGGCAAGCGCCTGACGGGCAGACACGATACGCGGCTTGCCGTTTTCGTCGGCAAAAACCATATCCTGGCCCAGAGCCGCCTTGCGGCGCAAGAGATCCTCGAATTTCTTCTTGCTCAGACATGATCACGCAAAATTATATTTCCGAAGCAAATTGCCGGGCCCGGGGGGTAGGGACGCGATTCATCGCGTCCGTCAAGTCAATGGCAATCAGAGCGTTGCAACACAACGTGCCGAAGGCACGTCCCTACGTCAGGGCGATTTTGACTTAATAAAAGGCGCGGGGGCTTAGTCGCGATCGTAGAGGGTGCGGAGGAAGGCTTCCATGGCTGGGGCGAGCTCGCAGTGGCGGCGCGCCATCACTTTGCGGGCTGTGTCGGCGAATTTGGCGAAAGGCTGACGGGTCATTCCGGCGGCTCCGCCCATCGAGAAGGAGGGGATGAAGGTGCGCGGGAAGCCGGCGCCGTAGATGTTGCAGCCGACGCCGACGGAGGTGGCGGTGTTGAACATTGTGTTGATTCCGGCTTTCGAGTGGTCGCCCATTATGAGACCGGTGAACTGGAGGCCGGTGGGCTCGAAGCGCTCTGAGGCGTAGCTCCAGAGGCGTGTCTCGAGGTAGTTGTTCTTGAGGTTCGACGAGACGCATCCGGCGCCGAGGTTACACCATTCGCCGATAACGGCATTGCCGAGGAAGCCGTCATGGGCCTTGTTGCTGAATCCGGTGAACACGGCGTTGTTGATCTCGCCGCCGACCTTGCAGTGGGGGCCTATGGTCGTGCCGCCATAGATCTTCGCGCCCATGTTGAGCTGGGAATGGTCGCACAGAGCGAGCGAGCCGCGGATATTGACGCCTTCCATCACCGTGGCGTCGCGGCCGATATAGACGGGGCCGCCGAGGGTATTTATCGTGGCGCAGAGCAGTGTGGCGCCCTCTTCGATAAAGAGGCGCGAGGGGTCGCCGATGAGGCGGCATGTCGGGTCGAGCGGCTGCGACGTGCGTCCGGCCGTCAGCAGCTCGAAATCGGCGGCGATGGCGGCGTCGTTGCCCGAGAAGATGTCGGTCAGACTGTCGATGGCGGTGAGTTCCCCATCATATTCGCGGGAGGAAGTCTCGGAGCCGTTGCGGGCTATGAGGCGGTCGCCCTTACGCAGCGCCTCGCCGGGAGCGAGCGAACCGACGGCGTCGGCAAGAGCGGCGTCAGGCACGATATTGCCCGCTATCCACAGGCCGCGCGAGGGGTCGGGAGCGGGGTTGAAAACAGGCTGGAGAGCAGAGTCGGCTGTGGCCACGCTATAGTCGCCAGGAAGGCGACGCTGCCATTTTTCTTCGATTGTCAGTATGCCCTGACGCAGGCGGGCACAGGGGCGGGTGAGGGTCAGGGGCTTCAGTCGCGCCTGAACCTCGGCTGGGTCAAAAAGAATGATTTCCATAACTGTTGCAAAGATAGTCAATTTAGCACGACAGAGCACGGAAAGCTCAATCAGCTAAACACATTTTAACAACCCCTGCACGCTTTCGAGCACACCGACAATGGTAGTTTTGCAACGAAATAACAACATTTTTACAACATTCCATCAACACTCGAAAACCTTTATCAATCACTATGTTATCACAAATCCACCGCCGCAACACCGACCTGATGGCTGCAATTCGCCGCGAGGCTAAAAAAGCGGGAGTCAAGGAACTGCGCGGGCGCGTTCTCAACAGAATAGTCGACCGGGCCCTCGAAGGGGGCGCCCCTCACTTCTATGTCAGCTATGAGCGCGCCCTTGAGGTTATCCACCGGCACAGGCCGTCGATAAACGGGAGCACGCGCTCGCTGAGAGTCAGAATGTGGGACGACATCAGGCGGCTTGCCGAAGAAGAGATGGCCGACGACCCCGAAAGCGACATCTATCAGGCCATATCGCGCGTTCTTTTCCTCTCCCCCGCCCCACATTTCTACATCTCGCGCGCCACGGCACTCGGCATCTATCACACCACCGTAGCCTACGAGCGCATGAGGAACGAAAAACAGCGGCGCCTCTACCGCCACCGTCACGATTCCTAACCAATCATTCAAACCAGCTAAATAACAACCATGACAATCACAACGACCTACGAAGCAGTTCTCAACATAATCCGCGCCCGGCTGGCGCTCGACATCTCTCTGGCCGACAACACCGACGCTGCGCGGCTTCTCTGCGACGACAGCGACGCGGCACTGCGTAGCGCCATCGACGGAGCATGGCCCGCTGTCGCTCTGGCGCTTGCGCCCCTCGTCGACGAAGCCCCTGCCGAGCCGCTGACAATGGAAATCGGCGCACTCGACGTTCTTCCGCGCGGGCTCGGTCTGGCCCTCTGTCGCGCAGTGGAAGAGGTTCTTGCCCTCGAAGCGCTTGCCGCCATCCACGCCGGCGAGGCGGGAACAGCCGGCCGCTATTCCGAGATGAGCCGAAGGGCCGCAGACCGCGCTCTGGCAATCGCCGCAGGCACGAACGATTACAGCCCGCGCCATATTCCGCGCTGGCCCTACTGACCAACCGAAAAAAACAGTATCTTTGCGGCTGTAACATAAACCAGCCGATTATGAGAATCAACATTCTGACTATTGCCGCCGCACTGGTTCTGACAGCCTGCGGCGGCAACACCGACAAACGAATCGACGCCGCGGCCGAAGCCGACGAGAAAGCCGCCACCGAAGCTCAGGCCGAAGCCCCTGGCGCCGTCGAAATCTACACGGCTCCGACTGTTTCGCCCGACCCGTCGATGCCTACCATCGTCGACTTCAACGCGGCCTGGTGTGGCCCCTGCCGGATGTTCGGCCCAATTTTCGACGCCACCGCAGAAAAATACAAAGGAAAAGCCCGTTTCCTGAGCGTCGACGTCGACAAGGCCGAAGAGCTCGCACGCGCCTACGGCGTCAACGCCATTCCGCAGGTGACGATAATCTACAGCGACGGAACTTCGGAGTCGCGGACCGGATTGATCGAACAGCCTGAATTCGAAGCCCTCGTCGGAGCTGCCATAGCCTCGAACAACAGCCGCCGCTGACCCCTTTTTCCGCCTCCGCACGCAATAATAACGGCGCGCCGGCGTTTCTCTATTGATGAAAATCCCGGCAAAAATCCTGACAGCACTGCTTCTGACGGCGGTGTCGCTCGCAGCGGCACCGTCTGCGGCTGCCCGCGGCTTCAACGACAAGCTTGTAAACCGCCCATACGCCGACAACCGGCGCTGGCATCTGGGATTCTCCGTCGGGCTCCACTCTCAGGATCTCGCTTTCACCCACAACGGTTATATCAGCGACGAAGGGCGCCAGTGGTTCATGTCGCAGCCGACGTTCCAGCCCGGCTTCAACGTGACCGGACTTTTCGCCCTGCGCCTCAACAACTATTTCAGTCTCAGATTCTCGCCGGGCATATTCTTCGGGAGTCGCGAACTGAAGATGCGCGACGCCCTCAGCGGCGACACCGACAAACAGACCCTCAAGACAGCCCAGGTCGTTCTTCCCGTCGACCTTAAATTCGCCGCCGTGCGCTGGCGCAACGCCCGTCCCTATCTTATCGGCGGAGTGATGCCGGCTTTCGACGTCGGAAAGAAGCGGCCCGACCTCCTGAAGCTGAAGACCTACGACACCTATCTCTCGATAGGGTTCGGCTGTGACTTCTATCTGCCCTACTTCAAATTCATTCCGGAGGTGCGTTTCTGTTTCGGACTCTCCGACATAATAAACCACAACCGTCCCGACCTCGTCGAAGAGCCCCAGAAGCTCGCTTTCACCCGCGCCCTCGACAAAGCGAAATCGCGCATGGTCGTCTTCACCTTCTACTTCGAATGAGCCGAAGCCACCGACATATCCTCAATCTTCTGCTGACCGCGGCGCTGCTGCTTGGCTGCGCCCTGACGGCGCGCGCCCAGACCGACGCCCAGTTCACACAGTATTTCGAGGTGCCGACCTACTACAACCCGGCCGCCATCGGCAACCACGACTATATACGCATCCGCGTCGGGTCGCGCCTGCAGTGGGTAGGCATCGACAACGCCCCTACTACCTTCGTCGGGCTCGCCGACATGCCGCTGAACCTTTTCGGAAAGAGATTCGGCGTCGGTGTGCTCGTGCAGCAGGAGAGCGCCGGACTGTTCCGCAACCTGACGGCCGCGGCACAGGTAGGCTACAAGCTGCAGTTCAAAAAGCTCAAATCGTCGCTCACCATAGCCCTTCAGCCCGGGATCCTCAACGAGACATTCAAAGGCTCGAAAGTGTTCATCCCCGACGGCGACGACTTCCATAACCCCACCGACGAGGCCATCCCGACCAACGACGTGGCAGGCACAGCCTTCGACCTCGGCGTCGGAGCCTGGTTCGAGCATCCGCGCTTCTACACCGGCCTGTCGCTGACCCACGCCCTGTCGCCGACAATCAAATTCTCGGCCGAAGGGGAAGGTGGCTCGGAGGTAAGCGGCTCGGACAATCAGGAGAAGTATTATCAGTTTCAGGCGCGCCGCACACTTTATTTTACAGGCGGCGGCAATATTCCGATAAAAAACACGTTATTAGAAGTGTTACCGTCGGTGTTGTTCAAGACCGATTTCAGGTTCTGGACCGCCGAAGCGACCGCCCGGGTGCGCTATAACAAATGGCTCACCGCCGGCATCGGATACCGCTACGACGACGCAGTCATGGCGATGGTGTCGGCCGAATTCAAAGGATTCTTTCTGGGCTACAGCTTCGACTATGCGCTGACCGACATAAACCGGGCATCGAGCGGCAGCCACGAGATTTTCCTCGGCTACAAGCTGAAGCTCGACTTCTCTGAGAAAAACAAGAACAAACACAAGAGCATACGCATACTATAACAGAATGAAGAATACAGCAACCATCCTTATCGCCTCAACCACAGCCCTTCTGCTGGCCTCGTGCGCGGCCGGAAACCGTGGCAGCGCCGGCGGCGAAGTGACCGGTGTCGGCGGCTCGGCCTGGGCCGAGCCCACGCCCTACGGCATGGTGCTCGTTTCGCGCGGCTCGATGAAAGCCGGCGTCAACAAGCCCGACAGCGCCTGGAATCTGCGTGCCGACGCCCGCGGAATGAGCGTCGACGCTTTCTGGATGGACGAGACCGAGGTGACAAACTCGAAATACAAACAGTTCGTGTTCTGGGTGCGCGACTCCATAATCCGCGAACGCCTCGCCGACCCCGCCTATGGCGGCAACGAAGCCTTCAAGATCGAGGAAGACCGCGACGGCAATCCCGTGAAGCCATATCTGAACTGGAACAAGCCTATTCCCTGGCGCAACGCCAACGAAGACGAGCAGCGCGCCATCGAGAGCGTATACCGCACCAACCCCATAACAGGCCAGCGCGAACTCGACCCCACGCAGCTCAACTACCGCTACGAAATCTTCAACCACACCGAGGCCGCCAAACGCAAGAACCGCCTCGATCCGCGCCGTCGCGAATACAACACCGACAAACCGGTTCCGACGACAAATCCGATGATCTCGAAAGACACTGCCTGGATCAACGACGAAGGCGAGATCGTGCGCCAGACGATATCGCGCCGCCTGACCGGTGACTACGACTTCCTGAACACCTATATCGTCAACGTCTACCCCGACACTACGGCATGGGTCAACGACTTCGAGAACGCCTACAACGAGCCTTACGTGCGCCTCTACTTCAGCCACGGCGGCTATAACGAATATCCCGTTGTCGGAGTCAGCTGGGAACAGGCCAACGCCTTCGCCAACTGGCGCACCGACTTCCTGCGCCGCTCGCTGGGCCGCGAAGGGGTCTACGTAGAGCCCTACCGCCTGCCGACCGAAGCCGAATGGGAGTTCGCCGCCCGCGCCGGCAACGACGAGAACATGTATCCCTGGGAGGGCGACCTGCCCCTGACCGAAGAGAAAGGCTGTTTCTACGCCAACTTCAAGCCTCAGGAAGGCAACTATGTTCAGGACGGCCACCTTATAACGTCGCGCGTCGGAACATACTCGCCCAACGACTTCGGCCTCTACGACATGGCCGGCAACGTCAGCGAATGGACCTCGACGGCCTTCACCGAGAGCGTGTCGAAGCTGACAAACGACCTCAACCCCGAATACCGCTACAACGCCGCAATCGAAGACCCCTACAAGATGAAGCGCAAGATCGTGCGCGGCGGTTCATGGAAAGATGTCGCCCACAATATCCGTTCCGACATACGCCAGTGGGAATTCCAGAACGAGCAGCGCTCTTATATAGGCTTCCGCTGCGTGCGCTCGCAGATAGGTTTCGCCCGAGGCAACAAGATCAAGAAATAACCCATTCCCCAGCCATCCGACACAATGTCAAAGATAAACCGCAACAAGATAGAGCAGTTCCTCCAGTGGGAGGGAGGCCAGCGACTTTTCAACTTCGCCTACAGCATAGGCGCCGCCGTGGTCATCCTCGGCGCCCTGTTCAAGATTCTCCACCTCCAGGGAGGCAACACGCTGCTAATGGTCGGCATGGGCACCGAGGTGCTCATGTTCATCCTGACAGCCTTCGACCGTCCGCCGCGCGAATATAAGTGGGAAGAAGTGTTCCCGGCCCTTCGCCACGCCGAGGCCGAAGCCGAAGAAACCCTCGAGGCCGAAGACGAGGCTGAAGACGCCCTTGAGCGCGCCCTTGCCGAAGACGACACCCCCTCGGCCGGCAGTCACACTCACGTTCAGGGCGGTGGCGGGACGCTCGTCATAGGCAATCTCGGCAGCGTGGGCGCCGGAGCTACGGCAGGAACCACAGGCGCGGCAGCCTCGGGTCCGATAGTGGTCGGCGGAAGCGCCGACAGCCCCGTCAGCGCCGACGACGCAGCAATGCTCTCCGAAGCTATCCACCGCATGAGCGAAGCCACCGAAGCAATGACACAGATGGCCGATCTGACAGCTGCCACGCGCGACTACATGATGCAGATGGCAACCATCTCGCAGGAGCTCCACCGCCTCGGCGAGACAACGCGATCGCTCAACGCCGTCAGCGAGGTGCTTCTCGACTCTTACCGCGCCATAACCGAGAACTCCGAGAACATAACCCGCTCGTCGAGCGGCTACGTCAAGGAGATGGAGGCGCTGAACAACAACGTTTCGGGGCTGAACACCATCTACGAGATACAGCTGCGCAGCGTAAGCGGCCAGCTCGACTCGATCGACCGCGTCAACCGCGGCATCAAGGACATCCGCGACATGTATGAGAAGAGCGCCGGAACCTCAGCCCGCTATATGGAGGAAACCGAGAAAATGGCCCGCTACATGCAGCAGCTCAACCAGGTCTACGAGAACATGATCCACGCCATGACCGTCAATATGTATCGCCCCGGCTTCGGAGGCCCCGTTCCACCGCAGGCCGACGCCCAGACCCCCTCTAACCCTCAGTAAACCCCAAACCGACAGAGAATGGCTGAATCAGTAATGCGGCTTTCGCCCCGCCAGCGCATGATAAACCTCATGTATATCGTGCTGACGGCTATGCTGGCCCTGAACGTATCGAGCGACGTGCTCGACGGCTTCGTTCAGGTTCAGAGCGGACTGTCGCGAACCAACGAAAACTTCGCCCGACGCAACGACGCCGTCTACGCCCAGCTCAAAGCCTTCACCGACCAGAATCCCGCCAAAGGAGGCCCCTGGCTCGCCAAGGCCACCGACGTGCGCTCTCAGGCATCGGCACTATATGCCGTCATCGACTCCCTGAAACAGGCCATCGTCGTCAATGCCGACGGCCCCGACGGCGACATCAACGATATCCGCCGGCGCGACGACCTCGAAAGTGCCGCAGTGGTAATGCTCAACCCTATGACGCGGCGCGGCGAGAAACTGCGCGGGTCGATCGACTCCTTCCGTAAATTTATCGGCGGATATATCATAGACCCTGTCAAACGCAAGAGCGTC
>HF985614.1:20369-22951 GCA_000431215.1 Prevotella sp. CAG:1031
CAAGAGCGTCGAGGCATCGCTCAACACCGATCCCTTCCGGCGCCCCGGAGTGGCCGTAGCCCAGCCCTGGGAGCAGGCCAAATTCGAGAATCAGCCCGTAGTGGCCGCCGTCACCCTCCTGACAAAGCTCCAGAACGACATACGCTACGCCGAAGGCGAGGCTCTTCAGTCGCTGATGGCCAACGTCGACGCCGGCGACGTCAGAGTGAACCTGCTCAACGCATTTGTCATCCCGCAGAGCCGCATGGTCATGCGCGGCGGCAAATACAGCGCCAACATAGTCCTGGCCGCTATCGACACAACCTCGCGCCCCGAAATCTATATCGGCGGCTCGCGAATCAACAACCCCAACGGGCTCTATGAGTTCGTCACCTCGAAAACCGGCACCTTCAACTATTCGGGATACCTTCAGGTCAACAACGGCGACGGCTCTGTGCTCAAGCTCCCCTTCCAGTCGAGCTACACCGTCATGGAACCCTCGGCCACCATATCGCCGACAATGATGAACGTGCTCTACGCCGGCATCAACAACCCTATAAGCATCTCGGTTCCGGGAGTGCCGATGTCAGCCGTCAGCGCGACAATGACCAACGGAACGCTGACACGCACCGGCGACACCTGGGTAGCCAAGCCCTCACAGGTCGGAGCCGAAGCCGTCATAAACGTCAGCGCCGACATCGACGGCCGCAGCCAGCAGGTAGGATCGATGAAATTCCGCGTGCGCAAACTGCCCGACCCCGTGGCGTTCATCAAATTCAAGACCGCCGGCGGAACCGACCGCTACAAAGGAGGCAAGCCCTTCCAGAAAGCCCTGCTCATCGAAGCCCCCGGCCTCGACGCCGCCATCGACGACGATATGCTCAACATCGACTTCAAGGTGCTCGGATTCGAGACCGTCTTCTTCGACCAGATGGGCAACGCCATGCCTGAAGTCAGCAACGGCGCCAACTTCTCGCAGCGTCAGCGCGACAACTTCCGCCGCCTCTCGCGCGGCAAGCGGTTCTACATATCGCGAATCCGCGCCATCGGCCCCGACGGAATCGAACGAACCCTCTCGCCCGTAGAAGTAATCGTCAACTAAACCATCCCTCTCTGAATAATACCACAGCGATGACAATGAAACACGTCAACCGATATATAGCAGCACTCCTGCTCTGCCTGAGCGCCGTCGGCGCCGTGGCTCAGGACAGCTCGCAGAGCTCGGCCGTCATGCGCCGTCAGGGCGACCGCTCGCGCCGCGACCGCGACAAAAGCACCACACCGGGCGTAACAGAGCGCATGCAACTGTTCATGGAGACCACCGAGCCCAGCGAAGCCGATCTGCAGTGGATGCGCGTCATCTACCGTCAGCTCGACCTCACCAAGCCCGCCAACACCCCGCTCTATTATCCCGACGAGCCGATGGAAGGGCAGGAAAGCCTCTTCCGCATGATAATGCGCCTGCTCGCCTCGGGAGAAATGCCCGCCTACGAATATCTCGACGGACGCGAAGCCTTCACCGACAAATACCGTCTCAAAGTAGGCGATATGCTCGAACGCTTCCATATTCTCAACAGCCCTGCCAAAGGGTCGACAGAGAAGAATCCGCGCTACGAGATCGACGACTCCGACGTGCCCGCCAACGAAGTGCTCAGCTACTACATAATCGAGCGCTGGGAATTCGACAAGCGTTCCAACCGAATGCGCACACGCGTCGAAGCAATCTGCCCTGTGCTCCACCGCAGCGGCGACTTCTACGGCGACGCCGTCAAATATCCCATGTTCTGGGTGAAGATGGACGACCTGCGCCCCCACCTCGCCACACAGAATATCTTCACAAGCGACGACAACAACCTCGCGACCTGCACCTACGCCGACTACTTCGCCATGAACCTCTACGACGGAGAGATCTACAAGACTCGCAACCTGCGGAATCAGTCGCTCATGCAGCAGCACCCCGAGCCCGAAGCCCTCGCCCATGCCCAGGACTCGATTCAGCGCCGTCTGACATCGTTCGAGGAAAAGCTCTGGGTTCCCTCGCTCGAAGAACTTGAGAAGCGCCGCGAAGCCAAAGAAGCAGCCGAAGCTGCCGCAGCCGCCAACGCCGAAGACTCGGAAAACGCCGAAAGCGCCGAAGCCTCCGCGCCCTCGGAGAAAAAAGTCAGCTCGCGGTCGAAACGCGGCACGAAACGCTCGTCCGATAAAGCCGACAAGAAAAAGCCCAAGCCTTCGAAGGTCAAACGCCCCAAAGAATCGAAGAGCTCAGGCAGCTCCGGCGCCTCGAAGAGCGTCAGAAACCGACGCAAACGCTGATCCGAAACAAAAAAGCGCATTGTGCCTGCAAAAAAACGCGAAAAAATTTTGTCAGGCAAAAAATAACGCTTAACTTTGCACCGCAAAAGCGGAAGACTCCGTAGCTCAGTTGGTAGAGCAAATGACTCTTAATCATTGGGTCGAGGGTTCGAGCCCCTCCGGGGTCACAAGACAAAACATCAAAATGCAGAAAACCTCTGAAATCCAGTCGATTTCAGAGGTTTTTCGTTATCCCCGACCGGCGTTTCGACGCAAAATCAGGGTCAGCGGATTTTCCCGGTGGGCAGACG
>HF985615.1:0-18045 GCA_000431215.1 Prevotella sp. CAG:1031
ATCCCGACCCCGCCTCTTATATCGGCGACGGGCCGGCGGCGGGAAAGATTCCGGGCCGTTTCGCCAACCGCATAGCCCGAGGCCGCTTCTCGATCGACGGCAAGAGCTACAGCCTCGCCGTCAACTGCGGCCCGAACGCCCTCCACGGTGGCCCGACCGGCTTCCATAACCGCAACTGGCAGGGTCGGCCCGACGGCGACACAGTAGTTTTCGAGCGCACGTCGCCCGACGGCGAAGAGGGCTATCCCGGCAACATGAAAGTCAGCGCCCGTTACCGCTGGGACGACGACAACAGCCTGACCCTCACTCTCGAAGCAACCACCGACGCTACGACAGTGGTCAATCTGACCAACCACACATATTTCAATCTCGACGGCGACGGCTCGGGAACGGCTCTCGACCACATCCTGCAGCTCATCGCGAGCCGCTGGCTCCCGACCGACGACAGTCAGGTTCCGCTGGGAGAGCTCGCTGACGTTGACGGCACACCGATGGACTTTACCTCTCCGAAGCCCCTGGGTAGCGACATCCATGCCAATTTCGAGGCTCTGCGAATAGGCAAGGGCTATGACCACTGCTGGGCTATCGACGGCGCCGACGGAACCGTCCGGCCGGCCGCCCGGCTCGAAGCCACCCGTTCGGGACGAGTCGTCGAGATTCTGACTGACCAGCCTGCCCTTCAGCTCTACACCGGCAACTGGCTGACAGGCTCTCCCAAGGGGAAACATGGCGACTACAGCGACTACGACGCCGTGGCCATCGAATGTCAGGACTACCCCGATGCCCCGAACCATCCGTCATTCCCCTCGACGCTGCTGCGCCCAGGAGAACGCTACCACCGCACGATAATATTCCGATTCACAACTAAATAATCACTCCTTTACCTGTTTACACACCATGGGACTTCAGGAAAAAGTAAAGAAAGTCTTCGCCGAAAAATTCGGCGGCGACGCCACTCTCTACGCTTCGGCCGGACGCATCAACCTTATCGGCGAACACACCGACTATAACGGCGGATTCGTCTTCCCGGGCGCCATCGACAAGATGCTCCTGGCGGCTATCCGCCCCAACGCCACCGACCGCGTGAACCTCTTCTCGATCGACATCGACGAGGCTGTAAGCTTCGGACTCGAAGAAGCCGACGCTCCGGCCCAGCAGTGGGCGCGCTATATCTTCGGCGTAGCCCGCGAGATAATCAAGCGCGGAGGAACTGTCAGAGGCTTCGACGCCGTCTTCGCCGGAAACGTGCCCCTCGGAGCGGGCCTGAGCTCGAGCGCCGCCCTCGAGAGCTGCTTCGCCTTCGCCCTCAACGACCTCTTCAACGGAGGCGCTATCGAGAAATACGAGCTCGCCCGCATAGGCCAGTCGACCGAACACAACTACTGCGGCGTCAACTGCGGCATAATGGACCAGTTCGCATCGGTCTTCGGCCGCAAAGGCAACCTCATGCGCCTCGACTGCCGTTCGGGAGAATTCGAATACTTTCCCTTCAGTCCCGAAGGCTATCAGCTCGTTCTGGTCGACTCGCGCGTCAAGCACGAACTCGCCGACTCCCCCTACAACAAGCGGCGCCAGTCGTGTGAGCGCGTGGCCGCACGCCTCGGCGTCGACACCCTCCGCGACGCCGACATGGCAATGCTTGACGCGGCCCGCGCCGACATCTCCGACGAAGACTACCGCCGCGCACGCTACGTCATCGGCGAGAAACAGCGCGTTCTCGACGTCTGCGATGCCCTCAACGCCGGCGACTACGAGACCGTGGGCGAGCGGATGTACGAGACTCACCGCGGCCTGCGCGACGACTATGAGGTCAGCTGCGAAGAGCTCGACTTCCTCAACGACCTCGCGCGCCGCTGCGGCGTCACCGGCTCGCGCATAATGGGAGGCGGCTTCGGCGGCTGCACAATCAACCTCGTCCGTAAAGAGCTACGCGACAAATTCGTCGACACCGCCGTCGGCGAGTTCGCGGCCCGCTACGGCCACGCCCCGCAGATCTACGACGTCGTCATCAGCGACGGTGCGCGCCGCCTCTGATTCCCCCTCGGCACAAAACAATAAGTCCAATTGGTATAATTAGACTAATTGGACTTATTTATATGATCTAAAAGGGGTTACTTGCGGTGGGCCGGACGCAGAAGGTCGTTGACGGTCTTGACAGGGTTGAAGGTCTCGACTGGCACCTCGACGAAGGCAGTGTTCCAGTCGCTCATGGCGCCGTTCCAGAGACCGGGTAGCTCCATGGCGCGCAGCTCGCGGCCATGGCTCGACTTCTGCGAAATGAAGCCCGTGGCAGGGTCGACGTAGCGTGTCAGGTCATATTTCGCGCCGGCGGGATTCTTGATATAGCAGACGAGGTCGACGGGATTGAAATGCGTCGCGCCGGCCATCATATCCTTGTAGTCGGGGCCGATCTGCGTGCTCTCGAGAATCTGGAGCGAGCTGCTGCCGTCGGGGTTGACGGTGATATATGGGCCTCCGCCGGGCTCCCCCTCGTTGCGAACCATTCCGCAGACACGCAGCGGGCGGTCGAGCTTAGAGCGCACGAGGCGCACGAGGTCGGTGCCTTTCAACGTGTCGAAGCGCTTGTCGTCGGTCGAGAGACTGTGGCGCATGAATTCTATGGCCTCGGCTGTGACATCCTCTCCGGCGTCGATAGCGGCAATGAAGCGGGCGATAGCGTCGTGGAGAAGCATCATATAGCCGCCGATAACCTGTTTGTATCTCACCGTTGCGTCGCGGTGGCGGTCGGGAACGACGTTGTCGATATTCTTGATGAAGACGACTGCGGCATCAATGTCGTTCAGATTCTCGATAAGAGCGCCATGGCCGCCGGGACGGAAGAAAAGACTGTCGTTCTCAAGGAAAGGCTCGTCGTTGTCGATATTGGCGGCGATAGTGTCGGTCGACGGCTTCTGCTCGCTGAGCGTCACCGTGAACTTGCGGCCCGTGCGCGCCTCGGCAGCAGGGACAGCCTCGGCGAGCTTTTCTTCGAAGAGACGGCGGTGGTTGGCCGACACGGTGAAATGGAGCTTGACCTCGCCGGCGGCGTTGGCCGCCGTCTGGGCACCCTCGGTCAGCTGTTCGTCGAGCGGAGTGCGTGAGGGCTCCCCCTCGTAGGCGTGGAAGCGCAGCAGAGCCTTAGGCAGCTGGCCGTAGTTCATGCCTTCGGGATTGACTATGGCGGCGATGATGTCGCGTGTGCGTCCGGCGGCAACAAGCTCATCGAGCGGACTTCCGTAGATACGCAGAACGGCCTCACGGAGATCTTCGATAAAAGGCAGCTCGTCGAGGTTGGCCATGAGCTGCCCTACGGGTGTCGACTCCGGAGCCTCGTCGGTGTCGCCGTTGACAAACTCGAACAGGGCCTTGAACATTCGCGAGGCTGCTCCGCTGGCCGGCACGAACTTATAAACATCGCCCCCCTCCGAGAGGTAACGCTGCCAGCGCTCGATAGCGGCACGCTCGCCGTCGCCGCCGAGTACCGTTATACCGTGGCCCGGAGTAGCGGCCCCGACTATGGGCATATATGGAAATCCTGTTGCGAAGCGCTTCATCTGCGCCTCGGCCTGCGCAACGGCGATGCCTTTGCTGCGCAGGAGTTCTAAGTCTTTTTGTCTGAACATGGTAAAAAAGGTATGTGTGAAGATTCTGCCTACAAAATTAACAAAAATCACCGAGAATCTTTAGAGAGTAATGGGAATAATGGGAGCTTGTGGTGTTTTGCCCATTCCCAAAGCTACCAAAGCTACCAAAGCTCCCCCGTCCTGATTAGTGCGATCAATCAAATTGCGGCTTCCCGGGTATTTTCAGATGTCGGACAAAAGCTGTAATTTTGCAGCGAGATCGTTCAACACACCCTGACACAATGACCCATATAAAGGATCCCGGAATGAAGACACGGCAACGGCGCGCGAAGATGCTGACAGGCATTTCGTTGCTTGCCATTATTCCGTTTCTGATTCTTTGCACGTTCGTCTATCCGGTCAACGATGATTTTACGTTTGGCTTGCGCCATATTCAAAAGAATGTCTTTCAGGTCTCAAGCGACATCTATCTGTATTGGAGCGGACGATATTTCGCGACCTTAATTTCTGCACTGAATCCGTTTGCCGTCAGCGACAATCCGATACCTCTTTTCAGAATCTATTCAGCTGTTGCCATAGTGCTGACGACCATCGTTATGACGCTTTCGCCGGCAATCTGCTGCCGAAGGCAGCTAACACACTGTCAATCGGCAGGATTGGGGGGAGTATTTTTGCTCACTTACCTGGCTCTGATGCCAAGCGTTTCGCAGGCGTTCTACTGGTTCTCATCATGCACAGCCTTCACAATTCCTTCGCTTCTCTATATCATGCTGGTGGCCTTAACGGCTGCAGACAGCAAAGCGTCTTATTTCATAGCCTGCACGCTTGCACTGATCGTGCCGGGCGGTAACGAAGTCACAGCCGTCATCACCGTCGGCACTCTCGGATATATCGCCTTCACCTATCACGACAGAAAATACTGGCTTCTTCTGACGCTGTCGGCCGCAGCACTCCTACTGGTCGTTCTGGCACCGGGTAATGCCTCGAGAATGGCAAACCAGCACATCTGGGCTAACGCCGAACTCTGGGCGCTGACATTCAGCATCGGCCAGACCGTCAGCTGGATATTTCTCTGGGGGCCGGTTCTGCTGCTCGCCACAACAATATATATCCCGCTTTTCGGACGTAAGCTCGCATCCTCGCCGATCTACGACGTAAGCTTCAGCCGCTATCTCGTCTGGTTTTTCATCACTATCATCCTCGCCCATATACCGCCCACCTACGGCATATCTTCGGCCATAGTCGACCGCACGGCCAACTGCCTGCTGATATTTGTCATTATCGGATATTTCCATGGGGTCAACATCCTGCTCAGAAAGCATCGCGCCACAGCCGACAGGCTCGCCTCTCTGCTTTCCGGCAAATGGATTTTCGGAGCATCGCTTTTCTGCTTTCTCTTCGCCGCCCCGTTCTCCATCAACAGTCCGGTAGCTACGGCAGTAACCGACATCATTACCGGAAAAGCGACGGACTACAAGCGAATACAGCAGCAACGAGTCGACATCGTCAGGCAAACCCCAAGCGCAGAGGCTGTCAAGCTGCCGCCGCTCGGGATCACCTCGAAAAGTCTTTTCGTGAAAGAGCTCGAATCGGAACCCGACACAGAGTTTACCTCAGCCTTCTCACGCATCTATAAAAGCCGGGTAAGAGTATATGTCGAAGACCGCGAAGCCAGATTCGAAGACAATCTTACCGCCCTCAAAAACTACGCCAAGAAAGGCCGCGTCCGCCGGTAACCGCCCATATTTATCTCGGCAATCACCTTAGCTTTTCCGACAATTTGTAGTTCAAAGGTATCTTTCAACAAATAATGTAGGTAGAAAATGAGAAGATGTAGTAAGAAAATGCTAATTTTGTAGTATGAAAACCACGTTAGAAGAATTAGTCGGAAGATACCGGGAACTTGGCATAGACCGACAACTGGACTATGACAAGTTTTACCTGTATTCCATAATCACACATTCCACAGCGATTGAAGGCTCTACTATTACGGAGCTTGAGAACCAGATAATGTTTGACAACGGAATTGCCCTTAAAGGGAAGAGCCTTATCGAGCAGAACATGAATCTTGACCTGAAGGCTGCATACGAGCGGGCGCTTGTGTATGCGCGCGATCATACCGACATTACAATCGACCGATTGAAAGAATTGTCGGCTTTGACGATGAGAAACACCGGTTCGGAATATCATACCGCGCTGGGAGATTTCTCGTCGGCGAATGGTGATCTCCGCCTGTTGAACGTAACGGCCGGTGTCGGCGGACGTTCATACATGTCGTTCAACAAAATACCTCAAAAACTGAAAGAATTTTGTGACGCATTGAACACATCGCGGCGAATGGCAGGGTCAATGTCGATGCAACAACTCTATGAAATGAGTTTTGACGCACACTATAATCTCGTAACCATTCATCCGTGGGCTGACGGCAACGGACGAATTGCGCGGTTGCTGATGAACTGGTTGCAATTTGAATACGGACTTATCCCCTCGCGCATATTCAGCGATGACAAGGAGGAATACATAAAGGCTCTGGTTGCTACCCGTGAAGACGGGGATCTGTCAATATTCCGTAGCTTCATGACTGAAACGATGCGTGCCCATCTGTCGCACGACATCGCCATTTACGAATTGTCCCTCGGTGAAGAAGCTCCGATAATCCCGGAACCTTCCACCTCCTTGACACCTAAGAAAACACGCGATAGAGTAATCGAACTTCTGCACCGGAATCCAAAGCTAAGTGCGACAGCTCTCGCCGCAGAAATCGGCATCTCAGCCAAAGGCATCCAACGGCATCTCTCTAAGCTTAAAGCGGAAGGCGTCCTCCGGCGTATCGGCCCGGATAAGGGCGGCAAATGGCAAATTATCATAGATTGACTACAATTGCCGGTGCTGCAAAACAGAACGAACATAAGATTTGAGCCTATGACTCCCCCGACAAATGAGCTAAGCATTTTTGAAGAAGACAGGAGGCGCGGTTCGGCAATTAGGAGCTCCACACCAACACCAAACGACAGCCTGTTTCTTACTAAACAACATTTGCGACAACTGCGGACCGGAACCCCCGGAGATTGCGGCAAGCCACGGAAGTGTGCGCAATAGCGGAACGCGGCGGCACAGGCCGCACGCGGTCCCGCGACTGCGCGAGTTCATCGACATCTGATATTCAGGCTCCTATCCGATTCATTGACGGCACAATTCTTACGCCATATTTTTCCGAAAGCATAGTGCGTAATTCTGATGCCGCAACAGGCTCTATGCGCGGAGACAATATGATTTCATCTATCAAATCCTTCGTCTCAGCTTTTAGATACACATTGTCTTCGGGCATTTCTGATGAATCTTCCGGCACGAAATAGAAGCGTAATTCCTCTTCGTCAGCAAACGCCGGATCCTTTGAAAAGAGCTCGTTTTCCTGATAATAGCCATACCCATTATATGACATTCGACCATACATGAGCTTATAGCCGGTATAATCTATTGCCGTTATGAATCTTCTGACTGTTGATCTGATACAGGCACCAAGTTTTGTGGTATAACCTGACCACATCAGATCGCTTTCTTTATTACGGAGTGTCCAGCATGATGCGGGCAGATATCCTCGCTTCTTACATAATGCAAGTTTATCCTCAAAAGCCGCCATATCTCGCTCCAATATGGATTTGTCAGGCTTACTGTCGGCGGGATATATGGGAAACATATCCTTAAGAGGCGGAAGTTTTTCGTTTTTATCAGAGAAGCAGTTTTTACACCTCACGAAATATTTATTCGTGGTAAGCAACCGCAACAGATAGTCAAGATCCAGATACTGACATATCGGCGTGTCAAGACCAACTTCCGGCCTCACGAAACGATATTTCACATCACTCATAAACGCCCTGATTCTTAAGATATTCCTTGAAATCAAATGTCTCGGTATCTACGCCTATTATTTTAGTTTTATACTCCCTACTATCTGACGACCATGATGAAGACTCATAAGCCTTAAGCACCTGTTCAGGTACAAAAATTCGTATCATGAAAGTGAAATACATATTCCCGAATTTAGGGGGAGTAATTGCTTTGATATATATAAATCTTATACGAGACTCAAAGTCATCACCATAATCCTTATAATTGAAGTTCTCGAGGGTTGATGGCAAAGATATTGATCTCAGATTCTAACAGTTTTCAAAAGCCCCAAACCCCATATTTATAACTCCTTCAGGAATATCAATATGCGCTAATGATGAACAATAAGAAAATGTTTCGTATTGAATTTCATTAATAGAGTTAGGCAAGTTCACTTTTTCTAAAAATTCACAGTATTGAAACGCACCATCCCCTATTACATTTATCGAATTGGGGATATTAATTTCTTTTAATGAACTACATCCTTTGAATGCATAACCCCCAATCTTCCTAACATTATACGACACATTATCAATCTCAATTGTCGAATATAGATCAACCTTACCTTTTAGAGTAAGTTCGATCTCGGAGCTATCATAACCGATGACTTCTATATGGCCATCGCGAATCTCATACTTTACATAATTCAGCATGAAGGTGGTCTCATCTATTCGTCTGAAATGAGATCCGTCGGAAGTAGTGCCATCCGTATTGATAACTACCTTCTTTTCTCCTTTGTCACCGGGATTATCAGATGAACCCGGATTCTCATCTCCATCCTTATCGGGATTGTCCTTATCATCAGTATTGTCTGGAGTAACGGGTGTTTCGGGCGTCACTACCGCAGGTTCATCCTTATCACACCCCGTCAATACGACCGCCGGTAAACATAAAATCAAAGCCGCAAAAATAGATTGTTTAAGCATAACTTTTTCTGTTGCCGCGGTCATCCCCTCGTTGGCTATTTTATTGACTTACAAAGAAAAAGCGTAGGAATCTGTATCGGTTACCGTCCTACTGCCTGAGGCTTCTCGCATTGCCCTATTCATGTCGGACGGCAACGAAGAAGCCCTACGCTTGTATATGCAACGAGAGCATTCGGCCTCACGCCTATCACAAAGGACAGCGCCATGGCCAATGCTGATATTACATACCCACGGGCATCTACCGTTGCTCAATCCTTGACATGAATAAGAAATTTTGCGAGAATTTCGAAACGTCAAGAATCAGCGCGGATAAACGCTTTTCATTATGTTTTTGCCTCCCGCCCTCTCACCCATGACCGGGGCTTCAGGCGGTCAGCGACCGCAAATACAAGACAAAAAATCCGAAACTATATCATTCCGGCGCTCAACTGATTTAAAAATAAAAAACGTCGACAAGCATTTGCGCACGTGCCGCATTGTAGCCCCATTTCCTGTCCTTCAAAATAACCCCGCATTAAAATGTAATAGAAATTGAAGAGGTAAGTAATAAAATGCTAATTTTGTCCTGTAAAACTGAATTTCCGGTATTATGGCAAAGGAAATAATTATTCGCCAAAGCACGGTAGATTACAATGTCGCTGTTCAGGCAATAAAAGAAGCAATCCTTCGCAGCTAATATCAGGCGGCGAAGTTAGTGAATCGTGAAATGCTGTCCCTCTACTACGGTATAGGTGGATATATTTCAGCTAATTCCGCAAAGGTTTTTGGGTACTGGAGCCATCGGAACAATCTCAGAGCGACTCCGCAAGGAGCTGCCGGGTCTTAAAGGTTTTTCGGAGAGTAACCTGAAAAATATGAGAATGTTCTATGAAGAGTGGGCCCCTGTTTTGGGGTCATCGGATTCTACATCATCTATTTCGCCAATCATGATTGGCGAAATAGAAACAACATTACTGCATTCATCTAAATCGACAATTGGCTCCTGCAGTGCCAAATAAATTTGGCACTGCAGGAGCCTTTCACTATCTTTGTGGCCCCGAATCACGGGAGTGGACAAATTTGGAATGTTTGCAACCACTCCCTTTTGTCAAACAAAAAAAATGCTAAACCAATGAATTCCGAAAACTATCTTTTCACGTCGGAGTCGGTGTCGGAAGGACACCCCGACAAAGTTGCCGATCAGATCAGCGACGCTGTTCTCGACGAGTTTCTGGCTTATGATCCGTCGAGCCGCGTTGCCTGCGAGACGCTCGTCACCACCGGGCAGGTCGTTGTTGCCGGCGAGGTGAAATCGTCGGCCTACATCGACCTGATGGATGTCACGCGCCGCGTTATCTCGAAAATCGGCTACAACCGCTCGGAGCTTAAGTTCGACGCCGAGGCCTGCGGAGTGCTGAACGCGCTCCACGAGCAGAGCGGCGACATCAGCCGCGGCGTCGACCGCGCCACTGCCGAAGAGCAGGGCGCCGGCGACCAGGGCATGATGTTCGGCTATGCCTGCAACGAGACTGCCAACTTCATGCCTCTGACTCTCGACCTGAGCCATATTCTTCTGCGCGAGCTGGCCGACATACGCCGCGAAGGCACAGAGATGACCTATATCGACCCGCGCGGCGAGCGGCGCACCTATCTGCGCCCCGACGCCAAGAGCCAGGTGACGGTCGAATATACTCCCGACCATAAGCCGGTCAGAGTGACCACTATCGTGGTGTCGACCCAACACGACGACTTCATTCGCCCGGCCGGCACCATGACGCAGGCCGAGGCCGACGAACGTATGCACGCCATCATAGCCGACGACGTCCGCCGGATCCTGCTACCGCGCGTAAAGGCGCGTCTGACGCCTGAGGTCGCAGCGCTCATCGGCGACGACATCGATCTTAAGGTCAACCCGACGGGCAAGTTCGTCATCGGCGGCCCTCACGGCGACACCGGACTGACGGGCCGCAAGATAATCGTGGACACCTACGGAGGGCGCGGAGCCCACGGCGGAGGCGCGTTCTCGGGCAAAGACCCGAGCAAGGTCGACCGTTCGGCCGCCTATGCCGCCCGCCATATTGCCAAGAATCTCGTTGCCGCCGGCGTTGCCGACGAGGCTCTTGTTCAGGTTGCCTATGCCATCGGCGTCGCCGATCCGGTGAGCCTCTATGTCGACACCAAGGGTACGGCCCGCGTCGACATGACCGACGGCGAGATCTCGCGCCGCGTGGCCGGTATCTTCCCGATGCGCCCGCGCCAGATCGAAGAGCGCCTGAAACTTCGCGCCCCGATCTACGAAGAGACGGCCGCCTACGGCCACGTAGGGCGCGAACCGCAGACGATAGTCAAGAATTTCCACTCGAATTATTCGGGCGACATCAGCATGGAGGTCGAACTCTTCACCTGGGAGAAGCTCGATTATGTCGACAAAGTCAAGGAGGCCTTCGGGCTCAGCTGATGACGGTTCCGACAGATTCCTCTCTCGCTGTCAGACGGCTCATGGCCGACGCCACGCGCTGGCGCCTGGCCATGATGCTCGACGGCAATGCCCTTGAGGCGGTCGCCTGGTCGCCGGGGGGCGACGACAGCTTCATCCACCGCCGCCTGGAGCTCGACACCTCGTCGACGATCGCGCTGAAGGCACTCGAAGATGCTGTCTACGACACGCCTCTTCTGCTGGCCGACTACGGCCGCGTCGACATCCTCGTCGACGGCGACCCGCGCCTGTTCGTTCCCGCCGAAGCCATCGCGCTCGACGACGACTGCCGCCGCACTCTTGTCGAAGCGGCCTCCCCGGGATTCACCGGGGAGATCCTCTGCGACAGTCTCCCCGCCGTCGGGGGCGCCATTCTAAGCGGCATCGACCGCGAGACTCTCGGATTCCTGCGCCGCACATTCGTCAACCCGCGCATATCGTCGCGCCTGACCCCGCCGGTCAGCTATTTCGCCGCCGCCTCGCGACGCTCCAACTCTCCGGGCATTATGGCCGTCGTTGCCGACGGCCGGCTCGACATTGTCGCCATCGACGGCTCGCGACTCCTACTGGCCAACACGTTCCGCTGGCAATCGGTCGACGATGCCCTCTACTACATACTATGCGTGCGCCGCGAGGCCACAGCCGACAGCGCAGCCATATATCTCGGCGGCAACGGCCCCTTGCGCGAAGAGCTTGCCGGAAAGCTGCGCCGGTTCGTAACATCGGTTATGCCGCTGGTGTTCCCCTCCGAAGCTTTCCGCACAGGCGGACGCGAAGCTATGGAATCACCTTTCGAACTCGTCATACTCCCCTTATGCGAATAATCAGCGGCGAATACGGACGCCGGCGCTTCGACGTGCCGCGCAATATCACCGCGCGCCCCACAACCGACATGGCGCGCGAAAACCTCTTCAACGTTCTGAGCGGCCTGACCGACTTCGACGGAATCGACGCCCTCGACCTCTTCGGCGGCACAGGCGCCATAACCTTCGAGCTGCTGTCGCGCGGCGCCGCCTCAGTGACAACCATTGAGAAAGCCTCGGTGCAGGCGACTTTCATAGCCAGGGTAGCACGTGAGCTCGGATGCTCCGACCGTCTGCGCCTAATCCGCGGCGACGTGTTCAAATTCCTCGCCTCGCTCCCCCCGGCTCCGACGTTCGACCTCATCTTCGCCGATCCGCCCTACGACCTGCCGCGCTTCGCCGAGGTTCCGCGACTCGTTCTCGACGCCGGAATACTGCGCCCCGGCGGAATCTTCGTCATCGAACACTCGCGTGCCTACGACTTCTCCGGGCTGCCCGGCTTTGCCGACCACCGCGCCTACGGAAGTGTCAACTTCACCATCCTGCGCCGAGAAACGGCCGACTGAAAGCAAGACCGCCATAAAATCAAACGAGGGGATGCCTCACGGCGTCTCCTCGTTTAGATAATAAACCAATCATTATCACATTTCTTGCAATGGAAAAAGTAACTTTTGCTTTCGTCGTTATAACATCCCCCAACCCCGGTTTGTTTACCGCCGGGAGTATTTAACTCTTTTTACGGGCGGCGGGCAATAAAAATGCACGCAAAATTTATTAACTTTGCCGTCAGAAACAAATAACCGACAAAACAACCGCAACAATGGCAAAGAAAACCACCTCAGCTCCGAAATCCGACGATCCGCGCCGGGCAAAACTCGAAGCGCTCAACAACGCACTGGCTAAAATCGAAAAAGACTTCGGCCGGGGTGCGATAATGAAACTCGGCGACGAGAAAATCGAAGACGTCGAGGTTATCCCTACAGGCTCTATCGGCCTCAACTACGCTCTGGGCGTAGGCGGCTATCCGCGCGGCCGAATAATAGAAATCTACGGCCCCGAATCGTCGGGTAAGACAACGCTGGCCATCCACGCCATCGCCGAGGCCCAGAAAGCCGGCGGCGTCGCCGCCATAATCGACGCCGAACACGCTTTCGACCGTTTCTATGCCGAAAAACTCGGTGTCGACATCAACAACCTGCTCATATCGCAGCCCGACAACGGCGAACAGGCTCTCGAAATCGCCGAGCAGCTCATACGTTCGAGCGCCATCGACATCCTCGTGGTCGACTCGGTCGCCGCACTGGTTCCGAAGAGCGAAATCGACGGCGAGATGGGCGACAAGAATGTCGGCGTTCAGGCCAGGCTTATGTCGCAGGCAATGCGAAAGCTGACCGGCGCAATCTCGCGCACCAACACGACCTGTATCTTCATCAACCAGCTGCGCGAGAAAATCGGCGTCATGTTCGGCCCGAGCGAGACCACCACAGGCGGTAACGCTCTGAAATTCTACTCGTCGGTCCGCATCGACATCCGCCCTTCGACTGCCATCAAGAAGAACGACACCATGCTCGGCAAGCTGACGAAAGTCAAGGTAACCAAAAACAAAGTGGCTCCCCCCTTCCGGCGCTGCGAGTTCGACATAATGTTCGGCGAGGGCATCTCGCGCACGGGCGAAATCATCGACTTAGGCGTTCAGCTCGACATAATCAAGAAGAGCGGATCGTGGTTCAGCTACGACGGCTCGAAGCTCGCCCAGGGACGCGACGCCGCCAAGGACGTTCTGCGCGACAATCCTGAGCTCGCCGACGAACTCGAGCAGAAAATCATGGCAGCTCTCCACGGCATCGAGCAATCAGGCGCAGCCTTACCCGCCAAGCCAAGCAAAGACAACTCTAAAACGGCCGATAAAGATGAAGACGTCGAGCCGGAGCTCGACGACGATTTCTCGGATCTCGACGACGAATTCAGTGTCGACGAAAATATCTGACACCAACCCCTGCAACTCGGCGCCATGGCCTCTCGAGCCTCGGCGCCGGATTGTTCTGGCGCCGGAACTTGCCGGCTCCATAGAACGCTATGCCGCCATAGCGGCCGCCGGCGACGCTGTTGTGGCCGAAGGGCTTCCTTTCGACAAACGCCGCAAGAGCGTCCACCGCATGGCCATCGCCGACACGCGCGGACGCCTCGAGCTCACCGTGCCGATAGCGAAACCCGATTCGAGCCGCTCGGCCCGCTGGGCCGACATCGCGCTCAGCGACCATGGCAACTGGTGGGCCGTCCACTTCACAGCGCTCGAAAGCGCCTACGGCCGCACCCCCTTCTTCGAATTCTATGCCGACAGGTTTGCGCCGCTCTACGCCGACTTTCCCGGCGGGAGCGCCGTCAGCTTCGACGCCCGTATCGAAGCCGTCATCTGCGACATTCTCGACATAAAGGCGCCGCGCCGCGACGCCGCGCTCAGCGAACGCCCCACGGCGCTTAAACCATGTCAGCTTCCCTACTGGCAAGTACGCGCCGACAAGCTCGGTTTCATCCCCGGCCTCAGCATACTCGACCTTATCTTCAATCTCGGCCCCGACGCTCAACTCTTCCTCTATGGCTGCGCCCGAAGCGGCATACTCTCCTATTAAATTACACCCTAAAAGGTGTAATTCTAAATTATTCCAATAATTTTATACCCTTTATGGTGCAATAATAAATATAATCACTATATTTGCACCCATACGGGTATATCGCCATGACTCAATTAGCAAAATACGTAAAAGAGATGCGTAAGCTATACGGACTTACGCAGATCGATCTGTCTCAGAAAGCAGGCGTAGGTCTTCGTTTCGTGCGTGAATTGGAACAAGGCAAAGAAACACTGCGCCTTGACAAGGTTAATCAGGTTTTAGCGCTCTTCGGCGCTGAAATGTCACCTAAGAGAACTGAAAGCCGATAATCAGTCAGCCCCAGAATCACAATACCAAACTTCTAATTCTAAATTCAGCCTTCTATGAAACAGGCAAAAGTATTTTTGAAGGATATGTTTGCCGGAACTTTGACCGAAGACGACATGGGCTATGAATTTCGTTATGAGCCAGATTACTTGAAATCAGAAAATGCTCTGCCGGTAAGCCTTACACTACCCCTGACAGAGAAGCCCTATCGCGACAAGATTCTGTTCCCGTTCTTTGACGGACTGATCCCGGAAGGATGGCTTCTCGACATAGCGGAGCAGAACTGGAAAATCTCAGCCCGCGACAGATTCTCACTGCTACTTGCCTGTTGCAAGGACTGTATCGGCAACATTTCAATTCAACGAATAACTGATCAATGACTATGAAATGCCTTCATTGCTATAAGCCGTTGTCCGACGGTGAGGTCGATTATCACAAGGGATGTGCCCGCAGAATATTTGAATCGGCAATAGTGCCGGTGTTGCCATATACCCGAGCCAACATAAAGGAATTGGCGCGAGAGATCATTGCTGCAAGCACGACTGTTACAGGTGTGCAGGCAAAGCTATCGCTCGACATATCACGCGGAAAAGCCGGCGAGGCGCAACGTTTCACCATCGTAGGCCTATGGGGGAAATATATACTCAAACCCCAGACCGACCGCTTCGCTAATCTTCCGGAGAACGAAGATCTGACAATGCATATGGCCGAAGCCGCAGGAATAAAGACAGTCCCCCATTCCCTGATAAGGTTCGCCGATGGCGAACTCTGTTATATCACCCGGCGCATTGACCGCACCAGACAAGGCGGAAAGATTGCCATGGAAGATATGTGCCAGTTATCTGAAAGACTCACCGAAGACAAATATAAGGGTTCTTACGAACGTATAGCAAAACTTATTCGTCAACATTCGGCAGCCCCATTGCTTGATGTCGTCAACTTCTGGGAAGTGGTCGTATTCTCGTGGCTTACCGGTAATGCCGATATGCATCTGAAAAACTTCTCACTCTACCGTCCCGCCGATAATTACATGCTGGCTCCGGCCTATGATCTTTTGTCAACCGCCCTCGCGATGCCCGAAGACGACGAAGAGCTGGCTCTGACGCTCAACGGGAAGAAAAAGCGCATCAGGCGTAATGACTTTGAGAAGGCCATGCTGGAAAATGGCATGAAAGACAACGCAATAGCAAAGCTGTTTGACCGATTCTCAAAATCCGTCCCCAAATGGCACGGACTGATAAACGAATCATTTCTGCCGAAGGCGTTGCAGAAAGCTTATCATGACAAGATCGATATAATGGCGAGAAGGCTGTCGATCATTGAATAATCAAGAAAAGCGCGCTTTCAGAGAACCAGTATAAACGGTCTCAATTAAACTTTTTAACGCCAGCGTCGGGGGCAATAGTTGGCGGATTGACAAATAATGACGATATTTGCACCGCAAACTTCTTTCCACCGACATCGACGACTGCCATGAAACGACTCAGACATTCCATGCAAGCCGTCGGCTTTCGTATCTGAATTTGTTGAATAACTATAACCTTCTTTTAAAATATGTGCGGAATAGTAGGTTACCTCGGCGATAAGCCGGCTTACGACATTCTTATACAGGGACTTCACAGGCTCGAATACCGCGGCTACGACAGCAGCGGCATTGTCATCGAGAACGTTCAGGGACAAATACAGCTATGCAAGACCAAAGGCAAAGTTGCCAACCTTGAAGCCCTTGTAGGCGACCATAAGCCTGAAGGCTCGATAGGGATAGCCCACACCCGCTGGGCCACCCACGGCATTCCCAACGACATCAACGCCCATCCTCAGGTAAGTTCCGACGGATCAATAGCGATCGTCCACAACGGCACTATCGAGAACTACAACATTCTGCGCGAAGCCCTGTCGCAGCACGGATACACTTTTAAGAGCGAGACCGACACCGAGGTTCTCGTGCAGCTTATCCAATATGTGCGCGACACCAACAACTGTTCACTGCGCGATGCCGTCATCGAGGCCCTGCAACAGGTTGTCGGAGCCTATGCCGTCGCCGTTATCGAGACCGGCAACCCCGACCAGATTATCGGCGCCCGCAAAAGCTCTCCGCTGGTTATCGGAATCGGCGAAAACGAGTTTTTCCTGGCCAGCGACGCCACCCCCTTCGTGGGCCTCACCGACAAGGTTGTCTACCTCGGCGACGACGAAGTTGCCCTCATCCGCCGCGATAAGCCTTTGGAAATCACCAAGCTCAACGACGGAAGCCACCCCGATCTCGACATTCACACCCTGAACCTCAGTGTCGAGCAGCTTGAGAAAGGAGGCTACGAGACCTTCATGCTCAAAGAGATTTTCGAACAGCCCGAAACTCTGCGCGACTGCCTGCGCGGCCGAATCGTCGACAACGGCGAGCGCGTGGTTCTCAGCGGCGTTGTCGAGAACAAAGAAAAATTCCTCAACGCCAACCGCGTTGTCATAGTGGCCTGCGGAACATCGTGGCACGCCGCCCTCATCGGAAAACGCCTCATTCAGGAGATGTGCGCCATTCCCGTCGAAGTCGAATACGCCAGCGAATTCCGCTACTCCAATCCCGTCATCACCGACCGCGACATCGTAATCTCGATAAGCCAGAGCGGCGAGACCGCCGATACTTTAGCCGCCATACAGCTCGCCCGCAGCAAAGGCGCTTTCGTCTACGGCATCTGCAACGTTGTCGGCGCTTCGATTCCACGCGAAACCCACAGCGGAACCTACATCCACGTCGGCCCCGAAATCGGCGTCGCCTCGACAAAGGCATTCACAGGCCAGGTCACAGTCCTGACCCTGCTTGCCCTCTGCGCCGGCCAGCTGCGCGGAACTATCTCGCAGCCCCATGTGCGCGAGGTCTGCCAGGGACTGCTGAGAATCCCCGAAGTCGTCAAGGAAGTGCTTAAGCTCGACGGTCAGATCCGCGATCTGTCGCGAATGTTCACCTACGCCCACAACTTCATTTATCTCGGACGCGGCTTCAACTATCCCACCGCCCTCGAGGGTGCCCTCAAGCTCAAGGAAATCAGCTATATCCATGCCGAAGGCTATCCCGCAGCCGAGATGAAACACGGCCCGATCGCCCTCATCGACCACGACATGCCTACCGTAATAATCGCCCCGACCGACTCGCTCTACGAGAAAGTTGTCAGCAATGTCCAGCAGGTTAAGTCTCGCGGCGGTCAGGTTGTCGCCATCATCAACAAGGGCAACGACAAAATGGCCGACATCGCCGACTACTGCCTCGAAATTCCGCCCGTGGCCGAATGTCTGACACCTATCATCGTTTCAATCCCCCTGCAGCTTCTTGCCTATTATATCGCCCGCAACAAGGGTTGCAACGTAGACATGCCGCGCAACCTCGCCAAATCGGTCACGGTTGAATAAACCTCTTCAGCAATGAAATCCACGGCCCGAATAATCGCTGCTGCGGCT
>HF985615.1:18073-24933 GCA_000431215.1 Prevotella sp. CAG:1031
GGCTGCCGCCGCAATCTACGGCGGTGCCGCAGCGCAGTCGCTCGACAACGCCCTTGCCGCCTACTCACAACTCGACCTCGACGGCGCCACAGAAATCCTCGACCGCCTGAAACCGGCCGCACGCAAAGGCAATGAAGACGCCATCGAGCAGCTTCGCGAACGCATCACGCTCGCCTCCGACATGCTCGCGCGCGTCCAGCAGCTCGAGATTCTCGACTCAATGACCGTGGCCGCCGACGATTTCTTCAGAGCTTATAAACTTCACCCCTCTACGGGCCGGCTCGCCACGGCCGATGTCGTGGCCGGCGGCGACAGCTTCGAGATCGTCGAGCCTGTATATGTCAGCGAGAACGGCGACGATATGATATGGGTCGGTTATGACAGTTCGGGAGCCGAATACCCCGCCATGATGGAGTCGGTGCGCCTCGCCGACGGCTCGTGGGAAGCGCCAGCTCGCCTGTTCACCCGCGCCGACATCTTCGGCGACGGCATCGGGGGCGCCCTGTCGGCGCCGATGCTCATGGCCGACGGCGTTACGGTCTACTTCGCTGCCGACGGCCCCGCGTCGCTTGGCGGCCTCGACATTTTCATGGCGCGGCGCAATGCCGACGGATTTCTTCAGCCGACAAATGTCGGAATGCCCTACAACTCCCCCGCCGACGACTACATGATGGTCATCGACGAAGCCGCGGGACTCGGTTGGTGGGCCACAAACCGCAACGCCGCCGAAGGAGAGGTGACGATCTATATCTTCGCCCCCTCGGAGATGCGCGTCAACTATCCGGCCGACACCGAAGGACTCGCCGACATCGCCATGATGCGGACGGTGGAATTCCCCGCCGACCGCGGCGAACGGCTTGCCGTGCTCCGCAACCTCATGCCCGCGCGTGCCGAAACCGATGAATTCCGCTTCGCTCTGCCCGACGGCTCAGTGGCCACCTGCCTCACCGACTTCAACAATGCCGAGGCCCGCGACATGATGGAAGACTACCTTGCGGCCGAGAAAGACCTCAAAAGCGCCATGACAATCCTCGCCCACAAACGCCTTCTATACGGTCGCGGACAGCACGACCTCGCCGACGACATCCTCGCCGCCGAAGCCGACATCGACCGGCGCCGCAGCGAGCTGAAGAGTCTGCGCTCTGCCATCGCCAGAGCCGAAAGCCGCTGAAAAACCATCGTTTGCAGGGCAATAAAGCCCGGCCGCAGGCCGTTATATTGGGGAATATGAAATCCCTGAAAGCTCTTTTCTTTACGATATTGGCGATGCTGGCCGTTACTTCGTGTATCGAAGACTCGGTCAGCACGAGTGCATCCGACCAGCCGCAGTTCTCTCTCGACACCCTCGACCTCGGCTGTTTCTTCTCCGACCAGCCGACTCCGACCTTCAAGTTCGTGGTCTATAACCGCAACAAGAAAGTAATCAACATCGACCGGATCGGTCTGCGCGACAACGACGACCGCACATTCCGCATCAATGTCGACGGCACAGCCGGAGAATCGTTCTCGAACATCGAGATACGCCCCAACGACTCGATCTATGTCTTCGTCGAAGCCACCGTAGCCCGCGGCAACGGCCGCGACTCGATAAACGCGCAGTGCTATGTCGACTTCATGACCTCAGGAGTGACGCGAAGTGTCGTACTCAAGGCGACAGGCCGAGACATCGACGTGCGCCGCGGCCTCATCGTCGAGCGCGACACAACATTCCGAGCCGGACGCCCGATGCAGGTGTTCGATTCGCTCGTGGTGGCACAAGGGGCCACTCTTACCATCGAACCGGGCGCCGAGCTCTTCTTCCACGACAAGGCCACGATGATCGTTCGCGGACGCCTCATGAGCCTCGGAAGTGCCGAAGCACCCGTAGTGATGGGAGGCGACCGCCTCGACAACGTCGTCGGCGACATCCCCTTCGACCTCATGGCCTCGCAGTGGGGCGGCGTGGAGTTCAAACGCACCTCGGCCGGCTCACGCCTGAGCCACACTGTCATCAAGAACATGACCGTCGGCGTCCTCGCCGATTCGGTTCCCGCAGCTCCCGACGGCTCGCCGGGCCTCGAAATCATCAACTGCCGCGTGCGCAACTCAGCCCGCTACGCCCTCAACAGCTACTTCTCGAACATCCGCATCATCGGCTCGGAAATCTCCGACGCCGCCATAGCGCCGCTCTTCCTGACCGGAGGCCAGATCGACATGGCCCACGTCACTGTGGCCAACTACTACCTGTTCGCCGCTCCGGCGCTCCCCTCGGTCTGGATGAACCACTACAACGAAGACACCCGCGTCGAAGACTCGTCAGAGCCGCTGATGACCGCGAAGATGGCCAACTGCATCTTCTACGGCCTCGGCTCCGACTTCTCGGGCACCGACCTCACAGGCTCGGCTGTCACCGTGCGCCGCTGCCTGTTCAAAAGCGAAGGAAGCGATGACGACAACTTCCTCGAATGTCTCTGGGGCCTCGATCCGCTCTACCTGACTGTGCGCGAGGAATATATCTTCGACTATCGTCTCGCCCCCGACTCTCCCGCCGCCGAAGCCGGCGACCCCTCGCTAACCCCCGCCGACGCCGCCCGCGACTTCTACGGCGTAGCCCGCTCCACGGCCGCCCCTTCGCTCGGCGCCTTCCAGTTCGTCGAGCCCGCGCCGGAGTGAAATTAAAAAAATTTGGCACTGCAGTCTGCTTTCACTATCTTTGTAGGCGATGAAGAAGCTGGCTGCGATATTGATGCTTTTAACGGTCTGGTTCGGTGTCCGCGCCGAGGTCGCCATCATGGGCGAGCGCGTTGTCGACGCAGCCCGTATGGCCGAATTCGTCAGCCGTCATAACCCCGATTTCGACCCGGCTATCGCCGAGGCGTTCGCCACCGTGGGCGACCGCTACGGCATCCGCGGCGACATCGCCCTCTGCCAGGCCATCCTCGAGACAGGATGGTTTCGCTTCGGAGGCGGCACGGCGGTCAGTCCCGACCAACACAACTACTGCGGCATGAGCGTAACGCGCCGCGGCCTCAAAGGGGCCTCGTTCGACTCTATCGAACAGGGCGTGACGGCCATGATGCAACATCTCTATGCCTACTGCACAACCGAGCCGCTTCCCGCCGACGAAGAGCTCGTCGACCCGCGGTTCAGCCTCGTCAGCCGCGGCTGCGCTCCGACGTGGGAAGGGCTGAGCAACCGCTGGGCAATGAATCCCGACTACGGCTCTCTGATCCTCGACATATATTCACGTCTGGCCGGCGACACCGTTGTCAGACGCATCGAAGTCGACATCGACGCAGCCCCGGAAGCTCACGAAGAAGCGCCGGCGACAGCTGTGGCCGACCCTATAATACTCTACTGACATGGCAGACAAGAAGCGTGTTCTCATTGTCGGAGCCGGCGGTTTCATCGGCGGTTTCTTAGCCTCGACAGGCCTTGAGCGCGGGTACGACGTCACCTGCGGCGTGCGCGCCTCGACCTCGCGCCGCTATCTCGCCGATCCGCGCCTGAAATTCATCACCCTCGACTTCGACGGCGACACGGCCGCAATGGCCGACGCCATGCGTGAGGCAGGCCCGTGGGACTACATAATCTACAACCTCGGCGCCACGAAAGCTGTCAATTTTCTCGATTTCAACCGCATAAACTTCGACTATCTGCGGCGTTTCGCCGACGCCTTCGACGTGGCCGGTCTGAAGCCCGCGCGTCTGATCTACATGAGCAGTCTGAGCGCCCTCGGGCCCGGCGACGAAAAAGGCTACACGCCTATCAGCGCCGCGACTGTGCCCGACCCCAACACGCGCTACGGCCTGTCGAAAATCAAGGCCGAGAGCTTCCTCGAGAGCCGCCCCGACCTGCCCTGGATAATCTTCCGCCCGACCGGCGTCTACGGCCCCCACGAGCGCGACTACCTGATGATGGTCAAGGCTATCGACAGCCATTTCGACTTCGGAGTCGGCTTCCGCCGTCAGGAACTGACTTTCATCTATGTCGACGACCTCGTCAACGCCGTCTACGACGCCCTGGAACGAGCGCCGATCCATCGCAAATATATCATCAGCGAGCCGCGAAGCTACACCCAGACTGAATTCCGGCGCATCGTGGCCGACGCCCTCGGGCGCCGCTTCGTCATCCCCGTGAGGCTTCCGCTCTGGGCTGCGAAGATGGCCTCTGTAGTGGCCGAGAAATGGGGCGCACTGTCAATGAAGCCGTCGACACTCAACCGCGACAAATTCAAGATAATGCGCCAGCGCAACTGGCGCTGCGACGTCTCTGAGGCTGTCAGCGACTGGGGATTCGCCCCGCGTGTCGATCTGCGCGAGGGAATCGCCCGCGTTGTCGAAGCCTACCGCACCGAAAAAAAACATTAATCCTCTCAATTCCTCCGCCAATGCTAAACGCTCCAAGCCGCCGCGTCCCGATGTGGGTCACGCTGCTGATAATATTTCTGTCGCTGCCGGTGTTCGCCTTTCCCGAAATGCTGGCCAACTGTCCCGCCGACCCCGGACGCCGCACACTGCTGTGGATCTTCCCGTTCTACGTTGTCCTGTCGGCCGTTCTGGCGTGGATAAGCTACGCCACGCGCCCATACGTGACATGGATTCTCATGCTGCTGATGGTTCTCAGCGAATATGCCGCATGGATGCTCGTCACAGCGCCTTAACCTCCGCCTGCGATGGAAGCCCTGATGCAATATGTCTGGCAACACCGGCTGTGGCCACCCGAAAAGATGGTCACCGACGACGGACGTCCGCTCCGCGTCATAGACCCGGGACGCCTCAACACCGGCTCGGGACCCGACTTCTTCAATGCCAAAATCAGAATCGGCGACCGCCTGTGGGCGGGCGACGTCGAGATGCACGTCAGCGCCAGCGACTGGCACCGCCACGGCCATGACGGCGACAGCGCCTACGACTCGGTGATCCTCCACGTCGTCGACCGCGGTGACTGCCACATAAAGCGCCACAACGGCGAGACAATCCCGCAGGTCGAGATGCACTGCAGCCCAGACTTCCGCAACAGCGTGGCGCGCCTCATAAACCGCATCGACGGCGATATGCCCTGCGCCGGCGACATCGCCGCGATGTCGTCGCTGAATATCAGCCAGTGGATGACAACCCTGCTGGCCGAACGCCTCTACTCGAAATCCGACCGCATAATATCGCTGCTCGACCGCCTCGGCGGCGACTGGGCCACGGTCTGTTACGTCACGCTCGCCCGCGCCCTCGGATTCGGCATCAACAGCGAGCCGATGGAACGCCTCGCCCTGAGCCTTCCGCTGAAAATTCTTCTGAAACACTCAGGCAACATAATGCAGCTTGAGGCACTGCTCTTCGGTCAGGCCGGATTCCTCACCGAAACCGCCGACCCCTACGCCGACCGTCTTGCCTCGGAACACCGTTTTCTCTCCGCAAAATTCGGCCTGCAGCCCCCGGAGTCGCTCAACTGGAAACGCGGACGCATACGTCCCGGCAACCTGCCCTACCGCCGCATAGCCTATCTGGCCGAGATAATCCGCCGCAACAACAGCGGCATGACAGAACGCCTCTGTGCCATCGACAGCGAAGCCTCGGCCCGCAAATTTTTCGACATCGGACTCCATGACTACTGGGAGCGCCGCTTCCGCTTCGGCAACCCGTCAGAGTCAACGGCCCCCATGAATCTCAGCCGCCCGACGCTCGACTCGCTCATAATCAATGTAGTGGTTCCTGTGAAGATGGCCTTCGCCGTCATCCACGGCTGCGACGACGCCATTGAAGAGGCCGCGTCGCTGCTCGAAGAGCTGCCCTCCGAAGAGAACTCACCCGTTATGACCGCGCGTCGCGCCGGCCTGCCGGCCCGGAGCGCCGCCGACAGCCAGGCCCTGCTACAGCTGCGCCGCGCCTACTGCGAGACGCGCAAATGCCTCTACTGCCACATCGGCCACCGCATGATGACGCGCCTCGCCCGGCGCCCCTGAGCCCTGAAATCCACTCCGCCTCAATTGCCTGGTCCGAGCGTAGTGCCTCAATGACATCAACTTAGCTGAGTGTCAGTAGTCAGATAATGATAGAGGCATCCGCCAAAGAATGGATCGGTTTTCGCGCGACAAGCGCCGTGAGGCGCGCGTTTTAAGCCAGACCTTTTGAGCTCAACGCACTAAGTTAATAGCATTGAGGCATGCCTCTATAAGCGGGTGATTTTTGACATTGTTGGGCTTAACTGAACGCCATTGAGCTATCGCTGTGGGATAGTTACTCTTCTTCAAAGTAACCGGTATCAACGCGCTTGATCGTATATGAATGTTGCGATATTACGCCGACATTATATTTTATCATGTAACCGGCAAGCTGCTTGCCGTCAATCAACACAAGCTTCAGGCTCTTGTTAGAGGCCACAACATCAAGCGCCGCTTTTGAGAAACTCGAGGTTGTTATGTAAACTCCTTTAGACGCACCAATCGACATAAGTGCGCCCATGAATTTATGAATGTCCGGAGCACCGACAACATTGGTTTCTTTCCAACGTTTGGCCTGAAGGTAAACTTTGTCAAGTCCAAGCGCATCTTCTTTGATAATGCCATCAATGCCTCCGTCATTAGAGAACTGTGTAACTTTTGCAGCATCCTCAAAGTCACCTCCATAACCCATAGCCACAAGCAAATCTACAACCAGCTTTTCAAAGAACTTTGGATCTTGTTCTCCTATAAACTGCAACAAATCGTCGATCAGTTTATTGTTCAGTTGAGCAAAAGCATCTTCGATCTGATTCATCGGATCGGTTACATAATGAGATTCTTCAGAAGCGCTACAGTGCTTATCTTTCTTTTTGGCTTTGGCGAAAGCAGCAAAACTCGGAAACCGTTCAATAAGAAATTTTTGGGTAATTTCTGTTTGGCCGGA
>HF985615.1:25005-58353 GCA_000431215.1 Prevotella sp. CAG:1031
CCCCGACTTGGAGAATCAAGCACTCCGGCTTTCAGGAACCATGTGCGCGCCCAACCGCAACGTCCATGATGGCGGTTCTGGCCGCTTGTTTCATAGGTCTCTGACAATTCTTCCTCACTAAGATTCATAGTCTTTGCCAAATCGTTGCTGACCTGCGAGATATTGCGGACTTTACCGTCTCCCATCAAGCTTAGGAAAGGGTAGAGATATTTTTGTATAATCCGCAAAACGAAACGTGCGACGCTCTCAGAACGAAACGTGCCAAAAATAAAACGAAACGATTCTCCGTCTCAAAACGAAGCGTACCTCTGACGCGCTTCCCGGAACACCCCTTTTTCAAAAAAATTTCGACCCGGCTTCGCCGGGATCTTCCAGCCTCCCGGCTCAGTATTTGAATGGCCTCCGAACATTGTCCGAAGGCCATTCTTTTTCGCTTTGCGCTTTAGGTCGCTACGCGACCGTTTTTCCGCTTTCCGCTCACGCAACTTCGACTATCGCTTTATACGCGGTCACGCTCTGCGCTTTGATGAGTTTGCCGCGGAAGGCCAGACGCGACCCGACATTCGTGTTCGCATTCGATGCATCGTTATTCGCATTCGCGTACGACACGCCGCCATTCGCATTCGCGTTGTTGTTGCCGCGATAGACCACACGGCCTATTGAGGGACACCGCCTTACAGACTGCAAATTTACACATGAATACCATACATAGTCGCAGTAATATGTGGAGGAACTGCCACCGCTTGCCGCTGCGGGTACCATATCCATATAGAGGCCGTGCACCACTTCGGTTATCCATGTGCCGCTTGCCGTTGAACATGGCACCCAGCGTATGGAACCATCGGGCATCCATATCCGGTAATGCGCTTCTTTGCCGGAGGTGTTAGGCACATCCACGCAGTCCATCATATCGTATTTATGCCCGTATATGTCTTCGTATCCAAGACAGCTGATGCTGTTGACCTGTTCAACCGTTTCACCATTGCCGTTAACGTACCAGGCGTACTGGTGTATGAGGTTGTTGTCGACGAGCGAGTTGGTAACATTGGGGTTAATAGTCTTGGCCGCCTCATAGCCAATGGTTTCCTGCATACCATGGCTCATGGTTTCGCCGGCGGCCCTCCAGTTTGTATGGGAACCGGCGCCGCACACCTCCTGGGCGTCGCGTCTACCATGGAAAGCATAGAAGAGATTGGCGATGCGGTTATGCATCAGCCAGTCTATCTGCTGCATGCCGCGCTGGGCGCTGTAGTAGTTGAAATCAACCCATGACATGTTGTTCTGCGATGAGCTGCCGTTCACGCATGAACGGAATTTGCCGTTGACAATCGAGGTTCCGATCACGCCGCAGAGATATTCGTCCTCGAATACCCATTCGGGTTCCATATCTTCAATTTTGTCGGAGTTAGATAGTACCACCTTATCGAACACGGCGGTCTTGCGGATGGTGAAACTGAGAGTGACGGCACCATCCGGAACATCCTTGATGACATACATTCCGGCGAGGAACTTCGATGAAAGGGTCGGTACGACTACGCTCTCTATGACATTGCCGCTCTCGTCGCTGAACACGGCTCCCACAAGGCTCGTGCCGGGAACCGACGGGAAGCGGACGCGCCGGTAGCCGTCGACCTCAATCTGGCATACCAAGAAGGCGCTGTCGTTGACAAAGGATGTGGCGAGGGTGCTCTTGCCGACTATCTTCTTGCCTTCAGTCACACGGTTTTCGTCAACGAGCTGTTCCCATGTGAGGACTTTCGCATCCGGAGTCGCCGGGCGTCGGTTCCGGTCGTTGCTCGAGTAGCAGTCATATTGCTTATGGTTTAGGTAATCGTAAACGCCCTTGAACCACATCCACGGTTCGTACATCATTATGTCACCTTCACTGGAATCGAGCCTTGCCGCGCTGCAGTTGCGTATTTCCGTGGCATCCGCGTAATAGTTGGAGTTGCCGTCATGCAGAGGGAAATAGGTCATCTCGCCATCAAGGTTGTTCATCGTCGTTTCGGTATTGGCGATGGTGACCTTGCGGGTCGTGGGTTTGCCGGTTATCTTGGCAAGGACACGGTGACGCTTTTTCTTTATGGCAAGAACGTGACCGGAGGGTTCGTAATCGTTACCGAACATATAACCGGTGCTGTTGTCAAGGTTGCTGATGTTGGCATCGTCCATCACCGAGGTGTCACGTACTACCACGGAGTATTCCGGCTGTATGATGTTGAGTTCCGGGAAGTGGGCGCACATCTCGTCATAGCGTTCCTGCTCCATGTAGCGTGTGAGCCGGACTGTGCCGACGAGGGCACAGGTGTCGGTCGAGTTGCCGTCGGCGTCGACACCTCCCATCGTCATGAATTTATTTAGCCAGGTGCCGTCATCGTCGCGGTCTATGCCGGTGACGCGGATACGGTCGGTATTCGAGCAGCGCTGGAGCAGTGTTTCCCAGTTGAGCAGCGGACAGTTGTCAAAGACGATGGTCTTGACATTGCTGTAATTCTCAAGAGTCAGGCCGCTTTGAGTAAGTCTGGCGAGATACTCAAGACGGAGCGTGGTGATAGTCGCCGGGAGTTTTGCCGATGTGACCGGCGCCCCCTTGGCGAAATTGACGCTCTGCACTTTTGTACCTCTCGCATCGATGTCCTCAAGGCGTGTCTGGTTGGTTAGGTCAAGGGCAGTGCTCGTGCTGCCGCCGGTCTTGGCCTGCGCCTGGTTGCGCAGGTTAAGTTTGCGGAGTTGTCGGCAGTTGCTGATACTGAGCCACCATCCGGTGGAACCGCTGCCGCTGCTCTGAAGGTTCAGCTCGCGCAGGGCTGTGCATTTGCCGAGGTCCAGTCCGTTCTTGAGGTGGTCCGAAGCACTTGTCATGTCAAGTTTCTTTATGCGGCTTGCGCCGTAGACTCGCAAGGGGTCATTTACCGTATAGGCTCCGGTGATTGCAATCTCGGCTTCGGCTCCGTCGGCCACAAGCCCGGTGTTGGCTATGTTCGGGGAGTTGTTGGTGCCGTAGCCGAAGGCGTAAGGTTCGCTTGAGGTGACACGGATTCGGTCGGCGGCATCGTCGGCGGCACGGGCCATGTAGAGATCTATGTTGTCGCTCGTGAAGTTGCTTGTGCCGTATATGGCGTCCAGCAGCGCGAAACGGTTCTTAATGAAGTATGCGCGGTGCGAGGCGTTGCTTCCCTGCAGGGCGTAGATGAAGGGCCAGATCTTGCCGTACATCTCCCTCGTGGCCGGGGCGATGTATTTCAGGTAACCGCTCTTGTTGAAGGCGCGGTCGCTCCAGTTCCCGGACTGTTCGTCGTTGAGCATGGCGAGGACTCTTTCGACTGTCATCACGCTGCGGTAGTTCGCGGCACACCTTCTGATGTCATCCTGAAGATTCGCAAGGCAGAGGTTCCACAGGACGCTGTCGAAGCCTTCCATGGCGTATTTGCTCGCCTCTGCGTCCCATGTGTCACGCATAGTGGTATAGTCATAGACGAGGAAGCAGTCGTTACGCTTGCCGGCCTGGGTGTCGCCGTCGTAGTATGTCAGGAACCATATCAGACCATCCCATGTGCGCACGATTATGTTCTTGACGAACTGATCGACACCGAGGCCGTAGTTTCGGTCGATGTAATAAGTCAGTATGTAGTCTTTGTCGAAATACTGGCTGATCTCGTCCTTGAACTTCTGACTGACATAGGTGGTGAGGTCGGTGGATTTGGCTCCGGAGGGGACACAGGCCCGCAGCCATCCGAAAAGCCTCTTCAGGGCATTCTGCTGCTTCGCGTGCAGACCCGCCCACTTGATGTCGCCGTCACTCTGCGCCTTGCCGTTAGTGTCGATGCCGTAGTTGACCTCCATGCCGGCATCGAAATCGGCGGCAAGCTGCGCGTCGCTTGTGGTCTTGAACAAGCAGACGGGTGATGTGTTGTTGAGTGTCTCAAGTGCCATCGGGCATTCGGGGGTGTACCCTTCCACCCCCTCCATGCCGAACAGACGGCCGCTCTTGGACTTCTCGTTGTTGAAGTTATACTGCCCGTAATAGGTGTTCTCTCCGTCAACTGTTTCTGCACAGAAGATGTCGATAGGCATGCCGTCGATGGCGGACCGCACAGTCACAGAGGCGAGGCTGTTGCCACCCTGCTCGTACTGGTGGCGCTGTGGCGGGGTGAGCAGCCCGAGTTCCTTCATGACGTCGTTGAACAGCTTGGCCCAACCTGTGTTCAGGGACATGGACGAGTCGGAATAGTCGCTCTTGCAGCAGAACAGGTTCATGGCGATCGCGCCGGGGCGCATGGAGTATCGGTTGCCCTCCTGCACCATATCGCCGCTCATCGAGAGCAGCTCCGAACCCTTGCTGCAGTAGATGCGGATGTTCTTGCTCGGATACTTGGTCGACGATGTGCCCTGGATACGGATGAAGCAGTTGGTCAGCACGAAATCATACTGGTGGCCAAGTGCGGAGTAATAGTAAACGTCGGCGAGGAAATCGGCCTTCTTGTTGTTGGTCTCGAATACATCGTCGAGTTTGTTTTTCCTTACGATACGAAGTACTCCCTTGCCTTTGAGCAGCAGCTTGTCCATATCGACTTCCCCGTTCTCGTTGAGAATGTCGTTGATGTCGAAGAGTCGCACCATCTCGTCAAGCGTGTCGGCATCGACAATGCGGTTGTCGAGTTCCTCGTCATCACTCAGCGGACGGTTGTAGATGCGGATATTCTTTATCTCCACATCGGCCTCCGAGCCTTCGATGGTGATGTCCTGCGGTGTGTCCTGCTGGAAGCTGAAAGCCGAGTCATATATGTCGGCACCGGCGCGGTTGCCGTTGATGTAGAGCTCCATCAGGCGCCCCTCAGCGGAGGTGCTTATTATGAGGGCGACCTTCTTCCAATCGTCGGAATCATATTTGGAGGCGAGCTTGATGTCGCGGGTCACCTGCTGGTCATCTTCGTTGGTGTATGTGACAGTCTGTCCGGTGCGGAAGCTCGCCTCGGAGGTAGTCACGAGAAGTCCCTTGCCGTTGTTGATGCAGCTTACAACAGGCGCGGATTTGTCCGTCACGTTGCTGACTCGCATGGTGAATTCGAGTGTCAGGCCCCTGGACTTGACATCGGTGGCGAACGGCTTGTAGCCGATGGTGGCCCGGGCCCCGTTAGTGAGCTTGAGCGCTCCGTCTATCCATCCGCTGCTCTCCCAGTCGAAGCCTTCAAATGTCGTTCTGACACCGTTCGACTCCCATTGCGCCGGGTCGGTCTCGCCGTTACTGCGTCCGGCGGCATCGAGCTTGAGCTGCAGTCCGTAGGTGGCCTCGCTTATGTCGATGCCGCTCTCGGTGACATCGACGGATATGTCATAGCTCGTACTGCCTGTCTTGAAGGTGAGTGTTGTTTCGCCTTTCTCGGTGAACCGGTTTGAGTAGTTCTGGACGGTTCGCGGAACGGCGGCAGTGCGTTCGCGGTTGCCGTTGCGGTATATCTCGATGATGGCCGGGGTGACGGACGGGTCGTAGGCCACGAAGTCAAAGGAACATTTCTCGTATTGGCCGACGGTAATCTTCGGAATGCGGTGGGCTGTTCCCTCGAGGATGCGTCCGTCCTCATGGGTGGTCTTGATACCGATAAAGGAGCCGGATGACCCTCGCTTGAATATGTCGAAGTATATGCTCTCGCTTTTCAGAGTGAGGCCGTCCACTTCCATAGTAGCCACCATCTGCACGGTGTGGCGTCCCACATTCAAGCCGGACATGGCAAGCGCGAAGTGGTCGTTGACGATACCGCTCCTGGTCACCGAATGCAGGTTGCGCTGCTTGCCGTCGACATACAGGGCGACAGCCTTTGTGCCGGTGCCGGACACGGTATAAGGTATCTCGATGGTATCGCTGTTGCCGAAACCTCCGGAACTGAGTCCTTGCGATATATTGTATGAACTTGAGAGCGACAGCGTGAGTGTCCTTACGGATATATAGGCCTGCTTGCGCTGCTGCTTACCGGTGTTGGGGTCTGTGGTGGTAGCGACCACATATATGTCATGGGAGCCGAGAAGGAGGTATTTGGTTATGTCCACCTCGTAGCTGCCTTTCGCCACATCCTGTCGCGTTTCATGGTAGGTCTGCACGGCTCCGCGCTTGACCTGGATATCAATGGTGGCCTTCTGCCCAGTGCTCGTCCCGGCTTCGTCGCCTCCGGCGTTCTGATGGTCGTAAGCGAATGTCAGCTTAACACTGTCACCGAGTTTAACTGTGGGTTTGTCCACACTGGCGCCGAGGACTATTTTGGTGGTCGCGCTTTCGCCTCCTCCGCCACCTCCGGCGGGCAGCGTGAATTCGGTGATCACGGCACTCTTGCTTTTCAGCTGCACGGTAACGGTGCTGTCATCGTTCTCTATGACTTCGCTGTCGAAAAGTGTACCGGCTTCAAGTTCGGCGACTTTCCCTGCAACGACTTTATTCTGAACCGGGTTGGTGCTGTCTGTGTCAAGGCTCTCGTCGACGCTGATCTGGTCGGTATTGATATTGACATTCCCCTGTTCGTCAGGAGTTATGGGGGTTCCGTTGAGCGTGATCTTCTTGACGACACCGTCGGCTCCGTACTGTTCCCACGCACCTTCCGTCAGGAACATGGCGATAGAGGTGCCGGTAAACCGGTAATCCTCCCATTTGCCGGGCGCGGACTCGAAGGTGATGATCATGCCCCGCTTCTGTTTGTCATCGATGTCGGCGTTGGCGAGAGCGGCTACGGCGGTCGCTTTGGTATAGTAGCCGGAAGTCAGAGGCTGCTGCTCGGTGACATTGTAGAAACCGCTGCCGTTCCCTTTGCCGCTTGCCTCGATGAGAGTCTGTTTCTCTTCGCTCCACACATAGAGGGTCTCGCCGCAGAGGAACAGTTTGTCTCTCTTGACCTGCGCGATATTCTCGTTGTACATCTGCATGGGATAAGTTTCACTCTTCCATGAGAGGTAATATTTACCATTGTAAAGGAAGGCGAAAGCGTGCTTCGCGGACAGGTAGACAATCTCTCCGCCGGAAGACGGGACTATGCTCACGTTCTCTATCGTTACGTCAATGGTCACGAACCGCGAGAACCGGGCGGTGGCTCCTTCACGGGCCGCCTCAGCGGTTTTCCTGTAATCCTGCACTACGGCCTGGGCTGCCGCGACAGCGTCATTTGCCGCCTGTGCCGCTTCGTCAGCATTGACAGCGGCGGCATTGGCGGTCGAGGCGGCCTCTGCTGCCTGGTCCCGTGCTGTGTCAGCTTGTGAGGCGGCAGTATTGGCGCTTGTGGCTGCAGCATTAGCGGTCTTCGCCGCATCCTCCGCCGGTTTGCGGAGTAGCGACACCGGGGCGCTGACAACCTCGGTTCCCCGGATTGCCGGCAATGATACTATGCCGTCGAGGCTCGTCACCTGGGTCAGTTCGTCAACGCTCTGCGATTCCGCTTTGATTGCGTTGAGAAGTTCGTTTTTTTCTGCCTGTGTCAGTGCCATAGTTTTTTGAATTGATTATAGGGTTTGCGTTCTGTGAGATAATCCGGATTTACCTGATTGTCGTATGCCTCCCGTTCATGGGATATGGCGCGGTAGGCTTTTCTGCTGTCTCGGAGCTGCATCAGACGATACAGCCATTCCAGGACATAGAGCAGATAGAAGGGAAGGTAAAGCAGTTCCTTCATCTGCGCCGTATGTATGGATTCGTGGTTGAAGTCGGTCCGGGTCATAACGCAGCCTTCGCGGACGAAAAGAATTCCGAACAGGTTGATGCACTTGAAGCCCCGGAACGGGATGATGCGGTTGTATATCACTTTCATTCCGCACCTCCTTCCAGTTGCTCGTTGAGTCCGTCGATAAATGCCGGCGTGGCATAGGTGTCGGCCACTTCCCGAAGGGTTCTCACTTCTTCTTCAGTGAAGTCGGTTTCGCCCTCGCTACGGTAGATTTTGAGTGCGAGGGCATGAGCGCGTATGCCGTTGATATTAAGGTACAGCATGTTTGCAACGCTCTCCCGCGCATCGCCGGTCTGATACCTGCTTCTGTCTATCCCTGCCGGGATCCTGAATTGCTGAAAATTGATTTTTGCCATATCTTTATGTTTTATTCTCGTATCACTGCTACTATTAGTCCGTTTCGTACCTGAAAGCGGACTTTGTCAAGGTCATAATCAGCAGGGTTGAAACTAACGCCGGCATAATACTCGGTATAAGTTCCGTCTGCTTTCATGTTGGTGGCTACTCGCAATTCGTCTGCTCCGTCGATGACGACAGTGCCGTTCAGGGAGTGGTAGCCCCTGGCATTGGCTCTTATATCTCCGTACATGAGAAGACCGATATTGTTGCGGCCGCCGGATACGTTTATATAGGCGCCATAGTTGTCAAAATACTCCAGCGGAGTATCATTGGATATTCTCAACAGACATGAGCCTACCGCGGCACCTGCGGGCATTGTGTCAAGACCCATGCCTACCCAGCGGTATTTGTCCCGGAAGCCCAGGAAACCGTCGCCGGATGAATATAGAAAGAACTTGCTCGTATCACCAACTACATTGCTTCCAGAGTAACCGCCCTCGGCTGTGATACTGTTGGTGCCGATTATGAATCCTCCGATCTTGCCGGAAGTGGCATTGATTTCCCCGGTGAATTTGCCGTTGATTGTCTCTATGCTGCCGTCCTCAAGTATCTTGAAGTTGCCGTTGGCGGTCACTATGCCTTCAAGCTGTATGTGGTCAGCCTTGATTTTGACACCGTTCTGGCCGGCCCCGACAAATGCCCGGAGATTGCCGTCACTGTCGATGGCGTATAGCCCGGTCATCTGCGCCGTGGTCAGAATCCCGGATTCAGCCAGGACCTTGCCGTCGCTGTCAAAATTCTGCGCCGCTATCTTTATCAGTTTTTCGGACTGCTCGAATAATGTGCGATACTTGTATGTGAGCGCCTCTACCTTATCGGTCGACATCACAAGCATATACAGATAGATCTCGCCGGTGAACGACAGCCTGAAGTCGCCGGTGCCGTTCCAGAGTCCGTCACAATTGAACTGGACATAACCGGTGGTTTCCACAAGTTCTTCTTCAATATCAAACGAATTGAAGTTCCCGAAGCCGGTTTTATCCACGCTGTCGAATCTGACTGTCAGCTTGCCCGGTTTGACACACCGATAGAAAAAGCTCAAATAAACCGGCAGAGCCTCCTTCTTGCCGTCGGCGTTAGTTTCAAACGTGGGTTTGCTGCGGAGATTGGCATTCTTCTGCAGTATATATTTGTTGACGATGCGTACCACCGTGCGCCCGTCATCTTTGGTAACGCTCGCGCAATTTCCTTTCCGGGTGAGGACATTGTTGTTGGCCCATATCCACTTGTTGCCGACGAGGAAGAATACGGCTTCGTTCTGCGTATCCCATTTTTCCATGCCTGTGGCAAATGCCGGATTACTCAGATACCCTTTGTCTATGACAAAATCATTGCGCACGGCCTCGACCATGCTTTCAATCTTGCCTTCGACTATCTCGAATTTGGTCTTGATGTCCTCGCCGGTAACAAGGAGGAAGGTGCCTCGCAGGTATGCGTTGTCGGAATACAGACCGTTGCCGTGGGGCTGATTGTCTGCCGGGAACCAGTCATCGGTTATGCCGTCAAGGTTTCCGAGGCGCGCCCGGAGGCAGTCTGTGAAATTCTTGTCATGCACGCCGTCGAGGACATCGATACGCGGCTGTCCGTCCTCGGTGGCGGATATGAGTATGAGGTTCTGTCGGTTCTTGTCTGTGGTATTGCCCATCAGCACACACTCGTCGCCGGGCATCGGAATGGCTCCGGCAAATTCGGATTCCGGGATAATCACATTGCCCCCATTCACGCCGGTTATCTCGACCCAATAACTTTTCAAACTGCCGCCGGTAAATGTCTGGCAGCGCATGAGGTCATGGGTGACGAACGTGTTCTCCTGCTCGAATGTGATTATATATTGACCGTTGACTTTCTGAATTTCCTTTATTTTGCCGTTGGCCGCAGACACGCATATCTGTCCGCCTACGCTGCGGATTTTCTCAATCAGCAGCTCGAGGACAGTCATAATCTGGCGCACGGTGAGTTTGTCGACAGTGAGATGCGACAACCCGTTCTCAAGCCAAATGCGCCATCCTTCGCCGGTCAGACCGTCAACAAATTTGGGGCTGCTCATCAGCAGTCGCACAACAAGCGTGAGCAGTTCGGCGTTTCCTTTGCCGTCAATATTGCCACCCTGCACCCCGGCGATGAAATCACCGGCATCGATACCTTCCTCGAATATGATTTTCTTTTTGGCGCGGTCGGGACTGTTCTTGCTGATAAACTCCCTCTGACTGCGTCGTGCCGAAAATAGGTTGTTGTCGGTCGGCACAGTCTTGTCCCATGTGCGTATGATGTCCGGGGGGGCCGTTGACTCCCCGATTGACCGGGCATAACTCTTGGCATCGCTGACGGAATCGGACATGCGCTGCATTGATGTCCTGCTCAGAGCATCGCCAATCTCGATATCCATCTGCGACGGAAGGTTGACCTTCCGGGTTATTCTGGTAATGCGGCTGTCACGGTATCCGAATTCAGGAAAATATTCCTCGCTCTCGAGGCGCACCCTGCGGCCTATCGAGAGCTCGATGCCATTGTCCTCTATCCATACATGGTCCGTGGATGCCTTGTAAACAGTGAGGTCGAGGTTATGGTCTGCATTATATTTATTTACAGCAGTAAGGAATTCTTCTTCGGCAAGGGCGTAATATTCGTCCGGCATCCTGAGATTCCACAGGATATATTTGTCGCCGGCTTTCGGCACGAGCGTACCGCCGGGCAACTGCGTGTCATCGTCATAGGGCCAGATGGTGATTATCTCGAATTCCCGGGTGTCGCTGTTGTAGTTTACCTCGAAATAATATGTGCCGTCTTCCTCGTCGCCGAGTCCGGCAAGCTCGCTTCCTTCCTGGAATGACACACGCTTGACCAGACCGCCGATTTCATAGTCGTTGGGATTGAACGGCAGACTGTCATCGCGGAAATAGTAAATGGTGAATGGTTTTCCGTCCTCTCCGGTCTTGACTTCGCTCCGGACGCTGCTTACCACACCGGTGCGACGCGGATATATGTCCGCGAATGCATCTGCCTCATAATGATCCACGCGGCCATATTTGTCCGCATTCATCTCGACATATTTCTGGCCGCCGGGCAGCTGAAGCCGGGTGTATCCGTATTTCTCGCGGTCTATGTTGCGGCTGCTGCCTACGGGATACAGTCGGGTATAGAAATCCACATTGTCGGCGGTCGTCGGCTCTATGCAGGTCAGTCCTTTGTCATAGCCCATAAAAACCGGCTCGCCATGTTCGCATTTGCAGATATTGACGGTTTGTCCTTCCACCCACCATTCGGCGCCGACTTTCTCGGCAATCTCCTTGAGAGCCTGGTCGCAGTATTTGCCGAAGTAGTCGATGACGATGTTCTCGGTACCGTCGACCTGTCCGACCTTCCAGTCCGTGATGTTGCCCATGCCGTCGTTCATGCAGCGGACTATCATCGCCACATGTTCCCGGGGCGGTGCGGTCAGGGTGAACACCGGCTCTTCCTCGTTGTCGACGGTCTTGATTACGAGCAGACGCTTGATCATGCTCTCCACACCGTAGAGTTTGATGTCGTAGCTCCACTCTTTCGTGGATTTCTGTTTCGGACGGTATTTCTCCGTGAGCCAGTAGCGCTCACCCTCGAAGTCGGCATAGTCGTCGACATCAAGGTCTATATGCTCGTAATGGGAGAACGAGAGAGTCAGGACATTGTCGCCCTGTATCTCTGTCGCCTGGGTGGAGCTGTCGTTAGGGGACAGTTCCACCTTCGGGTTCCCGACTTTGTCGTATATCGTTATAAGCATATTTGAACGGCGTTTTAATTCAGTTAGAATGATGGTACAGGCTCACGGAATTTCACCTTGAAGCGACTTGCCTGGACTCCTTCGTTATGGAGATATGTGAGCGGCTTGTAGCCCGGGCAATCGACATAGAACATGCGCATGGTCAGCCCGAGTTCCGGCAACCGCACCGAAAGCCATCCGTTTTCCCCGGTCTTGAGGAATGTTATGAACGAGCGATATCTTATCAGCCACTCATTCCTGGTTCCGGCAAATATGGCGAAGTGCAGTGTGACATCCCGCTCTTCGTTTTTGACATCGAGTTTCCCGGAATATTTTGTGCCGTCATGTTCCCGGATGTTGACGCCGACATGGCTTTTCACCTTTGACGGCGCCATTATGGATGTGAGATTGTCCCGGGCACCCTTCTTCTCTTCGGTAAGAAAGGCTCCGAATTCAGTCCATATATCCTTGCCGTTTATGATGACAAGACCCTTCAGTGCGGTTGTGTCCATTATTATTTGGTTCTGATGCCGTCTCTGGCGATTTTTATAAGCAGTTCCTTTATCTCTTCGGCAGACGCCGCATTAGATTTCGTATTCTCGGCAATCTGGGCAAGGTATCCCTCGGCAGCGCTCATGCGCTCGGCCACATTTTCGACAATGGTGTCGATATTGGCCACATGACCCTGTACCGAGACAAACAGCCCTTCGAGTTTAGTACCCTGGTCCTGGCTCATGGCGTTATAACTGCCGGCTTTCCCGGACTGCGATGAACCTTTGTCATCACTGCCGTAACCGGTGGCTGCCGCGAGTTGGTCGCGGAGCTTCATGGCCTCCTCGACATATTTCATATATTCCTCGGACAGGGCATTGCGCTCGGCTTCGGTAAGGTCATTGTCTTCCATCGCCTTTCCGAACTTCTTCCACCATTCCTCCAGCTTGTCGGCATACATTTCGCCGATTTTGTTGGAAAGCATGGCACGCATGAAGTATTCGCTGATATTGTCAGCAACATCCTCCGCGCTTGCCTCCATATCCATGAGCTGATCGATGAAGCTGTCATACATCGAGTCGAAGGACATCCCGGTTAATCCTTCGTATAGTTCGTTTGTCAGTTCCTCGAGCTTGCCGGCCTGGGCGATATAGTCGTCAAGTTTTTCGGTCAGTCTGCCACCGTATCCGCCTTTGCCGGAGTCCTGGATCTGTTTCCACATATCGACATTGGCGCGGAGCATCTTCATCTCTTCCGGCGACAGACTCCAGATATTGCCGTCCCACGAGCGTCCGATCTGACGGCTCAGGCGCTCAATCTGTTCCTGAGAGAATCCGTCCCAATAGTAATTCCAGCTGTGGTGGGCGCCGTGGTATCCGGCCTGGGCCCGGGCGATGCCGAGGTAATTGGCATTAGTTTCGCGCTGATAATTGTATGCGTCACGGTATGCGGCGACACTCTTGGTTCCTTTGCTTGCCTTGATTTCATCGGTCAGGTCCTCGATGGCGGTCTGAAGTAATTCGTTTCGCTCTGTCAGTTTGTCAATGGTCTCCTGGACCTCCTTGGCATTGCTTGAGCTGAACCATGATGTGAAACCTCCGAATGTAATGGCATCAAATATGCCGGCTATACCGTCGATGAGCGACTGGCCTATCTGAACGAACATTTTTCCGTTCAACAGATTCTTGAGTATGCCGGATATGGCATTGAGCACAGTATCAATAAGACTTGACACCAGGACTCCTATGCCATCTTTGAGGATATCCAGCAGAGAAAGGACGGCCGATATGATCTGCCCCATCAGTCCGCTGTTGCCAAGAGCCTCGGAAACACTTTTCCCGATAGCGGAATTCCCGAGCAGTTTTGACATGCCTTTTGCAAGGGCACCTCCAACGGCGTTTGTGACACCGCTGTTGTTGAAGAGCTTGTCAAGGCTCATCAGACTTTCTCCCACGCCCTGCAGACTGCCGGATTTAAGTCCGGCAAGACTGGACACAAGCGTATTGAACATATTATTGACCTGCGTGGTAGATGCCTGAAGGCTATTGGAGGCTTCCTGCACATCTGCGCCGAAGGAGCGCACCCGATCGGATGCTTCGTTCATATTTGAGGTGGCGGTCGCGACTTCCGCCTTAGCAGCAGTAATGGCATCGGCATTGCCACTTTGCTCTGCCTGGGCGAGCTTTCTCTTCGCTTCGGTCAATGCTTCTGTCGCAAGCCGTTCCTTATCCTGGGCATCCATGTAATTACGCATGGCCGTCTGATATGCGGTGAGGTCGTTTCCAAGAGTGACGAATATTCCGCTGTCCCATGATGTGTTGGCCTCTTCGAGCTTGGCGATAAGCTCATAGAGGGTCTGCTGATCCTGAAGGTCTGAATTCCGGAATTCCTCAGTCTCGGAAATTGCCCGGAGTTTGGCAATGGTAGGTTCAAGCTGATCGCGGAACATGGTGCCGAAACCACTGAACACGCTGCCCCAGTCCACCGACTGCTTGATCGCATCTATTTCTATGTTCTGAAGGGCCGTTGCCTTTTCCTTTTCCAGGGACTTCTTTACCCATTCATCGGAGGCTTCGGCTATTTTACGGTCGTATTCTTCCGACATGGCGAGTTTTTTCTGTTGGAATGTACCGTACTCCTTCAGATACTCCTCCATGTGCTGCAGTTCGAGCTGATAGACTTCCTGCATGGCTTTATCCCGGTTCTCAAGAGCAATGCGGCCGGCTCTGTCTATCTCGGTCTGCTGGGTTTCAGTCAATCCGTCGGCATTAAGACCTGTTGCTCCGGATTCTTTGTTCAGCGCTTTGAAAGATGCTCTCTGGGCTTCTATCTCGGCAAGTTCTTTTTTATAGTCCAGGGCAATCTGCCGGCGACGACGCTCTGCGCCATCAGCCATCTGGTTTATTTCATCCTGCTCGTTCTGCCAACGGAGTTTCTGTAGTTCCTCAGCTTCCTTTCGGGCAGCCTCAAGCCTGTCCTCTTTGGTGGTGTTTGTAGTGGAACTTGTTGGTGTCGTTCCTCCGGTCATCTGAGGTATTTTAAGAGCATCAAGTGCTTCTTCAGTCGCACCTATCTCTTTCTGTAAGTCGCTGACACGGCGGTCAGCCTCAGCTGTTGCAGCCTGAATCTCACGGTCTCGCGCCTCAAGGGCCAACCGGTTACTGGCGGCATTGTAAGCACCTGCATCGCTGACTTCGTATGTATATGTCGTCCAGCTGCTCATTGTGGCGCCTCCGCCATTAGCCCTCACATGTTCATGAGGCACAGCACGGACGCCGGCCATGCCTCTTGCCTGGGCATCGGCATAGCTTACTTCGTCCCCTTGAGATTTAACCGTATATCTCGCATTGCGTCGCGCAAGATCCTGCCGTTCCAACATTGTTGAATATGCCTGGGTAACAGCCTTGTCAAGTGCGGCAGCTTTCGCTCGGAGAATAAAAGACTGCACCACATTGCTCGTGTTATTGACAAGGACTTCCTCGGCGTCCTTGACGCTGTTGACAGACAGCCCCAGTTCCTGAAATGCCTTTTTATTTTCATCAACGAATTTACGGCGTTTGGCCATGTCATTTCCAAGAGCCTTCCACGCACGTTGCAACTTGTTATATGCTGCAATCTGGGAACCTGCGCTTTCGCCTATGGACCGGGCTATACCTTCATTGATCTCCTTGGTGCGTTCAAGTTGTGCCTGGCGTTCCTCCTCTGCCTTCTTAGCAGCCTCATTCCCTTTCGCGAGGGCATACAGGGCACCGACAACAGTCACAACCGCCATCGCGAGCAGCACGTAAGGGTTTGCCTTGGCCACGGCATTGAAAGCTGCCTGTGCTATTGTGGCAGCCTTGGTGGCAATCACGCCTCGGCCAACCGCCCATGTGCGGATTGTTTCAGCGGTGGCGGCAGCCTTGGTCTGTATGACATTGACTCCTTGCATAAGAGCCGACTGTTTCTGAAGGTTGACCTGCATTGAAGTCAGTGCGTTGCTCGCCACAAGCGCCGTCTGGAGCTGTGTCTGCACTTCCATAAGATCGGACTCGCTTAATCCGAGTGCCTGAGCACCGGCGGTCGCAAGACCGAAACCGTCAACGACGAGCTGTATGCCTCCGGCCAATTGGTCAAAACCTCTTGAGTCGGATGCCGCATTTGTAATTGCCTGAGATGTATCAGCGATGGCATCGTTAAGTTCCCCGGCTTTCTCCGTAAGTTCGTCAATATGCCGGGCAAGTTCTTTGCCCTGGGCAGATTGTTTTTCCTGATCCGTCAATGACCGGTAAGCCAGCAACAGTGTGGCTATCTCTTCCCGGACAGTCCGCAGTTGCTGCCGAAGTGACGCACCGGCATTGTCCGCCTCAAGTTTGAGCTCACGCTGCTGCTTTGTCAGTTCCTCCAGTCCGGCTTTCTCAGCGTCGAGTTCCTTTTTGAGCGCGGCAAGCTGGGAGGATGCCTTGGCGGCAGCTTGCCCCGGGCCCATTTTCTTGACAGATTTTTCAAGTTCCCGATACTGTTTCTCAAGGTCGCGCACGATGCCGCGCTGCACAGTCAATGCCCCGGCGACATCCTTGAGCTGACGCTTGGTGTCGTTGGAAAAGTGACTGACGGTCTGACCGGCCTTTTTGAGACCGGGCGTCAGGCCGTCCTGAAGGAATATTTCAAGCTCTACTGGCTTCATGTGTCACTGTTTTAAATTACTTCTGAAGAATCCTTCAACTTCCCGGGCGTCATCCTCTGCGGTAGCTCCAGCAGTTTTGTTTGACTGTGATGCCTTGTGTCCACTTCTGTATTTTGGGGCATCGCTCAGCATCATGATCAGAGTCTGGTAATTTACTTTGTTCAGGATGTAATCCACACTCCAGCCTGTGGCGTCTGCCACCTGCCATATAAATCCGAAGGGGCTATGGGAGGGCTCGTAACCGCTCTTTAACTCCCCTTCGCTGCCCGGCTCAGTCTCAGCTTCATCGGATTCGTCCGTTCGGCTAATCTGATAATAGGAATAAAAGGGTCGGTACCCATCAGGCTTACGAATTTTTGTGCCGCAGCCAGAATGATGTGTTGCTGCACACAGTTCCGAATAAACCATGACACCGGTCTGACGAACAGCCGGCGCACCGGCCCCACGCATATAGTGTAGGCTATCATCCGGCAGAGTGCTGCTCCGTGCTTCGCCATGAACCGCATCTGTTCCTCTTTGGTAAATGCTGCCATCTGCTCTGCAGTGACCTCCATTGAAAGATATGTCCGGGCAAACTGGATCTGCCCGGACATATATGGTCTTTTGAGTGTCACACGCAGTTTCACGGGGCGTTTCCTGAAAGGCAACCTGAATTCCTTAAGCGGAATTGATATGCCTATATTCAGCAGCGCATCGGCAGCTTCGCGCTGTATGGCCCGCTCAAGCGTGATGTCCATACGTTATCATGCGGCTTCGGTGTCCTCGGGGAGCAGCCATCCGGTTTCCTCTTTCCACTCGGCGGGCAGTGAATCGCTGGCGAATACGCCGTAGGGGGGGACATTGGCAGCGGACGGCATGGCGACCTTCAGCTCGACTTCGATCTTGGCGGTCTCTGTAAGCGTGAGCTTGCCGGCGAGGTCTGAAAGCAGGGTGGCGTTGGGAATGAGGACGGACTGCCCTGATACGAGTTCCAGTTCCCACGGTCCCTCCATGACCATCGCGGCGCGCGGAGCAGTCCAGCCGACTACCTTCTCACCCGACTTATGGAGCTTGCCGCCCAGGAGCTGTTCCAGGCTCTCGAAATTCAACTGAATCATGTCGAACTTGGGCGCGATCTTGCCGTTGGACTGTGGTATGACCAGGACGGGGGCTCCGGGAACCTGCTCGGCCTCTATGTCGGTTGACTCCGGCTTGGTGCCTCCCATGTCGAATGAGTTCTTGGCAATATAGCCGACAGGTTTGCCTTTATATTTGACGGCACCGATGCCGTACATGAAGTCTTTATTCATTTTTGCGTCGTTTTGAGATTTTGATGAAATAAGTTAGAGATATCCCGGCGACAAAGCCCAGGGCAAGTCCTTTGACAAATATCTCCAAGGGGGATTCCCGGGTCTTTGTCTCTTCCTGAACAGTCGCGTGGTAACTTTCCAGTGCGTCACGTGCGTTATGATAGAGCGCCTCATAATATTCCACCTGGCGCTGCAGGCTGTCGCACGTACCAGTGATGTAGATGACGCCGTCTTTCTGAGAGGCTTCCACATGAGCGCGTTCGTTACTCCGGCGATAGGTCGCTCCCTCGGGTAGTTTAAGGAGGCTGTCCACGGATATTGTCAGATCCACCCGGCTCTCCGGGATTATCTGCGTTGTTATCGACCTGGTCACCATTGACATCGTGTCTGTCTTCTCGGATGTCGAAGATGTCTGTATCTGCTCCGTCTGACTCTTTTTTGTTGTTGCGCAGCTTGTAAAGAACAACGCAATCGTCAGTATGAGGACAGTTTTTAGCAGATTCAACCGCCCTGGACAGACGGGACACAGCTCTCTTGGTAGAGGCCAGTTCTTTTTGCATACCGGCCATGAGTTCCTCGTTCGCCGATAGTTTCTCTCTGGTTGCATGAAGTTCTTGTCTGGTTGCATGGAGTTCCTCTTTTAAAGGCTTGACGATGTTCTCCATCAGAATCCGGGTCGCATTCTCGGTGTTGGTAATGCGCACGGCTTCGGCTTCAGCTCTCGCTTTATCCGCATCGGCTTTCGCCTTCTCAGCCTCCGCATTGGCTTTGCGCACCGTCGCCTTCATAGTGGCAAGCGCCACTATAAGAGTTATGACAGTACCACCGAGGAGCAGGTTAAAGATTTCGCTGAAGGACATCGCTGTGTTTGGTTTGATTGGTTGTTACTGTGTTATGCCTATTGACTTGAGCCACTTCTGGACATCGAAACTCGGACAGGCCCTGGCCGCTACTTCGTTGTGACCGATGATGCGGACACCGGGGAATCGCTTGTGGAAATCCTTGACATAGGTTTCCATAGCCTTGTGCTGTGCCGGGGTGCGCGTGTCCTTGGGCTCCATTGATTTGTCGAGGCCGCCGGCATAAACGACATGGCGGCTCACGGAGTTGTAGCCTTTGGCACCGTTGGTGATTTCCCACGGGTCCACGTTGGCATCCTCGTTGTTGTCGACAAGACGCTCAACCGTGCCGTCGAGATGGATGATGTCGGTGTAGCCGACCTGCTTCCATCCCCGACCACCCTTCGACACCGGGGAGAGGTGCATTCGCCGGATGTCGGCGGCCGTCACCTCTCGCCCCTCGGGTGTCGCAGTGCAATGGAGTACGAGATACTGGAGCTTTGCCATGATTATTTGCCGGTTTCAGAGGCGCCTCCGCCCTGGGTGGTGCCACCTGTTGATGAACCTGTAGATGCCTTGAACTTGGGCGTGGCGCGGAAGTCTGCGACGATGAATTCCTCACCGAAGGCGATGTTGGTGTCGGCCTTCATGAGCAGCTTGAAGAAATAGAGCTCGCTGGCGTTGGAAACCTTGTCTATCTGAATCACGCTCTCGTCGTTCTGGAGGTTGACGGCGGCGAAGAAGTTGCCGTCGGCGTCCGGCGAGCAGAGTGTGGCGACGATAACGCCGTCGGGCCACGCTGCCACGGTCTCGATGGTGATGCCCTTGTAGCGCTTGCGGTTGACCTCGGTCTCGCTGGCGTTCTTGGACTCGCGCTCTGTCAGCTCGTCATCGTACTTGTCGAAGTCGTCGACGCTCATGATGATACGCAGGTCGGGGTTCGGGCGCATTGCCTTGGGGATGGCGGCGCGGACGGCCTTCAGCTTCTTGGTCATGGTGTCAGCCTTGGAAACATCTACCAGGACATAGTCCTTGGCCTTGGCAGCCTGGGTGAGGATGCCGTCCATGAGCTTGGTGTCGTCATTGCCGTCGACATATTCGCCGTTGACATAATGGTCGCCGAGCTCGAACTGCACCTGCTTGCTCAGTGCGTCCAGAAGTGCGTTCTGCGCCTCCGGGGGAAGCTGGGCGAAAACGAGGTTGCCCTTGGGCTGCCACTTGCGCCAGATCTGCTCAAAGGCACGGGGATTGAAGACGGTGAAAGCCATGAAGTCATGGGGCTCCAGTGTCTGCTCGGACCAGTTGAAATCACCTTTGCTGTCGGTGACCTGCGGGTCCTCCTTGCGCTTCTGGAGCATCTTGCCGGTCTTCAGACGGGGGATGCTTGTCTTTTTCTCCACGCCGGGGATAACGTGGATAAGACCTTTCTCCACAAGCTCGTTGCCTGTGGCGGCCACGGTAAGGATTCTCTCAAGTACCTCACCGTTGTAACTGGTGTTGTCTACTCTGATTGCCATGTCGGTATGGTTTTTGATTTGTTATTTTTTGAGGTTGGCGCGGATTTCCTCCATGCGGAGTTCCCACGGGCTCTTCTTGGGGAGGTCATCCCCGGCGGGTTCGGCCTCCAGGGCGGAACTGAGCTTGACGGCCGGCGAGATGGCGTCGAGTGTGGCGTTGAGGTCTTCGATGCCGAGCTTCTTGCCCATGTCGATGAAGTGCTGCTTCTTGTCAGCCGGGATCTTCTTGGCGGCGACGGCCGCATCGACGGCTGCTGTGATCTGCGCGAGCTTGAGCTGTTCGTTCTCTGCACGCATCTTGTCGGATTCCTCCTTGGAACCCTTCAGTTCGGCGAGCTTGGCATTGACTGCCGCCTCGTCTGCCGTTTCCGGCAAGCCCAGTTGCAGGGCAAGTGTCTTGATGTCCATTTGGGGATTGTTGTTTGGTTTATGATTCAGCCTGGGAAGGGGGCAATCGCCACCCTCGCCGAGCGTTATTAACTGTCCGTCTTTATACAGTCTGATGGCATCGTTGTTGGCTCCTATGTCCACGAGCGACACTTCATGCAGCTGCGATTTGGTTACCGTGGGGAAGCGTTGTCCGGCGACTATATGTTCGGGAGCGTCGCTGGTTTCAATGACATTGAAACCTATGCTTACCATTCTAAGGGACCCGAATTCCCATTGCTTCTTGCACTGACGCGACAGTTCGGTTGCCTCGTCAAATGCGAGTTCACCGGTTATCTCGCCGTTCTCTCTCTTGAGGTCCTTGATCACACCGATGACCTGGCCGCGGTTGTGCATATACAGCAGTATCGGGTTGCGCTCATACTGCTCCATGTCCACGCCCTCGGTAAGGACGCGGTAGCCGTAGCTGTTGAGCGTGTCGTTTGTAAGTCTTACTCTGTTGCCCATGTGATGTGCGATAATGATTTCGCTGCAAAATTCAGCGTTAATCGCCTTACATCCAAAAAAGTGTGCAATGGTTGCACACTTGTATGCAATGGTTGCACACTTTTTTTGCGGACACCGTATTTTACGCCACCTTTGCGCCAAATTCAATCGCATATTATCACATTCAGATATGGCTACAAAGCAGGAAAACGAAAAAAAGAAGTCCCTCGCCAGGGCCTTGTTTCTCTCCGGCATGGAGATGACCGAGATTGCCGACAAAGTGGATGTCTCCCGCGTCACCATCTCCAAATGGTGCGCCGCCGACGGATGGAAGGAAGCGCGTGCCGCAAAAAGCATCACGCGCCCGGAACTTGTCAACAAGCTGCTCATGACCATAGACAAACTCATCGAGCAGGTAAATGCCTCCGATGATATTGCGGCGACTGCCGGTCTGGCCGACAAGCTGTCGAAACTGTCGGCCGTCATAGAGAAGCTCGATAAGAAGGCCAATGTCATTGACGCGATCGAGGTCTTCATGGCTTTCTCCCGGTGGCTTGAGTACAGGGCGGCTACCGACCCGGAAGTCACGCCGGAACTTATCAAGGCCATCAACAAGTACCAGGACAAGTATATCATCGAGTCCATGGGCACCAATCAGCTGAAGTGATATGGCATCCGCAGCTGAGATAAAGAAGGCATACGAGGAATGGCGGGACCATTGCAAGCGCGTCAATTCACTGACGCCGGTTACAATGTCGGTCGCCAAGGAGTCAGCCGCCGAGCGTGACAAACGCATTCGCCGGCTGCTTTCAAATTATGCGGCTTTCTGTGAATACTACTTTCCCCACTACCTGACATTGCGTGACAAGACGACGGGCGAACCCATCAAGGTAATTCACAACGCTCCGTTTCATAATGCCGCTGCCCTGAAGGTGCGCAATACCCCGAACCTTAAAGCGGTCTTCAAATGGCCTCGCGGTCATGCCAAGTCCACCCATTTTGACATCTTCCTCCCTCTGTGGCTGATGTTCCAGCCCAAAAGGCTCATCAGCTTTATGGTCGTTGTGGGCAAAAGTCAGGACAGCGCAAACCGGCTTCTCGCCGACATTCAGGCCGAGCTTGAGTTCAATCAGCGTATCATCGCCGACTTCGGGGAACAGAAGAACCTCGGCGAATGGACCGAGGGCGAGTTCAAGACTCAGGGCGGTTCCAAGTTCCTCGCTGTGGGGCGCGGGCAGTCGCCACGTGGTCTGCGCGACCGAGAGTCGCGTCCCGACTATATCGTGATCGATGACCTTGACGATGACGAGCTGTGCCGCAATGAAAAGCGCGTGAAGGATTTGACCGATTGGGTCAAGGAGGCTCTTTTCGGTGCCCTGGATGTCGGTCGCGGCCGCTTTATAATGGTAGGCAACCTTATATCCAAATGTTCCGTCCTGGCCAATATGTGCGCCACACGAGGCGTGTATGTGTCGGAGATCAAGGCTGTGGATAAGAACGGCAATCCTGTCTGGAGAGAGAAGTGGACCCGTGAGGAAGCCCAGGCATACGCTGATTTTGTAGGTTATCGTGCCTGGAACAAGGAGATGATGCACAACCCCATCAACGACGGTTCTATCTTCCGTCATGAATGGATACGCTACAAGCGTCTGCCAAAACTGGAGAAGTACGACATGCTCGTGTGTTATACCGACCCTTCCTTCAAATCGACCACCGCCAACGACTACAAGGCATGCCGCCTGTGGGGCAAAATCGGAACCGAACTGCATCTTATAGAATGCTATGTACGCCAGGACACGGTGTCCGGAATGGTGCGGTGGCTATATGACCTCTATGAGCGCACCCGCGACCGTGTGTCCATTTCATTCTTCATGGAGGCAAATTTCATGCAAGATATCATTCTGGACGAGTTTGCCGCCGAAGGAAACATAAGAGGCTATCAGCTTCCGATTCTTCCGGACAAACGCAGCAAGCCGGAGAAGATTCAGCGCATAGAGGCGGTTTCGCCTCTATGGGAGCGTGGTTTTGTATTCTACAACGAGGCGCTCAAGGATTCCCCCGACATGCAGGTCGGCATTGAACAGACACTCGCTCTCGAGCGCGGTTCCCGCGTCCATGACGATGCGCCCGATGCCGACGAGGGTGCTATATGGTTCCTGCAGCGCAATACCCGGCAGGAGATTTTCAAACCGGTGGCGATTCCGCGTCGCTCGCCTAAAAATATGTGGTGATTATGTTTATCGACAATGAGGATTATCGGGTTGTCATAGGCGAGGCAGCCCTGAAAGTGATATCGCAGTCTTCGCCGGAGAATATTGCCAATGCCGAGGCTGAGGCTATGGAAGAGATTGCCGGCTATCTGCGCCCGGTATATGATACCGATGCCGTTTTCTCGGCTTCGGGCGATGACCGGAACAGGCTCATCGTCATGTACACCGCCGACATCGTCCTTTACCATCTGACCGCCTCACAGCCTCAGAAGATGGGTGGCGAGATTCGCAGGGAACGTTACGACAGGGCTATCAAATGGCTCGAGGGCGTACAGGCCGGCAAAATTATTCCGGACTTGCCTCTCAAGGTATCGGAGGACGGCTCCTCCGGTTTTGGTACATCATTTCACTCTTCACCCAAACTTAGACACGATTGGTAGGATATGAGCAGAAAATCCAGACAACGCAGGGCTGAACAGGAAAGCCGTGCCAAGGCAGCCAAGCAGACCTCCATCATCATGGAGCTGCACCGCTACGCCGAATTTTTTACAAAGAACGATATTGAGGACTGGCGCCGGGCATGGCAAAGCGCCATTGATCCGCGCCATCCGAACCGGCAGAAGCTCTACGACATCTACCGGGACGCCATGACCGACTCGCATCTTTCCGGCTGCATACAGCAGCGCGTGGGGTTCGTCATGTCGCGCTCGTTCAAACTTGTCAACGAGAGCGGCGACCAGGACGAGTCAGCGGAGCATCTGTTTGACCAGTCCTGGTTCAAGGATCTGTGCCGGCTGTGCCTTGAGTCTATTTGGTACGGTCATTCGCTGATTGAACTTGGCGATGTGATTACCGACGGTGACGGCCATCCGGCATTCTCCGGCGTTACTCTTATCCCCCGCAAGCACGTGGTTCCGGAGAAGGGTCGAGTTGTGCCCCGTGTCGGCATGAACTGGGAAACGGGGATAGAATTCCGTGAGCGACCTTGGAAGGACTGGCTTATTGAAGCGGGACGCCCCGATGACCTCGGGCTGCTGCTGAAGGCTGCGCTACACACGATTCCGAAGAAGCACGCGATGTCATTCTGGGACTGCTTCGCCGAGATTTTCGGTATGCCCTGGCGCATCGCCCGCACATCGACACGCGACCCCAAGGAGTTCAAACGGCTGGAGGATATGATATACAACGGTGGCGCCAGTCAGGGTATGGTGTCCGGCATGGAAACGGAGATTCAGTTCGTGGAGTCAGGCAAAGGCGATGCCTTCAATGTCTATGACAAGCGCATTGACCGCTCAAATTCCGAAATTTCCAAACTGGTGATTGGTCAGACCATGACCATCGAGGACGGTTCCTCGCTGTCACAGTCTCAAACGCACCTGCAGGTGTTCATGAACCTCGTGGAGTCCGACCGCGACATGCTCCGCGACATCATAAACAATCAGCTTATCCCACTGATGATTCTGCACGGGTTCCCGGTCAAAGGACTGCGCTTTGAATGGGACGATGCCGTGGACTATACACCGGAACAGCAGGTGGCATACGAGACCATGATTGCCGACCGCTATGAAGTGGACCCGTCTTATTTCGCCGACAAATACGGTATGCCTGTGGGAGAGCGCCGAAATCCGGTGGCTTTGCCCGGGCCTGATGACGGCGATGGCAAGGATGATGACAAAGGCGACAAGGACGACTCCAGAAAGCCCGGGAAGAATTTTTTCGATTAGGCCCCTCTGACTATGAGGGGCTGCACCGACGCTATGCCCGATTGCTTGAAGGTATGCCGGAGCTTGAGACTCTGGCGGCGCCGTCCGATGACATGCGCAAGCGGCTGTCATCCCTGTTCACCGGCATGATGAAGTCCCTTTTCAAGGAGAAGGGTGCCGAATTCCGGGTGGAACTGGTGGCCGACCCGACCGTACAGGAGTTCGTCAGCACCCATGCGTCGGCGATGGACTCGGCTTTTGAGAAGGTGAGCATGACCGAAGGTATGCGCCGGCGTTTAACCCGGTCCAATTATATCTTTTCCGGCATGAAGGCTTTCCATGAACTGCATGAGGCCTTCCCGTCATTGCTCGATGAGAATGGCAATAGAAAGCCGTTTGAACAGTTTTTGAACGATGTTCAAAGCATTGACTCCACATATAACGGGAATTATCTCCGGGCCGAGTATAACTTCGTCAGCGCCTCGGCTGAGATGGCAGGAAGATGGGAACAGTTCATGCGCGACGGCGACCGCTACAATCTCCAGTACCGTACCCAGCGTGATGACAAGGTGCGTCCGGAACATGCCGCGCTCGACCGTGTCACACTGCCGCCTTCCGATTCGTTCTGGGAAGAGTTCTACCCGCCTAATGGATGGAACTGCCGCTGCACAGTGGTTCAGGTACGCAAGTCGAAATATCCGGCCACGAACCATGACGAGGCGATGCGCCTTGGCGACGAGGCCCTGCAGCGTGACACAAAGGGCATCTTCCGGTTCAACGCCGGCAAGGAAGGCAAATCGGTTCCGGACTACAATCCTTACACCATCCGCAAATGCTCCACATGTCCCATTGCAAAAGGCGGGAAATCCGGCAAACTCGCCGCTTTCACGCCAGACAATGAAGTGTGTCGGGCATGTGTCTTAATTCATCGTTGCGAAGAACTGCGTCAGTGCAAAATCGACCCCGTCTATGGAGAAAGACTAAAAACAAGTACCAGTGCCGACAAGACCGAGGTAAAGGAAAATACCCGCGCAGCATATTCCCTCCTGTCATCATTCCCGACCATGGAGATAAAAATACGCGAACATGTCATAGGGCACGGAGTGAAGAATCCGGAATATCTTATAAACGGCTTAATCGGGGACCGCAAGGGAATCCGTTCCATTAACGGTGTTTCCGATGGATTCTCCAAGGCTAAAGCTCAGGGATGTGAGGTTGTCGTCATTGACCTTGACATGCGTATGAGCGGCAAGCGCATCAATCTCTCGGAACTGGCAAAGAAAATCGACTGGCGAAGGGAAGATTTCACTTCCGGCACAATAAAGGAATGCTACATCATCATGGGTGGTAAAGCGGTGCGCATAGGCCCGGAACATGGCTCAAGAGAAGCAATCCTTGAGGAACTGCAAAAAATAAAGCCATGACATAGCCACGGCTTTAATGCCTCACGACTTGAAGTTATCGCGTCTTTTCGGAGGTCTTTGTGCAAAATTACAAACAATTTCTGACATACAAAAGTTTATGGAAAAAATTATCTCATTTCTCAAAAAATCCAACCGATACAAGCATCTCATCGGTGGTCTGATTGTCGGACTTCTCGCACTCGCCGTTTATCCGGCACTCTACTCAGCATGTGTCGCCGGGGCCTGTCTTGAGCTCAAGGACAGACTTCACGGTTGTCCCTGGGACTGGATTGACTTCCTGATGACTGTGTCCGGGGGTGGTCTCGCAGCACTGTTCTGGCTTATATTTTAACATAATTCCATCTGGAACGGCGAATTATGTGTAAATTTGCAGTCTGTAAGGCGGTGTCCCTCAATAGGCCGTGTGGTCTATCGCGGCAACAACAACGCGAATGCGAATGGCGGCGTGTCGTACGCGAATGCGAATAACGATGCATCGAATGCGAACACGAATGTCGGGTCGCGTCTGGACAACCAACCATCGGCGTACATCACCGGGAACGTGTTCCCATCGAGGTGCCGAGAGGGGCAAGCCTCGGCAACAGCGCATTATGCGGAAAGCCGGAACATCAAGTGTTCGGGTAGGATTTGGTAGGCGCAAGCTCGAAGAACCCGGACCCGGTGACCGGAAGGCTCAAGGAGCCTGAACAAACTTTATTGACAACCTCCAGAAACACTCCATGCGTAGAGAAGGACATATCATCGAGGAAATTGTCGCCTATCCAAATATGGCGCAATCTTTCGACCAGGTTCTGCGCGGTACTGCCCGTAAACGCAGCCGTCAGGGCCGATACCTTCTCGCGCACAGGGAGGAGGTTATCGCTGAACTTTCACAGAAAATTGCCTCCGGCAGCTATGAAATTGCCGGGGGCTACCGTGAGCGCACGATTATCGAAGGTTGCAAGGAACGGCACATTCAGGTGCTGACCATGAAGGACCGCATCGCGGTTCATGCCGTGATGTCGGTGGTGGACGAGCACCTGAAACGCCGCTTCATCAGAACAACCTCTGCAAGTATCAAGGGGCGCGGAATGCATGACCTGAAGGAGTATATCGAGAGCGACCTGCGGGCATATCCCGACGATACCTGCTATTGCTACAAGTTCGACATCTCCAAGTTCTATGAGAGCGTGGACCAGCAGACCATCATCGACTGTGTCCGGCGCATTTTCAAGGATGCCAAATTGATTGCGATATTGGAGAGATTCGTGCGCATGATGCCTAAAGGTGTCAGCATCGGTCTGCGAAGCTCACAGGGGCTGTGTAACCTGCTGCTCTCCGTGGCGCTTGACCATCCGCTCAAAGACAGGCTGCGCACACGGTTCTATTATCGCTACTGCGATGACGGTGTCATCCTTGCCGGCACCAAAGAAGAACTGTGGAGGATTCGTGGTATTGTGCATGATCTGGTTGAAAGCATCGGTCTGAAAATTAAAGACAACGAGAGGGTGTTCCCGGTTTCTGATGGCATTGACTTCCTGGGCTACGTCATCTACCCCGACCACGCGCTGCTGCGTAAGCGCATCAAAAAGAAGTTCGCCCGGAAAATGGGCGAAGTCAAGAGCCGGAAACGAAGAAGCGTCCTCGTCGCCTCGTTCTACGGGATGGCGAAGCACGCACAGTGTAATAACCTCTTTAACAAATTAACAGGCACAGAAATGAAATCATTCAAAGACCTAAACGTCGCTTACAAGCCTGATGACGGCAAGAAGCGATTCCCCGGTGCGGTGGTAAGCATCCGGGAACTGGTGAACCTTCCCATCGTAGTCCGCGACTTCGAGATGGGCGTCAAGACTTCGCAGGGTGAAGACCGGTGCGTTGTCGCCATCGAGCAGAACGGAGAGCAGAAGAAGTTCTTCACCAATTCGGAGGAGATGAAAAACATCCTCCAGCAAGTGAGTGAAATGCCGGATGGCTTCCCCTTTGAGACCACCATCAAGGCTGAGACCTTCGGCAAGGGTAAAACAAAATACGTCTTCACTTAAAGATCATGAAAAGAGTCCAAGGCAATCCCGATGTGGCACTCCTGGAGTGCACCAATCCTGTACGCAACAAATGGCGCGTCCGCTGGGATGTGGCCGCCGATGATTCCGGCGCCGCTTCCTACATGGAAGAGGAATTCAACCATAAACCTTCCAGTGAGGAGATAAAGTCGCTCATCAGCGGCTGGATCAATGCCCGGACCGACGAGCGGATTCTGTCCGGCTTCCGTTACAACGGCAAGACTGTTTGGCTGTCCACCGAGAACCAGTTCAACTACAAGGCCGCTTACGACCTTGCGGTCCAGACTGCCGGTGCCTCGCTGCCGGTGACATTCAAGCTCGGCGAGGATGACAGTCCGGAATATGTGACATTCGAGGAACTGGCTGCATTATCGTCGTTCTACACTGGCGCGATGAAGTTCATTCAGGACACATTGGCGCAGGGTTGGAAGGCGAAGGATTCGATTGACCTGGCACTCTACACCGTGAACTGAACCCGCAGCCCTTCGGGGGAGGGCATAAAAAATGCCCCCGGCCTGTTAATAGACGTCTCACTTTCTAAAAACATAAGCAACTGTTACGAAGCCAGCCGGGGGCATTATGCCCTTCCGGCTTCGTAACAGCTGCTTTTTGCGCTTATGCGCGGTTTTTATAAGTGAGACACTGCAAAATTACAAAAATTTCGGAACATGACCATATTTGAAATACTGAAATTCAACCGGGAATTGCTTGACAGGCTGAGAAAATCCGGCATTCGTCTTGAGGATGCCGACTATATCGACCTTTTCGTTGACTTCAACAAAATGGTCGCCGACGGCTGCAAGGTCACTTATACCGTGGCTCATCTTGCCTCCCGGTTCAATATAAGCGAGCGGAAGGTGTATTCACTTGTCAAGCATTTTCAAAGCGACTGCAATCCCGGTGCAGTGTAATCCTGTGTCGCCATAGTGTGCGGCACATCGCCGGGAGCTATCTTTGCAGTGTCAAAAACACCACTCTATGGCAACAAACAAATACCACCAGATACTCCGGCGGATTCTTGACTCCGGCAAACGCCAGTCGAACCGCAAAGGCAATATCGTCTATCTCATCAACGAGCAGCTCTCGCTTACCCCGGCCGACCTGCTCGACATTTTCGAGGGGCATGGCATAGCCCGCAAAAAGCTCCGGTCCGAACTGAAGCTCTTCATGAGCGGCGAGCGCTCGGTGGAAAAGTACCGTGAGGCTGGCATAAACTGGTGGGACTACTGCGGCTCTATCCTCGTCAACAGTTATCCGACCTATTTTGAGAAGCTGCCGCCACTTCTCGCCAGGATCAATTCCGAGCGCCGCAGTTCCAAGAACTATGTCCTGTTCCTCGGCGCCACCGATGCGGAGAGCAACCAGGCCCCGTGCCTGTCGCTCGTTCAGTTCCAGATTGAGGATTCGGAGCTCGTTATAACGGCATACCAACGCAGTTCGGACGCCAATCTCGGCTTGCCGGCCGATATATACCATCTCTACCTCATGGCCCGGCACATTGACTTCCCCCTGAAGTCGATTACTCTGTTCCTGGGCAATGTCCACATATACGAGAACAACCTTGACAGCACACGCCGACTCTTGGCCGGCGAGGACGCTGTAAAATTCGAGCTGAACGTATGAGCAAGTTATATCTTTCGGCTCCGCTGCCTTTTGTCGGGCAGAAGAGGATGTTCGCCAAACAGTTCATAGAAGTAATCCGGCAATATCCGGCCGACACTGTTTTCGTCGACCTTTTCGGAGGCTCCGGGCTACTGTCACACATCACAAAGCACTTCCATCCGGAGTCGCGTGTCATCTACAATGACTTTGACAATTACCGGCTGCGCATCAACAATATTCCGCGCACCAACAGTCTGCTTGAGTCAATCCGGCCCATCGCCTCGCAGTTCGACCGCCACAAGCCAATAACCGGGGGCGCCCGGGAGCAGATTTTTTCGCTGCTTGAGCAGGAGGAAAAAGAAACCTGCTTCCTTGACTTCATCACCCTGTCATCGTCGCTGATGTTCTCTATGAAATACAAGATGAGCATCGAGGGCATGCGCGGCGAAACGCTATACAACAATGTCCGTAAAAATGGTTATGAACCATGCCGTGACTATCTTGCCGGACTGGAGATTGTTTCATGCGACTACCGCGAGCTGTTCGAGCAATACAAGGACACGCCCGGAGTAGTGTTCTTTGTCGATCCGCCTTACCTCTCTACCGATGTCGGCACATACCGCATGTACTGGCGTCTTGCCGACTATCTCGATGTTCTGTCGGTTCTGCCCGGTCATAATTTCATATATTTTACCTCCGAGAAATCATGCATCATCGAACTGTGCGAGTGGATGGGGCGCCACCCATCGCTCGGGGACCCGTTCGCCCGTTGCCAAAGGAGGGAGTTTAACGCGACGATGAACTACAATGCCAGTTACAAGGACATCATGCTGTTCACGATACCGGGCCTCCCTCCCGACAACGCCGCATAAGGCCGTTTTCTCGCCTATATATCGCAAGAGAGCCGTCACCCGATAAAGGTAACGGCTCTCGCTCTTTCGGCGCGACACGGCGCGTTTATGGGGCTTTATTTCAGTTGCCGGAATGCGACGCAGGTGTAGGTCTCGATATTCTCCACTATATCCTCGTGGTTATGGTTGGTGGAGCTGCTGTCGATGTCAAATTCCTTGAAGGTATCGCCGGAGAGTCCTGCGACAAGTTCATGTATCTTGTCAAGCAGCCGGAACTGCCCGGCGTCGGTGTCGGCTCCGGTCCAGTCGGTGACCACATGGAGGTTTATCAGTGGCTGTGCCCGGTATGCGACCCCGGTTACTAACGGAGTCCATTTGAACGGCACAAACTCGATGAACACGGCCGGACGGTCCCAGGGAACTTCCTGATCGAGGAATTCCACGTTGTGGTTCCACAGGTCGATGTGCTTGATTGCCCGGGGATACAGCTCGTCATCCATATCCGCGTCGTCGGGCCTTTCATAATACTCTCGGGCGCCATTGATGCATAGCGACTCAAGACGGGTCTTCAGTTTGCGGTATAATTCTTCTCTCATTTCAATTTGTTTTTAGCCTCAAAGTATAACTTGGTAAGTTTGGAACTGCCGCCCAGACGGAATACATCCCTTTTCATTATTTCTGATACGTCATTTTTCCAGTAATTTGATTGAGCTTCTCTTGAGATTGCCTGTGCAAAGTCCCATAAGACATCGGCATTGTGGCGTTTACGGCTTTTAACTCGTTCAGCGAACCAGTTTTTCCATTCCTTGAATGAGGTCGGAATTTTTATTGTTACGGTTTTCATTTGATATTGAAGTCAATGTTGTTTACATACTCGTTCAGGTTCTCTTCGATAATCTGGCGGACGGCAACCTCCACTTCCGGGGAGGTCCCGAGGAATTTGCGCTGCGGTATCCGTATCTTGCTGCCCACCCTCATGAGCGCCATCGCTTTCCAGAAGTCTGCCTCACTACTGAGCTGCAGGGTCCGTTTGTCATTGCGTCTTGAACCGTCCTTTTTGCGTCCGAAGGAGCCAGTGGCGGAATAATATTTATGCCAGAAGAAGCGTTTCATTTTAGCCGTAACGACTATTTCGCCGCCTTCGTTGTGGATAGCTGCCGCCGGATGGTCGGTCAGGAATACTATGCTGCTGTCCCTCATCTCGCTCCGGATACTCTGCCTCAAGGCCCCGGAGTCAACAAGTATAAGACCGCCAGGCCGTGTCGGACTCTTGCGCCGCGTCCATTTCTCCGAGAAAAAGCCCTGACGCTCGAAATTCTGGTCGAATTCATCGCCAAGCTCCACCTGTATGTCCCGGAGTATATGCCCGAATATTTCCCGGATCTGCGCGTCAATGTCTGTCATTTCTCTTGCTTTTTTGAAGGTTCATCGGGCAACAAATCAAAAAGGCTCGGCATGTCGGACGCCACGACTGGGTTTTCAAGCCCTGCCGTGGCGTTCATCATATTGTAGAAAGAGCGTTCACATATTCCATAAATCGGATATATGTACCGTCGCCATATTTCCCGGTTACTCAAGCCGCTTCTGGCGTACCGGTCATATATCCGATTTATTTCTACAACACGCTTTTCATAAGATATGCCGCGCTTTTTTGCCATTGTCCGTTACATGGTTTTAATCGGTCCTCTTGGTTTAGGTCTGTACGGTCTGATGTCAAGAGTCATCTCGCAGCTCACTGTAACCCTGCCACTGCCCTCGCATTGTGGGCATGGGTCAGGGTAGCGTTTAGGAGCCTCAGTCGCTACGACACCGGTTCCCTTGCACATTCGGCAAAGGGCGACCTTGGGTGGTCTGGTGATTGCCTTCTTCATGGCTCTGCGGATTAGTCCACGTCGGTCATGCCGAGAGGGATGTAACACCATGCGCCTTTGTCGTTCTTGTAGTAGGCGCGTATGAACTTCTTGGTGATGGTGGGCTGATACGCCTCCTCGATGATTTTCACGCCCTCGAGGAAACGTTCGTTGCCGCTGTCCTCTGCCATCTTGCGGAGCTGAAGCACACGGCTTGCCTTGATGTTGCCCTGGCCGTCACGGCTCAAAAGTCTGAGCACCGCGTTGACGAGTGCTTTTGTCGCATCGTCCTTGGCGAGGCTCTCGATGTAGCCCTTTACCATGGCGATGCCGTCTTCCACTGTGTCACGGTAACCGTCGATGGTGTTGGCCCCGAGGATGATGCGCAGGGTGCTGTCGGAGTTGGTGAACGTGTGGCTGTTCTGCTCGTCACGGGCCACTCCGGTAATCTCGCTCTTCATCTTGAGGATGGCATCGAAATTGCCGAAGACGGTATCCTTGACCAGTTTGATTTGTTCGCTCAGCTCACGGAGCTGGGGGATGGTGGTGAGGATTTCGTCATCGACCATGCTTGCATAGTCCTGTCGCATCTGCTTGCGCTCCTGCTCACGGCGTTTTTTGTCGCGTTCGGCTTTGAAAGCCTCGAATTCCTGACG
>HF985615.1:58387-68685 GCA_000431215.1 Prevotella sp. CAG:1031
CAGCCGTCATTTCTACTTGTTCTTTTTCACTCATATCAATTATTTTTAATTGGTTGGTTTTCTGTTTCGTTGTAGGGCACTTCCTGAATGTCGTACCATTCGATGTCGGGTTCCTCAAGTCCGAAGAACTTGATCACGCCTTGACGGTCAAGGTAGCCTATGTGCTCCGGCGTGCAGATGTGCCCTGTCGTCCTTTCCTTGAGCCGGATTTTCCAATGTCTCTTTTTCATGTCGTTTATGCTTGACCGAGGTTTCCCATCGGGATTATTATAACTTGCTTCCGGGGTTTCTGTGCCGGAGGCTCGGGCAGTTCAACCGGTTTATGGTTGATGCCGCCCTTGCGCTCGATGCTGCGGAGTTTCCGGCGCAGTTCCCGGTGCTCCTCGGCAGTGATATAGTAGAAGTCCTTGCCGATGATCCTGGCATCCCGGCACAAGAGGTTGACACGGTTCCAGTCGGTTGTATCTACGCCCATCTTCTGCATGAGCTTGAGTGTGGCGCTGCGCTCCTTACGGAGTTCGTCTTTCTGTCCGGTCTTGCGCTCGAGGTCCTCGCAGCACTGGTCGTATTCGGCGCGGCTCATCTCCCGGAGGCTGTCGGTACGCCCGTTGGTGTACTGGTACACGATGCTCTTCTTGACATCGTCGCGGTCGCCTATCGGATTGAGAGCCCTGATGGCGGTGTAGAACCTTCCGAAGTTAGTTACCTGCTGTGTCATAGTCTTACTCTTTATTGGGTTTCCAATCAATCGTTACCAAGGCGACAACCTCGCCGGTTCCCTGGCAGTCGGGACATACTATCGTTTCCGGCTCTTTCTGGCCGCTGTAGAACCAGCCCTTGCCACCACAATAGGGGCAAGTCATCGGACGAGAGCAGAAGCCCTCTTTACGGATGCGTCCGTCCGGCTCAAGTATGATCAATTCTCTTTTCTTACTCATTTCAGTCTAAATTATTTGTCGTTTTGAGAATGCCTTCAAGCCATACAGGGTAGTATGCTCCGGCTTCGGGGGTAAATCGTCCCTGGCAGTATGCCTTGTAGCCACTGACACGAACCTTGACACCGGCATCGTATTTCAGCTTTTTGGCGGGTTTGCCGAATGGCTGTCCCTTATCTTCCCAGCTGATGAAGATGAAACACTTTCTGGGGAAGGCAGCCCGTAGTCGCTTGGTGTCTTCATAGGTGAAGCCGGCAGCCTGAAAACTGTCGATGACCACGAATTTCGGGCTCTTGGCTTTTTTCAACCTCGCCGTCAGCTCATCAATGGTGTCACTGGTCGCTATCCGGAACCGTCCCTGCACCTCGTTCATCTTGAACCGTTCAAGACGCTTCTGGAATGACTGGCTGACGCCTTCCTCGTAGCTCATGTAGAGCACGGTTCCGTAGCTGCAGAGTTCCCTGGACAGCTGCATCACAAAGCTGCTCTTACCGCTTGCCGAGGGACCATGTATCAGCCACGTTTCATTGTATGCCGGGTAACCGAAGGCGCGCGCCCACTCGCCGGCCCACGGCAGGGTGTCGTAGGTCTTGGCGAGGACTTCTTTGGGACTGAATGCGCGCTTTGCCATCGTTATTGTTCGTCTTGATTGATGTAGCTGAATTCTCTGAAAAGGACTTTAACCGGCTCACCGACGCCCATCACCCATACACCGCCTTTGTTATCATATCCCGCAGGGGGATTGATAATATCATGGCGGCTCCCGGGTGTCAGGTTGGCGAACTGAGGTCCGACGGCTTCGCAGTTTATGATTTCAATCCGCCTTGCCGCTTTCACGCAGACGCAACGCTCAAACTTTTTGCGGAAGCGTTCTGAAATCTGAAGCTCTCCGAAGGACACCATCTTTGCTTTCAGTCCACATTTGCGGCACTGGTAGGTGTCATACATCTCTCGTCCTTCTCGGGTCACAAGGTTGGTCTTTTCCCATGAGTGACCTCCTTCCTGGAAATTCGCGTATATCATTGTCTTTTTTTAAGTTTTGAGGTTTTACGGGGGAACTTATAGCACCATCCCATGATTTTTTCCAACTTAATGCCCTCGGGCAAAAGTCCAAAGGTGTTGACTTTTACGATACCTAACTTGGGGCATACACGACCTAAATGAAGGTCGATGTATTTACCATTCTTAAAGACCACCCGAATTTCACGTCGCTTGTTTGCCTTTGTCAGTTCTGATGGGTCTTTCAGTACTCTTCGGCTACCATCTGCAAACGTGACTTTAACCTTGAAATCCATCATTGTCTTTTCAGTTTTTCGATTTCTGTATAGACTCGGCGCAGACCGCCCTGGGTCTTGCGCACGATTTCGGCGATATCGGTGCCTTCCGGGGCGTTGACTTTCGCCACAATCCTTGCCTGTTCGTTGAGGAAGGCCCGGCGGTCGTCGCTGCTGTCAGGCGTCACCTTGCAGTAGCGGTCGCCGTAACGGCTCAACATCTCGGTATAGCCGACCTTATGGCACTCTATCGACCGGTTGATTTTTGCCTTGAGTCCGTCAGCGCCCATCATATACCAGGCGCAGCAGCGTTCCGTGGCGTTCCACAGTGCCTTCAGCTCCAGAAAAGCCTCATACTGCAGGTCACCGGCTTCGTCAAGGATGATCAGAGGGGTCTCGATGGAGCGCAGGTAGAAGACGAGGTCGTCATAGACATCCGAATATCTGCCTTTGGATTCCACTCCGAATTCGGCCGCGATTGTGCGGATCAGCTTGAGCTTGGTCTTCACCTGTGAGCAGTCGATATAGACGGCATTGCGGTGGCTGTTGACATAATACCGGGCAGTGAAGGTCTTGCCGATATTCGGTAGGTCGCAGAGGATTCCGCTGAGGCTTGACTGCTGGCAGAATTCAAGCTGCGCGGTTACGTACTGGAAGGTCGGGGTCTTGGCTGCCTTCCACTCTATCTCGCCCCGGAGGCTGACCCCGAGCTTGCGGGCGATGCTTATCCAGTTGGCATCGCTGAGGACGCGGTCGGTCTGTCCGTTCTTGACGGCACTGTAAACCGAGGTTGTAATACCCAGGGATGCGGCGTGCTTGGCATCGCTCGGGAAGTTCCGGCGGGCATCTGTGATAGCCGCCAGGATTCTTTGTTTGATTTCCGTTGTAATCATATTCTTACGGTATTATAATTTCATTTTAAGAGTCCTGGAGTCCAATCCGGCTCCAGTCCATTCCGGCAAATCTGCTGTCGGCGACCTCGTCGGCTTCGGGTGTGACGGCCACAAAGGGCATTTCCACTGCTTCTGCCGGCTCTTGTTGTTCCGTTGTACGTTTAGCTACCCCGACCTGAAGCGCGGCGTTGTCGTTGATGTATTTGCCCCACGTTGCCACCTTCTTGCGCTGCTCTACATAGTTGGCGACATCTTCATCGGTCTGCTCTGCCATGACGCGGTTGTAGGTCGGAATCTTCTCCAATTTGTCGATGTACCGGTCGCCTTGAAATATATAGATATCCTGTGGCGCTCCGTTCTCGTCCGGGAGGTAGTAGGCTGTGACCTTGTAGTTGTTCGGTTCAAGCTGCTCGAGGATTCCGGGGGAACTGAGCCACCAGTCTTCGTAGCACACCCGGACGGTGGAGTTGCGCCGGATGCTCGTCTCGACACGTTCGCCGATATAGCGGCTCAAGGTGAGCTTGTCAAACTTCTGCAGTGTCGGATTGATATTGGCTACAAGTACCTGCCATCGGGTCATGCCCGGATATTTCTTTTGGTTGGGGTGCAAGGTATTGTTCCATTCCTGATTGTCAGCGAGGTCATCTGCCACAAGTTGCTCAAAGGTAAAATACTGCTGATCCTCGTAGGTTTCGTTGGTCTCGTCGCTTATCTTTTTGCTCTCTGTGCGGTTCTTGCCTTTGCCGTAGAACCTGCCTATCGAGGCGTGGTTCTTGTGGGCTATTGACCGTTTGAAGGCACCGTTCAGTGGTTCGGCATATTTCTCCTGCGAGTTCTGGGGTGCGCAGAAGTGTACGAAGGGGAAGGCGACACCGGCCCGGAGGAATCCGTCCTTGTACTGACTCATAAGGTGCTGCTCGACCTCGATGCCGGCGGGCATTCCCCAGCCGTTGCGCTCGATCAGCCTGAACATGTCCCGGAAGCAGTCCACCACAAGGCGCTCGTCCTTCTTACGGCCGTAGGCTGCTCCTATTCGGCACTGGCTTACCACATCGTAGGCATAGTAGGCGTGTACTCGCTCGTTGCCCTTCATGCGCCGCGGAAGATCAACGTCATCCATGGTAACCTGCGACAGGGAGAATTCTCCGTTGTGCCGGTGCATGTGCGGCATCTGCTCGTGCATGAAGGCGGTCCGGCTGCGGTGGCGTTTCTCAATCAGCATCTTGTTTTTGGGACGGTTGAGATAATTGGCGATGGTGGCATCGCTTGGTATCCATGGTTCGTCACCCTTTTTGGCGAAGTTCTCGGGATCGAACAGCTCGCCGGTGGTGATGTCATACACTTCAAGTTCCCCGGTGAGGAACATGATATACATTTCCCGGACTGTGGTGTTGTAAGGTTGGTTCTCAAGACACGCGATTCCGAGTATGACCTGTTCTTCAAGGTGTGTCATCCTTCTGGCGCACTGGTTTCCGAATTTGCCGCTGAGAAGGCAGCTGTATCCTTCGCGTCTGTATTGGGCGACCTTCTTCCGGAACCTGAACACCGAGGTCGGCAGCGTATGACCGAACTGTTCGCGCAGTCCCTCGATGGCTGCTGCCATCTTTTCCCACTGGTAGCTTTCGCCGGCGAGTTTCTGAAGGGTGGTCGCACGCTCATGAAGCCGGATACAGCAGTTGAGAACACTGGCATTGACAATGCATTCCTCCTTTTTGGCTTCCTTGAGGTCAACGCCTGTCTTGGCGCGGTCGTTGAACCATGCCACGGCCGCCTGATCACGTTCGTAGTTCTCGCGGAGCCATCCAGCAAGGAGTATTTCGTCACCGGTTCCGAGCTTCTCTTTGACTTCTTCCAGATAGCGGGTCGGCAAGGTCTCTACAACAACGAGGGCATAATTGCCGGCGCCTTTGCCCTGACGGGCTACTTCAAAACGGCCACGGCGTGCCATTTGCTTGTAGTTAGGTTCGGACATAATGCCGTTTCCTACAAGCTCGTGCATCGATACGCATAATCTTCCGCCGTAGTATTCCATTTCTCGCCCTTCCTTTAGAGTGCCTCTGCCATTCGCTTTATTTCGCCGATCTGACTCAGCATGACATGGTCGTATCTTGCCACTACGTCACCTTTGGGACCATAGACCGTGCCTTCGCCGGTCTGCTTGTCAAGGTAGATTTCTGCCCGGTTGGGATAGACCGCACGCCAGCAGCTGTCAGAGTCAAAGAAGAATTCTCCCTCTTTGCACACATAGTAGGTGCAGCCGCCGTGGTGTTTGACGGCAGCGAACCGTATCTTCCTGGCAAGGTCGTTATCAGTGCGGAAGGCGAGGGCATTCTTAACGCAGCGTTCACAGATAGGCTTACCTTTTACCTTGAAGGCGCGCTGCAGGGCCTTGATGCCTTCCTTGTTTACTGAGATGTACTTGTTCATTTTCTCACTTATTTTGTATTGATATTTTTGTTAACTTTATGGCCGAATTCCAAATAGAACGTTATGAAGTTTATCCTTAGAGTTCAGCTTGTCGCTCAAACGAACATTTCGGAGACAGCGTTTCATAAAGATATCGCTCTTCCCTTGTCAGTTCTTGACGAACTGAGCGGTATTTGCGGCCGCACAGCCGGCATTCCAAGGTATTATCGTCCCGGAGAATTAATTGATGCCCCTGATACATGGGCATGTCGTTGGCAGGCGATTTGGGACATGGGTGCTTCTCGCCACGAAGCATTACAGTCGTTGCTGACAACTCTCCGGCCTGCGATAGAAAGTCAATTGCTTTTCTGCACTCTGCAATGGAAGACAGAACCATTAGATTTTTTGTCTGATCCTTCATAGTCTCACTTTTTATTGAGTTGATCATTGATTTTGTCGATGGCATCCTTCAGGGCGAAGTGTCCGGCGTTGAGAGCGTTGTACTGTTTGGAGTAGCACAGCTCATAATCGTTGTGGGTTGCCTCAAACTCATCAAGGATAATGCCTGTGTCGGTCACGTTCCGCTCCAGTGTCTGAAGCAGCAGCTTGATGGCTTGATCCGTCCGTTGCTCTGATTTTTGTTTCATCGGTTGAAAATTTTAGTGGGCGGTCGGGGAATCGAACCCCGATACTTGCGCCATGGTCGCTCACCTTCCTGGCCGCCCAGATGCCGCCGGCCTTGCAATACCGGCGGCGGTGGAAAATTTGATTGCGATTAGATATCGCTTTTCGCGGCTCTCTTGCCGCAGGATCGCCCTCTCTTGGGTCTAACCCTGTTCGTTTATAGCCTCCTGACGACGCTGGTTGTTATCAACTATGTCGTCAAACCATTTATCCTCTGCCTGGAGTCTGAAGATTGCCAACTTCGCCACATCAAGAGTGTTCAAAGGGAACATCAGACAGGTGAGTTCGTCATTGTAGGCATTATTGCCGGTCAGTCCGTAGAATTCATTCATATCCGCACCTTTGAAGGTGATGAATTCCTTGGGGGTTCCGATACCTCTGGCTTCAAGCAACTCTTGGTATCCTGCCATCCACTCATTGAGGTCACCGGCACATCCTAAGATGGTGTAATAACTGCCATCGTAGGCCGCGTTGAAAGTCGCCTCGCGATTGTCAGCATTGACTTTCAGTATTTGTCTTGTCTCACTCATGGTTGTTTCACTTTAGTCCTTGATTGATTTGTATCGTGCCGAAATCATATCGGCCATCTTGTCGATTTCGTCAGCTTTAAGTCCGAGCGCAAGGTAAAGGTCCTCGTCCTCCGGATCTACAAGCGAGAAGTCCTCGTTCTCATCCTCGGCAATCATCATGCTCATGAGGTCTTCGACGGCATAATGCAGACTGGTTGCCATTGAGATTACCCGCGCCATTTGGCGCTTCTTCTGTTCTTTGAGTTTATCTGTCTCACTCATGTCTTATATTTCTTTAATTGTTAAAATTTGTCTACCTCGCGGCTTTTTTGTAAATTTGGCCGCTCGTTCCAACTGGAACACGCTGCAAAGATAAGGATAAAATTTTAACCACAAAAATAAAATGGCAACTTTTTTAACTCTTAAAGAAAAAATTTTATCCTTCCTGTCTGAAATGGGCATTAGGAAGGTCGATTTTTTTGAGAAGACCGGAATACAATCAAGTAATTTTAAGGGTGTTAATGTAAAATCTGCCCCTGGAGGCGATATGTTGGTTAAAATTCTAACCCTTTATCCTGAATTATCTGCCGAATGGCTCATGAGAGGCGAAGGTGGGATGCTTCGCAATTCTGGAAACCCCTTTACCCACGAACTAACGGACAGTGACCCGACTATAGGACAAAATTATATCCCCCCAACATCTCCAATAGAAGCCACCCCAAAATCGGATAGCAAAAAAGCAGATAATAGTTTACCTCCGTCAGCTTTAAGCGAGTTAGTGATGACAATTCGAGAGCAAGCGGAGGAAATTGGGCGATTGAAGGCACAAGTTGAGGAGTTGGAGAGAGAGGGGCCGGTGCCAACCGCCCCCAAATATGTCCATTCTACCTCGAAGGAGACTGTGGAACCCTAAAACCATTATCCCGGCGTGATCTGCGGCAGCTGCTTGGCACCCTGTGCCACCTGAATTGACCCCTCGGAGATACCCCGGAAATAGCCTGAAATAGGGGACCCCTCCACCTAAAGCCAGTATAAAGGCCTCCAACGCCTTGAAAAATCAGGATATTTAGCCACACAGCCGAGGAAAAAACATGGCATTTGCTTCACATTGAAATGCCGTTTTTTAACACTTATCGCAAAATAATGGGTATTTGCCTCACCCAGCTATTTGCTGTCGGATTACCGGAATTTGTCACCCTAAGTTATGCAGGGTGTATCCCTAAGTTGTAACCCTAAAGTGTATCCCTAACTGTATCCCTAACTCAAAATTTAGCCGATTTCGGGCATAAAAATAGGGTATAGCCGACCGGTCGCCGGATATACCCTTGAAATGCCGTTATATTTGCCTTCTAAGACCGTTCAAACATCCTCCTTACACATTTGTTCACGGGAGCCTCTGATGAGCGTAGATTGCTTGATTATAGCGCATTTAGTGACTACTGTGCCGTTGCCTGAAAGGCCGGCATGCTGCAGATAACCTTTGGTCGCACCGACTTGATCAGCCGTCAGAACCGTATAAACAGCCGCGATACTGGCGAAATACCAGTCCCGGCGCTTCGTGCCGTCAATCGGGCGCGTGAGATGCACATGAATAACCTTTGCCATATTCCTTTGATTTATCGGTGCAAATATACCAAATAATTACTATATAGAATATAGTAGAGAGAATTATTTTCGTAAGACGCCATAAAAAAAGCGGACGCAAACCGCATCCACTCCCCTACTCTCGCCGCCGATGAACGACCACCATGCCCGCGTAGCCCCGATGTAAGCCCGATGTAAAGCCGGCGCAAAATCTGGGCACTCTATCCTCGCTCAAACGTAAACCAAACGTAAGCCAATGTAAACTTTTCGCACGCTTCGTTTTATTTCGGCTCGACTCCCCTACCCCACCTAACACACTGAAATTAAAAGGCTTTCACCGTCAACCGACCCATCCCGCTTTACACGCTTCGTTTTGTGGCCCATATTTGGAACGGAGGTATCATTTGCTGATTGTCAATTTAATAAATTACATGCAATTAAAACAATTAGCAATTAGTAATTGGCAATTGATTAGGACACGGAGAGCAATATTTTTATAATTATTTGTTATAAAGTGTTTTGGTAATGGATTGCAGCAGTCTTATCAATTCTCTGCAATCAGCCAGCATACTTTCAGCCTGGGCTTGCGTAATGTAATTCTCATCGCCAAGTAATTTTAGCCAAAACTCGGTTTCGCCGGCTTCTTTTAGTGAGATAGAAAGTTTACTTGCGAAATCCAATTTTGTTTGACCATATTGGCTTTCAGCAATGTTTGCGCCTATGCTTGTTCCGCTACGAAGCAGTTGCTTTGAAAGGACATATTCCTTTTTCTCTTCACAAAGATACTTGTAAAGCCTTACACACCGTCTTGCGAAAGCATAACTTTTATCCCTAACGGCATTTTCCTGTTTCAAGCCCAATTACTAATTACTAATTGCTAATTGCTAATTGAATCAGAGTTTGGCGGCGATGGCGGCGGCGATGCGGGCCAGCTCGTCGGGAGCCATCGTCAGCTTAGGCTTGGAGAAGTCCATATCGCGCTCGCTCTTCATCGGAATGATGTGGACATGGGCGTGGGGTACTTCGAGGCCGATGACGGCCATGCCGCACTTGATGCAGGGCATGGCCTTCTGAGCGGCGTGAGCTACGCGGCGCGCGAAACCGAGCAGCGAGGTATATTCCTCTTCGCTGAGATCAAAGATGTTGTCGACCTCATGCTTTGGCACACAGAGCACATGGCCCGGAGCTACGGGATTGATGTCGAGGAAGGCAAAATTGCGGTCGTCTTCGGCCACCTTATAGCAAGGAATGTCGCCGGCTATGATGCGGGAGAAAATCGATGGCATGGCTCAGAACGATATTTCAACGATTTCGAATTTCATCAGCCCGGCGGGCACTTTTATCTCTACAACCTCGCCGAGTTTGTGCCCCAGAAGACCTTTTGCCATGGGGGTCGACGATCCGATCTTCTTTTCCTTGAGGTTGGCTTCGGAATCGGCCACGATCGTATATTCCATAACCATTCCGTTGGCCACGTTCTTGATCTTGACACGATTGAGGATCTGGACTTCGTCGGTGTTTAGCGTGCTTTCGTCTATGATGCGCGCGCCGGCCACGAGATCTTTCAGCTGGGCAATCTTCATCTCGAGAAGGCCCTGGGCTTCTTTGGCGGCGTCGTATTCCGAATTCTCGCTGAGGTCGCCTTTGTCGCGGGCTTCAGCGATAGCACGTGAAATTCTGGGACGTTCAACGCTTTCGAGGCGGGCGATTTCGTCCATTTTCTTCTTATAACCTTCCTTGGTCATGTAAGTGATAGGCATGGTAATCAGTTGTGTTTAGGATTATCTGAATAGTTAAAAAAGAGAAGAACCTCGCGGCTACTTTCATGCAGCGAGACCCTCCGGAAGCGCCACCACTCAGGGGCGCCTTACTGTGGGCAAAGATACGTTTGTTTTTCGACAAAACAAAACAAAAACCGGAATAATTAGGAATTAGCAATGAGCAATTCCCCATTTTCAATTGTCCATTTTGAATTTTAAATTTTCATTTACGGCAACGGGCGCCCCGAAGAGC
>HF985615.1:68701-70182 GCA_000431215.1 Prevotella sp. CAG:1031
CGGGCGCCCCGAAGAGCGCCCGCCGTTGTCGTAAATGACGTATTGTCAGAGAATAACCTTGGTTACGTCGGAACCCTGACGGCGGATAACGATGTCACCGGCTTTCGGCTCAGCAACGCGACGTCCCTGAAGGTTGAAATATTCGACAGGGGCGTTGTTGTTGTCGGCGTCGATGTCGGCGATGCCGTCCTTCTCACCGCCTCCGGCAACCTTGAAGGTCACTGTATGGGTGGCCTTGTCGTAGGCAATCTCGGTCAGAGGGAATCCGGGGTCGACTTCGTTCCAGCTGAGGAATGCGGGATAGGTGTCGGCTGTAAACTCTGTGTAGAGGTCGTTGGCCCCGGGGAAAAGGTCGCCGGAATAAGAATAGGGGCCATATGAGCCGTCGGCCTCGACGAGGTCGATACGCTGGTGTTTGGCGTCGTTGTTGAGGTTGTTATATGTCCAGTTGCGCTTCGAGAAGTCGATGTGCCATACCATCAGGCCGCTTGCCTTGAGATACGAATCCCAGACGTTGGAATCGTCGTTCTTGGTGCGGCATTCGAGCATGAAGAATTCGTTGGCGCGGTCTGTTTCGACAACATAGCATTTTCCCGAGTTGGCCTTAAGCTCGGCATCCATGGGCTTGTCAATGACTATCGGGCTGACCCATCCGAGGGTGTAGCGCTCATACGACGACATCAGCGGGGGTGTGTGCATGCCGTTGTTGTAGCTGCCCTGATCCATGATCGACCATTGTCCGGGAGTTGCGTTCATGTCGCCGGAATAAGATGTCATGTAGAGGTCGGGGAGGCCGAGGGCATGGCCGAACTCATGGCAGAAGAGACCGATACCGGCGGGGCGCGGCGTGCGGCTGTTAGCGCGATCCCATTCGTTCATGCAGATATAGTGGTTGAACTTAACGCCGTCGAAAGTGATGTCGGCGGGATCGAGCTTGTAGTATTCGATATCATAAGAGTGGGGCCATACATAATCTTCGGCATCGGGGTCGGTCGGATAGGCTGTTGCCTCGCCTTCGCCGGCATAGATGATGGTCACGTTGTCGACCTCGCCGTCGCCGTCCTGATCGTAGGGGCTGAAGTCAACCTCTTCGTCGAGAAGCTGACCGGCGTGGACTGCCATGAGATAGGCATAGCGGTCCTGACCGTTGCGGTCGTTCTGGCCGTAGTATTTGAAAGAGTTCGGCAGGGTAACGGGGCCATAGACGTCGAACTTGATGTCGAGTTTGCCGAACGAGGCGGCGCGATAATATTCGGCAGCCGAACCGGTGGCGCCGTTGGCGTTGTGGCCGTCTTTGTTCATGTGGTCCTTGAAGAATGCCACGGGATCCTCTACGGAGAATTTCTTGTCGGGGAAGTCAACGAGAATTACCAGACCGTTAAGTTTTCCGGAGGTGGGATATGTGTGGTTGATAAGCATATCTTCGGGTTCGGGAACGCGCGCGGCTACATTCTGCGGATAGCGGCGAGCCATAGTGGCGG
>HF985615.1:70196-74187 GCA_000431215.1 Prevotella sp. CAG:1031
GGGGAGCCATAGTGGCGGCGAAGTTATCGGAAATTGTACGGTCGAAAGCTGCGCGGTCGAACGAGGCGGCGAACCCGAGCTGGGCGGCGTTGCGCGAAGCGGCGTTGGCAGCGAGGATTCCGCTCGAAAGATTGTTTTCCGTGGCAAAGAAGAACCCTTCAGCAGTCTTGACAACAGGCAAGTTGTCGTCGGCAGTCACCATGAAGTGGCCGTTTTCGTCGCCGACGAGGCGAATCTCAAGGACTGTCCCGTCAGGTTGGGTCACCTTATGGGCGAAGGGAGGAGCCGGGATTGCCGATGCTACTGCCGGAGCGGCTGCGAGGGCAACAACAGCGATGATTTTGTTGAATCGTTTCATTTGGTGTTAGTTTAATGTGATTGTATGTTCTATCCTGAGGGTAAATACAATAGTTAATATGAGCGATCGCAAAGATAAAATATTATATCGTTAATTCAATCTATTTTACAAATTTTTTTCGTCGCAATGACTAAAAAAGCGTCGGGTCGGGCAGTAGACGGAACGAGCGGCGGTGGAGCGGCGATGGGCCGCAGGCGGCGATGGCGGCGCGGTGGGCGGCGGTCGGATAACCTTTGTTAACATCCCATCCATAAGCGGGATAGAGCCCGGCGAGGCGTATCATCTCGTCGTCGCGGGCGGTCTTGGCCAATACCGAGGCCGCGGCGATGTTGGCCAGAAGGGCGTCGCCATGGACAACGGTTGTATATTCTACGCCGTTCCAGGGTGTGAATCTGTTGCCGTCGACGGCGATATGGCCCGGAACCATGCCGAGGGCGTCAAGAGCGCGGTGCATGGCCAGTATCGAGGCTCTGAGAATATTTATCCGGTCGATTTCCTCGGCCGAGCATGAGGCGACAGCCCATGCCTCAGCCTCCTTTTCGATTATCGGGCGCAAAAGACGGCGGAGGCGGTCGGTCAGCTGCTTAGAGTCGTTGAGCCAGGGATGGCTGAAGCCGTCGGGAAGAACAACGGCGGCGGCATAGACGGGTCCGGCAAGACAGCCGCGGCCTGCCTCGTCGACGCCGGCTTCGAAAACACCGGGGCGGAGGCAGGCCGTCAGGTTGGGTTTCATCAGAGGGTTATTTGTTGGGAGTGTTCCAGATATGGGTTGCCGTGCAGTTCACATTGACGGTCTGGTTTCCGGCCTGAATGCGGAAGTCCCCCTTTTCGAGAGTCCAGTGTCCGTCGTGGCCGACGAAAGCGAGGGCCGAGGCGGGAATCGATAGGCTGACGGTTTTCTTCTCGCCCGGCTTCAGCTCGATTTTATCGAACGCGCGCAGGCGGCGGTTCTCAGGGGTCAGCGAGGCCACGAGGTCGCTGCTGAAGAGCATGACTGTCTCCTTTCCGAGGCGTTTGCCGGTATTGGTCACGTCGACGGTGAATGTCAGGGTGTCGCCGGCGGTGAACGAACTCTTGTCGACCGTCAGGTTCGAATATTCGAAGGTTGTATAGCTCTGGCCGTAGCCGAAAGGCCACTGAACCGACACAACGGCGTCGTAGTCGTAGGCGCCTTCCATCTTGTCCATCTCTTCGGACACGCGGTAGTCGTAGGTGGTCAGCTCGGCCTGGTTGCGCGGATAGGTGTAGGGCATACGGGCGCTCGGGTTGGCGTCGCCGGCGAGAATGTTGGCCAGAGCGTCGCCGCCGTAGTTGCCCGGCAGCAGAATGTTGACGACAGCCTTCGCCAGCGGCTCGATGTCGCTGACAAGGCGCGGACGGCCTTCGTTGAGAATCAGCACCACAGGCTTGCCCGTAGCGGCCAGAGCCTTTACGAGGCTTCGCTGATTCTCGCTCAGGGCAAGATCGGAGAGGTTGCCGGGAGTCTCGCAGTAGGAATTCTCACCTATGCAGGCAACGATGACATCGACACCTGCGGCGGCAGCCACGGTCTTTTCGATCTCGGGCTCGTTCTCTTCGTCGTATTTTCCTTCGGGTTTATAGGTGACGCCCTGCTCGAGCGTAACATTCTTCTTGCCGAACTTGTTGCAGAGGGCTTCGTAGATGGTGTTATACTGTCCGGCGAAACGGTCGGCGAGATGCCCCTGCCAGGTGTAGCTCCAGCCGCCGTTGAGGCAGCGCATTGAGTTGGCGTTCGGGCCGGTCAGCAGAATCTTCGTGTTCTTCTCTAACGGAAGGATATTGTCGGCGTTCTTAAGCAGAATCTCCGACTCTTCGGCTGCGCGCAGGGCGGTGGCGGCGAACTCCTTGCAGCCGAACTTCGGATAAGAGGCCAGATATGTGTCGGGCAGATCGAACAGCCCCAGACGCATCTTCAGGCGGATAACACGGCGGGCGGCATCGTCGATGCGGCTCATCGGCACCTCCCCTTCCTCGACAAGCTCGCGAAGCAGAGTGCAGAAGCTTGTGTCGTAAGGCTCCATTGTCATGTCGATACCGGCATTGATGGCGATCTTGATAGCCTCTTTCTTGTCGGCGGCCACGCGCTCACGGGTGTAGAGATTGTTGATGTCGGCCCAGTCGGTCACGATCATGCCGTCCCAGTTGAGGTCTTCCTTGAGCCAGCCTGTCAGCAGCTCGCGGCTCGCATGAACTGGCATACCGTTGATCGATCCGCTGTTGGCCATTATCGTCAGCGTTCCGGCCTCGACACAAGCCTTGAACGGCTCGAAGCACTTCTCGCGGAGATCCTGCATCGAGATATAGGCCGGTGTGCGGTCTTTGCCGGTGCGGGCCATGCTGTAGCCCATATAGTGTTTCGTCGAGGTGGCTATGAAATCGCGGCCTATGTGGTTGGGGTCGGGGCCCTGGAATCCGCGCACTGCGGCCGCACCCATAACGGCGTTGACAAGCGGGTCTTCGCCATAGTTCTCCCAGACGCGCGGCCAGCGCGGATCGCGCGCCATGTCGACGGTTGGCGAGTAGGTCCAGGGGCAGTTCGAGGCGCGCGTCTCATAGGCGGTGATGACAGCCGCGTCGTGCGACAGCGTCGGGTTGAACGACGCGCCGATATTGATATTCTGGGGGAAGAGCGTGCCGCCCAGGGTGTAGGTTGTTCCGTGGTTCTGGTCGAGGCCGTAGATGGTCGGGATTCCCATAACTTCGATCGACACGCGATTGATGCGGGCGATTATCTGGTTCCACTTCTGCGGCGACAGGGCTATCGGGCCGGGAGCGCTGAGGAACGAGCCGATCTTATATTTCGAGACAATGTCGCGGAGCTTGGCCTCGTCGAGCACGAAATCGTTGCCCGTGCCGGTGCCGAGCACGTCGATGGCCAGCTCGGTCATCTGGCCGATCTTCTCGTCGAGAGTCATTTTGGCAAGAACGGAATCGACGCGCTGCTCGAGGCGTGCGTCGCGCGGAATGGCAGGACTGACGGCGGCAGCCCCCGAGGCGCCGCATAGAGCAAGTGTAAGTGTGAGAATCTTTGAGAATTTCATGATAAAAAACAAATCGTGATTACACTCGCAAAATTACGAAAAAATATCGAAAGCCATAGGCCCTATAAGCTCTATAGTCCACCGACCCAAAAGGGCGCGGCGGGCGTTATACTTTCAGACTAATCACTGATATTATGAAGAAACTGCTGTTTATGATTCTCGCGCTACTGCTGACCTCGACGACGGCCCTCGCCTTCATCGACAGCTATGTCATCAGCCGCGACAACCTGACCGAAGAAGCTCAGGCCATGCTCGACAAGTATTTCCCGAAAGCCAAGGTGAGCCTTATCAAAATCGACTGCCATCTGCTCAAGAAAGCCGACTATGACGTGCGCCTCACCAACGGCGCGACCATCGAATTCTCAAACAAAGGCAAGTGGAAATCTGTCGACTGCGGAAAGCGCAACGTTCCCGACGAGCTAGTACCCAAGACAATCCGCAACTATGTGGCGAAGAACTATCCCGACGTCACGATCGTGAAGATCGAGAAGAAAAGCTCGGGCTACGAGATCGGACTCTCCGACCAGCTGAAGATGAAGTTCAACCTTCTGGGCCAGTTCAAGAGCGTCGA
>HF985615.1:74221-75123 GCA_000431215.1 Prevotella sp. CAG:1031
ACGACTGACCTCCCCATCCCTCAACGAAACTGAAACGTCCGGCCGCTCGACCGGGAATTGTTGAGGGGAGTGCGCCGGCTCCCGAATAATTTCAGTCGGCGACGTGGCGCCAAGCCGCTTAGGCTACCGTCGCACAACAAAGGTAAAGGCCCACAGGGCGCCGTCAAAACATTTCTCCACCCAAAGCCCACCCCTCGCCGATTAAAGTGCACTTAATTCCCACTTAAAAACTACGTAGTTTTCAACAGCTCAATTAGTTATAGAATAGAAATGGTTTTATCGAACAAGCAATTTTTTCGCAAACCCGAATCGCCTCGGTGTAGGGCTGCACCGTGTTGCAGCCGCGTTGCGTCGTGTTGACAACCAAACACATGTGAAATTTTACGAGGACACGCGTAGTCGCTTATTTGCTTCGGGTGGCTGCTCCACGAAGCAGCCCTACGTCTAAAATAGCCGGGGCGATTTCAGCCATTGAGCGCCAACGGCGGCGGGGGATTGAGGTTTCGGAGATTTTCGCTAACTTTGCGGAATGAGATTTCTTGCCACACTCCTGATTCTGCCGCTGCTGCTTCTGACAGGCTGCGGCGACAACGATGAGCCTGCAGCGTCCGTTGAAAGCTATTCGGTCTACTATCTCGTCGAATTCGACGAAAATCTGTCGCAGTTCTACGACGTCACGGCTATCTACACGGCCGCCTCGGGCGCCACAGTGACGAAGCCGCTGTCGGAGACGACTCCGATGTCGCTGACGGTTCCGGCCGACGCCGCTCAGCAAGGGATTGTACTGCGGGCCGTGGCCACGGTCAAAGATCCGTTGCCGGAGGCTGATGCCGCCCGGGACTACCGTCTCTACTACTGGACGCAGATGTCAGTCAGGGCTGACCGCGCCGACGGCTCTTCCG
>HF985615.1:75145-80826 GCA_000431215.1 Prevotella sp. CAG:1031
TCCGAAAAGGTCTACGACCGCGAGAAAGCCGACATACATGTCGTCAAGGGCTCGCAGATGGCCGATTTCACACGCAGCCATCCTACCATTGTAATGACAGATTTCTCTTACAGCCGCTGATATGCCTGAACTCGGAACAATACTCGGCCGCCTCAAGGAACGCGGCATCGACAGCCTCAACGACATGCAGAGGCGCATGTCGCGTCTGAAAGGCCGGTCGGCCCTGCTGCTGGCCCCGACGGGGAGCGGCAAAACGATAGCGTTTGCGCTGCCGTTGCTCATGCGTCTGGGAGAGCCCGGCCGTGGCGTCAGGGCCCTCGTGCTGGCCCCATCGCGCGAACTCGTGCTTCAGATTGCGGGTGTAATAGCCCGGGCGGCGCGCGGCTACAAGACGCTGGCGCTCTATGGCGGACATCCTTTTCGCGAGGAAGAGGCGTCGCTGAGTGTGGCCCCTGACATCGTCGTGGCCACTCCGGGGCGTCTGCTCGATCATATCAACCGCTCGACTATTGACCTCGACGGCGTCGCGACACTCGTTATCGACGAATACGACAAACAGCTCGAGCTCGGCTTCGAAGACGAGATGAGGCGTATATGCCGTCGGCTCAAGCATGTCACGACGCGCATACTGACCTCGGCGACCAGGCTCGGCGAGCTGCCTGACTGGCTGCCGCTGAGCGGCGTGAAACCCGAAGTCCTCGACTTCACCGAAGGGGGTGCATGCGCTCCGCGCCCGTCTATCGTGAGGGTCGGAAGTCCCTCGCGCGACAAACTCGACACCCTCGTCGACCTTCTGCGCGCCCGCGCAGGCGAATCAGCTATCGTGTTCGTCAACCATCGCGAGAGCGCCGAGCGCGTCTGGAAGCGGCTCCGTGCCGACCATATCCCCGCCGGGCTATACCATGGCGGCCTCGACCAGCCCGAGCGCGAGAACGCCCTCGAGATGTTCGCCAACTCGACGACTCCGGTGCTGGTGTCGACCGACCTCGGCTCGCGCGGGCTCGACATCAAAGGGGTCGACGCTGTCATCCACTACCACATGCCCTCGTCGGCCGAAGCCTGGACCCACCGCAACGGCCGTACGGCGCGTCAGGGGGCTGCGGGGACGGTCTATGTCATCACCGCACCCGAGGGGGAAGACATCCCCGAATATGTCGTCACCGACCGCGACTGGCTTCCGCCCCATTCCGAAGAGCGCATCTACTGGCCCCACGGCGCCACTCTCTATTTTAACCTCGGCAAAAAAGAAAAGATTTCGCGCGGCGACATCGTCGGGTTTCTCATTGCCAAAGGAGGTCTGACATCCGAACAGATAGGACGCATACAGCTTCGCGACCACTGCGCGCTGGTCGGCGTCCCCGCATCCGAGGCCGGCCGCGTTATCGCCGCCGTTGCGCCCGAACGCATAAAAAACAAGCGCGTCAAGGTGACGCGCCTGAATCCTTAAGTATTTACGTACGGTCAGAGAAGTTTTGCCGTCAGCCGGCGCACCTTGCGGGCGTCGGTGGCGAGCTGTGCGCTGAGCTTATCGGTGTTGGCGAAGCGCTTCTCGTTGCGCATGAAATCGACAAACTCAAGAGTTATCACCTCGTCGTAGAGATAGCCCGCATAGTCGAGAATATGGACTTCGATGGTCATCTCGGCCGGAGAGGTCTCGACCGTCGGGCGGAAGCCGATATTGAGCATCGCCGGACGGCGCACGCCGTCGGGAGTGACGGCGATCACTGCGTAGACTCCGGCGCGCGGCACTGCCGAGTCGGGGTCGAGCGGCACGAGGTTGGCTGTCGGGAAGCCCATGCGGCGTCCTATTCCGCGCCCCGAGGTGACGCGCCCTGTCAGCTTGAACGGACGGTCGAGGGCCTGATTGGCCTTCTTTATGTCGCCGTTGGCCAGATAACGTCTGATTATCGACGAACTGATCGGCGACGCTTTTCCCTTATATTCGGGTGCGCCGATAACCTCCATCCCTATTTCGGCTCCGATGCGCCTGTATTCGGCAAGACCGTCGTGGATGTCGCGGCCGAAACGGTTGTTGAACCCGACGATGAGGGTGTCGACGCCATATTTCGTCTTCAGCCGCTGAAGGAAATCGTGGGCCGAGAGGCGGCGCAGCTTTTCGCCGAACGTCAGCACTATCACATCGTCGGCGCCTGCCTCGCCAAGTAGCTGCATCCGTTCGTCAAAAGTCGTCAGCAGCGACGGCGCGCGCAGGGGCGCAACGACCTTCAGAGGATGGTCGGCGAAGGTCACTACCGAGGGGGTCAGCCCGCGTTTGGCGGCGTGGTCGCGCACGAAGCCTATGAGAAAACGGTGACCGAGATGGACTCCGTCCCACATTCCGATTGCGGCTATGCGCCGCCGCGACGTGTTGGAGCGTTTGATAATGTTCATGGTGTCAGAGAAGAGGTTTTATGATGTCGGCGAAATCGCGGCCCGGAACGGCCAAAGCCGTGGCGAAGCCGAGCGCCGAGGCGGCGTCGAGATTGGCCTGCGAGTCGTCGATGAAGAGAGTCTCTTCAGGGCGTATGCCGAGCTTATCGACAGTATAACGGAAAATGGCCGCGTCAGGTTTCATAACGCGCGCCTCGAAAGAGGTTACCATTCCGTCGAAATAATCCTCGCGCTCTTTTCCTTCGGAGCGGAAGAGCCGGGCAATGCTGTCGTTCCACATTATGGGATTGGTGTTGCTCAGCAGATAGACGCCGAACTCCCTGCGGAGAAGGCGCAGCTCTTCGAGGCGATGCTCCGGAAGTCCGATAAGGAACTTCTGAAAAGCTGTGTCGATGTCGCCGTCGGTCAGCGCGGGATTCCCGGCATGGAGTCTCAGGGCGTCGCGGAAGTCCGCAGCCGAGATATTGCCGCTCTCGAGGTCGGCGAAAATTCCCGACTGGACATACTTGCCGAGAAGGCTGTCGGCGTCGGTCACACCGAGCTTTTCGAGAGCCTCCACACAGCGGTTTCGGTCGATATCGATTATGACTCCGCCGAGGTCGAACAGCAGATTCTTTATCATCCCAGAAAGTTTATGCGCGGGTTGTTGTCCGACGGTTTTCCGTCGGCGCTGTCAGCGTGGCGCATGGTGCCGACGGCGTTACGCACACGCTCTACGATCTTCTTGTCGCGCGTGGCTGTAGGATACTTCTCGAGAATGTCGATGACGTCGTCATCGTCGAACTGGTCGGGATTGAGCACGATATAGCGTGTGCGGTCTTTGCTCTCCTTATAGTCTGTAGCCTTCTGGCCGTATTCCTTTTTGAAACGGTCTTCGTCGTAGCCCGAAGTGCTGTTGCGCGCCGGCCTGACCGGGTCGGGCAGCCTTCCGCCCCCACGCTTCTGGCCGAGTCCGCGCGTGCGTTTCTGAAGAAGGTCGTCTTCCTCGCTTTCGAGCGACACGTCAAAGCCGGCGGCGAGCACGGTTATCTTCACCTGGTTTCCGAGCGAGTTGTCGAAGCTCAGGCCCCAGATAACATCGACATCGCCTCCGAGAGTGGTAACGAAACTCGTCAGCTCGTCGACCTCCGACATCTGAAACTTCTCGTCGGCCTCGGGCGAGAAATAGAGGTTGAAAAGCAGCTTCTTCGAGCCCATGATGTCGCGGTTTTTCAGCAGAGGCGACTTCAGAGCGTCCTCGATAGCGTTGGCCACACGGTTCTGACCCTCGCCGAAACCTGTCGAGATAATGGCCGATCCGCCGCTGCGGAGGGTTGTGTTGACGTCGTTGAAATCGACATTGATATGACCCACCGACGTTATCAGTTCGCTTATCGAGCGGGCGGCCGTCGTCAGAGTGTCGTCGGCCTTGGCGAATCCGTTGATTATGTCGAGGTCGGGATATATGTCGGTCAGGCGCTCGTTGTTGATAACGAGCAGGGCGTCGACATATTTCGACATCTCGTCGGCACCTCCGAGCGCCTTCATGATTTTCTTCGGGCCTTCGAAAAGGAAGGGGATGGTCACGATGCCTATCGTCAGCAGGTCGAGCTCGCGGGCAATGCGGGCGATTACCGGAGCTGCGCCGGTGCCGGTGCCGCCGCCCATACCGGCGGTGATGAACACCATCTTGGTGTCGTCGTCGAAGAGCGCGCGGATCTTGTCTTCAGCCTCTTCGGCGACCTGACGGGCCACTTCGGGATCGTTGCCGGCCCCGAGGCCGTTGCCGATCACCAGCGTCTGAGGCACGCAAGAATTGCGCAGAGCCTGGGCGTCGGTGTTGATGTTGACATACGATACATTCTTTATGCCGGTCTCGTACATGTGGTCGACGGCATTGTTGCCGCCGCCCCCGACGCCTATAGCCTTTATGATTATCGGCTCGGCGGTCTCTTCGAGAGGTTTGTGGGCGAATTTCGACGTGTCGTCGAGACGCGATTTATATTCTGAGTTTGCCATAGCAATTATTTTCTGATAGGATTAGTTTTTGTCGTCGTCACTTTCGAACTCATAGTCGTCGTCATCGCTCATCATCTTTGTCAGCTTGTCTTTAAGCAGACCGAAAAGACGCGGACGCTTGCGCTGAGGCTCAGGCTCGGGATCGTCGCTGGTCAGGATGCTGTCGTCATCCTCTTCAGGCTCAACCGGCTTGGGCTCGGGGGTGTCGACGGTCGGGATGCCGTTGTCGACAACGGGAATGCTCTCTATCGAGGTCTGTACGGGCTGAAGATCAGGAAGTTCCATGCAGTTCTCGGCCCGCGAGCTGACAGCGTCGAGAATTGCGATGACATCGGTCACGTCGCCGGGCTGTATGTTCGAGCTTGAGAAGCGTATCGACGAACGCGGCTGACCGACGCGGGTCTTCATGCCGGTCACTTCCTCGAGGCGGCGTGTGAATCCGTGGAGGCGCGCTCCGCGGCCTACCATGATAATGCCGCAGGGCAGTTCCGAGGCGTTCATCTCGTTGATTCTTATCTGATTGCGGATATTCTCGATTATCTCGCCGGCGCGGGCCGACACCATTTCGTTGATCGGCCCGAAATCGATATTGCCGATGGGACGGCTTGTGGCGTCAGGCATGGCGTCGCCCCCCGAAACCTTCAGGCGCTCGGCTTCCTCTTCGAGAATATTGAGCGAGGCGATGTCGCGGGTGATGGCGCGCGAGCCCAGAGGCAGTGTGGCAAGATAAACCAGATAGCCGTCTTTATAGATCGACACCGTCAGAGTCTCGGCACCGAAATCGACGAGCATACATCCGAGGCGCTTCTCTTCGGGAGTGAGAACCATTCCGCCCTCGGCAAGCTGACGGACAACATAGCCTTTCACCTTCAGTCCGAGGCTCTTCTCAAGAGCGTGGCTCAGGTTGCGCTTGAGCTGACGGCGGCTGCTGACGAGATTGAACAGCGCCGACACCTCGCGCCCTATCGAACCGACAGGATTGGTTGTCGGGCGTCCGTCGATGCGGAATTCAGCCGGCACGGCCTCCATGACGTCGCGCTCGTTGAGCACCTTGTCGCGCGCTTCAGCGAAAATCTGGCTGATATGGTCGCGGCTGATAACCGTCTCTACGGGCAGACGGCGCTCAACCTCGCAGGGCGACGACATCGTCGAGCGGCCGCCGATAGCGACGTAGGCGCTGTGGATCGTGCGTCCCCCCTCGCGGTTCTCGAGACGCCTCAGCACCTTCCGGGCGCCTTCAGCCACTTCGCTGACATTGAGTACTACGCCGTGACGAACCGAATCGACAAGAC
>HF985615.1:80870-108755 GCA_000431215.1 Prevotella sp. CAG:1031
CTTCACCGTCAGGGTTCCGGCGTCGTCAACCTCTCCGAGGGCTGCTCTGATCTTCGAGCTGCCGACTTCGAGAGCCACTATATATTTGTGTTCCATCAGTGTTGAGTATTTTTGCTTTTTTTATTGTCTTTCTTGCTTTCCTTTTCAGCCGGCTTCCTGTCGGGCTTATCCTCTTTCTTAGGCTTTTCGGCCGCGGCTGCCCCGGGAATGGGCTTGTCGTTGTGGGCTTTCTCGCCCGGTTTGGTCTGTCCCGGAGCCACGCCTTCCCCGGCGAGCATCGTCGACACGTCGGTGGTCTCGTCTTCGTCGTCAGAAGCGGCGGCAACCTGTTCGACAGGTTTGCTGCGGCGCGTGGCCACAAGCTGGCCTGCCCATTTGACGCTCAGGGTGTCGTAGTATTTCCATCCCTTGAGCGGTATCACTTTCTGATAGACCTTTCGGAGGCGTTCGAACTTGCTGTCGAAACCCTCGGGAGCACCTATATTGATGACGTGACCCGTTATGGCGGGAATGAGAATCACGTCGTTCGGCGATTCAACCTTAACCATAGTTATGAAGCGACCCCAGGTCTCGGCGTGTTCGTTGAGCCAGTCGAACAGAGGCATCAGCGACAGCGGCGTGAACACGCTGTCTTCACGCGGGAAATGGCCCATGATGACGGGAACGTCGGAGAAATAACGCGCATTTGCGCGGATACGTTTCCCCTCGCGGTTGACGTAATATGAATCGGAGCCGTCGAAAACGCGCGCCACAGGCAGCAGCGGTGTGACGGTGACGAGCACGCGCCCGTCGGCGAGCTTCACGACGTTGGCGCTCTCGATCTTGTCGATTTCAGCCAGCCGGCGCCCTATCTCTTCGGTATTGATGTCGGCAAGGCGCATCCCGGCCGAACGCTGCGGAAGAGTGCCGAGCTCGCGGGCTATCTCGCGGGCCGTCACGAAGTGGCGCAGCGACGTGTCGCTGACCTCGATTCTCATTCCCTTGCAGAGGGCTTCCGAGGCGTGGTTGTCGGCCACGAAGAAAACAGCGATCAGCCATACCGCCATCGCCACTGAGGCGACAACAGTTACGACACGGCGCATCTTTTTGTTTACAGGCTTCACTTCGGCAGGGCGTTGATTATTTCAGGGATGCGGTCGTCGATATTTCCGGCGCCGAGCACCTCAAGCACCTCGAATCCGCGGCTTGCGAGAAGTCCGGCAAGCTCGTCGGCGGTGGTCATAAGCTTCACGGGCGCCGTTATGGCGGGCAGAAGCATCTCGCTGCCCACTCCGGGAATAGGCTCTTCGCGCGCCGGATAGAGCGGCACGAGGATAACCTCGTCGGCTCCGCTCAGCGCGCGAGAGAAGTCGGCGGCAAAGTCGCGGGTGCGACTGTAGAGATGAGGCTGGAACACCACGGTCAGCTTCTTCGACGGATAGAGAGCCTTGACCGATGCTATCGAGGCTTCGATTTCGCGCGGATGGTGGGCATAGTCGTCGATTATGATATGGTCGGGACGGCGCAGGCGGTATTCGAAACGGCGCTCGGCGCCCTGATAGCTCGCCATGGCGCGGCGGGCGGCATCGGCGTCGAGATGTCCGGCAAGGTTGAGAGCCGCCAGAGCGGCTATGGTGTTCTCGATGTTGACTTCGACAGGCACTCCCGGCTCTATGTCGGCCACGAGCAGCTTTTCGCCCGGCCCTATGAGGTCGAAGGCAATGTGCCCCTCGCTGCGGCGTATGTTGGCGGCATGGTAGTCGCCGGCATCGCGCGAATAGGTGAACACGTCAACCCCTTCGGGAGGACGCGGCGTGAACGTGGCGCCGAGATTGACGAGCAACTTGCCTCCGGGCTTAATCAGCTCTGTGAACCGGGCGAAGCCCTCGCGGTAGGCCTCGGGGGTGCCGTAGATGTCGAGATGGTCGGGATCGGTAGCGGTGACTACGGCAATATACGGGCGCAGGCGATGGAACGAGCGGTCGAACTCGTCGGCCTCGACAACGCTGAAGGGGGAGTCGGCGCTCAGAAGAAGGTTCGATCCATAGTTGCGGAGCACTCCGCCGAGAAAGGCGTTAGAGCCTGTTCCCTCAACGGCGAGGGCGTGGGCCGCCATCGACGACGTGGTCGTTTTTCCGTGGGTTCCCGAGAAGCAGATCGATTTCGTCGGGGCCGTGATGAGTCCGAGCACTTCAGAACGCTTCATTACTGTGAAGCCATTGCGGCGGAACCAGCTCAGCCCGCGATGGCTTTCGGGCACGGCGGGGGTGAAGACAACGAGAGTGTCGGCCGGATTGCGGAACCGCTCCGGAATAAGCGCGTCATCGTCGTCGAAGACAATGTCGATTCCTTCGGCCTGAAGGGTTTCGGTCAGGCGCGTCGGAGTGCGGTCATATCCGGCCACACTGATGCCCCGGCTGTTGAAATAGCGTTCGAGAGCCGACATTCCTATGCCGCCGGCTCCGACGAAATAAACGTTCTTTATATCTTCGTGGCTGATGCTCATTTCCCGATTATTTCACTGATTTTGTCGATAATTTTCTCGTCGGCGCCGCGAAGCGCCATCTCGCCGCAATGCTTCGAGATGCTCTCGCGGCGGGCGCGGTCATCAAGAAGTTCCGCAACCGTCGGGCCGAGCTGAGCGCGGGCATCGGCGTCAAGCACCATCACTGCTGCGCCGCGCGTCGAAAGAGCCTCGGCGTTATGACGCTGATGGTCTTCGGCAACGTTGGGCGACGGCACGAGCACCGCGCACTTGCCCAGAAGCTGCAGCTCGGAGATGGTGCCTGCTCCGGCACGCGAAACTACCAGAGTTGCGGCGCGGTAAGCCAGATCCATGCGCGATATGAAGGGGGTGGCCTTCACGGCGTCGCCGAACGGTTCGGCGATGGCCCGGCATTCGTCGGCATAATATTTGCCGGTCTGCCAGAGCACGCGCGCTCCGGCGTCGGTCCACTGTTTCAGGGCCGTCGCTACGCTCTCGTTGATTGTGCGGGCGCCGAGGCTGCCGCCGACAACGAGAATAAGCTCTCTCTCGGGGTCGAATCCAAGTTCGCGCCGGGCGTCGGCAATGCTGACGTCGGTGTCGGTTATGTTCGACCTGACGGGATTGCCCGTCAGTATTATCTTGTCGGCGGGGAAGAAACGCTCCATCCCCTCGTAGGCGGTGCAGATAGCGAGAGTTTTCTTCGCCAGCAGTTTGTTGGTGACGCCGGCAAATGAATTCTGTTCCTGGATAAGCGTCGGAACACCCAGGCGCTGGGCTTCTTTGAGAGCCGCGCCACTGGCATAGCCGCCGACCCCGACAGCGATGTCGGGCCGGAAGTCGCGGATGACACGCCGCGCCAGCGACATGCTCTTGCGCAGCTTCAGCAGAACGCCGAAGTTGCGCCACAGCCGCTTGCGGTCGAAACCGGCCACGGGAAGCCCTACGATTTCGTAGCCTGCCTGAGGCACACGCTCCATCTCCATACGCCCCAGGGCGCCGACAAAGAGGATTTCGGCGTCGGGCCAGCGGCGTCGGGCGGCATTGGCGATGGCAACGGCCGGGAAGATATGACCGCCCGTACCTCCGCCGCTTATCAGTATTCGTTTCTTGCTCATAGCTGAGTTGGGTTTTGGGCGCGAAGCTCTTCGGGAAGAGCATCGAGCTCCTGTTTGATTTCCTGCCGTTTATGGCGACTACCGGCGGCATAGCGGCTGACGCTGAGCATTATGCCGAGCGCTATCGACGTTGTCAGAATCGACGTTCCGCCCTTTGATATAAGCGGCAGAGGCTGGCCCGAAACCGGCATTATGCCGACATTGATACACATATGGACAATGGCCTGCACGACTATCATGAGCGCCATGCCTATAACCAGCAGGGCCGGATAGGCGCGGGCGCAGCGCGACGCTATGCCGCTAGCCCTGCCCAACAGACAGAAGTAGAGGAATATGACGAAGATCGCGCCGAAAAGGCCGGCATCCTCAACGATAATCGAGAAGATGAAGTCGCTGAAAGCCAGCGGAAGACGCGACGTCTCGCGCGAGTTGCCGGGAAAGACTCCCACGCCATGGCTGTGGGACTGGGCTATCAGGGCATACATCTCCTGACGGTTCTCGGCCGTGATGGGCTGCTTATATTTAGGAATCGAGTCGCCCGTAAAGAACCGCTCGAGACGGGCTATCCATGTCGACAGACGGTTGTCTTCGTCGACGACGGGCACCTGATACTCGTAGGGGGTTATTCTGCCGGCGTCGTCGACATTGACTTCGACGACAGTCTCTGTCTTGGTCTCATGGGGGCCGAAAGCGAGATAAAGCCCGAAGAGGCCGCCGCAGAGAGCATAGATTCCGAGAACCATAGCGAGTTTCTTGAGCCTGACACCGCCGATAATCATCATCGAGAGCGAAACGATCATCAGAAGCAGCGTGTTGGTCAGTCCCTGCTTCACGATGAGCGCGCTGAAGAAAAGTATGGCACCGGCCGACCACCACATACCCTTGTCGGATACGCCCCCCTTCTTCATCTGGGAGCGTGCCAGAATCATCGACACCACCAGAACAGCCGAGAGCTTGATAAACTCAGCCGGCTGAATGGCTATACCCGGAAGCTGAAGCGAGCGGCGCGCGCCGTTGACGATCTCGCCGAATAACATGACGTAGACCATCATGACAACGCTCATCGCCACGAAAAACCAGGTGAATGTCTTGATTGTCCGGTAGTGGCGACTCTGGAAATAGAGGATTATAGCCAGGCCGAGGCCGAGGCGCACACAGTGGAACACCACCGGAGCGAGCACGCCGAACGACGAACGCGCCGAAACCTCGCGCGACGAGGCGCTATAGAGCTCGATGACAGAAATAATGCAGAGAAAGACATAGATAGCCCAGATATACGTGTCGGGGCGACCTAACGGAGCCGGCAGTGTGCGCTCCACGGGAATATTGACTGGAGCCATGCCGGGGTCATTGAGCAGGCGCGGGTCGAGGGTCGGTGATTCGTTGATTTCAGCCATTTTCAGGGAGAGAAGAAGAGTTTAAAGGATTATTTCATCTTAGCTACGGCTGCCTTAAAAAGCTCGCCGCGCTGTTCGTAGTTCTTGAACAGGTCGAAGCTGGCGCAGCAGGGCGACAGCAGAACGGTATCGCCCGGACGGGCCAGACGGCGGCATTCCGACAGAGCCTCGTCGAGGCTGCCGGTGTCGCTGAGGTGGTCGACCTCACCCGAGAAAAAGTCGACAATCTTGGCGTTGTCGACCCCCATGGCCACAATGGCCTTGACTTTGTCGCGCACCAGCGGCAGAATCTCGGAATAGTCGTTGCCCTTGTCGGTTCCGCCGAGAATCAGAATGGTGTGGCGCCCTTCGGGCATACTGCCCAGGGCATACCATGTCGAATTGACGTTGGTCGCCTTCGAGTCGTTGATATAATGGACGCCGTCGACATCGCCGGCCGGCTCGAGACGGTGCTCTACACTCTTGAAATTGCCGAGGGCGCGGCGCACCTCTCCGGCTTCTACCCCCATGAGACAGGCGGCCGTGGCGGCTGCCAGCGAGTCGTAGAGATTGTGGACACCGCGCAGGCTCAGCTCTGCGACGGGCATCGTGAGACTTGTAGCGGGCGTAGTGATGCTGATCGAGCCGTTGTCGGCGAAGGCTGCAAGCCCGTCACCGGCGTGGTCGGCGAAAGGATAGCGGCGCGCATCAGTCGGCGTGCGTGCAAGCTTTTCGGCCACGACAGGATCGTCGGGCCAGTATATGAAAGCGTCGTCGGAGGTCATGTTCTGAAGTATGCGGAACTTGGCGTCGACATAATTGGCCATCTTGTGGTCGTAGCGGTCGAGATGGTCGGGAGTGATGTTCAGAAGTATCGCTATGTCGGCCTTGAAGTCATACATATTATCGAGCTGGAAGCTCGACAGCTCTATTACATAGACCGCATGGGGGTCGCGGGCAACCTGAAGAGCCAGCGACTTGCCGACGTTCCCGGCCAGTCCGGCGTCGACACCGGCGTCTGTCAGAATGTGATGGGTCAGCAGCGTTGTTGTCGTCTTGCCGTTCGAGCCGGTTATGCATATCATTTTCGCATCGGTGTAGCGGCCGGCGAACTCTATCTCGCTGATTATATTGATTCCTTTCTCCTTAAGAGCCTTGACAACGGGAGTGGTGTCGGCAATTCCCGGGCTCTTGACAACTTCGTCGGCTTCGAGAATACGCTCCATGGTGTGGCCTCCCTGCTCCCATTCTATGCCCTCTTCGTCGAGCACGCGGCTATATCGGTCGGCTATCTTTCCATAGTCGCTGAGGAAGACTTTCCACCCCTTGTCTTTGGCGAGAACAGCTGCGCCGACGCCGCTTTCGCCGCCGCCGAGCACAACCATCGTCTTCTGCTGTTTCTTATCCATTGTCATTGATATTTATCTGAGTTTCAGTGTCACAAAAGTTATCACGGCCAGGAAGATTCCGATAATCCAGAATCTGACCACTATCTTGCTCTCGGGAATGGCCTGCATAGGAGCCTGGATTAGGGCGTCGACGGTGCCTCCCGCCTTCTGATAGTGATGGTGGAGCGGAGTCATCTTCAGTATCCGTCGGCCCGTTCCTGTGCGTTTTTTTGTATATTTGAAGTATGCCACCTGAACCATAACCGAGATATCTTCGATCATGAAGATTCCGCAGAGCACAGGAATAAGCAGCTCCTTGCGTATCAGCAGGGCGAACACGGCGATTATGCCGCCCAGAGTGAGCGAGCCGGTGTCGCCCATAAACACCTGCGCCGGGAAGGCGTTATACCACAGGAATCCGACCAGGGCGCCGATAACGGCGGCGGCGAACACAACAAGCTCTCCGCTGCCCGGAATATACATTATGTTGAGATACGACGAATAGACGACATTGCCGCCGAGATAGGCCATGATGGCGAGCGCCACACAGATTATGGCCGACGTTCCGGTGCACAGGCCGTCGAGCCCGTCGGTCAGGTTGGCGCCGTTCGACGTAGCGGTGATGGCGGTGATTGCCACGATGACGAATACTACCCAGCTTGCGGGAATCGCCCAGTCGCCGAGCCACGAGGTCAGTGCCTCGTAGTCGAAGTTGTTGCTCTTGACAAACGGAATGGTCGTCTGGGCCGACTTGACATTCTCGGGGGTATAGGTGACGACTGTTTCCGTTCCGTCGGCCGAGGGGACGGTGCGCTCTACATTCTCGCGCATGACGATATCGGGGCTCATATACATTGTCAGGCCGACGATGAGTCCGAGACCTACCTGTCCGACAATCTTGAACTTACCCTTCATGCCCTCCTTATTATGGCGCGCCATCTTCAGGTAGTCGTCGAGGAAACCGAGCGTACCGAGCCACAGGGTCGAGAAGAGCATCAGAATCATGTAGATATTGGTCAGGTTGCCGACAAGCAGACAGGGAACCAGTATCGCCATTATAATGATGACGCCTCCCATTGTCGGCGTACCCGTTTTCGACATCTGTCCTTCGAGTCCGAGGTTGCGCACGATCTCGCCAACCTGCATGAGCTGCAGTCTGTCGATAATCCGGCGGCCGAACACTATGGCCACAAACAGCGACAGCATCAGCGCGGCGCCGGCACGGAACGATATATAGCCCATCAGACGGCTTCCGGGGAAGTCGCAGGTGTCTTTTAGCAGGTCAAAGATATAGTATAGCACTTCTTATCAGAGTTTTTCGTCGCTGAAAATATCGAGCACTGTCTCACGGTCGTCGAAATGATGCTTCACGCCGTTGATTTCCTGATAGTCTTCATGACCCTTGCCGGCTATGAGCACGACGTCGCCCGCCTGGGCGAGGGCCGTCGCGGTTCGGATTGCCTCGCGGCGGTCGACGATGGTCAGTGTGCGCGGACGCTGGCTGGCATCGAGACCGGCCTCCATGTCGGCGAGAATGGCGCGCGGATCTTCGAAACGCGGGTTGTCGCTTGTCAGTATCAGGCGGTCGCTGAGGCGCGCGGCCTCGGCGGCCATTATCGGGCGCTTGCCGTGGTCGCGGTTGCCGCCGGCGCCGACAACGGTTATTACCTGAGCCTTGTCGCCGACAACCTCGCGGATTGCGTTGAGCACGTTGACAACAGCGTCGGGAGTGTGGGCATAGTCGACAACGGCGACATATCCGCGCGGCGAGCGCAGGGTCTGGAATCGGCCGGCAACGGGAACGAGCATGCTCATGCAGCGAAGAATGTCGTCGACCGGCCAGCCGAGAAGCACCGAGGCGCCATAGACGGCCGTCAGGTTATAGGCGTTGAAGCGGCCGGTGAACATAACCTCCACCTCGCGGCCGTTGAGGCTCAGCAGAGTGCCGTCGAGACGGCTCTCCACGATGCGGCCGGTGAAGTCGGCCTCGCTGCGCAGGCTGTAGGTCTTCACTGCTGCGCGGGTGTTCTGGGTCATGACGAGGCCCGTCTTGTCGTCGATATTGGTCAGGGCGAACGAGTCGGCGTCAAGATTGTCGAAGAACGATTTCTTAGCCTTGAGATATGCCTCGACACTCTTGTGGTAGTCGAGATGGTCACGGGTCAGGTTCGAGAAGACGGCGCCGGCGAAATGGAGTCCGGCGATGCGGTGCTGGTCGGCGGCGTGACTGCTGACCTCCATGGCGGCGTAGCCGCATCCGGCGTCGACCATCTCGCGCAGAAGGCGGTTTATGGTCAGCGGATCGGGGGTTGTCTGGGTTGTCGCGTAAGGCTTGTCGTCGACGTAGTTGCGCACCGTCGACAGCAGACCGGCCTTATTGCCCATAAGTCGCGCCATCTCATAGATGAGGGTGGCGGTTGTCGTCTTGCCGTTGGTTCCGGTGACGCCGACGAGCTTAAGCTCGCGCGACGGGTTGCCGTACCATTCCGAAGCGAGATGGCCGAGGGCCACGGCCGAGTTCTCGACCTTTATATATGTTATTCCGCTCTCGAGAAGCTGGGGAAGCTGCTCGCAGACGATCGCTGCCACGCCCGTGGTCGACACCACGGGAATGAAGCTGTGGCCGTCGACGACGGTGCCGCGAACGGCCACGAACATCGCTCCGGCCTCGACGCGCCGCGAGTCGGGCGTCAGAAGGTTTATCTCTTTGTCAACACTGCCAATGACCTCCAGTGGGGTGATGGCGCTTAAAAGTTGCGACAGTTTTTTCATTTCTCGTTTATGCTGTGTTGATTAATTTGACATTGTAAGGATGACACGGGTGCCGCGCCGGGCGCGGGTACCTGCCGCCGGAGTCTGGCGGCGCACCATTCCGGCTCCGCTGACAGCCACGTTGAATCCGGCCCCTTCGAGACGCGTCAGGGCCTCGCGGATGCTCAGGCCGCATACGTCGGGCACTCTGCCTCCACTACCTTTGGCCGGAGCTTTGGCGGCGGCTGCGCCGCTGCCGACTCCGAGAGCGCGGTTCAGCTCGCCGGGACGCTTCGGATCGGCGACCGAGGCGTGGTAGACAGGCTTGGCGCCATGGGGCTGAGCCCCTTCGACGCGATAGTCGGTCGTATTGTCGAGCAATCCGCGCGAATAGAGCTTCAGGGCTATCTCCTTGAGCACTTCGCCCGAGGTCGACGCCGCTCCCATGGCGTTCTGCTTGGGATTGGCGATGAGGACTATGCAGGAATATTTCGGCTTGTCGGCCGGAAAGAAACCGCAGAAGGCGAGGCGCTTCTTCGAGGTGTTATACTGGCCGTTCTCGATCATGTAGCAGGTTCCGGTCTTGCCCGCTATGCGCACAAGGTCGTTGCGCAGTCGCTTGCCGGTACCGTGGTCGCCCCAGACGACATTGGTCAGCATTCCGCGCAGTATCTCGGCGTTCTTTTCCGAGCAGATGCGGTCGCGGATATAGGTCACGGGCAGAACCGAGTCGGTTTCCGGCCCTATGAGGCGGCTGACAAGGCGCGGCCTGACGTAGCGGCCTCCGTTGGCGATGGCGTTGTAGATGCTGAGGGTGTAGAGCGGCGGTATCTCCGTGGCATAGCCGTAGCACATTCGCGACAGGGCCACGCGACCTTCCGACGAATTCGGAACCGAGTCGATGCGCGGACGCTTCTCGCCTCCGATGCCGGTGTGCATATTGTCGAGAAATCCTATGCCGCGCAGGCGCGAATAGAAGGCGCCCGGCTGCTGGCCGTATTTGCGCGTGATAATCTTGGCCATGCCTATGTTGCTCGACCGTTCGATGACCTCGGCTACGGTAAGACCGTCAACACCGTGGGCGTCGGTTATCGGACGGCCGCCGGCATAGGCCCAGCTGCGCCCCGTAGTGAGATAGTCGCCGGGGCGCACAATGCCGTCTTCGAGAGCTATGAGCATCGACAGGGTCTTGACAACCGACCCCGGCTCGAAACCGCGGACAGCGCGGTTCATGCCCTCGATATAGGTGTTGCTCTTATACGACCATTCGAGATTCGAGATGGCCTTGATGTCGCCCGTGGCCACATCCATCAGCACGGCCACACCCCAGTCGGCGTTGCAGTATTCGAGACGCCGGTTCAGCTCGTTCTCAACGATGTCCTGAACGTTGACGTCGATGGTCGTCATTATGTCGTAGCCCGGCTCGGGGGGAATGTCGGTCCACTGCCCCATGTTGCGCGTCATCGGAACCAGACGCGCCAGCCCCGGTTTGCCGAAAAGCAGCGTGTCGAGAGCCATCTCGAGTCCCGAGATTCCATGAACCTGACGGTTCGAGTCCTCCCCCACTCCGCCTATCGAGCGGCGCGCCATCGACCCGTAGGGATTGACGCGGCGCATATAGTCGTCGACGGTCATTCCGCTGCGGTTGCGGTTGCGCTGGTCGAAGAAAGGGAATTTCTTCAGTCGCTGGAGCTCGGCGTAGGTTATATTCGTGACCACCGGAAACGAGCGGTCGCGCTTTTTCTTGTCTTTGACGGTCAGCGGCTTCAGAAGATAGTCTTTCCACTGGTCGCTGTTGCGGCGCGGGAAAGCGAGGGCCATCGAGTCGGCTATCGAGTCGATGGCGTTGATATAGCGCTTGATGTTGAACTGCTCGCTGCGGAAGTCGAGACGGACGGTGTAGAACCGCAGATTGGCGGCCAGAACCGAACCGTCGGCAGCGAGGATGTTGCCGCGTTCGGGCTGTATCACCGTTGTCTTCGACAGCTCTTCGGCGGCTTTCTTGTCCCAGTTGCGGGCGTCGACAATGGTTGTGTTGACAAGTTTGACAAGCACTGCGGTGGCTGTCACCACAATGATGAAAATCACTATGGAGTAGCGGAGCAGGATATTCTTGCGGTTGTCGTTCTTCATTGTCGGCGGGGAGATATGTGGTGGTGGCTTATTTCTCTACAGTGTAGGGGGGACGGTCCTGAACAGCGAGACCGGGGATGACGCTGTCGACGAGCTGCTGCATCGAGCTCTCGCAGGTTCGCCCCATATATTCGCTGCGCACTCTGACGCGCTCGGCCTTGACAATCTCGAGCTCGCGGTTGAGCTTGTTGATGGTCTCCATGCGCGTCTGGTTGATATACTTGCCGGTGATATAGGTCAGCACCACGGCCACACCGATAAGAACCGGCAGCCAGTGGCGGGCGAAAAATGCGCTCGAGAAGACCTTGCCGCGCACAATGCGCGAGGCAACGGAGCCCCCTTTGGAATTCCTTGTCGTCGTTTCGTCAGCCATTGTCAGATTCGGTTTCAAGTTTGACAGCCACTCTCATCTTGGCGCTCCGCGAACGCGGATTGGCCTCGACCTCGGCCTCCGAAGCCACTATGGGGCGCGAGGTCAGCATCTTCAGCGGCGCGAGGCTGCGGCCGTAGAAATCCTGTTCGAGACGCCCCTCGACATTGCCGGTCTTCATGAAGTTCTTGACAAGACGGTCTTCGAGAGAGTGATAGGTTATTATAACAAGACGTCCGCCCGGACGAAGGGCGCGAAGCGACTGGCGCAGCAGCGCCTTCAGGGCCCCCATTTCGTCGTTGACGACAATCCGCAGGGCCTGGAACAGCTGAGCCATCTCTTTCTTGAGCTGACGCGGATTAAGAAGCGGGGTCACAACCTCGGTCAGGCGCCCGACGGTGTCGACCGGAGCCGCAGCGCGGGCTTTCACTATGGCGTCGGCAAGCCGGCGCGCCTGACGCAGTTCGCCGTAGAGGCTGAAAGCGTCGGCAAGCTCGCGGGCGTCGGCCTCGGCAAGGAGATCGGCGGCCGAACGCGGAGCCAGACGGTTCATGCGCATATCGAGAGGCGCGTCGAAGCGGAACGAAAAACCGCGCGAAGCGTCGTCGAAATGATGGAACGACACTCCAAGGTCACCTAAAAGGCCGTCGACATGTCCGTCGACGCCGTGGTAGCGCATGAAATTGCTCAGAAAACGGAAATTCGCGTGAACAGGCGTGAAGCGGCTGTCGCGCCCGAGAGGCCCCTCCATGGCGCGTTCGATGGCGTCGCTGTCCTGATCGAACGAAATCAGGCGTCCGTCGGATCCGAGCCGTTCGATAATGGCCGACGAATGGCCGCCGCCACCGAGGGTGACGTCGACATAGATGCCGTCGGGCCTGATGGCAAGCGCCTCGAGAGCCTCCGGAAGAAGTGCGGGTATGTGATAGGTTTCGGCCAAGACAAAGAGAGGTTTAATTCAGGCTGTAAAATTACAAATTTCCGCCCGAAAGTTTACACTTGAAAACAGATAAATTTCAAAAAAACTTTCCTCTCGCGCGCAACTAGCTGGCCCTCAATCAGAAATCCTCTTTTACAATTGTAAACCCTTCGATCTCGACGCCAGTACGCTCCAAACGTTGCCGAAAAGCGCCGAAGGCGCGACTCTTCTACAACCGACGGCAATAGCCGTCGGCATTAAAACTACTAAACTGCGCGACAAGCCGCTGAGCGGCGCAGCTCGCGCAACCGGCGAGAGCCACGGGAGCCCTCAGGTAAGCTCGTCAGGATGATATTCAAGCCCTAATTTTTCAAAGATGCACCTCATCTCATTGTCGAAGTTCATCCGTTGATGATGTTCTTGTTGCGATTCGATATATGCTATTGACTTTTTCATCATGCTCGGCGAAACCGTGCAAGCATAGTATCCCGAACACCAGCTTGTAAATGTCTTTGAATTCGAATGATGCTTTACCCATGAACTCGACTTCGCCTTTATGGCATTCATAAACGCGCTCAAAGAGACCGTAGCCGACAGGTTTACAAGCAAATGCAAATGATCGTCGACACTGTTAATGCAAATAACCTTGCTGTTTTTCTCGCCGGCAATGTTTACTATTACTCGGTGGAAACTTTGGCGGTCGATGCCGTGGAGCGAAGGCTGGCGCCTGGAAGTGGCAAAGACAATATGATATAAAGCAAAAACTTTACTCATGCCTTTATTGATTTATGGTTTATAGACAGTCTTGTGGCTATCGCCTCATGCGCGACTGCGCCGCTCCGCGGCTTGTCGCGCATAAGGGTTTGCTGCTTTTCCGGGCGCTATCGCACCCGGTTGTAGAAGAGTCGCGCCTTCGGCGCTTTCCGACAACATTTTGCCGAACAATCTTGCAAAGATTGATGCTCTCACTTCTTCTAACAATCGCTTTTCAAATTTTTCCAATTATGATGAGTGGAAAAGTCTCATGTCGGAAGCACTCCTTTCTCTCTCATATAATCGGTAAGATCTTCCATCAGATAGCGCGAACCGAAAGTATGGAGCACGTCGTAAGAAGGTATCCGTCGAGAATTCCCGACACCTTAAGCCTGCGGTAGACATCACTCTGCGCCAACCCAAGCACTGCGGCAAGTTTGCTGATGCAGTAGGTTACGAACTCCAGTGTCTGCTTATCCATAGTTTATCCGATAGTTCTATGTGCAAAGATAATAAATTCTTCTTCCTCACGGGCAATCCTGATAAAAAATGTGAGGGAACAGACAGGTCGACGCTCACGCGCTTCTTTGCCGTCCCCTCACCGGAGTCCTTTACCTATGCTTGATAATTACTTACTCCTTGATTTTCTTGCTTGCTTAAAATTTAATCTTGCGGGCAGTGCTTCCGCTGCGCACAATGTATATGTTTCCTCGTTCGGGAGCGGCCACGCGCTGTCCCTGGAGGTTATAGAAGACTTCATCGGCGGTCTCGGCGGCGTCGGTTCCGACAGCGTCGATCGAGGCGGTGCCGTCGTTAAGACGCACGGCGGCGAGCATCAGGCCGCTGGGGCGTCCGGTGTCGGAGATGCGCACGGTGTGCTTGCCGGCTGTCAGGTCGAGGTTGAATTTCTTGACAACATATTCGGTGTCGCTGTTGGGCAGCGTGAACTGGTTGTTGTCGACAACCGTCGTGCCGTCGACGGTGATTGTCCAGGTCGGATCGTAGCGCGTGGGCTCGCCGTAGCCGCCGAGCCATGCGTCGAGTGTATACTTGCCGGCGTTGGCGACATCGAAGTTGAATTCGAGATAACCGTTCGAGCCTATCTGCGAAGCGATGATGGGCCATACCTGAGGCGCATTGTCGACACGTCCGAAGGTAACTCCCTCGAAATCGTTGCACTTCGCGGCGGGAATCCAGGTGTTGACCCCGGTGTATTCCGACTTGTCGAATGTGCCCAGATAGTTGTAGACATATCCCTGCGGAGTCAGATTGTAGACGGGATCCGACAGCGGCGGAAGTGTCTCGACGAGGCCGTAGTTCGGACGGTTGGCCGAGTCATAATCCCCTTCGGCCATGAACCAGGCGTAGCGGAAAATCCAGGGGGTCTGCTCAAGCCATTTGACCGACTCGATCATCGAGGCGATCTGAGTGGCAGGCGCCACATATACGTTTCCGGCGCCTCCGGGCCAGTAACACCATTCGGTGACCCAGACCGGTTTGCCGTATTTCTCGTGGAACTCTGTTCCGAGCTGCTTCATGACGCCCAAACCGCCGTAGTTATGTATGGCGGTATAGTCGAAGGCATCTTTGCCGACGATAGCCACGAACTCATCCATCCATTTCGACGGACTGGCGTAGGTGCCTGTCGAGAAGTTCATTGCGGGAGCTACGACCTCAAGGCCCAGCTCCTTGGCCAGGCTCACCACTTCGGGCCATTTGGCGGCGGCTTCCTGAGGCGTCAGATTGGCCTGGTTGGTAAAGTTCGGCTCGTTGAAGCCCAGCAGATATTTTACCTCGGGGTGCTCCTTGCAGTATTTGCGGATGGCGTCGGCGTTGACACCGTTCCAGCACATGGGCACGAAACTCATCTGTTCGTTCGAGGGAGCCGACGTTCCGGTGGCCCAGTTGTAATACCACGAGTTTCCTTTTTCGAGAAGCTCGAATTCAGCCGCGCGCGAGCCTTTGGCGCATACACCGCGCTTGGCGCTCTTGGCGGGAGCCGCTGATGCCACGAGGGCCACGGCTGCGAGGGTCAGAAGAATCTTTCTCATTGGTTATGATATGTTTTTATTTGACAGCGAAAGAAACCGGAGTGCCGGCGTCGGCGTTCGGGGCCACCCAGAGGCTGAAGTCGCCCGGCTCGCAGCCGAAAGTTCCGTCGGCACGGGTGAAGGCGAGGCTCGAGGCCGGAAGAGTGAAGCTGACATCGCGGCTCTCGCCCGGCTTAAGGGTTATCTTGGCGAAGTCTTTGAGCTCTTTGACGGGGCGCACTGTCGAGCCGACGAGATCGCGCACGTAGAGCTGGACAACCTCCGAAGCCTCGCGGGCGCCGGTGTTGGTGACTCGGCAGCTGACGGTCAGCTGTCCGTCGGGCGACATCGTGGGCGCGCTGAGCTGCGGTGTGGCATAGTCGAAGGTCGTGTAGCTCAGACCGTATCCGAAGGGGAAGAGCCATCCGTCGCCGGCATCGAGGAAGAAGCTTGTGCAGCCCGTAGAGGTCTGGCCTGCCTCAAGCTCGAGGTCGTCGATATAGGTTATGTTCTCGGCGGGACGGCCGGTGTTCTTGCGCGAATAATAGAGCGGCGACTGGCCGTTGGCGCGCGGCAGAACGGTGTTCAGGCGTCCGCCCGGGCAGGCTTTGCCGGTGAGCACGTTGGCGAGGCCGGGGCCTGTCATGGTGCCGCCGTGATAGCTCAGCAGCATGGCGTCGGCGTTGGGAAGGTCGGCGGTCAGCACTAGCGGACGTCCGGGCATGACAACAGCCACAACCGGTTTGCCGGTCTTCTTAAGCTCGGCAAGCAGGGAGCTCTGTGCGCCGGGCAGCGTTATGTCAGTGCGGCAGTGGGCCTCTCCCGAGAGCACGGCCTCTTCGCCGACAAAGGCGAGGATGACATCGCAACCGCGGGCTGCGTCTGTGGCGGCGGCGAACTTGTCGGTGCGGCGGTCGCGGCTGAATTCAAGACCGGGAGCGTAGACAACATTGGCTTCACCGAGCTGCGAGCGCAGGGCTTCGAGCGGAGTTACGCAGCGGCTTTTCTCGAGATCGAAGCTCCAGGTTCCCGACTGGTCGTGGTGGGCGTTTGCCATCGGGCCGGTGACGAGCACCTTGACCCCGCTCTTGAGCGGCAGCAGCGCATTGTCGTTTTTCAGAAGCACGGCGCAGTCCTCGACAGCCTTCGTGGCGGCTTCGAGCGACGCCGGAGCATAGAACCGGCGCGAGTTCTTCTCGTCGACATAGGGGTTGTCGAACAGACCGAGACGGTATTTCAGACGAAGCACGTTGCGGACAGCCTCGTCGATGGTCTTCATGTCGACCTTGCCGTCTTCGACAAGCTTCTTCAGGTGGGCCTCATAGGCGTGGCCCTCCATATCCATGTCGACACCGGCATTGATAGCCTGACCGGCGGCCTGACGGAGGTCGGCGCTATAGCCATGGGGGATCATCTGCTGGATCGAGCCCCAGTCGCTGACCATCATGCCGTCGTAGCCCCATTCGCCGCGCAGAATGTCGCGCAGGAGATAGCGGTTGCCGCTGGCGGGAATGCCGTTGATGTCGTTGAAAGAACACATGAATGTTGCCGGAGCGGCCTCAAGCGACATTTTGAATGGTACGAGAACGACGTCGCGCAGAAGTCCTTCGGGCAGCCATGTCGTGTTATAGTCTTTGCCCGACTCGGAATAGCCGTAGCCGGCGAAATGTTTCGAACAGGCGGCCATGGTGTAGGGTTTCGAGGGATCGGTGCCCTGATAGCCTTCGATCATGGCTTTGCCGAGTATGCCCGTCAGCACGGGGTCCTCGCCGAAGCCTTCGGCGATGCGCCCCCAACGCGGGTCGCGGGCGATGTCGAGCATGGGCGAGAATGTCCAGCGGATGCCTACGCTCGAAGCCTCGTCGGCGGCGATTGCGGCACCCTCACGGACAAGGGCCGGATTCCAGCTGCATCCCTGCCCCAGCGGAATGGGGAAGAGTGTGCGGAAGCCGTGGATGACGTCGCGGGCGAACACGAGGGGAATTCCGAGACGGCTCTTCTCGACGGCGTCGCGCTGAAGGCGGTTGACAGTGGCGGGATCGCACACGTTGAGCAGCGACCCGACCTGACCGTCGCGAACGCGGCCGCCGAGGTCGTCATTATATGTGTCGGAGGCCGACAACTGGTTGAGCTGGCCGATTTTCTCGGCGAGGGTCATCTTGGCCACGAGGGCGTCGATCTTCTTCTCGTCGGGAGTCGTGGCCGTCGCTGTCAGGGCTGTGGCACTGAGAGCTATGGAGAGTGCTATGCTGAGAATCTTCATTTTTCTGTGTTTAGGGTCATTTCGGAGGTCTTTTCATAGACCTTAACATAGTTGACAAACATCGACTGTGACTGTGAGTTGCCGTCGTTGAGGGCGGTCACGCCTTCGGCATCATGTATACCGGGAAAGTCGCCGCCGACCGCCAGATTGAAAAGAATAAAGCCGGGTTTATGGAACTGCGAGGCAAGTTCCCCTTCGCTGACTTTCATTGTCAGATAAGGTTCGGCCGAGGGATTGCGGTCGAGATCGAGATACATTCTGATCTCGCTCTCGTCCCAGATGAGAGTGAACAGATGGAACTCGCCGTCCTGAATATTATAGGAATTCGTCGACACACCGGCATACTGGGCATGGCTGCCGTCGGCGTTGGCCCAGTGGAGAGCACCGTTGAACAGGCGGTCGTGGGTTCCGGCGGCAATGCCGTCGCCGTGGCCCATCTCCATGATGTCGGTCTCGCCGCAGCGCGGCCAGCCCACCTGGTCGTAGTCGTTGCCCATCATCCAGAAAGCGGGCCAGAGGCCGTTGGCGGTCTTGGGCAGGCGAATCGACGCCTCGATCTTGCCGTGGGTGAACGTCCGCTTGCCGAGGGTGTTGACGCGTCCCGAGGTAAAGCTGCGGTTTATATAGTCTTCGCGGCGTGCCGTCAGAATGAGGCATCCGTTGCCGCGGCCGTCGTCGCCGACGCTGACGTTGACAGGGCGTTTCGTATAATATTGCAGCTCATTGTTGGCTCCGTTGTTGTTCCCTTCCTCGATATTCCAGCTATCGGGGTCGAGGCTTGCGGAGTCGAAAAGGTCTTCCCACACCAGAGTATAGCCGGGCATAGCCGACGAACCCGTCTGTGGCGCCGCTGCCCCGGCGCCGAGGGTCAGCATTGCCGAAAATATTACTGTTTTCACTGTAGTGGCGGGGAGATTAGAATATCACTTTCGAGGCTTTGGTTCCGCGGCGCTCGATATAGATTCGTCCGGGCTCGGGGTTAGCCACGCGGCGTCCCTGAAGGTCGAAATATTCGGCGGGGGTGTCGGTGTCGGAGCCGACCTCGGTGATGGCGTTCTGACGGGCCTCGGGATTATAGAAGAACACGTCGCAGAGGCGCAGGTTGCGTCCGCCCTCGCCGTTGAACGACACCGTGAATCCGTCGAAGCTCTTCACTGCGGCGGCGCGGAGCTCGGCCTCTGTCATTATGTCGCCGAGGGCAACGTCGATCGCACGCCAGTCCTTGCCGACACGCGGAACCTCGATAACAGTGGCGGCGTCGCCCTGCTGGAGAATCTTGACTGTCGTCTTGTCGGGAGCGATATTGTTTGTGCGGTAGGCGCAGTGGAAGCGGTGTTTGAGCGTCAGGCCGCTGAGGTCGACGCCTGTGGTGCGGAAGCCGCCGCCCCACCAGTTCATGTCAGTGTTGGGATTGAGCGACACAAATGTCTTGCATTCGTCGGCGTCGAAAGCGAGCGGAGTGTCGTAGGTCAGCGAGCCTTCCCAGGCCTGAAGATCGACTTCGGCGCGAGCTGCCGAGAGATCGACGGCCTTGTTCTGCGACGCCAGATCAGGATCGAGTACAACAGCATAGAAGTCGCCTGCGTCAGGATAGACCTTCTTGACATCGGCCATCGACGGGCCTACGACAACGGGCGGCTGAGAGCCGTCGGCGGGATCGCCGGCAACGATCGTCTCGAGAGTCTCGTCGGAGGTGCCTTTCTGATAGACTTTTACGTAGTTGACATACATCGAGGCCTGCTGGCCGTTGGCGTCGTTGAGGGCGGTGATGCCCGATGCCTCGTGGATGCCGGGGAAATTGCCGCCCACAGCGAGGTTGAAGAGAATGAAGTTCGGTTTGTGAAAATAATTGCCGGCTGTCATCTCATCGTCAGGGTTGACCTTTGTGATGTCGATCTCGTAGTAGGGGCGCTGGCCGGGATACTTGTCGAGGTCGACATACATGGCGATTTTATTCTTGTCCCAGATAACGGTGAAGAGGTGGAATTCGCCGTCCTGAAGGCTGTAGTCGAGAGTTTTGTCCTGAGCATAGTCGCCGGTCTTGTTCCAGGCCGTTCCCCAGTGACTGGCGCCGTTGAAGAAGCGATCCGAAACCCCGCGGTTGATACCGTTGGAATGGCCCATCTCCATGATGTCGGTCTCGCCGCAGCGCGGCCAGCCGAGTTCGGTTATGTCGTTGCCCATCATCCAGAAAGCGGGCCAGAGACCGTTTGCAGTCGTGGGAATCTTTATCGAAGCCTCGATTTTGCCGTGGGTGAAAGCTACTTTCGTCTTCGAGTTGATGCGGCCCGAGGTGAAATTACGGTTGTTGTAATCTTCGCGGCGTGCTGTCAGAATAAGGCAGCCGTTGCCTTTGCCGTCGTCGCCGACGCGCACGTTTTCGGTGCGATCAGTGTAGTATTGGAGTTCGTTGTTGCCTCCGCCCGAACCGTTGACTTCAATATTCCAGCGGTCGGGATTGAGGGTTCCGAAATCGAACAGATCCTGCCAGACAAGCTTGAAGCCGTCGGTCTCGCCGGTACCCGACTGAGAGTCGGCGGCGAAGGCTGTTGTGGCGGCCATTAACAGGGCCGGGAGCAGATATTTTTTCATGATAGAAACTGAATATATGGAGATAATGGAAACTGACTGTATGATGGGGTTGCGGAGAGTAGTTACTATTTGGTAACGCCGGAGCGCCGATGGATATTCGATTTGATTACGCCGGAGTGTAGGGACGTGATTCATCACGTCCGCCGGAACATCAGCCGGGCGCTTTTGAAACGTGCCAAAGGCACGTCCCTACAGGCGGGAGGGTTGCAATTTACAGCATTGCGTTTTTGAGAAGAGAAAGGTGATTGCAGATATGGGGTGGAGAGAGGAGTTGCCTGAGGAAAGAAGAGAGCGGGCGGGGTCGCCGGGATGGTGCCCCGCCCGCGGTTGTTCATAGAGGAAATTTAGAGAACGACTTTCTTAACGTCCTTACCGGCCTTGACGATGTAGACCTGACCTGCGGTCGGGTTAGCTACGCGCTGGCCCTGGAGGTTGTAGTAAACAGCAGCTTCGTTGCCGTCAACAGTGATGTTCTCGATAGCGTTCTGACCTTCGCCCGGGGTGATGAAATAAACACCGTCGAGGCAGATGTTGGCACCTTTGGGAAGACCATCAGCAGCAGCACCGCCGAAAGCGACGATATTGCCGGTCCAGGCATCCATGCTTGTAGCTTCGCCACCGAGCAGATCAACAGAACCTTTGAGTTTCTTATAGTCGGCAACAGTCATCTGAACGGTCTGCCATTCTTCTGCGGGAGCGGGGCCTACTACGGGGTTACCACCGTTGGCAGCGCCGAGCGAAACATTGTTTGTTCCGGCATTGAAGAGGGTGACATACATCGATGCGATCGAACCGGCACCGCAGCGATAGCTGAAGTGGATGATGGTGTTGTCATTGATATGGCTCAGATTGACGCCTGCGCCTTTGTTGATGTTGTAGCCCGAACCTGCCCAGTCGGCGTTGTCTACAGTGAGGCTCAGATAGCCGTTGCCGCCGTCGACACCGGGTTCGTTCGAATCACCGGCAACCATTGTATTTTCCCATACATAGAGGAAACGGGTTGCATCGTCGGGACCGATGTTATTTACGGTGTAGTTGGCGTCTTTGCCGAGAACCTCAGCTTTGGCTTCGTCGAGAATTACGTAGTCGATGGTAGCCTTGGGGATGTCCTTCAGAGCGGCTTCGATTGAACCGTCAGCAACGGTGAACTGAGCGTTGGCGCTCATTGCGACAGCTGCCATAGCAGCAAAAAGTGTAATCTTTCTCATGACAGAAAAATTTAGAAATTGGTAAAAAGGGGTTAATTAAGAATTGTATGATTTTTTGTTTTTGTTGACGTCGCGGAGGCGCCGGAGGATTCTGTCGCCTCCGCGACGTTCGAAAGACGTTGTCGGGAATATCAATAACCGGGGTTCTGCTCCATCGGGTTCAGACCGATCTCTTCGGCGGGAATCGGGAAGAGCTCATGCTTGCCGGCGATGAACGCTGCCATCTGCTCGCGCACTTCCGGCGATTCGTTCTTGCCGTATGAGCCGTTGTCGCGATCCATAACCTGAGCGGCGATGCCCCAGCGAACGAGGTCGAACCAGCGGTGGCCTTCCATGGCGAGCTCTACGCGGCGCTCGTGGCGGATAGCCTGACGGAGGTCGTCGGTAGTGTCCTTATATCCGCGGTAGCCGGGGAATTCAGGCAGGGCGTTGGCCACCGAAGCGTCGGCATTGGCGCGGGCGCGGGCGCGGACCTGTTCGAGAGCCCACTTGGCATCAGAGGTGTGACCTGTCTCGAGGGCAGCCTCGGCGTAGAGAAGGAGCACGTCGGCGGCGCGGATGAGGCGGTAGTTGAAGGGGGAGCGGGTAGCGTGGTCGAGAGCCGGGAAGGTTCCGCCTTCGCTATACGACACCTTATTGTTATAGTAGGGGGTGTTGAGATACATGACCTCGACCTCCTGTTGGCTGGCTGCGTCGGGCACACCGATGGCGGCTTCGCGGCGGCTGTCGCCGGCCTCGAACTCGTTGTAGAGGTCGATTGTCGGGTGGTCGAAGCCCCAGCCCTTGTTGCCGCCGAGGTTCGACATGCGCGGGCGCGTCAGGATTGTCGAGAATGTTCCGCGGGTGAAGCCGAAGCCTTCGCCGTAGTCGCTGGTCGGGTCGGCCATATACTGGATTTCGAACACGCTCTCGGGGCCGTTCTCGCCGGCGAGGGTGAAGTTGTCGGTGTAGACGGGGCAGAGCGAGTATTCAGCGCCATACTGCTCGTCGACGAACTTCTTGCCCCAGGTGTAGGCGTTGGCATAGTCGCCACGGGTCAGATAGACCTTGCAGAGCATTGCGAGCACTGCGCCGCGGGTGGCGCGGCCGAGATCCTTGGCCTCGTAGCGGCTCTTGTTCCAGATAACCTTTTCGGCTTCGAGAAGGTCGGCAATGATGTGGTCGTAGGTGGCCTCGAGGGTGGCGCGCGGCTGCTGCCAGCGGTCTGAAGTGTCGATGACGTCGTCGATCAGGGGCACTCCGCCGAAAACGCGGGCCAGCTGGAAGTAGTAGAAGGCGCGCATGAAGTAGGCTTCACCCATGAGGCAGTCGCGGCGCTCGGCCGTCAGGGTCTCGTCGAGGTCAACCTGCGGAACCTCCGACAGAGCGAGGTTGCAGCGGCCTATGCCCTGGAACTTTGCGCGGTAGTAGTCGAGAAGTATTCCGTTGTTGATGTTGACCTTGAAGTTGTCGATGTCGTAGGCGTCGGCGCCGTCGTTGACATCCTGACCGCCTTTGAGGGCGTCGTCAGAGGCGATGTCGCCTATATACCATTCCGAGAAATATGTGTTGTTGAACTCCCAGGCCAGCGGCACGTAGGCGGCGTTGACAACAAGCTCGGCGGTTTTTCCCGAGGTGAAGTAGTCCTCGACGGTAGTTGTTCCGGGAGTCTCTTCGTTGAGCCAGCCGTTACATGAGGTAAGGGTCAGTGCGGCGGCGGCCAGTCCGATATATAATGTCGATTTCATTGTTTTTCTAATGGTGGACAAGAGATTAGTAAGTGATGTTGACACCGATGATATATGTGCGGCTCTGGGGATAGTTGCCGTAGTCGACGCCGCCGTTGACCTCGGGGTCGAAGCCTTTATACTTGGTGGCCGTCAGCAGGTTGCTGCCCTGGAGATAGAAGCGGCAGTTGGTGAAACCGGCCTTCTGGATGAGGCTCTTCGGAAGCGAGTAGCCGATCTGAAGGTTCTTCAGGCGGAAGTAGCTGCCCGATTCGAGGAAGCGGTTGCTGACATAGTAGTTGACGGAATTCTTCGGGTTGGGGATGCTGCCTTCGGTGTAGTCGGGACGCCATGCGTCGGCCATTTCGGGAGCGAGAACCGAAGTTGCTCCGTTGCCTTCGAGGCGGTGGCGCATCTGGTTGTAGATCTTGTTGCCGGCTACGCCCTGGAAGAATACCTGAAGGTCGAAGTCACGCCAGTAGGCGCCGAGGTTGATACCGTAGTTGATCTTGGGAATCGACGAGCCGAGGTCTACGCGGTCTTTGTCGTCGATGACACCGTCGCCGTTGGCATCGCGGTAGATGGCATCGCCGGCGTGGAACGGGGTCGATTTCTCTGTGTAGCCGGGGAGCATTTCGAGAACCTGCTCGTCGCTCTGATAGATTCCGAGATACTCATAGCCCCAGAAGTAGTAGAGCGGGTGGCCCTGGTCGACAACCTGAACCTGAGAATAGTTGGTTCGGATGGGCGAACCGCCGTTGAGGGCTGTCAGCTCGTTGTCGATAAACGAGATGTTACCGCCTACGCTGTAGTGGAAGTCGCGGCTCAGAGTGTTACGGTGCTCGAGCTGGATTTCAATACCGCGGTTGCGGACCTGACCGACGTTGGCCTGAACGGCATAGCGGTTGCCGACATGGGCGGGAGCGGTGACGCTCATGAGCATGTCGTTGGTGTTGCGGATGAAGCCGTCGATAGAACCGGTCAGTCGGTTGTTGAACCAGGCGAAGTCTACGCCGAGGCTCCACTGCTCGGTGTTTTCCCAGTGGCCGCCCTTGTTGACCCAGCTCAGCACGGTTGCGCCGTTGGCGAGCTGCTGGTCGGCGCCGAAGACATAGTCGACGAATGTCGGGCCGGTCGAGAACATGTTCAGCACGAAGGCGTCGTCGCCGATCTTGTCGTTGCCGACCTTACCCCAGCCGAAGCGGATCTTGAGGTCGTTCAGAGGCTGGAAGTCGCGCAGGAAGCTCTCCTGCTGGATGCGCCATGCCAGGGCGAACGAGGGGAAGTAGCCCCACGAGTTGTCGCGGAATTTGCTCGAACCGTCGGCACGGAAGTTGAACGTGGCCAGATAGCGGTTGTTGAACGAATAGTGGAGGCGGCCAAGCCACGAGAAGCGGCGGCTGCGCGAGATCGACTCGCTCGGGGTTCCGAAGTCATCGGTGACCTGGCTCAGATACCAGTTCTTCTCTACGGGATTGAGAATCGACGAGCCCGAGTTACCGGTAGCATTGTAGTTGTATTCCTCAGTCGACTGGCCGACCATGACGCTGAAGTCGTGTTTGCCGATTTCGCGGGCGTAGGTCAGGATGTTGTCGACGTTCCAGTTATAGGTGCGGCCCATCGACATCGACAGGAAGTTCTTGTCGCGTTTGTCGTAGGAAGATACCTCGTAGGCGTCCATGAACGAACGGTCGATATTCCATTTATAGTCGAAACCGAAAGTCGAGCGGAAAGTGAGGTATTTGATGGGGGTGATTTCAGCGAACACGTTACCGATCCAGCGCTCGGTGCGGTTCTTCGGATGGGCGTATTCGACCATCGAGAAGGGATTGGTCACGTTCTTGAAGTTCGAACCTGCCGAGAGACCGCCGCTGAGGTCGGCGCCGTCGCGGTTGACCGATCCTTCGGGATAGCGCACGGGATCCCAGGGAGCCATGGCGAAGGCGGCCGAAAGGATGCTTGCGCCGGCGCTCTCGCTGTTGTCACCGCTCTCGTAAGCGTTCTTGGCAACGCCGGCCATGAACGAGATGTTCTCGCCGACCTTCAGCCAGGGAGTGGCTTTATATGTTGTGTTCAGTCGGCCGGTGAAGCGCGTGTAGCTGCTGCCGATGACCGTTCCCTGCTGGCTGAACCAGCTGCCCGACATCGAGTAGGTGAACTTGTCGCTGCCGCCGTCGATGCTGAGGTGGTAGTTCTGAATGAGACCGGTGCGGAAAACCTCGTCCTGCCAGTCGGTGTCGATGGCGCTGTAGTCGAGGCCCGTGGGATTGGTCTCGGGATCGTAGATGGTGGGATAGTAAGAGCTGTTGGCAACGCCCATATAGCGGCCGAGCCATTTGTTGAAGCCCTCTTCCTCGTAGTATTTCTTGCCGGAGGCCGTCGAGTTGATGGCCACGTAGGTGTCGGCGAAGTCCTTGGCGTTCATGACGTCGAGCTTCTTGATGCGGCTCTGCCAGCCGACGTATGCGTTGAACGAGATGTTGGCGCGTTTGTCGGTGCCGCCGTTGCGGGTGGTGACGATGACAACGCCGTTGGCGCCGCGCGAACCGTAGATGGCCGTTGCCGACGCGTCTTTAAGAATCTCGGTCTGCTCGATGTCGTTGGGCGACAGGAAAGAGATGTCGTCGGTGATGACGCCGTCAACTACATAGATAGGTGCGGCGCCGTTGACAGTGCCGACACCGCGGATGCGAACCTCGGCGGCTGCGCCCGGACGGCCCGTCAGCGAGTTGACGGTCACACCGGCAGCCTGACCCTGAAGGGCGTTGGCGAGCGATGCCGAAGGTGTTTTGGTGAGCTTGTCGGCTCCGATCGATGCGACAGAACCTGTCAGATCGCTCTTTTTCATAGTACCGTAACCGATGGCCACAACTTCTTTGAGCATATTGGCTTCAGGTTTCATGACAACGTCGATCTGTCCGGCGCCGCTGACCTTCTTCTCGACGGTCTGGCAGCCGACGTAGCTGAAACGGAGAGTCTGACCAACGCTGACAGTAATTGTGTATTGTCCGTCAATGTCGGTGGCAACGCCGTTTGCCGGATTTTCCTTACACTGAACGCTGACGCCGATCAGCGGCTCGGAATCTTCCGACGATGTCACCACGCCTGTGACCTTCACACTTTGTGCCGAGGCTCCGACCACGACAGAAAGCAGAAACACAAGGGCAAGAATTACTTTCTTCATAGAGATGATGGTATTAAAAGACTTTTGTTAAAGATTTAATGAAACTGATAACGAAATATGGTTGGCTTTTCCAGCCATAGGATGGACTACTGTGAAAGTCGGGGCTACGGGGGCTGATTTTCATGGCGGTTGCCTCCGCGGCCGCTTTCGATGTCGCAAAGGTATGGAGCCGGACAGCTGTCAACAAATATTTTCGCTCTAAAAAAACTCAACAAACGGCAGTTTTCGCCCCTACAACAGCTCTACAAACATAAATTACAGCTCTGATTATCCGAGACTTATATAAAATATGTTATAAAACATATTTTTACCCGTTCTCTCAGTCCGCTATATTTTGCAGAGCCTCCCCGAGGGTTTTGCGACCACAAAGATAGTGGTGCCCGGGCCACTTTCAAAAGCCCCGGAGCGTTTTTAATATTCATTGTGAAAATTCACAAAAATAAATATCTGCACCTGTCAGACGTCTTTCCACAGGGCACTCGTTCAGCCTTTTACAAATTATATGTTATAGAACATCATTCAAAATTCACCTCAATCGCCGATTTTTTCGCAATTTTGCATCGTAAACACCGAATTTAAATACTTCCGGAGCCCTTTCCGCCCCGTTTCTTACCTTTTTCTGTGAACCTTAACCTGTCGAGATATATATGCCGGGCCGTCGGCATTCTGCTGTTGCTCGCCGCCGCAATGCCGGCGCGCGCGGGCCTTCCAATGGTGCGCAATTTTCCGCGCTCGCTCTACGGAGCCGGCGCCCAGAACTGGGCGGTCGCTCAGGATTCGCTCGGAAGGATGTATTTCGGCAACCGCTTCGGCCTTCTGATGTTCGACAGCCAGTCGTGGCGCCTCTGGAGGCTCCCGAACTACTCGACAGTGCGCGCCATTTATCTCGACGGCCCCAAAGAACGGATCTATGTTGGCGGCAGCGAGGATTTCGGCTATTTCGAGGCCGACGCACTGACCCATCTGCCCGTCTACCGCTCTCTGACGCCGACAATCAGCGTACCCGGCACGAATTTCAGCGAAATATGGCAGATCCACCGCGTCGGCAGCGATCTCTGGTTCCAGAGCGATTTCAAGATGATGCGCTACGACGGCCGCCAGACCGACGTCGTCGCGCTCAGCGACAAGATAACGACATCGGCCGTCGTCGGCAACCGCCTCATGGCCGGACTGATGCACGGCGGCCTCGTCGAAGTCACGCAGCGCCGCTCCGTCGACATCACCGGCGCCGCCGAGCTCAAAGGCAAGCGCATCGTGGCCATTCTTCCGGCCCGTCAGGGGGGCGCCGTCATCGCTACAGCCTTCGACGGACTCTACCACCTCGACACCTCCGACCGTCTCACGCCGATCGACAGCCCCGTCAACCGCTACCTGACCGACAACCAGGCCTTCTGCGGCGCCTACGACGCCGTCAGCGGAATGTATGCCTTCGGAACGGTGGCCAACGGCGTTGCCATAATGTCGTCGCTCGACTCGCAGCCCACATATATTAATGTGTCGGGCGGCATGAGCGACAACACCGTTCTGACAATGGCCTTCGACCGCGACCATAACCTTTGGCTCGGTCTCGACAACGGTATCGACTACGTGGTCAGCAACTCGGCGATCTCGCGCCTGCCGCTGCCGCCGG
>HF985616.1:0-6722 GCA_000431215.1 Prevotella sp. CAG:1031
CTGCCCACCGGGAAAATCCGCTGACCCGAATTAAGGATAATTTTAAAATATTAGTTATGTATCAGTATCAGGTTCCATTTTCTCAGGCTGTCAGGATGGCCTTTGACTCGTATTGCCGTTTCCAGGGCCGCTCTTCACGTTCGGAATATTGGTGGTGGGTGCTTTTTGTCGCCATATTGAGCTTCTGCATCGGCATTATCGAAGGCATTCTGGGTTTCAGCATGACAGCTGTCCAGACAACCTCCGGGATTCTCAGCCTCGTTCTTTTTCTGCCGGGACTCGGTCTTTCCGTGCGCCGTCTCCACGATATAGGCAAGTCAGGTTGGTGGATTCTGCTCGGCTTTATTCCTGTGGTGGGCGCCATTATACTCATAATCTGGTTCGCCCGCAACAGCGAGATGACGGAAAACCGCTATGGCCCCGTGCCCAATATGGCGCGATGACTCTCATGTCTCCGGCCACGCGCAGCAGTAATGGCAAGCGAAAAAACGCTCGTTCACTTGCCATTGCTGTAGCGTTTTGTTACCTTTGCCCTCACGATGAGAAAACTGCTATTCCTTTTTCCGATAACTCTCGTGATGGCAACGGTAATGTCTTGCTCCGGCAAGGGCGACCGCCATACTGTCGACAGCGTTGAATTCGACGGCTCGGCCTCTGCGTCCGCCTCCGCCCCCGCCCCAACATCTACATCCGCTACATCCGATATATCAGTTACATCTGATACCTCCGCCCCCTCCAACGTGCGAAGCCGCTCCATAGGAAACCTCAGGGAGGTCTTCAACGACTCAAACTATGTCCATTGGGCTTCGGCCGAACAGGTCGGCATAAAGCCGCTCGGCGACCGCCGCAGCCACTGGCGTCCATCGCGTCCGCTCTGGAGAATCCAGACCTGCGAGGATTTCGTCGTCGACGAACTGACATATTCCGTGCCTTATCTTGTGCCCGAGGCATATAACGCCGTCCATGAGATAGGGCGCCGGTTCCGCGATTCAGTGCGCACCCGTGGTGGAGGCGAATACCGCATGATCGTCACCAGCGTTCTGCGTACTCCCGATGCCGTCAGGCGTCTGCGCCGTGTCAACCGCAACGCCATCGACTCGAGCGTCCATCAGCTCGCTACGACCGTCGATATTTCCTATGCCAAATTCATGGGCTCTCCCGAACCGACCGCGCAGACCGTCGGCGAGCTTAAAGGAGTTCTCTCGGAAGTCCTCGCCGCCATGCGTTCCGAAGGCAAGATATGGGTCAAATATGAATACCATCAGCCCTGTTTCCATCTCACCTGCCGCCCTGTCGGCAACAAACAATAACCTGATATGCCGACTCAAACCGAACAGTCCGAACAGTCTCAGCCGCGTCGACCGCGTCGCCGCTGGTGGGTGCGCCTGATAAAATGGGTGGCCATAGCATTTGTTGCGCTGGTTCTTCTCATCGTCCTTATTGTCGGAGGGGCTGTGTGGATTCTCACACCCGAACGCCTTACGCCGCTTGTCGAGCACTATGCTTCAGAATATATCGACGGCCGCGTCGAAGCCAAGCGCATAGAGCTGACATTCTGGAAAACATTCCCGCGCCTGAATGTCGACGTCGACTCGCTTGAGGTTATCAGCGGCAGCCTGCGCGGCCTGACACCCGATCAGCAGGCCCGGCTTCCGCAGGGCGCCGACTCGCTCCTGAGCGTGGCCGGATTTCATGCCGACGTCAATATTCTCAGACTTTTCACCGGAACAATCGCGCTCCACGACATAACCATCGACTCTCCCAGGGTCAATATCGTCGATGTCAGTCCCACGGTCTCAAACTACAATATTTTCCCGAAATCCGAAGAAACAGATACCACCTCGACTCCTATTCCCGACATTATTCTGTCGCGTTTCGCGATAACCGGCCGTGCGCCGATCCATTATGTGTCGCTGGCCGACAGCGTGGAGTTCAAACTCAATCTGACCAATACTACTGTCAGCGGCGACGATGCCCCCGGCTATCGTCTCGACTTCGCCGCCGACGCCTCGTCGCAGCTCGGCGATATGACGTTCGACAATCTGCGCATTGGAATGGGGGGCGATATTGTCTGGAACCATAAGAAACCCTACCGCATCGAACTCAGCGATTTTCAGGCCGGCATAAACGATGTCAACACCGTGGTCAACACCGTGGTCGACTTCGAACGTGACCTGACGATTGAGAGCCTGCTGTTCAGGATGCCGTTGGTCGATGTCAATTCACTGATACGCCTTGTGCCTCCGCAGCTGCGCGGCGAACTCGGCAAGATTGTCAATAATTTGCGCGTCGGGCTGACCGCCAGGCTGACTCAGCCCTACATACCTTCCGTTGAGCGCTATCCTTCGATGGAGCTTCAGATAACGGTTCCCGAGGGGAAAGCCTCATATCAGAAACTAAAACTCTCGGCTCTGGCGCTTGACCTTGACGCTCGTATCGACGGCAAAAACCTGAACAACAGCCGTTTTGACCTGAAACGGCTCTATGCCAATGGCGAGGGGATAGCCTTCACGCTGAAAGCCGTTCTGACCGATCTTATCAGAGACCCGAAAATCGAGGGAACTTTCGAGGGCGGCGTCGATCTCGGACGCCTGCCGATGAATCTGATCGCCCCTGAACTGGGAGCGAAGGTGACGGGACGCCTTAAGGCTGACGCATCTTTCGCAGGGCGCCGCAGCTATCTGACGCGCGAGAATTTCCACCGACTGAACGTCAATGGCGAGGCCTCGCTCTCCGACTTCCGTTTCGATATGCCCGATATGCCTGTCGAGGCTTTCGTCCGCCACGCCGGACTGAAACTCGGGTCGAATTCGTCGGTCAACGGCGCCGACTCGTTGCTGACGGTCAGTTTCTCTATCGACACCGTTTCGGTGGCAATGCCCGGTCTCGAGGCCCAGGCTCGCGCTTTCAAGATAGGAATCGGCTCGCGCAATGTAGCCTCAAGCGTCGACACCACCCAGATCAATCCTATCGGCGCCCGCGCCACTCTCGGCTTTGCGCGCCTCAAATCGGTCGACGATTCGACGAGCATACGTCTGCGCGACATCGACATCACTGGCGTTCTGCGTCGCTTCCGCAATGAGGCGCGTGTGCCTCAGTTCGACATGAAGTTCACTGCGCGCCGTATGCGCTATTCCGACCGCCTCAACCGCGCGAGCCTCCGCGAAGCCGACATTGCCGCCACAGTCCATCCGACGCCTCCGCGCCAGCCGTCGCAGCGTCTGCTGCGGGCCATGGATTCCGTGGCTACCGTCAATCCGGGACTCCCCTCCGATAGTGTGCGTGCTCTTGCCCGCGCCGCCCTGCGCCGTAACCGCCGCCACACTGTCGACAACGCCACCGAGCGCGTAGACTTCGAGCTCGACAGCGAAACGCGTTCGCTCCTGCGCAAATGGCGTGCGTCGGGCCATATCAAGGCCAAGCGCGCCCGTGTCATGACCCCTTACTTCCCGCTGAAAAACGTGATCAAGGGCCTTGACATGACCTTCAACAACGACAGCATCGAGATCACCAACACGCGCTATCGCGTAGGCCACAGCGAGTTTGTAATCGACGGCTCGATAACGAATCTCACCCGGGCCCTTACATCGCGCTCCGGCCGACAGCCTCTGCGGATCAATATGCGCGTCAGCGCCGACACTATCGACGTCAACGAAATAGCCGCTGCTGTATTCGCCGGCGCCGCATTCGCTCAGAAAGAGCGTCAGGGACTCGCAGGGCCGATCTCCGACAGCGACAACGACGACGTTGTCGAGGCTTCGATAGCGCAGAACACCGGTGTTTCCGAAAAGGCGGCGGTGCTTATCCCGACCAATATCGAGGCTTCTGTCCGTCTGGCAGGCCGCAATGTGCTCTACAGCGATCTGACATTCCATAATTTCCGTGGTCAGGCCGAGATTTTCGACGGAGCCCTGAACCTGCGTAACCTATCGGCCCGCACCGATGTCGGGGCCGTAGACCTGACGGCTCTCTATCAGGGTCTCCATCCCGACTCGCTGAGCTTCGCCTTCGGTATGCAGGTGCGCGACTTCCGCCTGTCGCGGTTCATGCAGCTTGTGCCGCAGCTCGACACTATCATGCCGCTGCTGCGCGACGTCAAGGGTATCGTCAACGCCGAGGTGGCCGCTACCGCCGATGTCGACACCTTGATGGATATCAGAATACCGTCGCTGACCGCCGCCGTCAACATAACGGGCGACTCGCTCGTGCTTCTCGATGCCGCCACCTACCGCAAGATCGGCAAGTGGATGCTCTTCAAGCATAAAGACCGCAACGTCATCGACCATCTAAACGCCCGCATGGTTGTCAAGGACGCGCAGATGGAGCTTTACCCGTTCATCTTCGACATCGACCGCTATAAGCTTGGCATATTCGGCTCGAACGATCTCGATCTCAACTTCAAGTATCATATAGCCGTGCTGAAGTCGCCGATTCCGTTCAAGTTCGGCATAAATGTCAGCGGTAATCCCGACAAGATGAAGATTCGCCTCGGAGGCGCCAAGATCAAGGAGAACTCGCCGATGGTCAGCGCTATCTCCGACACGACGCGTATCAACCTCGTCAATCAGATTCAGGATATATTCCGTCGCGGAGTGCGCCGTGCCGGTCAGTCGGGACGCCTGCGCTTCGATCCGGGCGTGTCGCCCGCTCCCTCGCGCTCCGACAGCGATCTCGGCGACACAATCAGCCACGCTGATTCGCTCGAGTTTATCCGTCAGGGTCTGATTCCGGCTCCCCCTGCTCCCGATTCGACGGCCATAAAGGCTGCCGACGCCAAAGCCAAGAAGAAAAAGAAGAAGTAAACGATGACGATATTCCCCGACGGATTCCGTCCCGAAGCCGCCCTCATCGATATGGACGGCACTCTCTACGACTCGATGCCCAACCATTCGCGTGCATGGATGACCATGTGCGGCGAACAGGGGCTCGGTTTCACTCCCGAAGAGTTTTTCCTGCTCGAAGGGTGTACCGGCGCCCACACTATCGACCTAATAATGCTTCGCGAGCGCGGACGCCATGCCACCGAAGAAGAGAAGGCGGCGCTCTATCGCCGGAAGACCGAGATTTTCGCGTCGCTGCCACCTGTCAGCGTCATGCCGGGCGCCCCGGAGATGCTCGCGACGCTCCGCCGCTTCGGAATAAGGCGTGTGCTCGTGACTGGCTCTGGACAGAACACTCTCTTAGGACGCATCGAGACCGACTTTCCGGGAATCTTCCTCGACGGTATGCGCGTGACCTCGCGCGATGTTAGCCGCGGCAAACCTCATCCCGAGCCTTACCTGCGCGGCGCAGCGATCGCCGGAGTCGACCCGGGCCGCTGTCTGGTGATCGAGAACGCGCCTATGGGCGTCGAGGCCGGTGTGGCGGCCGGATGTTTCACTGTGGCGGTGACTACAGGGCCTATCCCCGAAAAGGCCATGACCGATGCCGGGGCGCATTTTGTGGCCCGCTCGATGCCTGAGTTCGCACGCCTGCTCGAAGAGTCGCTATCATGATAATCTATACCGGCAATCCGTTCGACGAACTGCGGCGGCAGGCTGCCGGACGCCGTGTTGCCGTCGTGACCGACAGCAACGTAGCTCCGCTGCTGTCTGCTACGGGCTATGACACAATCGTCATCTCTGCCGGCGAAGAGAACAAGACGCTTGCTACGGTCGGGGAGGTCTGGAACCGCATGGTCGACCTCAGGCTCAGGCGTGGTGATGTCGTAGCCTGTATCGGTGGCGGCGTGGTGACAGATCTCGGCGGCTTCTGCGCCGCCACGTTCAAGCGCGGTCTTTCCTGCATAAACGTGCCGACTACGATTCTCGGCGCCGTCGATGCCGCCGTCGGTGGCAAGACAGGCTTCGACTTCCGTGGCCTGAAAAACGAGATAGGGGCGTTCAGTATGCCCGAGGCCGTCATTGTTTCCGATATTTTCTATGCCACCCTTCCGCGGCGCGAGCGGCTGAGCGGCTACGGCGAGATGCTTAAGCATGCTCTTCTCGACTCCCCCGCGGCTTTCGCGCGTTTCACCGAGATGACGCCCGACGAAGTCCGCCTCGATGACATACGCCGCAGTGTGGCCCTTAAAGAGCGCATCGTCGCCGCCGATCCGCGCGAGGGCGGTCTGAGGCGCATCCTGAATCTCGGTCACACCGTCGGTCATGCTCTCGAAGAACTGCTGCTCGAGAAAGGCACCCCCGAAAGCCATGGCGCCTGCGTAGCCCGCGGTATCGTCGCCGAACTGGCCAATTCGCGCATCAACGCCGGCCTCGACTCGACGGTGCTCTACGCGGCGGCCACACTCGTCCGCAACCTCTACGGCCCGATGCCCGCGACCTGCGGCGACTATCCGCGTCTTCTCGAGCTGATGGCCCGCGACAAGAAAAACCGCCGCGCCGACCTCCTGACCCTCGTCGAGCTCTCCGCACCCGGCCACGCCACCGTCGCCGACTGCCCCCTCGCTGACGCCACCGCCATGCTCGACCTCGCCGCCGACCTCCTGAGCTGACATAAGCAGCGGCAATTGCTAAATAATGTTATTCTGTTGACAGGGTCGGCAATTATGGCTAATTTTGCGGTTGAGTGAATAAATCCATCCTCAGCTCTCCCTCTGCGCCTCTTCAGGAGGCATCATTCATCTCTCCCGGCGACCTTCGAAGCCGCCTTTTGCCATGCAAAAATAAAAAAACATCATAAATGACTCGTAAATGGAATTACGAACCCTTAACATCGGAAGA
>HF985616.1:6751-9171 GCA_000431215.1 Prevotella sp. CAG:1031
GAAGAGCAGCGGCTGGAAAACGACCTGGCCCATCACTATGCCGGCGCGCCCGTAATTAGCGAGTTGCTGGTGCAGCGTGGCATTACGACGGTTGACGAAGCCGAGCGCTTCTTCCACCCGTCGCTGCGCTATCTCCACGACCCGTTTCTCATGCCGGGAATGGATCGCGCTGTCGAGCGGCTCAACAAGGCTTTGGGTTCTAAGGAAAGAATCCTGGTGTATGGCGACTACGACGTCGACGGGACAACCGCCGTCGCTTTGGTCTATAAATACATCCGGAACTTCTATTCAAACATCGACTACTACATACCCACCCGCGACGACGAGGGGTATGGCATCTCCAACGCCGTCATCGACATGGCGGCCGAACAGGGGGTGAAACTCATTATCATTCTCGACTGCGGCATAAAGGCCAATGCCGAGATCGCCTATGCCCGTTCGCTCGGCATAGACTTCATCATCTGCGACCACCACGTACCCGACGAGGAACTGCCCGACGCTGTCGCCATCCTCAATCCGAAGCTCGAGGGGAGCACCTATCCGTGCAGCCACCTCAGCGGATGCGGCGTGGGCTTCAAGTTCATGCAGGCGTTCGCCATGAGTAACGCCCTCGCCCCGGCCGATCTCGAGGGAATGCTCGATCTGGTGGCTGTCAGCATCGCCGCCGACCTCGTGCCGATGGTCGACGAGAACCGCGTCATGACCTACCATGGCCTGCGGCGTCTCAACAGCAATCCGAACCTCGGGCTGCGCGCTATCATACGCATTTGCGGCCTCGTCGGAAAGGAGATAACAATCAGCGACGTTATCTTCAAGATCGGGCCGCGCATCAACGCCAGCGGACGAATGCAGAGCGGACGCGAGGCTGTCGAGCTGCTCGTGGCCCGCGACAGCACCGACGCCCTCCATCGTGCCCGCGCCATCGACCAGTATAACCGCGACCGCAAGGAACTCGACAAGCGCATCACCGAAGAGGCCAACGATATCATCTCGCAGCGTGGAGAGGCCGAGGCCGACAAGAAGGCGCTCGTCATCTACAACAAGAACTGGCACCGGGGAATTATCGGTATCGTGGCCTCGCGCCTGACTGAGCTCTATTACAAGCCGAGCGTCGTGCTCACGCTCAGCAACGGCCTGGCAACCGGCTCAAGCCGTTCGGTGCAGGGATTCGATGTCTACCGCGCCGTTGAGAGCGCACGCGATCTGCTCGAGAATTTCGGCGGCCACACCTACGCCGTCGGGCTTTCGCTCAAAGAGGAAAACATTCCCGAGTTCTCGCGCCGCTTCGAGGAATACGTGGCCAAAAACATACTTCCGTCGCAGCGTCAGCCTCTGCTCGAGATCGACGCCGTCATAACCTTCAGCGAGATAACGTCTACGTTCTTCGCCATGCTGAACCGCTTCAATCCTTTCGGGCCCGGAAACCAGAAGCCTGTGTTCTGCACCCGCAACGTCAAGGATTTCGGAACGTCGAAGCTCGTCGGACGCCGCAGCGAGCATATAAAGCTCGAACTTGTCGACGACACCAGTGGCAAGGTCTACAACGGCATAGCGTTCAATATGGCCCGCCATTTCGAGCATATCCACGCCGGCTTGCCCTTCGACATCTGCTACACTATCGAAGACAACAAGCACTACCCCGGCGGAGGCGTCCTGCAGCTCCAGATCAAGGAAATCCGTCCGGCGCGCCCGTAGGGACGCGCTGAGGCCATTAATTTAAAATTCTTCCGAGCAAATTATCCTGTCCGAGCGTAGGGACGTGCCTTTGGCACGTTTCATAAGCGTTTGGCAGTCAGCGGGCCGCGATGCTACGTGCCGAAGGCACGTCCCTACGCCAGGGCGTTTCTGATACTTTAAGTTAATATCGGCCACGGTATAGAATATTTTTGTCATCATCTGCCAAGTGAACTCACCGTCAGCAAACCATTCCGACCTCGCTCTCAGGCTTCTGAAGAAGCACTGGGGCTACGACAGTTTCAGGCCCCTGCAAGCCGACATCGTGGCCTCGGTCATGGCAGGCCGCGACACCCTCGGACTGATGCCGACCGGTGGCGGAAAGTCGATAACGTTTCAGGTGCCGGCTCTCGCTTTCGACGGTGTCACCCTCGTTGTGACTCCGTTGATTTCGCTGATGAAGGATCAGGTCGACAATCTCAGGGCCGCAGGGGTGCGCGCCCTCTATTTCTACAACGGAATGTCGCGCGCCGAGCAGCGTCTTGCCGTCGACAGGATGGTGCTCGGAAAGGTGAAGCTCGTCTATGTGTCGCCCGAGAAGCTGAAAACCCGGTCGTTTCTCGACAGTCTGCGTCAGGCCGACATCAGCCTGATTGTTGTCGACGAGGCCCACTGTATCTCGCAGTGGGGCTATGATTTCCGGCCGAGCTATCTCGAGATAGCGGCTGTGAGGAAACTCTTTCCCG
>HF985616.1:9192-20203 GCA_000431215.1 Prevotella sp. CAG:1031
TCTTTCCCGACGCTCCGCTGCTGGCGCTGACGGCCACGGCCACTCCCGAGGTCGTCGACGACATTATGGCGCGCCTCGAGTTCCGCGGGCGAAACGTGTTCTCGATGAGCTTCGCGCGCGACAATCTGAGCTATATCGTGCGCTATGCCGAGGTCAAGGAGCAGAAGCTGCTACAGATTCTTCAGAACACGTCGGGATGCTCGATCGTCTACACGCGCTCGCGCCGCCGCACCCGCGAGATCGCCGATCTTTTGCGCGCTGCCGGAATCAGTGCCGATTTCTATCATGCCGGGCTCGACCCCGACCAGAAGTCCGAACGCCAGACGCGCTGGAAGAACAATGAAGTGAGGGTGATGGTGGCCACCAACGCCTTCGGAATGGGCATCGACAAGCCCGACGTGCGCCTCGTTGTCCACTACGATATTCCCCCCTCGATCGAGGAATATTATCAGGAGGCCGGGCGCGCCGGACGCGACGGGCGCCCAGCGTTCGCGGTCGTCATAGCCGCCCGGACAGACAAGGGGCTTCTGACGCGCCGCCTTGCCGAGGCTTTTCCGCCTAAGGACTATATCAGGCGCGTTTATGAACTGGCCGGGAATTTCCTCAATGTGGCAGTAGGTAGCGGCTTCGAAAAGCTCTATGCCTTCGATTTCGCGAAATTCTGTATGCTCTTCAACTTGCGCGAGGCTCCGACGCGGTCGGCGCTGACACTGCTGACGCGCGCCGGATATATCGAGTATTCCGACGAGACGGAGACGCGCTCGCGCGTTATGGTGACACTCGACAAGCAGGAGCTTTACGACCTGAGGCTCGATGCTGTGTCAGACCGCGTTCTGCAGATGCTTCTGCGCACCTACACAGGCCTTTTCTCCGATTTCCAGTATATCAGCGAACCGATGCTGTCGCGAACGCTGATGCTCGATCAGCAGCAGGTCTACGAGGCGCTGCTGACCCTCGCCCGCGAGCGAGCCATTGTCTATGTTCCGCGGCGCTCGACTCCATATATCCTCTACACGACCTCGCGTGAGTTGCCGCGCTATGTCGAGCTTCCGCTTGCCGTCTACGAGCATCAGCGGGCACGCATGGAGGCGCGTATCGAGGCTGTGAAGCGCTATGTGTTCTCGCGCACTGACTGCCGTCAGGCCATGATGCTCGAATATTTCGGTCAGAAAGAGGCGGAAGACTGCGGACGCTGCGATGTATGCCGCTCGCGCGCTGTTTCCGCGCGTCCTGTTTCTGAGATCGAGGCTAAGATTCTCGAGATGGTCGGAGTGCAGCGGTCTATGCCGGCTTCGGTGATATGCCGCTGGACCGGAGGTGATTCCGACGAGGTGATGGCCGTAATCCGCAGTCTTGCCGACCGCGGGCGTCTGCGCCTGTCGGGTGTCATGGTCTCTGCGGCCGACTGAGGCGTCAGAGATGGAGAATGCGGTAGTCGCGCGGATAGAGATTGTTGGCGCGGTTGCCGAGGTTCTTGACGAAACCTAACGGGCGGCCGCCGAATGTCAGCAGCAGATAGCCGCGCGGCGCTCCGTCGAGCCTCAGCGCCTCGGCGCGCAGATAGCTCAGCGCAGTCTCTCTGTCGACCTCGAATTGCGCGAAGGCGCCGGCGTTCAACGCTGTCGACATTGCCAGAGAGTGGGCCGGAATTATGTCGTGCCCTTTCAGAGTGGCAACGACAATGCCGTCGTGGATAGCTGTGATTCCCTTTGTCGAGCTGATGCGCTCGCGCAGCGGCTCCCATAGGGTGGGGAAGGCGTTTATGCGGTCGCCGTCGGCGCGCAGCGTAAGCTCTCCGATTGTCCATTCCGCTACCTCGGCGGGAATTTTCTGCCGGGTGCTTTTGTGTCGCTGAGCGACTTCGCGCCGGGTGCCGTCGGGTTTTCTCATTACGGTCATGAAAAGCCCTTCGCCGCGTATGCGTCCCGGAATGAATCTGTAGCAGGGGAGAGCGGTGGCGATGCCTGACGCGATGCCCCACGACGGGTCGACAGTGATTTCCACAGCTTCGCAGCCGAGATCGTCGGCGATGTGTGCAGCGACAGCCTCGTTCTCGATGGTGTTGAACGTGCAGGTCGAATAAATAAGGTAGCCTCCAGGGGCAACGCATTCCCAGAGCGAGTCGACAATCGCGCGCTGAAGGGCGGCGCAGTCTTTAATCAGGCGCGGACTCCACTGCGCTATCGCCTCAGGTTCCTTGCGCATCATCCCTTCGCCACTGCAGGGGACGTCGGCGGCGACGATGTCGAACGTCAGCCCCGCCGAAGCAAGCGAGCGGGCATCGGCGCGGGTCAAGATGACTCCCGGATTGCCCCATTTGACAATATTCTCGCGCAGCACGGCGGCGCGCTGCGGCACGGCTTCGTTGGCCACAACGACGCTCCCGGCGGGTAGGGCGTCGAGAGCGCAGGTCGTCTTGCCGCCAGGAGCGGCGCAGGCATCGAGATAGCTGACGGGGCCGCGGCAGGCCGTCAGCTGCCTGACGACATGTCCTATGAACATCGACGAGGCGTCCTGAACATAATAGCCCCCCTGATGAAACAGCGGATCGAGCGTGAACTGCGGCCTGCGGTCGAGATAGCGCCCCGTTCCGGGCAGCCATGCCACCCGCTCCCCCTCAGGCGCTTCAATCTCCTTTCCGGCATTGGCGCGCACTGCCACCGACGGCTCTGTTGTCGCGAGCACGTCGGGCAACGACGCCATCGGACCGAAAGAAAGCCCTTCGATCATGCTGACGAATCCCTCGGGGAGGGTGCGGCTCATAGATTCTCCACCTCGCGCTTGAAGGCGATCATTTTCAGGGCGGCGTCGACACATTCCGAACCCTTGTCGCCTGCTTCACCGCCGGCGCGGTCGAGTGCCTGCTGCTCGTTGTCGACAGTGAGCACGCCGAAAATTACCGGAGTGTCGACGTCGGCGTTAAGTTGGGTTACGCCCTGCGTAACGCTCTGGCAGACGTAGTCGAAATGAGGTGTGCCGCCGCGGATGACGCAGCCGAACACGATGACGGCATCGAACATACCCGATTCTATGAGCTGCGATGCGGCGAATGTGAGCTCTACGGCGCCGGGTACCGTGAAACACTTGCAGCTGTCGCTTCCGTAGCCTAACTCCCTGAAGCGCGCGAGGGCGTTGCCGACGAGCTTTTCGTTGACTGCGGAATTCCATTCTGTCGAAACGATGGCGACCGATACATTCTCCAGAGCTGGAGGAGGGGTCAGGGGTACATTTTGTGACATTGCGGTAGTTGCTTTTATTTCGGGAAAACTTTGTGCCAGATGCCGAGAATATCGAGTTTGCGGCTCTTGGCGTTGAATAGAATATCCACAATGCGGCGGTGTTCGGTTTCGGCCCCGAGTTTTGTCGCTTTGTGGAGCAGGGTGTTCAGAAGGTGTATGCCTTTGTCGCGTGTGGCCTTGACGTTCAGAAGGCTCTCGCCGAGGTCAATCGACATGGCCAGCTGCGCAAGATCCATTTCCGGTGCTATGCGCGTGTGATATTTCAGGGCGCGGCTCAGATATTGGATGGCCTCGCGGTGGCGCCCCATCTGGGCGAGTGTGCGCCCTTCGGTGTGGAGCGATTCGATGAGGTGGACTGTAGCATCTTCGATGCCGGCGTTGACCTGCTCGAGATATGTCGTTGTGGCAACCTGATAGTGGGCCAGCAGATTGGCCTGACGCAGGCGCGAGCGGTAGATCGACGAAGCTGCGGTCTGTGCCAGAATATGGGCCGGGCCGTAGCGGTCGGGGTTGATGCGGGCGAGACGCTCGAAAACCTTCAGGGCCTTCTCGAGCTCGCGTTCGGCCTGCTTGTATTCGCCGCGCGATGAGTGGAGCAGGGCCACATCGGTCAGCAGCGCGCCCAGAACCGACAGGAAAGGCTCGTCTTTGCGCTTGGGCTCCTGAGCGAGCTGAGTCAGCGCAGCTGCTGCCGTGGTGGCGGCCTCTTCGGCAAGATCCGCTTCGAGCTGCAGGGCTGTGATAAGCTCAAGCAGGGCGGTGTGGATGTCGTTGATATATTGTTCGTCGCGCCCTTCGCTGTTTTCGAACGCTATGGCGTCGGCTTCGCGCAGAATCTCTATTGCTGCGGCAAATTCGCCCCGCGAGGCCCGGTCGACGGCAATAGAGCGGAAGAAGTCGTAGACGACGTTGAACTCGGCCTGATACAGGGTTTTGCGCAGCTCGGTCAGTGACGCCGTGTGGGCGTGACGTCGGAGCTCGTCGACCCCGGCTGAAGGGGTTATGAATGATTTTTCGAGTGATGCTGTTTTCATAGACAGTCGTTTTTATCGGGGCAGTGACGCGTCGGTGCGCGATTTCTGCCCGAGGTAGCCGCCGTGGTGACGGCGTGCGTAGTCGGCGGTTGTGAACCCGGTCAGCTTCATGACGTTGACAACGAGTATGTCGCCTATGACGGTCATCAGTGTCGTCGACGTTGTCGGCGTCAGACCGAGCGGACACACTTCGGGAGCGCCCCCGGTCAGCAGCGTCACTGTCGACAGCCGGGCAAGCTCGCTGTCGGGATGGCTCGTGATGACGATAACGGGAATGTCGGCGTAGAGGCGGTGGGTCAGCTCGACAAGCTCGATGATCTCGCGGGTCTTTCCCGAGTTGCTGATGAGCAGCATTATGTCGTTCGGCTGTAGAATGCCTAAGTCGCCGTGCTGGGCTTCGCTGGGATGGAGGTTGACGGCGGGGGTGCCTGTCGACGAGAATGTCGTCGAGATATTCAGGGCTATCTGTCCCGCTTTGCCCATGCCTGAGGTGACGAGCTTGCCGCCGCGACGGTGAACGTGCTCAATGATAAGCTCTACGGCGCGATCGTATGCGTCGCTGACTGGAATTGTGAGCAGGGCTGCGCTCTCGGCTGCGATTATCCCGCGCATGGTTTCCTGGACTGATGATTCTGCCATTTCAGGTCGGTTTTTTATTAGCCTCGCAAAAGTAAACAAAAAAAACGACTCTCGTCCTCTTCCGTCCGACAAATTGAAAAACCGCCCCGGCGCGCGGGGCACCGGGGCGGCTGTCTGTGACGTCGGTCTGACGGATTATTTCACGATGGGCTCGCCTTCGCCGTCGGGATCCTGACCCCACTGCTGACGGGCCAGACGACGGTAGTTGTTGTAGCGCCACTGGGCGTTCTTCTTGGCGGCTGCGAAGAGCTCGTCGGCCTCTTTCGGGTAGAGCTTCTTGACCGATGCGAAGCGAACTTCGCCGCCGAGGAAGTCGTCGAAGAGATCCCAGTTGGGCTCTTTGCTGTCGAGGGTGAAGGGGTTCTTGCCTTCGTTCTCGAGTTCGGGGTTGTAGCGCCAGAGGTGCCAGTAGCCGCATTCTACGGCAGCGGCTTCTTCGGCCTGGGCGTGTCCCATGCCGCGACGGATGCCGTGGTTGATACAGGGTGAGTAGGCGATTATTATCGACGGGCCGGGATATGCCTCGGCTTCGCGGATAGCCTTGAGGGTCTGGGCCTGGTCGGCGCCCATGGCAATCTGCGCGCAGTAGACATAGCCGTAGGTCGAGGCGATAAGTCCGAGGTCTTTCTTGCGGATACGCTTGCCGCCGGCGGCAAATTTGGCGATGGCGCCCAGCGGGGTCGATTTCGAAGCCTGGCCGCCGGTGTTCGAATAGACTTCGGTGTCGAGCACGAGGATGTTGACATCCTCACCGCTGGCCAGAACGTGGTCGAGGCCGCCGAAGCCGATGTCGTAGCTGGCTCCGTCGCCGCCGATGATCCACTGGCTGCGTTTTACCAGATACTGCTTGCGGTCGAGAATCTCGCGGCAGGTCGGGCAGCCGCAGGCTTCGCAGAGAGGTATGAGCTTGTCGGCGATGGCGCGGGTGGCGTCGCCGTCGTTGAATTTCTCGAGCCATTCGGCCGCCAGGGAGTGGATTTCGTCGGAGCACGACGGGCAGTCGACAGCTTTCTTCACCGATTCGGCGAGCACGGCGCGCTGGTTGTCGGAGGCAATCTTCATGCCGAGACCGAATTCGCAGAAGTCCTCGAAGAGGCTGTTGGCCCAGGCGGGGCCGTGGCCGGCGGCGTTGACGGTGTAGGGGGTCGACGGAACAGAGCCGCTGTAGATCGACGAGCAGCCGGTTGCGTTGGCCACCATCTCGCGGTCGCCGAAGAGCTGGGTGATAAGTTTCACGTAGGGGGTTTCGCCGCAACCCGAGCAGGCGCCCGAGAATTCGAACAGAGGTGTGGCGAACTGGCTGTTCTTCACGTTCTGTTTGATGTCGACGAGATTCTGCTTCGAGCTGACGTTGCTGATGCAGTAGTCCCACTCTTTCTGAAGCGGAAGCTGCGATTCGAGCGGCTTCATTGTCAGAGCCTTGTTGCCGCGCTTGCCGGGACATACATCGACGCAGTTGCCGCAGCCGAGACAGTCGAGCTGGTCGACGGCCTGAATGAAGCGCATTCCTGCGAAAGTCTTGCCGATGGCGGCCAGAGTGCGGTCTTCGCCGAAGGGAGCGCCTTCCATCTCTTTGGCGTCGAGCACGAACGGACGGATGCAGGCGTGGGGGCAGACGTAGGCGCATTTGTTACACTGGATGCAGTTTTCGGGATCCCATTCGGGAACGAAAGCCGCTACGCCGCGTTTTTCGCTGGCGGCTGTGCCGAGAGGCCACGTTCCGTCTTCGATGCCCTTGAAGGTCGAAACGGGCAGCAGGTCGCCGTCCTGAGCGTTGATCGGACGCACGACGTTGGCGATGAAGGGGGTGTCGCCCGGATGTGCGGGAGCCGGCTCTTCGGCGAGGCTGCTCCATGCGGGGTCAACGTCGAGCTTGCGGTATTCGCCGCCGCGGTCTACGGCTGCGAAGTTCTTGTCGACAACGTCCTGACCTTTCTTGCCGTAGCTCTTGACGATGAATTTCTTCATCTGTTCTACGGCGAGGTCTACGGGGATAACCTCGGTTATGCGGAAGAAGGCGCTCTGGAGAATGGTGTTCGTGCGGTTGCCGAGACCGATTTCCTGAGCTATCTTCGTTGCGTTGATATAGTAGACGTTGATATTGTTGTCGGCGAAATATTTCTTCACCTTGGCGGGCAGATTGTCGGCAAGCTCCTGACCCTCCCAGATTGTGTTGAGCAGGAATGTGCCGCCGCGCTGAAGACCGCGGGTAACGTCATACATGTGGAGGTAGGCCTGAACGTGGCAGGCTACGAAGTTCGGGGTGTTGACCAGATAGGTCGAACGGATGGGATGGTTGCCGAAACGGAGGTGAGAGCAGGTGAAACCGCCGCTCTTCTTCGAGTCGTAGCTGAAATAGGCCTGACAGTATTTATCGGTGTTGTCGCCGATAATCTTGATGGAGTTCTTGTTGGCTCCGACAGTTCCGTCGGCTCCGAGGCCGTAGAACTTGGCCTCGAAGATTCCTTCGCCGCCCAGCGCCATTTCCTCTTTGGGAGGAAGCGAAGTGAAGGTGACGTCGTCGACGATGCCGATAGTGAAGTGGTTCTTCGGTTCGGGAAGCTGAAGGTTCTCGAACACGCTGATAATCTGAACCGGAGTAGTGTCTTTCGACGACAGACCGTAGCGGCCGCTGACGATGACAGGAGCGTCGTTGCAGCCTTTGAAGGCCTCGACGATATCGAGATAAAGAGGTTCGCCGGCAGCTCCGGGTTCTTTGGTGCGGTCGAGAACGGCGATGCGCTTCACGGTCTTAGGCAGTGCGCCAAGGAAGTGCTTGGCGCTGAAGGGACGGTAGAGGTGGACATTGACCAGACCGACCTTCTCGCCTTTCGAGGCCAGATAGTCGATGGCTTCCTGAGCGGCCTGGGTGACCGAGCCCATGGCGATGATAACGCGGTCGGCCTCGGGATGGCCGTAGTAGTTGAAGAGCCTGTATTCGCGGCCGGTTATGCGCGAGATCTCGTTCATATATTCCTCGACGATGGCGGGAACGGCGTCGTAGTAGCTGTTCGAGGCCTCGCGGTGCTGGAAGAACACGTCGGGATTCTCGGCCATGCCGCGGTCGACGGGAGCGTCGGGGTTGAGAGCGCGGTTGCGGAAGGCTGCGAGAGCCTCCTTGTCGACGAGCGAGGTCAGGGCCTCGGCGTCGATCTCTTCGATTTTCTGGATCTCATGGGAGGTTCGGAAACCGTCGAAGAAGTTGACGAAAGGAACGCGGCTCTTGATGGTTGCGAGATGGGCGACGCCGGCCAGATCCATAACCTCCTGGACGCTGCCTTCGGAGAGCATGGCGAAGCCGGTCTGGCGAACCGACATGACGTCCTGATGGTCGCCGAAAATCGAAAGGGCATGGCTGGCGAGAGTGCGCGCGCTGACATGGAACACGCAGGGGAGCAGCTCGCCGGCAATCTTATACATGTTGGGAATCATCAGCAGCAGTCCCTGACTGGCTGTATAGGTAGTTGTCAGAGCTCCTGCCTGAAGAGAGCCGTGAACGGCACCGGCAGCACCTCCTTCGCTTTGCATTTCCTGAACGTGGACGGGACGTCCGAACATATTCTTGCGGCCTGCGGACGACCATTCATCGACATATTCAGCCATTGTCGACGACGGTGTGATGGGATAGATGGCGGCTACCTCTGTGAACAGATAGCTGATATGGGCGGCTGCCTGGTTGCCATCGCAAGTCAAGAATTTCTTTTCTTTACTCATTGCGAAATTGTAGATATTTTGGATAATTTACGTTGATGCTGAAAAAAGTCGCTGCAAAGTTAAAAAATTTTTGTGATAAAAGAGTTGAAAACCCGTTAAATGATTGTTATAGCAGTTTTGTCGGATAATCGCTAAATTTGCCACCCATGCCCGGCGCTGAAGCTTGGGCCACGCATGCCCGGCGCTGAAGCTTGGGCCTTAACAAAAATTTTGGTTATGAATTCGATTTTGAAAAGAACTGAGCTTCAGCGAAGCCTAAAAGCCCCTGAGCTTCAGCGAAGCTTGAAGTGGAGCGGTAACTACCGGGCCAGATGGCATGACTACCGCGCCAGGGCTATCTACCATATAACCCTCCTGAAAGCTCCCGGCTGCGAAAGCTTCGGCCGGCTCGGCGGCGACAGCGCTGTTCCTCCGGGCAGTCCCGGCAGCCCCTATCTCATTGCCTCTCCGACAGGAAAATGCATAAAGGAGGCTCTGCGGCGGTTGCCTGAGATACATCCCTCCCTCCGCCTGTTCCAGTATGCCCTCATGCCCGACCATCTCCATCTTCTTCTTTCGGTTGAATCGGAGCTCGACGATATTCTCGGCCGAAAGCTTGCCATTTTCAAGGTTATGGTTAATAAGCTCTCAAGTCAGGAGCAAGTTTTTCAGAAAGGGTTCAATGACCAGATTGTCGGCCCGGACCGCAAGCTTGACGCGATCTACCGATACCTCAGGGAAAATCCATACAGGCTTGCCGTAAGGCTTGCCCATCCCGAGTCGTTCCGGCGAGTCACCACCCTGCAAATCGGAGGCTCGGCCTATAGCGCTTACGGCAATCTTCAGCTGCTTGACAATCCCTTCAAAGAACAGGTTGTCGTGCATCGTGCCGACGATCAGCCGACGCGAGCTGATAACTTCAACCGCTGGCTGCACTGCGTTGCCAACGGAGGCGTTCTTGTGTCGCCGTTTATCAGCAAAGATGAGAAAGCTGTCAGGGAGGCGGCCGAGGATGTTGACGGGCGCATCATACTAATCACCGACCGTAGTTTCGGCGAAAAAGAGAAACCGGCCTCCCGCGACTTCGGTCAGTGTCTGAAAAACCGACTGCTTATACTGACTCCGCTCTCAGAGAATCTTCAGACTATGTCGGCCCGCGGCAGATTTCTCGCTATGAACGACCACGCCCGCCGCATCGCCTCCCTCCGGTAAATTCCGGTTATGTCAGGTCGGCGAGTGTCTGTTCGATCGACTCGTCTTTCCCCAGACCCATGGCAGAGCGCAGATGCCAGCGGTTCTGGTTGACCGTCATCTCAGGGTCGCCGACAAGCGGCCGCAGGATCATTTTTTATCGCCTGCCGATGTGAAATATTCATAACATCTGTGGATGCCGTTGACTTCCCTGATGCCGGGATTGTCATCAAGATGCAGCGACTCGCTCAATAATCGGTGATAGATATATGGCTGCGAGGCCGAATCGGTTGTTGCAAGGGCTCTTTTCAGAATGGCTGTTGCCGAATCGCGCGAGAGCGAGCCGCGCAGTGCGCGGGCATGCCAGTAATCCAGAACTCCCGGAGGCAATCTATCGCTCATTGAATCGAGGTCGGCAAGTTCTCGGGCCGGGATGTCGGCTCTGGTGAAGGAGATGCTGTCGAGACGCGCGTTGCAGGCGTCGACAGTGTCGTTGACATGGGGCCACGTCCCGCCGTCGGCTGCGGGATTCTGTCGGCATCCCTGCAAGATCAGAAACAGATCGAGCTATGAGGAAGGATATGTGTCGTATAGTGCTGCGGGTCCGCTCGATGAAATCACTGTAGAATACGCTCCGTATGGTTCGGATGATTTCAGACCGCTCAGCTATGAGACACTTGATTTTGAAGGCACTCCTTCGCCCAACTGGGGCATAACACTGGCATGCGCGCTCTCTCAGGTCGACCGCACATCAGCCAGCGGATGGTTCGACGTGAGAGTGTCGCTCAAATCGGCCACCGGCTCGTCGGTCAATCTTGTGTCGCCGGCCTTCCGTATCAGCGAGTTTGCCGGAATTGAGCGGATAAGCGACGATACGGCCGATACCCCTGCCGAATATTTCACCATTGACGGCCGTCGGGTTTCAGCTCCCGAGCCGGGTTCTATCGTGCTCTGCCGCCGGGCTGGCGCTGTCACCAAGCTCATCGTCCGCTGACAGTAGCTTCCCGAAAGACTGATGAATTGAAAATTCCCTTGATCTTTAAAGAGTTCGGTGTTTGCATCGGACTCTTTTTTTGATTGTCATCTTTGGCGTTTGCATACCTTTTTGAATATTTGATGTAGTCTGAAGGTATTTAATTGACTACAAATAGATTAAAAGAAACTCGCATGAGAATAGGCAACGGATAAGAAATTGGTAAAGTGCTTTGATACACT
>HF985617.1:0-17774 GCA_000431215.1 Prevotella sp. CAG:1031
ACTCCATAATGCGGCGGCTGCTCAATGTCGACTATGTCACGTTGCCGAATCTCATAGCCGGAGCACCGGTAGTTCCCGAGATGCTGCTCCATTACTGCACTCCCGAAGCTGTAGGCCTGCGCCTGGCCGGGATCGTCGCCGACGGCCCCGAGCGCGAGAAACAGCTCGAGGGCTACGCCGTCATCCGCCGCAGGCTCGGAGAAGCGGGAGCTGCCCGACGCGCCGCCGATATAATCATCAACGACCTCCGCAACAATGGATAAGAAACCTATCAGAATTCTTTTTGTGTGCCTCGGCAATATATGCCGCAGCCCGGCCGCCGAGGGGGTGATGCGCGCCCTTGTCGAAGAGCGCGGCATCGCCGGAGAATGGGACATAGACTCGGCCGGAACAGGCGGCTGGCATGTCGGCGACCTGCCCGACCGGCGAATGCGCATAGCCGCGCGCCGGCGCGGTCTCGAGCTCGACCATATATGCCGTCAGGTAACGCAGGACGATTTCAGCGAGTTCGACATCATAGTGGCCATGGACGAGGGAAACTACCGCGACCTGCGCGCCCTCTCGCCCAGCGACGAAGGGGATCGCCGCATCCACCGCATCTGCGAATGGTTCTCACCGCTGACGCGCTCGCGCTACGACCATATCCCCGATCCCTACTACGAAGGCGCCGAGGGCTTCGAGCTTGTTCTCGACATGCTTTCCGAAGCCTGTTCGAACATAATCGCCAACCCTTTTAACGAATGAAACCTATCCCCGAAACAATCCCCGCCGTCAGCTACAGCTACGAAGAGCTGACCGACCGGCAGCGCCGCCTTGTCGACGCCGCCCGTAATGCCGTCGGCGGCTCATACGCTCCGTTCAGCAACTTCCATGTCGGCGCCGCCATAGAAATAGAGCAGCCCGACGGCAATTTCTTAATTATCAGCGGAGCCAATCAGGAAAACGCCGCTCTGGGCTCTACGATGTGCGCCGAACGAACGGCAGCCTACTGGGGCCACGCCAACCATCCCGACGGGCGGTTCCGCGCAATTGCCATAGCGGCGCGCGACGCCGAAGGCAAAGAGCTGCCGACTCCGATTTCGCCCTGCGGCTCATGCCGTCAGGCGCTCGTCGAATATGAGAAACTTGCGGGCAGTCCCGTAGAGGTCTGGCTCGTCGGAGCCGGTTCCATTATCTGGGTTCCGTCGGTAAAAGCACTCCTTCCGTTCGCTTTCACGGAATTTTAACGGCGCCGGGCATAGGTTTTAAAGGAATAGGATATTCCGGTCCTGGAGTCGGTCATCGGCTCTGACTCTTCTGTCAGCTCCCAATCTACATCGTTCACTGCGGGGAAGAAAGTGTCGGCATCGTCGACCGAGGCGTCGATGTCAGTCAATTCGAGAGCATCGGCAATGCCGAAAGCCTGACGGTAGATTTCACCGCCTCCTATTATAAATATGCGTCCGGTCTCTTCGGCGGCGGCGATTTTCAGAGCCTCGTCGAGACTCCCGGCCACTGTTGCTCCGCGGCCGTCGTAGTCGCCGCTACGGGTGACCACGATGTTAGTGCGCCCCGGGAGCGGCCCTTTCGGGAACGATTCGAAAGTCTTGCGCCCCATGACTATGGGATGACCCATCGTCAGCCGTTTGAACCGGCGCAGGTCGTCGCTGATATGGAAAAGCAGATCGCCTCGGCGCCCTATCGCGCCATCGCGGGCAACGGCGACAATGATTGTTACAACGGGCTTCATACGGCAACAGTTGCTTTAATGTGAGGCCACGGATCATAGTCGCGCAGCTCGAAATCCTCATACCTGAAATCGAAGATGCTCTTCACGTCGGGATTTATCACCATGCGCGGCAGAGGACGCGGCTCGCGGGTGAGCTGAAGCTTCACCTGGTCGAAATGGTTGTGATAGATATGCGTGTCGCCCAGAGTGTGGATGAAATCGCCCGGTTTAAGCCCCGTTACCTGCGCCATCATCATTGTCAGCAGCGCATAGCTGGCGATATTGAACGGCACTCCAAGAAAACAGTCGGCACTGCGCTGATAGAGCTGAAGGCTCAGGCGCCCGTCGGCCACATAAAACTGGAAAAAGGCGTGGCAGGGGGGAAGGTTCATGTTGTCGAGATCGCCGACATTCCATGCGCTGACGATTATGCGGCGGCTTTCGGGATTGTTGACGATGTCGTTGACGGCCTGCGTGATCTGGTCGATCGAGCCGCCCCGGTAGTCGGGCCACGAACGCCACTGATAGCCGTAGATATGGCCCAGCGAACCGTCGGGGTCGGCCCACTCGTTCCAGATTCTAACGCCATGTTCCTGAAGATAGCGGGCATTGGTGTCGCCGGCGAGAAACCAGAGCAATTCGTAGATGATCGATTTCAGATGGAGTTTCTTCGTTGTCAGCAGCGGAAAGCCCTGACTGAGGTCGAAGCGCATCTGGTGGCCGAAGATGCTGCGCGTGCCGGTTCCGGTGCGGTCGCCGCGGTCAACTCCGGTGGTCATTATCGTGTTGAGCAGGTCGAGATATTGTTTCATTGCATGGAAAACTTATTGTGACAGGCCATCGACATATATGGCCTTGTAGGGATAGGCGGGGCACACGTTCTGACAGACGCCGCAACCGATACAAAGAGCCTCGTCGACACGCGCCAGGCGGTGGCCCGACGCAAGCTCAGTCATCGTTATCGCCATGCGCGGACATGCTTTGGCGCAGGCGCCGCAGCCTATGCAGTTGCCGGCAATGACATTGGCGCGGCCTATCACCGTCTGCCGTTTCTCGGCGATAGTGAGCGGCTCGAGGGCTCCGGTAGGGCACAAGTTGTTGCAGCGCGAGCAGTCGAACGAGCAGGCGGCGATGTCAAAACGCATAACCGGACGCAGGGCATTCAGGGCGCCGTATTCGCCGAGCGATGGGCGCAGCACGCCCGTGGAGCAGTGGCTGACGCAGAGGCCACAGGCCGTGCAGCGGCTCAGAAAGGTCTTGCGGTCGGGTGCTCCCGGAGGACACACTGGAAACTCCGGCGAAGGCATCGTTCTTCCGCCGGCCGCGGCAAGCGAGCGGGCGGCACGGTCGGCCCGGAGTGCTACGGGAGCGACTGCGGCAACGATTCCGGCAGCGAGAAAACGGCGACGGTCGAGGCGGCGCGGGCCGTCGAAAGCCGTAGGCGCCGTTTCGCGCCGGCGACCGGCGCGTATCATCATCGGCATCGCCAGACGGTGGCTCTCTGGAGTATACGAAATGGCGTCGTTCGGGCACACAGGCAGACAGTCGAAGCAGACCACACAGCGCGCGCCATCGATGACATGGCTTTCGAGGTCGATGCAGTGGGCCTTGCAGGCATGCTCGCATTTGCGGCACTGGATACACTTGTCGGTATTGATGTCGATATGGAATATCGAGTAGCGCGAGACAAGCCCGAGTGTCGTGCCTACGGGGCAGAAACTCGTGCAGATGGCGCGTCCGCGGCTGCGGGCCACAAGCCCGACAACGAGCAGAGTGGCAAGCGCTATGGCGAAGCCCAGCAGCGACGCACCGGCCATTTTCGCCGACCCGGCAGCAACGACAGCCCAGGCGGGACGCACAATATCGGCCGCTATCCGGCCGAAAGCGCTGTATGGGTCGATAAAAGCCGCAAGGGCGGTTGTCCCGGCCATCAGCGATGCCGCCGTCACAGCGAGCACAACGTTGCGCAGCGCCGGCGACGGTTTCTTATAGTGATACTGACGAGGACGGAAACGGCGCCGCGTGCGGGCGCACAAGTCCATGAGCGTGCCCATAGGGCACACCGTCGAGCAATATATGCGGCCGAAGATGAGAGTGGCGATAATCCAGCCTACGAATATGACCATCGAGAACGACAGCGCGGCAGGCAGAAGCTGAATGCGGGCTATCCAGACGGCCACACAGGGAACCGACATGCCGAAGGCCGTAAAAAGCGCGGTGGCGGCGGCAAAAGCCACCGCCGCCACCGTGATGCGGCCCATGCGAAGGGCATGTCGTGAGATTGTCATTCCACAGTCCAGGTGTTTCCCGCCAGCACCATGTCGCGCAGGCACTTGAAGCCTTTCTTGGCGCACACTTCGGCAACCTGGGCGTCGAGAGCCTCGTTATAGACGGGAGCTTCGACATCGCGGATGATTCCTACTGCAAGCGGCAGGTCGTGGCCGTCCATCATGGCGAGCTGCTGATGGAGGAAGTTGCTCTTTGAGTGGGCATCGTGAACGAGGACGTCGTCGAGTGTCCAGCCGTCTTCACCGATGGTCACAGCCTTGAGCAGGAAGCCGTCGCCGACGAGGCCGCGGTTCATATCCTTGCCGAAGAGCATCTTCTCGCCATGGCGCAGATGGATTGTGCGGTCGGCGCGAACCTCGCGGTCGGTGATGGCGTTATGGATGCCGTTGTTGAAGATGACGCAGTTCTGAAGCACCTCAACGACAGAAGTTCCGTGGTGGCGTGCGGCAGCCTCCATCACCTCGCGGCTCGTTTCGAGCTCGACGTCGATTGTGCGGGCGAAGAAGTTTCCGCGGGCACCGAACACGAGCTCGGCGGGGATAAACGGATCTTCGGTTGTTCCGTAGGGCGATGATTTCGACACGAAGCCGCGATCGCTCGTCGGCGAATACTGTCCTTTTGTCAGACCGTAGATCTTGTTGTTGAACAGCATTATGTTTATGTCGATATTGCGGCGCACGGCGTGGATGAAGTGGTTGCCGCCGATGGCGAGACCATCGCCGTCGCCCGAGATCTGCCACACTGTCATGTCGGGACGCGCGATCTTATAGCCGGTAGCGATGGCGGCGGCACGTCCGTGGATGGTGTGGAATCCGTAGGTGTTCATATAATAAGGCAGGCGAGAGCTGCAGCCGATACCCGAGATGACAGCCGTCTTTTCGGGAGCGACGCCCAGCGAGGCCATAGCCTTGTGGAGCGAGTTCAGGATGGCGTGGTCACCACAGCCGGGGCACCAGCGCACGGGGTTGGCGTTCTTGAAATCAGAGGCCTTATATGTTGTTTCCATTGGATAGTCAGTTATTTAAGGTTATAAACGGGTCACCGGTTGATAATCTCGAGAGTCTTGGCCTTTACCTCGCCGACAAGGAACGGCTGGGCCTGAACCTTGTTGATGCGGTAAATCTCAGTGCGCGGGAAGCGGCTCTGCATGAAGTCGGCGAACTGGCCGGTGTTGAGTTCGGCAACTATAACTTTCTTATAGCGGGCCAGCACTTCGGCGGTGTTCTTCGGCATCGGGTTGATATAGCGGAACTGGGCGAAAGCCACGGCATGGCCTTCGGCGTTGAGTTCGGCAGCGGCCGTGCGCAGATGACCGTAGGTACCACCCCAGCCTACCAAAAGGGTGTCGGCGCCGTTGGGATCGAAGACCTCGAGGTCGGGGATATCGTTGGCGATGCGGGCGACCTTTTCCTGGCGTGCCATAACCATAACCTCATGTTCGTGGGGGTCGGTTGTGATGGCACCGGTGCGCGAGTCCTTTTCAAGACCGCCTATGCGGTGGGGACGGCTGTGACCTTCTTCAGGAACGGCCCAGTAGCGGGCATACGTCTCGGAATCGCGGTCGTAGGGCATCCACTCCCCTTCGAGACGGTCGGCGGGAAGCAGCGGCGGATGGATTTCCGGGAGATCGGAGGCTTCGGGAATGCGCCAGGCGCTCGAGCCGTTGCCGATGAAAGCGTCGCTGAGAAGGATGACCGGGGTCATGTGTTCGAGGGCGATGCGGCATGCCTCGAAAGCCATTGTGAAGCAGTCGGTGGGCGATGCGGGAGCGACGACACAAACGGGAGATTCGCCGTTGCGGCCGTAGAGAGCCTGCATGAGGTCGGTCTGCTCGGTTTTGGTGGGAAGGCCGGTCGACGGGCCGCCGCGCTGGACGTCGATGACAACCAGAGGCAGTTCGGCCATGACGGCCAGACCTATGCCCTCGCTCTTGAGAGCCAGGCCGGGGCCCGAGGTAGAGGTGACGGCAAGGTCGCCGGCGAAAGAGGCGCCGATGGCCGAGCATACGCCGCCGATCTCGTCTTCCATCTGAACGGCTTTGACACCGAGGTCTTTGCGTTTGGCCAGTTCATGAAGAATATCGGTGGCGGGAGTTATAGGATAGCTTCCGAGGAAAAGCGGGCGCCCCGAACGCTCTGAAGCGGCGATAAGGCCCCAGGCTGTTGCGGTGTTGCCGTTGATGTCGGTGTAGACACCCGGACGCGGATCTTCGGTCTCGACGCGATAGGTCGACACCGAGGCATGGATATTGTGACCGTAGTCCCAGCCGGCCTGAAGTACCTTGGAATTGGCCTCGTAGACAGCGGGCTTGCGGGCGAATTTCGTCTTGAGATGCTCGAAGGCGCGTTCCAGCGGGCGGTCGAAAAGCCAGCAGACAAGGCCCAGAGCGAAGATGTTCCTGCATTTGAGCACACTCTTGTTGTCCATGCCGCTGTCGGCCAGAGCGGCCTTTGTCATGGCCGTAACCGGCACCTCGACCACTCTTTCGGGGCTGAGGCCGAGTTCGGCTATGGCATCGTCGGTGGCATAGAGAGCCTTGCGGAGGTCGGGTGCCTTGAACGAGTCGATGTCGATGATCACAATGCCGTCGGGCTTGAGGAAGCGGACATTCTGCTTCAGAGCCGCGGGATTCATGGCTACGAGGACATCGCAGGCATCGCCGGGGGTGTGGACACCGCGGCCCACGCTTACCTGAAAGCCGCTGACACCGCTGAGCGAGCCTTGCGGCGCGCGTATCTCAGCCGGATAGTCGGGGAAGGTTGACACTTGGTTGCCGAGACCGGCCGACACATTGGTGAAGATGTTGCCGGCGAGCTGCATACCGTCGCCTGAATCGCCCGAGAAGCGGACGACAACCTTGTCGAGTGTTTTAACGTTTGTTTTTTCCATCATTTACTATCTGCGATATTAGAAAATCGGAGTGCTTTTTTTGGGATTGTCCCGGGTTATTAGGTATTTAAGGTTAGAAAACTGTGTTATCGGTTAAAGCGGAGAGCACGGCCGCGCACTGCGGTGTCGACCTTTATTCCGTCGAAGACCCGGCGGCCGTTGAGCCATGTCGAGGCGACTGCCCAGTCGAGGGTGGCGCCGGCGAGGGGAGTCCAGCCGCAACGGCTGACGACGTCGGCGTCGCTGACAGTGTGGCGCCAGCGTTCGGCGAGCACAAGGTCGGCGTAGGCGCCCGGCCGCAGGAATCCGCGGTCGGCGATTCCGTAGAGCCGGGCCGGATTATGGGCCATAAGCTCTGCGGCGCGTTCGGCACCGAGCAGGGTCAGCATGGCCGGCAGCGAAAACTGAAGCATCGGCATTCCCGACGCGGCGGTCAGAACATCGCCGGCCTTGTCGGAGAGCCGGTGGGGAGCATGGTCTGTAGCTATGGTGTCGATGCGGCCTTCAGCAATGGCTGCCAGCAATGCCTCGCGGTCATCCTTGACTGCGGGATTGCATTTTATGCGGGCGCCCAGACGGGCGTAGTCGGCCGAACTGAAAAGGAGATACTGCGGACAGGTCTCGGCGGTGATGCGCTTCGCGGCGACATCGCCCGGCTCGAAGAGTAGCGCTTCTTCGGCGGTCGAGACATGGAGCACGTGGAGGCGCGAGCCGTGGGCTTTGGCCAGCTCTATGGCGCGCTGCGTAGCCAGCAGGCAGGCACGGCGGGTGCGGATGTCGGGGTGGCGCGCTATTGAGAGGTCGCCCGACGCCGCCACGGCGGCGCGGCAGCGCGCTATCTCGGCCTCGTCCTCGGCATGAACGGCTATCAGGGCGTCGACACGCCCGAAAATATCGTCGAGAGCCGTGCGGCGGTCGACGAGCATATTCCCTGTCGACGACCCCAGAAAGACCTTCACTCCGGCAACCCGCGAATAATCGGCCTGCAGAAGCTCGTCGAGATTCGTGTTGGTGGCTCCGAGATAGAAGGCATAGTTTGCAGTGGCCACGGCTGCAGCCCGCTGCTCCTTGGCCTCGAGGGCCGCAAGAGTGGTAGTGGCGGGGCGCGTGTTGGGCATATCGATTATCGACGTGACGCCTCCGGCGGCGGCGGCTGCGCTTTCCGAGGCCATGTCCCCTTTCTCGGTCAGGCCCGGATCGCGGGTGTGGACATGCTCGTCAATGACGCCCGGAAGGAGTGTCTTGCCTGCGGCATCTTCAACGCTACGGGCCGAGGCCACGACCTCGGCGGGGGCATCCCCCACTCCGATAGCGGCAATGCGCTCGTCCGCGACTGCAAGCCAGCCCCGGAAGCTCGCTCCCTCGTTGACGATAAGAGCATCGCGAATCAGCAGGTCAACTGTTTCCATCAGTCTTTGCGTCGGTAATCGGGATATTTTTTGAACAGACTGCCGAGTTTCAGACGGACGACGCCGAAGACAGCCTCGCCGAAGATGCCCGACGACATCTTGCTCGTTCCGAGAACCCGGTTGACAAATATAATCGGCACTTCGGCAATCCTGAAGCCGTATTTATGTGCCGTGAATTTCATTTCTATCTGAAAGGCATAGCCCTTGAAGCGCACTTCTTTCAGCGGAAGTGCCTCAAGCACCCGGCGGGTGTAGCAGACAAAGCCTGCGGTGGTGTCGTGGACAGGCAGCCCGGTCACTATCCTGACATATTTCGAAGCGAAGTAGCTCATCAGCACGCGCCCCATAGGCCAGTTGACGACATTGACGCCCGAGACGTAGCGCGAGCCTACCGACATATCGGCTCCGTCGGCACACGCCTGCCTGAGTTTCTCGAGATCGGCGGGATTATGGCTGAAATCGGCGTCCATCTCGAATATATAATTATAGGCGGGGCGCTGAAGGGCCCAGTCGAATCCGGCCAGATAGGCCGTACCCAGTCCCTGCTTCCCCGGACGCTCCACGAGATTGACGCGGCCGGGATATTCGTTCATCTTGGCTCTGACAATCGACGCCGTCCGGTCGGGCGAGCTGTCGTCGATGACAAGCACGTCCATCGGCGTGTTCAGCGCCATGACCGCATCAATTATCGCGGCGATATTCTCTTCCTCTTTATAGGTAGGGATTATCACCAGCGAATCGCGCGCGTCGGTCGCCGCCATATTTCTTTGTCTGTCCATAATACGCCGCAAATTTAACCGAAAAAAAAACCAAAAGCAAGCTTCGGGAACGAAATCGCCCGCAATGCCGCATATTTTCAGTCCGGAACCACAGAAAAACCGACAATCGAACATTCGGCAGCGAACAAAAGAGCGCCTGAAAGTGTATTCTATGGTGAACGGCCGATATTGCGACGGCTGTCCTTATTCGTCGCAACATGAGCCGGTTCAACTACTGATTTGTCAAATTTTTCAAAAAAAGTTTAATCAATTTTTGGACAACTATTTACAAAACATTAACTTTGCGGCGATTTATCAACGTTAAACACCATTTATTATGAAGAAAGTTTTACTTATGGCTGTTGCCATTGCCGGTGCAATGACAGTCAGTGCTCAGCAAGCTCAGGAGCACACTAACTTCGGTTCGAACTGGTCGATCGGTCTCGACGGCGGTGTAACCACCCCCCTGACCCACCACGCCTTCTTCGGCAATATGCGCGGAACCGTAGGTATCCACATCAACAAACAGATCTCTTATGTTTTCGGTGCCGGTATCGAAGCCGCATGGGGCGTTAACACCTCAAGCTGGAACAACCTCGAGCGCAGCAACACCGCTTTCGACAGCCAGTATGTCGGCGCTTACGGAACCATCAACCTGACAAACCTCTTCATGGGCTACAGCTGCGACTTCCGTCACTTCGGTCTTGAAGCCCTCCTCGGCGCAGGCTGGGGCCACGAATACTGGGCAAAGAGCCAGGCTCCTGACTGGAACTACTTCGCAACCAAAGTAGGCCTCAACATCAACTACAACGTCAATCCTTCGCTGACCCTCTCGCTCAAACCCGCCATCGTATGGAACATGAGCGACGCCGGCGTAGCCCAGACTTCGGCCGCCTACAACGCCAATGCAGCTACTTTCAACTGCGCAATCGGTGTTACCTACAACTTCGGCAAAGGCTTCCCCTGCTTCGACTGCCCCGACTACAGCGCCCAGATCGCCGACCTCAACGGTCAGATCAACGACCTCCGCGGCCAGCTCAACGCTGCTAACGCAGCCCTCGCAACCGCTCAGGCCAGCAACGCCGCTCTCGCCAGCGAACTCGAAGCCTGCAAGAACCGTCAGCCTCAGGTTGTGAAAGAGGTCAACAACAACCTCAACAGCGTCCGCTACGTCTTCTACAAGATCGGCAGCTCGACAATCACAGCCGATCAGCAGCCCAACGTTGAGATGATCGCTGCTTACCTCAAGAACCACAAGAACTCTAAAGTAGTCATCAAGGGTTATGCTTCGCCCGACGGCAACCTCGAGAACAACATCAAGCTCGCCAACCGCCGCGCTGAAAGCGTTAAGAACGCCCTCATCAACCGCTACAAGATCGCCGCTGACCGCATCACCGCTGAAGGCGAAGGCATCGGCAACATGTTCAGCGAGGAATCGTGGAACCGCGTTTCGATCTGCACAATCGAAGACTAATCTCCCGACATATCTCAGATAACAGGCAGAGGCTGCGCCGATGGCGTAGCCTCTCTTGTGTTTATCAGGCGCCTGAGACTGACAAAGAGTAGGAGGTAGTTAAGAATATCGGAAGCACGTCCCTACGCCATGGCGTTTCTGACGCCGATTTCATCTAAGTCAATAGCATTGAGACACGCGCCTACATTCAAGACGGAAAATCATCTAAAAACGGCGCTCGGCGGCCTCAGTCCTCCTTTTTGGGATGGTTCTTCAGGACAGAACGCTTGATGCGCGAGAGCGACTGTTCGGTTATGCCGAGATAACGCGCCACCATCCGCGAAGGCAGTTCGCGGAACACTCGCCGCGGCAAATTCTCGTAGAGCTTGATATAGCGGTGTTCGGCGCTGTCCGACAATATAAAAGCTTTGTCTTCGCTATACATTATTATTGGTGTCCGCTAAAACTTTCAAGCCCTATTTGGCTTTTTATTTTCCTCGGACAGCCGATATATTGAATGTGTAGGGGCTTTATTGTGAGATATAAGTCCATTAGAAGAGCTTAAATTGGGCAAATATGGCATCCTTGTCTATGCATACCATGCGAAAGGAGAACATTTTCCTCGGACAGCCGATACAAATACTGAAACAGGGGGCTTGTCAATGCATAAAATCACTGAAAATAGCCAAGTAAACACGTTTACCGGACACCAATAATACATTATAACATTCTCGGCCATGCCGTACATCCAGATGGCGAATTCATGGCAACTGTGGAGATATTCACGAATAAAGCTGTCGGGCACACGCAGGACAGTTGTGGCAACAACGGCCTCCCAATGCATGAACGAAGGCTTGACATTGAAAAACGACGCGCCGTGGATAAGCAGCGTTCCCGGAGTTGCGAGACCGTGGAGAATAACCTTCGAGCCGCTCTCATAGAACGAGCCTACGAGACCGTCGATAATCACGTAGACGTCGCGTAGCTGACGCCCGGCCTTCATTATCATATATCCCCGGGGGAACGTTACAATCTCTCCAGCCTCGAACAGAGGGTCAAAAAGAGAAGGCGAGACTTTATACAAGCTCTCGTTTTCCGACATAATCTTCTTGATCTTGTCGATTATCTTGTCATCGGGTTTCATATAATCCGGGCTTCATAGGTTAAGGAACAAACAGACATCTCTCTATTCAGGCAACGGCAATTCGACCGCAATAATTATCAACCGCCGAAATTATCCGTAACATTTTGTCGGCAGACAGAGACCAATACCGCAATTTCGGGAGCCATTATTCTAAAAACGTACAATAGTAATCATTAAACGCAAAAAAAGTTTATCTTATGATAAATAATAGCGGGCGGAATTGGATTCGTATCGGCCAATCGTTATTTTTGCTAATAATCCTGTTATCATCCTACAATCATTCTATTTAATTCAGCATTATGAGATGTCATTATCAGTTTCTGGCCGGTGTCATTCTATTTCTGACATCGGTTGTTTTCGGAGCTGATGCCGGGGCGGCCATAAACAATACCGCATACGGCATTCTTGCTTTCAGCTCCGGGCAGTCGGCGATGACAAACAACATTGTCGCGTTCGACCTCGAATGCGACACGGAACCGACTTTCCGACGCGCAGTAGGCTATTATGAAACGTCGACCGCCGGCGCCTACGGCGACGACGCCTATTATGTGGCAGCGTCGCAGATGATAGGCAGCATTGAGGTCGCCAAAGAGCTCGTGCGTGTAGACCTCGAAGCGGGAACCTACAAAACCGTCGGCGAGCTCACCGGCTACACTAATCTTATCAATGACATGACCTACGACAGGTCGGCCGCAAAGATGTATGCCATATCGAGAATCGACGACACCCGCTCGGCACTTTTCACAATTGATCTGAAAACCGCCGAATCGAGTCTCGTGGCCAATCTCGACCGCAAGTTCTTCACCCTGGCCGCCGACTACTCGGGGAATCTCTTCGCCATCAGCTTTGACGGCGACCTCTGCTCTATCGACAAAACTACTGGAAAAGTAAGAGTCATCGGCAGCACGGGCCAACACCCCGAGAAATTCCAGAGCATGGAATTCGACCATGCGACACGCACTCTCTGGTGGATAGCCACGACGCGCAGCCTGAACGAAAGCGGCACGATTGAGCTGTCGGAATGTTTCGTCGCCAAGGTCAACACGTCGACAGGCGCCATCACCCGATGCAACAACTTCGGCGACAACCAGATAGCCGGCCTGTATATCCCCTCTTTCGCCGCTCCCGACAACTGTCCGGCGCCGGTTGAGAGCCCTGGAGCCGTAGCGGCTGACAAAGGGGAGATGAAAGCCGTGCTGTCGTGGACAAATCCCTCCGAGACATTCGGCGGCGAACCGCTAAAGACCATCTCGAAGATCGAGATCAAACGCGACGGTGTCGTAGTCGGCAACGTCACCGACGCCGAGCCCGGAAAGCGCTCTTCATTCACCGACGTAATTACCGACGGCATCAGCGCCACCCACACATGGCTCATAACAGTCTACAACAACAATGGCGCCGGCGCAGCGGCCGCAGTCTCAGCCTTCGTCGGACGCGACATTCCGGCACCGGCTACCGGCATAACCGTGGAACGCCTGACTCCGAACTCTGCCAGAATATCGTGGGAACCTGCCTCGGCAGGTGTCAACGGCGGATGGTGCGACCCCGAATCGTTCACCTACACTGTTGTCCGCTATCCCGACGAAAAAGTCATAGCCTCTGACATTTCAGACACGGAATGCAGCGATTCGGGCGCAGAAGTCTCTGACACATATCACTATGCCATCACAACGACAAGCAGCTGCGGAACATCAGAAGCCGCCATCAGCCCGACAGTGGCTCTCGGCCCGAAGCTCGGCACTCCCTACACCTGCGAATTCTCGACCGGCGACTTCGGCCAATGGACTCCTTACGACGGCAACAGCGACGGCAACTCCTGGGCTCAGATGTATATAAACTGGGCTAAGGCCGACGCCGCATTTATTTCGGCCGCACAATACGCTCTCGACGACTGGCTCATCAGCAATCTGTTCGAACTCGAGCCGGAATCGAGCTATAAGGTGAAGCTCAACACAATGGCGAACGGCACCCATCCTCTGAAATTCTATCTGCTCTCGGAATCCGACACCTCGGCTCCGCTTCAGGAGATCGGCAGCATCGAAATATACCGTTCATCGAGCTTCGCCGACAATGAATTCACTTTCACTACCGGAGCCAATATCGGCGACTGCAATATCGCTATCCGCGACATTGCGCCACAAGGTTCTTCGCTGTTCTATCTCAACAGAATAAGCATCGAAAAACTTGTTGCGCGCAATCTCTCGGCCTCGGCTGTCACCGGCAACGCAAAACCCATCGAAGGGAACACCTATAAATACACTGTCACAGTCGACAACAAAGGATCGGAGACTGTCGACTCCTACACTGTCGAGCTCATCGACAACGAGGGAACCACACTCGCCTCTACCGCTGTTTCAGAGCCTCTGGCGAGCGGCGAGTCGGCCAACATCTCCGTAGCCTGCAGTTTCCCCTACGGAGCCACCCTCAGCGCCATCCGCGGCCGCGTGAAAGCCGACAACGACTTGATCGAAGCCGACAACACCTCTACGGCCCTTGCCATAACAATGCTTCCGCTCGGTTCGAGCGAAGAGGTCAACATAGGCCAGCGCGAATCGACATCAACCGACCATCCGCTCAATCTCTATTACAAATACGGCGCCTCACAGAACATCTACTCGGCCGACGAGATCGGAATACCACGCGGGCGCATCAGCAATATCCTGACAAGCTATTCCTGCTATTCCGACCTCACCAACGCCGCCGTCAAGATCTATCTGTCGAACACCGACCGCGTATCGAACGCCGACGGCTGGATTCCGCTTGACGAATACGCCCTCGTCTTCGACGGTCATATCGACATATCCAGCAGCAAGACAGTGCTTGACTTCGAACTTCAGAACGCTTTCGACTATGAAGGCGGAAATATCGCCATGCTCGTTGTCACCTCGCTTGCCGATGCCAGCCTCTCATATCTGAGCATGTCACAGCCCTACTACACGAGTCCTCTCGCCGGCAACAGCGCTATCGGCTATGGTAATGACTCCAATCAGTTCGACTTCACAAAGAGCTTTACAAGCCGCCGCGGCAACAGCTGCGTGACGTTCATGATGAGATCGGGAGGCGCCGCCGTAACAGGTTTCGTCACTGACTCCGGCAACAACCCGGTTGAAGGCGCCGAAGTCGCCATTCCCGAAATCCGCGCCTCGACAAAATCGGGTGCCGACGGCTCTTTCCGTTTCGACTTCGTTCCGAACGGCGAGTTCTCGATTCAGGCAAAAATGTTCGGTTATAAAGACAGCGAAGCCGCGAAGATAACCGTCAGCGACAAAGATGCCTCGACCACAATCAGAATCGAGAAACTTCCCGTCTACACGGTCAGCGGACGGGTTCTTGCTCCCGACGGAAACCCCGTCGAAAAAGCTGATATTGCCCTCGCAGGATATGCCGACCTGACAACAACCTCCAATACCGACGGCACTTTCTCGTTCAGCGACGTGGTTGTCTCGGACGAGACCACAGTGACCGTTTCGAAAGACAGATATGTAGACTACTCCGAGACTTTCAATCTCAATGCCGACAGGAATATGGGCGACATAACACTCGGATATGCCCATTTCGCTCCGGCCGGAATCACCGTAGCAGCCTCTGACGGCGCCGCCTCGCTGACATGGGACAGCCCGTCGGCCGAGACTGATTTCATCTATGACTCAGGAAAGGCCGACTCCCAGATAGGATTCTCGGAAAGCATCGGAACTATTGTTATCGGAACAGCTTTCAGAACCCCGATGACGCTCAACAGCATCAGCTGGTTCACAACCCCTGAAGGAGGCCCCCATAACTCCGTCAACGTCTATATCTATGACCTCGACGAAGAAGGCAATCCCACGGGCACCATGCTCTACAGCGAGCGCGCTGTCAGAAACACCGACGGACAGTGGACAGAACTCACACTCGAGAACCCCGTCGACGCTCCGCGCGGATGCTTCGTCGCCCTGAACTATCCGGGCTTCCACGGCATAGGTGTCGACGGCGACCACAAGGCATTCCCCTTCAGAGAGAACACCTATGCTTTCTCAACCGACTATTCCTCGGGAGATTTCGCATATTTCGACAGCGATACCCTGTCGGGCAACCTGATGATCAGAGCGGCCGGCAATGCATGGTCGGCAGAGGGAATGAAACCCGCTGCCTCTGACGCTCCCGAAATCTGCACCTACAACGTATGGCGCGCCTCTGGCTACGGCTCAGACGACTGGACATCGCTCAACAGCTCGCCACTGACAACAACGTCGTTCAGCGACGCTACGTGGCAGAACGCCCCGGCCGGAGTCTACCGCTACGCCGTCTCGTCGCGCTACCCCGACGGTTCGGAGTCGGCCAGGACGATAAGCAACTATATCGTCCGCGACATGATCGGCTCGCTGACACTTCACCTGTCGACGAATTCGACTTCCGGCAGCGCAGCCGGCGCCTCGGTCAAAATCGAAGGAGCCGATCCGGCCGACACTCGCTCGGCCAGCGCCGACGAATCCGGGCTGGTGACATTCCCGGAAATCTGGCGCGACAGATACGACCTGACGGTATCGCTCCCCGGCTACACCCCCGTCAGCAAAACGGCCGATCTGACCGCCACAAAAGACGCTGTCGACAACATCAAGCTTGAGGAAATAATCGCCACTCCTGTCAACACGAGCCTTTCGGGCAACTTCGAATCAGGATTCCTGTTCACATGGAACGAGTCGGGCGAAATTTTCGACGGCTTCGAAGACCATGAGCCGTTTACCGTAGCATCGCCCGGAAACGTAGGATGGATCTACCGCGACGCCGACGCCTCGCGCACCTTCGCCGAAGCCGACTTCGACTTCCCCGGACGCACGCAGCCCTGCTCTTTCATGGTCTTCAACCCCTCGATGACCACCCCGTCGATGGCCGACCAGAGAAGCGCGTCAATACCTTATGAAGGTGACGCCGAACTGGCAAGCTTCGCCGGTTACAGCGGCAGCGACGACTGGTTCATTTCGCCACGCCTGACCTACCACAACGACTTCACGCTCAAATTCATGGCTCGCGGCTATTCGCGCACCTACGGCGAAGTGATCCGCGTCGGCTATTCGACAACCGATACCGATCCCATGTCTTTCACCTGGATTGCTGACAGGGTCGATGTTCCGATGCAAGTCTGGACAGAATTCGAATATACCGTTCCGGCCGCCGCCCGCTACGTAGCCATCAACTGCATATCGCCCGACGGATTCACGCTCTTCATCGACAACGTCGAGATTTCTTCGGGCAACGGTTTTGAGATGAACACCGCCGTCAGCGGCCCTGAAGTCATCTACGCCGTTTCGCTCGACGGCGAAGAGCTCGCCCGCACAACCGACTGCTCGTTCATGCTGTCGAACGTCGCCAAAGGCGCCCATACCGCAGAGGTAAAAGCCGTTTATGCCTCAGGGGAATCTGCCCCCGCGACAGTCAGATTCGGAGAAACAGGTCTCGACGGACTCAACGGTTCTGAAATATCAGTCTGGCCGAATCCCGCGCCCGGCTACACGATTGTCCGCGGCGACTTCTCGCGCGCCACAATCTACGACCTCTCGGGCCGTAGCCTGAGAACCTTCGACGGCACGGAGAAACGCCTCGATCTGAGCGGCTTCGCCCATGGCATCTATCTGCTCGTCATCGAAACAGAAGGCAATCGCACGACAACCATAAAACTTGCCGTCAGATAAATCCGGCAACCATTCAGGGGGCGCGCCTCGGCGAAGCATGGCTTCAGCGCGGCGCGCCCCTTCGTTTTTTTCGGCTGACTGCGTCAAACCGAACCTAAAACCGCAGATATTTGTTAACTTTGCCATCATACATAAAACTATCAGCCATGACAAAGAAAAGCCTGCTATACACCCGCACCGGCGACACCGGAACAACATCGCTCGTCGGCGGACAGCGCATCGGGAAAGACAGCGTGCGCCTCGAAGCCTACGGAACCGTCGACGAACTCAACTCGTGGATGGGACTGCTCGCCGCAGAAGCGACCGACAGCGCCGTAACCGACATCATCTATATGGCGCAGAACCGACTCTTCGACATCGGCGGCTATCTCGCCACCGACGACGCCGAAGAATGTCGCGGGCTGACCGACGCCCATATCGAACGTCTCGAGGAATCTATCGACCGGCTCGACGCC
>HF985617.1:17791-29784 GCA_000431215.1 Prevotella sp. CAG:1031
GGCTCGACGCCGCCGTCGAGCCTATGCACTGCTTCGTGCTCCCGGGCGGAACGGCCGCTTCGGCACGCGCCCAAATAGCACGCACCGTATGCCGTCGCGCCGAGCGCCGCATAATCGCCCTCGGGCGCAACGCCGCACTCGACGAACGCTGCGTCAGATTCGTCAACCGCCTGAGCGACTGGCTGTTTGCCTATGCCCGCGCCCTTAACTCCGCCGCCGGCGTCGCCGACAAGCCCTGGCAGCGCGACTAAGCGACGCGCCATTCGAAAAAAAATCCTTAACTTTGCGGTTTCAAAGCTAACACCATCAAACCGATATGTCAATAAAAGAAATATTGGCCCGGGGAGTTGCCCGTGCCGTCGGCGAGCTCTACGGAATAACCGTCGACCCCGCCGCAGTCCAGCTCTCTGATGTCGCCAAAGGATTCGAAGGCGACGTCGCTGTCGTCGTGTTCCCCTTCGTCAAGGCCGCCCGCAAAGCTCCCGAAGCCGTCGGCAACGAGATCGGCAGCTGGCTCGCCGACAATGAGCCGGCCGTCAGCAGCTTTTCGACCGTCAAAGGATTCCTGAACATAGTAATCGAGCCGTCGTTCTGGAACAGTGTGCTCGAACATATCTCCACGACCGAAAACTGGGGCGTGACACCTGCCGGCGCCGACAGCCCTCTGGTTATGGTCGAATATTCCAGCCCCAACACCAACAAGCCGCTCCACCTCGGCCATCTGCGCAACATTCTGCTCGGCTACAGCCTCAGCCGCATTCTTCAGGCCTGCGGCAACCGCGTTGTCAAGACAAACATCGTCAATGACCGCGGAATCCATATCTGCAAGTCGATGCTCGCCTGGCTCAAATGGGGCGACGGAATGACTCCCGAATCGTCGGGCAAGAAGGGTGACCACCTTATCGGCGACTTCTACGTAGCCTTCGACCGCCACTATAAAGACGAAGTCAAAGCCCTCGTCGAGGCCGGAAAGACCGAAGAGGAAGCCAAAAACGAGGCGCCTCTGATGCTCGAGGCCCGCGAGATGCTGCGCAAATGGGAGGCCGGCGATCCCGAAGTGCGCGCCCTCTGGGAGAAGATGAACAGCTGGGTATATGCCGGCTTCGACGAGACATACCGCGCCATGGGTGTCGACTTCGACAAGATCTACTACGAAAGCCAGACATATCTCGAAGGAAAGGCCAAAGTGCTCGAAGGCCTCGAGAAAGGGCTCATGTACCGCCGCGAAGACGGAAGCGTATGGGCTGACCTCACCGCCGAAGGTCTCGACCACAAACTGCTTCTGCGCGCCGACGGCACCTCAGTCTACATGACCCAGGATATCGGCACCGCCAAGCTGCGCTATCAGGACTATCCCATCGACAAGATGATCTACGTCGTCGGCAACGAACAGAACTACCACTTTCAGGTTCTGTCGCTCCTGCTCGACCGTCTCGGATTCAAATGGGGCAAAGATCTCGTCCATTTCTCCTACGGAATGGTCGAGCTTCCCGAAGGAAAAATGAAGAGCCGCGAGGGAACTGTTGTCGACGCCGACGACCTCATGTCCAAGATGGTCACCGACGCCGCCGAAGTCAGCGCCGAAATGGGCAAGCTGAAAGACATTCCCGAAGAAGAGCGCGCCGAAATAGCCCGCATCGTCGGCATGGGCGCCCTGAAATACTTCCTCCTGAAAGTCGATCCGCGCAAGAACATGACATTCAACCCGCGCGAGTCGATCGACTTCAACGGCAACACAGGCCCCTTCATCCAATACACCTACGCCCGCATACGCTCGCTGCTGCGCAAGGCCGAAGCCGAAGGCATCGAGGCTGTTCCCTACGCCGCCGTCGAGACCGGAGAAAAAGAGACAGCCCTCATTCAGGCCCTCGCCGAATTCCCCGAAGTCGTCAGAGCCGCCGGACAGACCTACAGCCCCGCGCTGATCGCCAACTATGCCTACGACACCGTCAAACTCTACAACTCGTTCTACCACGACTGCCCCGTGCTCTCCGAGCCCGACGCCGCCCGCCGTTCGCTGCGACTCGCCCTGAGCCGCGCCACGGCCGACACCGTCAGAACAGCCATGGGCCTGCTGGGCATCGAAGTTCCCGAACGGATGTAACATATCCCCCTATCCCAACGTTATATAAGAAAACAACCAACAAAGAAATATGATCAATACCCCTCCTCCCTTCAACAACAACACCTATCAGGGTTACTCTCCTACCGACATCGCCACCGCCTCGTCGGCCATACGCCGTGTCTACCTGAAAATGACGCTCGCCCTTCTGGTGACCGCCTTCACCGCCCTCGGCTGCTACAACAGCCCGGCCTTCTGGTCGTTCATGCAGGCCAACTCATGGGCGACATGGGGTCTCTTCATCGTCGAACTGATCCTCGTGTTCGCCATCTCGGGAGCAATCCAGAAAATGTCGACCGCCACGGGCACACTTCTCTTCTACCTCTTCGCCCTCGTCAACGGTATTGCCCTGACGCCGATCTTCATCGTCTATACCCACACCTCGATAGCCAAGACATTCTTCATAACCGCCGCCACCTTCGGCGCAATGAGCGTCTACGGCTACTTCACCGTCAAGGATCTCACCCGCTGGGGCTCTATCCTAATCATGTCGCTCTTCGGACTTATTATAGCCGCAGTCGTCAACATGTTCCTGCGCAGCAGCGGTCTCGACTGGATAATCTCGATAGTCGGCGTGCTCATCTTCGTGGGTCTCACAGCCTGGGACACCCAGCGCATCAAGCAGCTCGCTCAGGTCACACCGGCCAATCAGGTCGGACGCCTCGCCACGATCGGAGCGCTCAATCTTTATCTCGACTTCATCAACCTCTTCCTCTACCTGCTGAGATTCTTCGGAAGCTCACGCGACTAAATCCTAATTTTTCGCTTTTCCGCGAAAAATTTTGGCGGTTATAAGAAAAGTCGCTACCTTTGTGACCGCAAAACCGCCAAAGGAAAGATGCCGGAGCGGTCGAACGGGACGGTCTCGAAAACCGTTGTACCCTTTCGGGTACCCAGGGTTCGAATCCCTGTCTTTCCGCAAAAAACAAAAGGAGCTACCTCGTGTGGCTCCTTTTTGTTTTTACGACAGACAGAGGGGAACCCGAGGGTTCGTCACCGCGAAGCGCTTGCGCAGCAAGAATCCCTGTCTTTCCGCAAAAAACAAAAGGAGCTACCTCGTGTGGCTCCTTTTTGTGTCAGGAAGTTTCCTCATACAACTTTCTTTCGGGGGGGCGGGGTTATCCCTGGCGGGACTGGAGAAATTTGTCGAGGCTCTCTTCTTTAGCGAGGCGAAGCTTGGAGCGCAGCCGGTAGCGGGCACTGTTGACGCTCGCGCGCGAAATGTTCAGGCTGGCAGATATTTCCTGAGTGCTGTGTTGGAGGAAGATCAGCATACAAAATACCATATCGGTGTCGGTAAGCGAAGGGTAATCGCGGCGCAAGTCGTCGACAAAACGCGGATATGCGGCAAGAAAGGTTCTCCTGAACGGCCCGAGATTATTTTCAAGTCCCTGCGGACAATGGAGAATGTCGGCGTCAATGCTGCCCGACATCTCGTTTCTGATGGCTTCCATGCGCTCAAGCGCGGAATTGCGCTCGTCGAGGGCGGCACTGATGCCGGCTTCGGCCGATTCGCGGCGCGCTCGCTCGGCGTCACGGCTCAGCCTGATCTTGCGGGCGCGGCGGCGCATTACAATAAGAACGGCCACTGCCGCCAGGGCAACAACTATGAATGCGACGACAGCGCCCGTCTTCTGACGGCTCTGGGCCTGTAGCTTTTCGCGGAGCATGAGGTTCTCCCTCTGTTTGGCGGCGACATCCGAGCGCACTTTTGCTGTCACAAGGTCGAGATTATGACGCGCGCGGGTCATAGAGTCGCCAAGCAGCGTATATTCTTTATAAAGTGAACTGACTTTGTCATACATCTTCCCGGCTGTGTAAACCTCGAGCAGACGGCGCATCTCCATATAGAGCATTTCGAGGTCGCCGCTGTCGCGCAGCCGTCCGACAACAGTTTCCATCATCTCTATGCCTTCCTGCCTGCGCCCCTGCCGCCAGAGAGTATAGCCCAGAGGCCCCAGATAAGCGGTGAAATCGCGGTCGCCGTAAATCTGACTGCCATGGGCGAGAAGAGACGCGGCGAGCGCTAATGAATCGGCCGAAGGGTTGAGCGACAGTATCAGAATGCTTCGCCGGGGCGGCTGCTGTTGGCGAATATCTGCGTGCGGAACCGCCAGAGATCCGGCATGAGCATACCGCTGAGCCGACGGCTTGCCGACATGGCGGAGTCGCTGTATCCGATGGCTTTTCTCTTCATTCCGAGCCGTTCATAGAACTGGCTCAGATCGCCGAAGAGCATGACCGCGCTCTCCGAGACGCCCTTCAGAAAAGAGGAAATAGGCCATCTGTTCGAGCGCGGCAACCGGATTCTCGCGGCTCTTTCCTTCGCGGACGAGTCTGACAGCCTCTTTCTAAACCGCAAAGGCCTCTTCGAAGGGCGCGCCGGTATCGAGCATCGACCACGCCTGACGAGTCAGGCTGTCTTCATACTCGACTACGGGAACAGAATCGTGGCGCGGGCGACGACATCCCGTGAATGTCGCCGACAGGAGAATTGTCGATAAAATCAATAGCTGTATAAAGCGCATAAGCCGACTGTGACGGTTTTGCACGCAAATTTAAATAAAAACCGCGATTCATGCGACCTGCCCGGGGCTGAAAGAGCGGCGAATCTATTAAAATCGCGCGGGAAGACCCCCGACAGCTTTCAGCAGCTGAACGAGAAGTGCTTCCGGCGCAGAATAGCGATGGCGAGAAACACAATCGACATGGCGAAATTCAGCAGGAAGGCGAATCCCGTGACACTGCCCGCCCCGAGCAGACTCCGCAAAGAGTCGACAATCAGCGGGGCCGCCGATATGGCGCCATAGTTGGCCACGAGCACCAACGAGAGGCTCATTGTGTTCATCGACGGATCGGTGACAGCCTCAGGAGCTTTATTGTAGATTATAGGCTGATGTATGCCGTAGCCCGCCCCCATGAGGGCAGCGCCGGCCATCATGGCCCATTCGGCGTGGACAAACGAGAACAGCGCGAGTCCGGCCGTTATCATTACCGCGGCGGCTACGATGGTCATGCCGCGCGTCGCTTTCAGAATCTGAGGCAGAATGAAGCCCGGCAGAAATATGAAGAGGAAATAAATCGAAGTGACGGTGCCGGTGATTTCCGACGACCAGTGCTCCTTCTCGATAAGGAACGGGCAGAAATAGGTTATGATGACCGTCGCGTAGGTCGTGAAGAAATATGCGGCCGCTATTCCGAGCATCCGGGGAACTATTATGCTGCCGTGGGGCGCCGGTGTGGCCGCCGGAGCGGCCGGAACTGCATAGTCGGCGGCCGGGATGCCGCGCAGCCCCGCCGACAGAGCGAGAGGGATAATCGGCATCAGATAGACTATGAAGGGGAGATGCCAGTTGCCGCCGCGCGACAGGAAGCCGACGGCAAAAGTCGCCACGACTACCGACAGGTTCGAGATACCCGACTGCAGGCCCATCTGTCGCATACGGTAACGGCCGGCGAACGTGTCGGCCAGCAATCCGGTCGAGAATGGTATGAGAATGCCGGCGGCAATGCCGAGCAGACAGCTTATCACGATCAGCTGAGCCATCGTAGCGGCGAACATATACCCTACTCCGCAGGCCGTGAACAGCGCCAGCGACGCAACGACATAGTTAATCTTATGTTTGCGGCGCGCGAGCCATCCCGACAGAAGCAGACACGGTATGATCAGCAGATTGGGCAACATCGTCAGCAACTGCTGCTCGAGCGAGCCTGTGCCGGGAAAAATCTTCGAAAGAGAGCCGAGCATCGGCGATATCGCCAGCCCGGGCAGATTGACCACGAGCGACAGCGACAGTATAGCCACAAGGGTGAACAGCGACATAGGCGCTTTTCCCGTTACGATTTTCATGACAGCGAAACGTTTAACATTTATTAAAACACCTCGAGCCTGACGATAGTTTAGAAATATCATGGGGAGGTTGCAAAACTCCCTGACATATCAGAACCGATGTTTCCGACAAAGAGTGGGTGCGTGCCTTTGGCTACATTCAGGGTGAAAATCATGTAAAACTTGAGTCCTGCAACAGCCCCCTTTTTTTTTCTTTTGCAAGAGATAGAACTCTTTTTGTCGGTCAATCTCACGCAGCAAATCTTCCTGACCGACCACATTTGCTCCGACGCCTCTTTCATATACCAACTCCGCGCCTCGGGATTATCAACGCGAAGTAAAGCTCTGATATGCGACCAAGTAAGATTTTGCACACGCGTGTGCAAAATCTTACCGTCAGGATAATCTATATAAAATTGACTATATATGACGGACGTCATTGACAAACGATGAGATTTTCTGATGTTTATCCATAACCGCAAATCTATAAAATATATCTTTGCTGAAGTGACGGTAAAAATTTTGAATCGGTTGCCGGTTTAGCCGGCGCCTATTTTTTTGTAATTTTGCCGGGAAATTTCTATTCTGCCCCCGATGATAAAACGAATAACCGACAGGCCGATGCCGCTGTTCGTCTTCTGGACGGCCGTGAGTCTGCTGTATTGCCTGACAGTGGTCACTATAGAGTTCCACTCCGTTCCGGTTCCGGACCTCCACAGTTTCGCGCTGGCTTTCCTGCAATGGCTGACGGTTTCGGTGTGCGCCTCGGGCGTCATGATGGTTCTCTGTTCGAGCCGCATCCTCTTCGCGGTCTGCTTCCCGCTGCTGGCGGTCGTCAGCGCCACCATGGCGTATTTCCACCTCACCCTCGGCGTGAACCTGACCGGCGACTGGATAGAGACAACCATGAGCGGCAGCGGAATGATGGGGATGCTCAGCGCGCCGCTCGTGGCCATAATCGCCGCAGTCGGACTGCTGTCGGCCATGATAGCCCTTTTTCGCTGGACGCGCGTCAGGGCCTCGGCCCGCACTGCCGTCACGGCCCTCACCGTCGGCGTGGCCATAACCTGCCTCCCGGGGTTCATCCTCCCCGGCATCTGGGCTCCGGTAGCCGCCCGGCTTCCCTACTCCATCTACTCGGCAACGGCTGAATATCTCAGCAACCTGAAAAGAATCAATGACGGCCGCGACACCTACGTCAACACTCCCGCCACTGCGTCGGCTACTCCGCCCGACGTCATCTTCGTCGTCGGCGAATCGCTGCGGGCCGATCATCTGCCACAGAACGGCTATGCGCGCAACACCATGCCTCTTCTGAGCCGCGACACAGCTCTCATCGTGTTTCCCGACATATATTCGGAGTTCAACATAACCTTCGCCAGCGTTCCCCATCTGCTGACGCGCCTCAATCTGACGTCCGACGAAGCCTCTTTCCATGACCAATCTTTCATAACACTCTTCAAAAACGCCGGATACACGACAGCCTGGTTTGCCAATCAGAGCCCTACGGAAACCTTAGCATATTATGCCCATGAATGCGACTCGCTGATACGCTGCAAGGGAAACGCCGCCAAATCGATGTATTCCTACGGAAAATGGCTCGACGCCGACCTGCTGCCGCTTATCAGCAGCTGGCTCGGCAACTCCGGCAAGCCGAAACTCGCCGTCGTCCATACCATAGGCTCCCACTGGTGGTATAACTCTCATTACACCGACCGCCACGCCCGCTTCCGCCCCGACATGACAAACAAAGAGTTTGCCACGCTGACCCACGAGCAGATCGTCAACTCCTACGACAACTCTATCGTTGCCACCGACGAGTTCCTCGCCGGTCTGTTCAGCCTGCTGCGCGGCCGCAATGCCGTTGTGCTCTACTGCGCCGACCATGGCGAGGGTATGGGCGAAAACGGCAACTACCTCCACGCTACCACCAACGACGTTACCCACAATCCAGCCTGCATGATATGGTATTCGCCGGAATACGCCCGTCTTTTTCCCGACAAGGTCGCCGCCGCCCGCCGCGGCAAAGACCAGCGCCACACTACCGAGGCAATCTTCCACACTGCGCTCGACCTCGGCGCCCTCGAAACGCCAGCCCTCGACCGCTCGAAATCTCTGCTGAAAAAATAACTATAGGCCATATAGGCCCCATAAGCCTTATAATTCTGATGCTCAAACGATTCCTCGATAAAAAGATGCCGCTGTTCGTCTTCTGGGCGGCTGTCAGTATGCTGTATTGCCTGACAGTGGTCGCCATAGAATTCCATTCCGTGCCGGTGTCGAACGTCCACAGCTTCATTCTCGCCGTCGTGAAGTGGCTCGTGTCGGCGGTCTGCGCCTCGGGCGTGCTTATGCTGCTATGTTCGAGCCGCATCCTCTTTGCCTTCGGCTTCCCGCTGCTGGCGGTCTTCAGCTCGGTGATGTGCTACTACTCCCTGACCATCGGCATTTCTCTTACAGCCGCGAGCATCGAGGTAGCCCTCGTCAACGATGCCACAATGTGGATGACTGTCATCAGCCCCTTCCTCATCGCAACGATAGCCTTCACAGCAGTCATCTCGGCCGCGATAGCATACTACCGCTGGACCCGCGTCGCCCCATCACGCAGCACGAGCCTCACGGCTTTCGCTCTTGGCTTCGCCATAATCTGTTCACAGGCCTTCATCCCGCGGATAGGCGCTTCCGTTCAGTCTCGCCTGCCTTTCTCAATCTACTACGCCTTCAACGACTATCTTAACAATCGCCGCGCCATCGAAGAAAACCGCGACACCTACACTAACACTCCAGTCGTGCCCGCATCGACACCGCCCGACGTCTTTATTATACTCGGCGAGTTGCTCCGAGCCGACCATCTGCCCCAGAACGGCTACACGCGCAACACTATGCCGCTTCTGAGCCGCGACACCGCTCTCATCTCTTTCCCGGAAGTCTACTCCGAGGCCACTTTCACCTCAGCGAGTGTGCCGGTCTTGATGACAAAAGCCGACCCCGCCGACCCGGTGGCGCCATACAACAACCAGTCGTTCGTAACCCTCTTCAAAAAAGCCGGCTACTCCACCGCCTGGTTCGCCAACCAGAGCATAAGCCAGAGTTATGCTTATTTCGCCCACGAATGCGACTCGCTGATCTACTGCAACGGTGCCAAGTCTGACTATTCATACGACAAATGGCTCGACGCCGACCTGCTGCCGATGATTGGCGGCTGGCTCGGGAAAAGCGGCAGCCCGAAACTCGCCGTTGTCCATACCATAGGCTCCCACTGGTGGTACAAATCACACTATACCGACCGCCAGACCCGCTTCCGCCCCGACATCTCGAACAAGGAGATCGCCGCATCGACGGCCGAACAGATCATCAACGCCTACGACAACACCATCATCGCCACCGACGAATTCCTCGCCGGATTGTTCGCAGAGCTGCGCGGCCGCAATGCCGTAGTATTGTTCATATCCGACCATGGCGAAGGGCTCGGCGAGAACGGCGTCTTCCTCCACGCCTCGGATAACGAAGCGATCCACTATCCGGCCTGCATGATATGGTATTCGCCGGAATACGCCCGCCTCTTCCCCGACAAGGTCGGCGCCGCCCGTCGCGGCAAAGACCTGCGCCACACAACCGAGGCGATCTTCCACACCGCCCTCGACCTCGGCGCACTCGAGACGCCCGCCCTCGACCGCTCGAAATCCCTCCTGAAATAATCCTTATATAATCAGGGAAATTTGACAAGACAGATATCAGTCGCCGAAGCGTAGCGTCGCAGCAGATCAGCGATAAAGTCGGCGCAGGCTCGTGTGTTGGCGCTGTCGCCGTCATAGCCGTTGACGATAACAAGCAGATGCGTAGTGGCGAGGCTCAGTTTAGTCCGCTCATTATCGCTTGTAGGAGTACCGACGCCCCCGGTAGCATCACGATAAACCGGCATCCCCGCAATATTGAGCGCGCCGCGGCCGATTCCCTCATAGGGCTCCCCCTCTCGGCCGATTCCGAGAGTGAGCGTATCGCCGTCGATGAGCCCGGCGTCGAAACCGCCTATCGAATAGCCATAGACGAGCGACGCCAGATTAACGAGATCTACAACGGTAGAAATCTGATATAGGTCAGCGTTTTTCAGCACACGGCGCATCAAGGCCTCGGCCGACGGGCGGTAGCGGCTCGGATCCTTACCGCACCGGCGATAAGCCTCGCGGGTCGCGGCCACGGGCGGCAGCTCCTTGACCGTTTCTGTGGTGAACCGGCTACGGCAGTCAGCCTCGGCAGCATGGATTTCTCTCCATAGCCCGTCACTGAAAGAAGTGTTGACAACAGTGGCCTCGAGGGCAACCCCGGTAAACTCCGGACAGCGCGAGGCGATTTCTTCTGAAACTAATATCTTCATTTACTTAACAATTTAAACTAAGAGTCAGAAGCCGCGGAACTTGCGCCGCTCGCGCGTCATTGCTTCTTTAATTCCTCCTTCATTGATAAACTCCGTCTCGACCTTTCTCATCACAGCGATAAGCATAGCGTCGATCTGCCTGATCTGCGTCAACATTATATTTGCGACTGTCTCGTCGCTGCGCTCGCGGCATTTTGCCGTAAACTCCCGGGGATCATCGTTGTTAAGGCAATAACTGCGTGTGACGGCCGTACGCGAATCCTCTTTGTTCCATATCTCAAAATCGCGCTGCCGCAGAAAATCTGCATAATCCTCTAGGAGTTCTCTGGCAGAGCCGCGGGCTACCCCAAGCAGCCTCAGACACATATCGGCTGAAACGGTTCCGTCACTGACACCCTCGACAATATTCTGTTTACACGAGCGGGCAGCCTGACGCATCTGGTCGACAGTTCGCGAGTTATGAGGCAGAGCGTGGTTTCTAAACATCTCGGTGACATCGCAGATAACAACAGCCTTTCGATAGACATTCCAGTTGCTGTAGTCGCCGGAGATCTTAAGAAACCCGCTCATAAAAGTTTGATTTTATAAGATTTATAAATATTATAAGATTTATAAGACTGCCCGGAATATAATCCCGGCAGCCCTACAAAAATACAAAAATCCGCTGAAAGCCATTAACATCGAATTTATAAATCCTTGAAAGCGCTCGTCACAGGCGCGAGCGGTGGCTGCGGGCATAGTCGCGGAGATAGTCCTCGAGCTTGACGGAGTTGTCGAGGCCGAGGCGCTGACGCAGACGGTAACGCCCCTTCCACACCGACTCGGCCGAAATATTGAGTGTGCGCGCTATCAGGCGGTTGTCGGCGCCGATAATGATCATTGACGCCATCTTTAGCTGTCCGGCCGTCAGCATGGGGAAGTTCTAAGATTTATTTGCAAAAGTACCGATTTATACCTCGCAAAACAAGCGGTTTTGTCAATTTTTCGAGGTATACATAGGAACTTTTTTATTTTTGTTAATTCTTCGGCTTATAGCCTGAAGCTCCACAAGGAGGCAGTATATTACACGTCTTATAAGACTTATAAAGCTTATGGGACTTATAACAAAAAGTTTCAGTAAATTTGCGGGATGAAACAGATTGTGGCACTTCTGACGGCGCTGGCGCTCGCTCTCTGCGCAAGCGCGCAGGTTCCGGCCGACTCCGTCGTTGGCCGCCCGGCCACGGCAATAGCTGCCGCGGGCGCTATTGCCATCGCCGAGGGCGCGATAGCCCACACCGTAGCACCGCAGTTCGGCGCCACAACGCTCGCCGAGCCCGGCCGCGGCAGCAACGCCGTGGCCGACGTGGCGCAGTATGTTCCGCTCGTCTTCCCCTGGGCCATGAAGGCCTGCGGCGCTCCGACGCGCTCGGGATGGGGGCGCATGGCAGTCAGTCAGGGCTTCGGCGCTCTGATAATGGCCGCTTCGGTCGAGGCTGTCAAGCGTAGCGTGACGTCGCAGCGCCCCGACGGCAGCGACTGGCGCTCTTTCCCCTCGGGCCACACCGCATGGGCTTTCATGGGCGCTACGGCCACGGCCATAGAGCTTTCGGAACTATCCCCCTGGTATGCCGTCGGCGCCTATTCTTTCGCTGCCGCAGTTGCGGCCGAACGCATCATCGGCAGCC
>HF985618.1:0-27985 GCA_000431215.1 Prevotella sp. CAG:1031
TCTTAGACACACTCAAAGAAACAGTATCCCGAGTCGGCCCGCACAGACAAAGTGCCCGAGATTGAGGCATACGCACGGAATGCAAGCGCTGACACTGTGGCTGGAACCGCAATGTTCTGTGGCTTCCTGAATTATCACTGGGGCCATTTTATGGTCAATAGTCTGGCGCGACTGTGGGCGGCTGTTTCCGGCCGATATGATTTTGACAGACTTGTTTTTGCAGTCCCTAAGAACGGCATCTTGCCTCTCGAGGGGAACATACGTGAGGCATTCAGGCTTTTGAATTTTGACAAACCGATAGATATTATTGACGCTCCGCGCCGTTATTCACGAGTGCTTGTCCCTGAAGAAGGCTGCTCGTCGGAGGAATATGTTGCGCCTGAAATTCTGTCAGTCTACGACCGAATTGCCCGGGCCTCACTTGCCGAGCATCCCTATATAGTTAAGTCGGAAAAGATTTATCTGAGCCGTGGGCGCTTCGAAAAAGCTGCCAGGAGCGAATTCGACGTAAGATGGTTCGATAAATTCTTTGCCGCTAACGGATACAGGGTTGTTTACCCGGAATTGATTTCTTTGGGTGAGCTTATTTCGATTATTCACGGAGCTTCATCCGTAGCGGCTTTGGCTGGAACGTTGCCCCACACACTGCTTTTTGGTCCTGATGGTCTCGATGTGACTATAATTGAGAAATTCGCTTATATCAATTCGTATCAGCCAGGGATTGACCTTGTCAGGAAGCTGAATGTCACTTATGTTGACGCCAATGCTTTTATCTGGCCTGTATCGCCCGGAGGCGGCCCTTTCATTGTCTATCCGAATGATTTATTCCGCTCTTTTTGTGCCGACAGAATGCTTAGGATTGAAGATTTGCCCGTCCACGATTGCCGAAAAATGTTACGGCAGTTCGTAAAGGCATATAGGCGGCAATATTCACGTCAGTGGGTCTATGAAGAGTTCCTTGAGCCTCAGATAGGACTAATGCGTGAGGCGTATGAGGCGTCAGAATCAGATTTTGGCGATTGGCTGACAGGTAAAAAACCGCTTTTCCCGAGCGACTTGTTCTCGCCCAGACGGTTGGCCAAGAAGCTAATCAGTTTTTTTCGCTGAGCAACGGAGATCGAGTTCTTTCCCGCAGAAAGTTGTCTGCGGGGTCTCGGTTATAAATGGTTCTACTGATTCGACGGTGTTGTCGTCGCTATATGTGACAAGGGCCGGTGCGATCTTTTTCCCGTCGGCAAGTATAACGGATGAAAAGACAATCCGTTTCATCGCTTTATGCTGTGCTTTGAAATTGGACTCTTGATATTGCGGGCATGACGATGGCGCATTCTGATAAGCTGCAATGAGTCGACATATGCCGGAAGCATAGACCCTTTGAGCCCGACATTCAGCGACCCGTAGATTCTGTTTGCCGCTTTGTCGGGAGTGAGGTCGAGCGTGATTGAATGCCAGCCGTTGCCGCTGAAGCGTGTGACGGCATAATCGGTCAGTCCGGGATAGTCGGCCGACAGGTTCACATCAATTTCGGCCGCGCTTCCAAGCGTCTTGAAGCGCAGTTCATAGATGTCGCCCGGCTCGAAATACTGGTCGCGTCCCAAAGAAAAGCTGATTATCCGCGATGGAGAGTTTGCCGCGATTCTCCATGTACGGTCATCCTGCCACACGTCAACCGAATCGCCATCCAGCGAGGCGACCGATGTATTCATAGCAAGATTCGATTCGTTGGCACCCGATTCACGTGCTTTCCTAAGGCGCTGTTCGAGAATTTCCTCGACTCGCGCATATACTTTGGTGTATTGTTCGACGTGCATCCCGTACCATGTCAGCGAGCTGTCGACATCGGCCGTTGTTACATCATGGCGTGCGCATATCGACTGACGCAGAAGCTGCCGCAACGAATCGTTGCGGAATGAGGCTCCATCGGTTTCGACAACAGCTTCACCCATCTCCATATCAGCCATGATCTGAGCCATAGGTTCGGGCGAGATAACGCCGTCGGGAGTCGGATCGCAGGCTGTCAGCGCTGCGGTCAGAGCTATAACGGATATGGGGCCAAGACGTCTGTTCATTCTTTTTTATCTTCGCCGGGTGTGTTGCCGTCAGCATGTTCTTTGACAGGTGACGACAGGAATCGAGAATAAAAAATCAGAGTAACGATGATTCCTACTGAAATCGCAGCGTCGGCAAAGTTGAACACGGGTTGGAAAAACAGGAAGTATTCGCCTCCGACAAACGGCATCCAGTCAGGCCAATAGAAACTGAACAGAGGAAAATAGAACATGTCCACTACTTTGCCGTGAAACAGCGAGGCATATCCTCCGTCGGCAGGGAAAAGAGTGGCGACTTCAGGCGGCATCGGATTGTTGAAGATGACGCCATAAAAAACGCAGTCGAAGATATTCCCGGCAGCTCCAGCTGTGATCAGAGACAGACAAACAAGGTAGCCTGTAGAGACATCAGCATTTCTACGTATCAGACGCGATATATACCATATCAGAGCTCCTACAGCCAACAGACGGAAAAGCGTCAGAAAAAGCTTGCTTCCGATCTCCATTCCGAATGCCATTCCGTTGTTTTCGATAAACAGCAACTTGAACCATGAGGTCACTGTTACGGATTCGCCCAGATAAAAGTGGGTTTTGACCCAGAACTTGATGATCTGGTCAATGATGATGACAGCGGCTATTATTGCCGCTGTCATCAGTGTGCGTCGACGGCGAACCGACGCCTGTTGGTCGGGGACGGGCTTCACCGGCGTTTATTTTGCTGTTCTTTGCCTGCGATACTGAGAGTTGCGTGAGGCACGGCGCGTAAACGCTCCTTGGGAATCAGTTCGCCGGTCTCGCGGCATATACCGTAGGTTTTGTTCTCAATTCTGATAAGAGCGGCCTGAAGGTGCTTGATGAATTTTTGCTGACGCTGGGCAAGCTGTCCGGCTTCCTCCTTGCTTAGGACACTCGCGCCTTCTTCGAGCACTTTGAAGGTGGGCGAAGTGTCGGCGACATCGTTGCCGTCGGTGTTGGTTAGGCTGGCGCGCAGAATTTCGTAGTCTTCCTGAGCCTTGGCGAGCTTTTTCAGTATAAGCTCCTTGAACTCTTCAAGTTCTTCGTCGCTATAACGTTTTTTTTCGCTCATGGTGTCGATTGGTTAGGTTAGTTTTTATTGATTGCCACTTTGAGTAACAGTCCGTCGATGTCGAGAGTCTCGACTTCATTGCCTTCGGGAGTCCCGAAGGTAAGAGCTGACGCGAGGACCTGCTGACTGATATAGTCGGCGAATTCGGTGATCGCTTCGTCGGCGTCGGTTCCTTTCTCAAAATTGAGCGTGATTCTGTCAGTGATGTTATAGTCGCGGTCTTTGCGGATATTCTGGATTCGGTTGACAATGTCACGGGCTATGCCTTCGCGGCGCAATTCCGGGGTTACAGTAATGTCAAGGGCGATAGTCACATTTCCCTGATTTGCCACGAGCCATCCGGGAATGTCTTCCGAGAATATGTCGACGTCAGAAGCCTCCACGCGGTGGTTCTCTCCGTTGATGTCAAGATCGATGAATCCGTCTGCCTCGAAATTGCGTATGGCAGTCTGATCGAGGGCCTGGATTGCAGCGGCCACAGCCTTCATTGCTTTACCGTGTTTTGGCCCGAGCTTCTTGAAGTAGGGTTTGACACGCTTGACAAACGCGCTGTCGTCGCCGGCAACAAGCTTGACTTCCTTGACGTTTATCTCGTTTTTAACTAACGGACTTATCGCTTCGAGCGCAGCTCTCATCGAATCGTCTGCCACGGGAATCATAATGGCCTGAAGGGGCTGACGAACTTTAAGATTCACCTTGCGGCGCAGCGCGAGCGCCATAGACGTGATGGTCTGCGCCAGCGACATACGTTTCTCAAGGTCTTTGTCGATAGCCGCTTGGCTGACCTCGGGGAAGAGTTCGAGATGGACACTTTCAACCGAAGCGTCGGCGCCGGTCAGATCGCGCCACAGGCGGTCGGCAAAGAAAGGTGCTATCGGAGCCATCAGTTTGCTGACAGTCAGCAGGCACTGATAAAGAGTCTGATAGGCAGCCAGCTTGTCGGCGTTCATTTCTCCGCCCCAGAAACGTTTGCGGTTGAGACGTACATACCAGTTCGACAGATTGTCGATGACGAAATCGCTGATAGCGCGCGCGGCACGGGTGGGTTCGTAATCGGCGAGATCGGCGTCGACTTCAGCCACGAGGCTGTTGAGCAGTGAGATTATCCAGCGGTCGATTTCTGGGCGCTCATTCAGTGGAACCTCTTTTGCGTCGGGAGTGAATCCGTCGACATTGGCATATAGGGCAAAGAAGCTATAGGTGTTGTAGAGGGTGGCAAAGAACTTGCGGGCGGTTTCTATAACGCCTTTGTCGTCATATTTGAGATTTTCCCATGGCGATGTGTTCGAAATCATATACCAGCGTAGAGGGTCACTGCCATGTTTTTCGATAGCTCCGAACGGGTCGACGGCATTCCCTTTGCGTTTCGACATCTTATTGCCGTCTTTATCGAGCACGAGGCCGTTTGAGACGACAGCCTTATAGGCATTTGAGTCAAAAATCATGCCGGCTATGGCATGCAGGGTGAAGAACCATCCGCGTGTCTGGTCTACACCTTCGGCAATGAAGTCGGCTGGGAAAAGACGACCGCTCTCGACGCCTTCCTTGTTCTCGAAGGGATAGTGTTGCTGAGCGTATGGCATGGCTCCGGAGTCGAACCAGACGTCAATGAGGTCGAGTTCGCGGAGCATGGGTTTTCCGGAAGGGCTCACAAGCACGATGTCGTCGACATAGGGACGATGGAGGTCGATCTTGTCGTAGTTTTCGGCTGTATAAACGCCCGGCTCGAAGCCTTTGTCGCGTAGCGGATTAGTAGCCATGACGCCGGCTTTGACTGCGTTGTCGATGGCATTATAAAGTTCTTCGACAGAAGATATGCAACGCTCTTCAGTGTTATCTTCCGTGCGCCAGATAGGAAGCGGTGTCCCCCAGTAGCGTGAGCGCGAGAGGTTCCAGTCCTGGATGTTTTCGAGCCATTTCCCGAAACGTCCGGTACCTGTGGCCGCCGGTTTCCACTTGATCTGGTCGTTAAGTTCCATCAGTCGCTCGCGAACCGCCGTTGTGCGGATAAACCAGCTGTCTAGAGGATAATAAAGAACAGGCTTGTCGGTGCGCCAGCAGTGGGGATAGTTGTGAGTGTGTTTCTCAATTTTGAACACTTTATCTTCCTGCTTGAGCATCATGCAGATTTCAACGTCGAGAGTTTCGGCGTCGGGAGCCAGATTGTCGTCGTAGGCGTTTTTCACAGGTTTGCCCTGCCAGAGAGAGTAAAGCTCAACGTTGACATTTGTTTTGACAAATTCCGGGTCGAGATCTTCGATTCTGTAGAAACGGCCCGTCAGGTCAACCATCGGGCGCAGGCGTCCTTCGCGGTCGATGAGATGGAGTGGGGGAACACCGGCCTGTTTCGAGACGAAAAGGTCATCGGCGCCGAAAGTGCCGGCAATATGCACAATGCCGGTGCCGTCGGCAGTCGTAACATATGCTCCGGGAATAACCCGGAATGCTCCTTCGCCGGGATTCACCCACGGAATGAGCTGTTCGTAGTGGATTCCGACAAGGTCAGAGCCTTTGGCTTCGCCGATTACTTTCCAGGGGATAATTTTGTCACCTTTTTTATAGGTATCAAGATCGCCGTTTTCTCCTTTTGGATTTAAAACACTGCCAAGAAGAGCGGTGGCAACTGTCACAGTGATAGGATTACCGCTATAGGGATTGAACGTGCGGACAATAGAGTAGTCGATCGAAGGGCCGACTGCAAGGGCTGTGTTGCTCGGGAGAGTCCACGGTGTTGTTGTCCATGCAAGGAAGTAGGCGTCGCCCCAGCCTTTCATGCTGTCGGGCACGTCAATGATGCGGAATTCGGCAATGCAGGTAGTGTCTTTAACATCGCGATAGCATCCGGGCTGATTCAGCTCGTGGCTGCTGAGGCCGGTACCTGCTGCGGGGCTGTAGGGCTGGATGGTATAACCCTTGTAAAGCAAGCCTTTCTTATACAGCTGCCCGAGCAGCCACCACACAGTTTCTATGTAGCGGTTGTCATAGGTTATGTATGGATCGTTCATGTCGACCCAATAGCCCATGCGGTTTGTCAGAGTTTCCCATTCGCGGGTAAACTTCATTACTTCGCGACGGCAGGCGGCGTTGTAGTCGTCGACACTGATTTTCTTTCCGATATCTTCTTTTGTTATCCCTAAAGTTTTCTCGACACCGAGTTCGACGGGCAGTCCGTGGGTGTCCCAACCCGCTTTGCGGTTGACCTCGTAACCCTTCATCGTCTTGTAGCGACAGAAAGTGTCTTTGATGGTGCGGGCTAAAACATGGTGGATTCCGGGCATGCCGTTAGCCGATGGAGGTCCTTCGTAGAAAACAAACGATGGCGCCCCCTTGCGGGTGGCAAGAACCCGTTCGAATAATTTTGTCTTATTCCAGCCTTCGAGTTCCTCTTTGTTGACCTGACTGAGGTCAAGAGAGGCATATTCCTTGAATTTCATTTTAGGGATAACGATGGTGTTAAAAAATTTTCGCAAAGATACAAAAAATCTGTGGAATCGCGGATATAAAATGAATCTCAGGAGTTAAAGGATGTATATAAATGCGGCAAGCCCCGCAGAAGCGAGGCTTGCAAATGGTTGACGGTGACTTCAGGCTATCGGTGTTCCCTGAGCAGGAGCGGCCGGAGTAGCAATTGTCGGAGTTGCCATGGCGGGAGCCTGAGCGGCAGGGGGATTTACAGGCTGCTTGGCTTCCCAGCCGAGAGCGCTGGCGCCGAGAACGGCGGCATCGGCTTCCTTGAGCTCTGAAAGAAGAACGTTGACCTTTCCTTTGAACACCTTCAGCAGATTCTTTTCGAGGTTTTCTTTGACGGGGCGCATCAACAGATCGCCGCTCTTTGAAAGGCCACCGAAGAGGACGAAGGCGCTGGGCGATGAAAATACGACCATATCGGCCATTGCTTCGCCGAGAAGTTTGCCGGTATAGGCGAAGATGTCCTTGGCGATCTGATCGCCTGCGACTGCTGCGTCGTAAACATCTTTGCTTGTAATGTCTTCGATAGGAATGTTGCGTAGCAGTGAGGGCTCTTTGCGTATTTCAAGGAACTCGCGGGCGGTGCGGGCAACGCCGGTGGCCGAGCAATAGGCTTCGAGGCAGCCGGTGCGGCCGCAGCCACACATGCGTCCGTTGTTACGCTTGATAATCATGTGGCCGAGTTCGCCGGCGAATCCGTCGTGGCCGTAGACAAGCTGGCCGTTGATGACGATGCCCGAGCCTACGCCGGTGCCGAGTGTGATCATGATGAAGTCACGCATACCCCGGGCAGCCCCGTAGGTCATCTCGCCGATGGCGGCTGCATTGGCGTCGTTTGTAATGGCTACCGGTACGCCGAACTTGTCCATAAGAAGCTGTCCCAGAGGTATGGGGGTGGGCCATGGCAGATTGACGCCGTCTTCGATGGTGCCGGTGAAATAGTTGGCGTTGGGGGCTCCTACGCCTATGCCGGTTACCTTGCCCACAGCGTCGTTGGCCTCGATAAGCCGCATGATCTCGGTGTGGAGCTCATCGATATAATCGGTGATATTATTATGTTTTGCTGTTTTGATGGAACTGCTGGCGATAACAACGCCACGTGCGTCGACTATTCCGAAGACGGTGTTTGTGCCGCCCATGTCGATGCCGATTACATAAGGTTTACTCATGGTTGTGCTTAAGTTGCGTTAAGTGGTAATAGAAAATTTTGGCAAAGATAACAAAAAAATCAAACAATCGCCTAATTATACTTGATGTCAAGGCGAAATTGGTCTGTGCGATAGTGCTTTTCGTGTCAGTCTTTCAGTTATGCCGGGATTGCAGCATTTTGGCTTTAGCTTTTTTTAGCTATCTTTGCACCAGATAATAGTTCCGTCTGATTTAAATGGGAGTAGTAGAGAATACACCGACATGGTTTGTTATGCGCGATCTCAAGCGTCCTAATGCATTAAGTCCGGCATGGAAGACTCTTCCCGGAATGGGGTTTGAGGTTTTCACGCCTTTGCGCACTCGCATCGTGATGCGCAAAGGAGTTCCTGTGCGCGAAGCTTTACCTGTTGTTAATGACCTCCTGTTCGTCAGCGCCGAGCGAATGGCTCATGCCATCATGTATAACAGCGGCAGTAGAGGCCGCTCCGGCATTAATCGACATCTTGCCTGAAATTGAAAATACCATATAATGATACATTTCCATACTTCACCGACTCTCCATCGGTTATTTGACAGATATCTTAGCAAATGGGCCATTTTAATGATGGATATTCTGCTGGCTACCATGGGGTCGATTTTGTCATTGGGACTTATTTCAATCTGGAACAAAGATCTGTTTTCGTCAACATCCTTACCGCTTACATGGGTCACGGGCGCTGTCGTGGCATCGACGATCAGTTTCTATTTCTGCCGGACATATCTGGCTATCATCCGTCATGCTTCGCTCCGCGAGGTCGGATCGCTTTTTGGGGCCGTCTTTATTAAGGAACTTTGCCTGGGCCTTTTGTTTATTACTATTCCATGGCTTGAGAATCTTCGTGTATTACCGCCCCAGACCATTGTGCTGCTGTTTTTCGTCGACACGCTTCTGACTTTCGTTGAAGTTATAGGCGCACGCGTGGTCATGATTCTGATTTACAATCAGTTGCGGCGCCATATGTGGGGTGATGACCATCGAATCCGCACACTCATCTATGGAACCGGAAATAAATCGGTTGCAATGATTAAACGTCTGGCGACATCCCCACATTATAATGTTATAGGATTTATCGCCCGCGGACAGGCTAACCAAAAACAGTTGATCGGAGGTCTTAAAGTCTATTATTTTGATTCGCCTGACGACTTACACCGTATTAATCTTGGCCGAATGGTTCAGGCTATTCTTTTCGCAAAAGAAGAAGAAGCCCGTTCCGAGCAGGATCGTGAGCTTTTCAACGAATGTCTCAAACGCGGCACCAAATTGATGATGGCTCCGAGTATTGACGAAGTTGTCGGAGGCCGTTTTATGCGCAATCAGGTGCGCGAAATAAAGATTGAGGATCTTCTCGGTCGCTCAGAGATTGAGATTGGTGTCGATGAGGTCAAGAATGATTTTGCCGGCAAGACCGTTTTGGTTACCGGGGCTGCAGGTTCCATAGGGTCGGAACTCTGTCGTCAGCTATCAGCATTCGGACTTAAACGTCTTGTCTTATTTGACAATGCAGAGACTCCTACCCATAACATACGTCTTGAACTTGAAGAGCGGTTCCCTGATCTTGACTTTGTGCCGATTATAGGGGATGTCCGTCAGCTCGACAGAGTGAAGTGGACATTTGATAAATACCAACCACAGGTTGTGTTTCATGCAGCCGCGTATAAGCATGTACCTCTTATGGAGGAAAATCCCTGTGAGGCTGTTTTTGTCAATGTCAACGGTTCGCGGAATGTAGCCGACGAGTGTCTCCGCCACAATGTCGAGAAAATGGTTATGATATCGACCGATAAGGCTGTCAATCCGACGAATATCATGGGCTGTACCAAGCGTCTGGCTGAAATTTATGTCCAATCTCTTGGAATTGCACTTGAAAAGGGTGAGCTTGAGGGTCGGACTCGTTTCGTCACGACTCGTTTTGGAAATGTATTGGGAAGCAATGGATCTGTCATACCGCGATTCCGCGAACAGATTGTCAAGGGTGGGCCGGTCACGGTTACTCATCCTGATATAACCCGTTTCTTTATGACTATACCTGAAGCTTGCCGTCTTGTTATGGAAGCTGCGGTCATGTCAACGGGAACCCAGATATTTGTCTTCGATATGGGTCGTTCAATGAAGATTGCAAATCTGGCGCGTCGTATGATAGAACTTGCCGGCCTGACTCCCGATGTAGATATCAAGATTGAATACACAGGACTGCGTCCCGGCGAAAAGTTATATGAGGAAGTATTGAGTTCGGCCGAGAACACACTTCCGACAGAGCATAGCCGGATACGAATCGCACGAGTGCGAGAATATTCTTACGATGACGCTCGTCGCGCTGTGGAAGCACTCTCGGCTCTTGCAGCGAAAGTCGATGTCGACGATATGGTTCGCATGATGAAAGTTACTGTCCCTGAATTCAAGAGCAAGAACTCACGGTTCGAGGTGTTCGATCGCGAACTCGCCGCAATGAATTGAAGTTCAGAATGGGCCGCGGTATTGTCCTTTTTTGTGCGTGAAGCGGCCGTATTCGATGGCGTGTGACGGACAACCATTGTAGCATCCCAGACATAGGGCACAAAGCTCTCCCCACACCGGACGAGCGCTGACGAGCGTGATGTTTTCCATCGGACATCGTCTGACACAGCGACCACATCCGATGCATTTGTCATTGGCGTGGAAGCTGTTCGGGTTTATGTTTTTGGTAAAACCCGGATATATGAGCCGGGTTTTAATTCGTGGAAAAGAGCCGCGCTTTACGTCGACTGCTTCATTGCCTGATGCAATGGCATCGGCTATAGCATCTACGCGAGGTTCGGCGGCATTGATTTTAGCATGCTCAACTGCTTGACTGTCGACATCGAAAAATGGGAAGCATACGTAGGTGTTCGGCATTATGACGCTCCATGCACCACCGAGCTGCCACCCGCGGCTAAGGATGTCGTGACGGAACATTTCGGCTGTTTCGCCGCAATCATCGCCCATAGTGCATACCATAAAATGTTTGCCTCCGACATCGTTAATCCTCCTGATAACTGTTCGAACTGTCATCGGTACTCCCCACGAATGGACGGGGAATACCCAGATGAAGCGCTCTCCGGCCTCTAAATGGGGTCGGTCGTAAAAAGCGCGGTCAATTCGGCACGTTGCTTCTCCGAGGCGGTCAGCAATATGGCGGGCGACCCATTCGGAGTTTCCGTTTCCAGAGAACCAGATTATCATCAGATTGTCACTTGTGTCGCTCCATAGCCATATTCCCGGAAGGAGGCGTCGCATACATCGTGACCGCGATAACGATGGTTGAGCTCTTTCATCAGAGCGGCCCGCAGTACGCCTTCTCCCTTGCCGTGGATGAAGACAATGCGTGTGCCTTTATTTTTCAGATTTGCGTCCATGACATGGCAGAATTCATCGACCTGACGGTTGAGAATGTCGGCCGGACTCATTCCGTTGGTATTGTCAATAAGGTTCTCAATATGAAGATCAACAACGAGAGCTCCGGATGAGTCGGTTGTGTATTGCGGACGTAAGTCGCGACGGCGAACCGGCCGGCGGTCGACGCGCTTCTTCTGCTGCATCATTTTTTCTTCAAGTCCTTTGGCATCGACAGGCTTGTTGCGGCGGAGAGTCTCGTCGTCGCTGACGAAGTCTATGCTGAGAACCCGAGTGTCGAAATATGTAGACTGGGTAAAGCAATGAAGCTTGCAGAATTTAGTAGTATCGAGCTGAGCACGGGATGTCATCGCCGGTTTCATGACAAACGATTTCGACCGTTTGTAGGCTATAGCCTGTAACATAAGGGAGTCGAACTTTGGAAATGTCGAACGGTCAACGTTGCCAAGCAGAATCTGGATGTTTGGCTCGACGGTACCGGCGGCAAACAGTGTCCATTCTTCACTCTCTTTCGGCTTGAAGCACAGTGAATAGTCAACATAGTAATTTGAGTCGTTGACGAGAAAAGCGTCGAATGTCGTTGTCGACAATTCGAGAATGTTCACCGGTTCGAATGCTACAGTTAGATTTATCTTTTCGTTTCCGGCAACTTCAATTTCTTCCTCCTCGGCCGGAGTTGGGAGCGTCGGAGCTGCCGGTGCCGCAACTGTAGGTTCCTGAACTGTGGAGGAAGGAACAGTTGAGGCTTTTGGAACAGTGAATGTAGTTTTTGAGGGTTGCTGTCCGGCATGGGCCACAACAACGCATTCACGTACCTGCACCGGGGTCTCGAAGCCGTCCTCGTCGACATAAGCTAAATTCCCGTCGATTCGCACAACGCGTCCGCCACCTGTTGAGTTGAGATATCTGACAATATCGCCTGTTTTTAGGTTTGCCATAATTCGAAATATAAGTATAGTTGGCCTTTTTGACCTATTTAGTCGACAAAGATAGCGAATTATGGCGAAAAACCGACTATAGTTGCTAACTTTGCCATGACATGAGAAATCGTATTATCATTAGTAATGACGCTCCTGTAGGGATAAAAGACCTTGCCAAAGAGCTTATAACCAACGGATTGCCGGCAAACAGCCGCTCGCTTTACAAAGGTCGCAACAAAGTTGTGGCAACAGCTTTGGAAAGCGGTATCGAGGTGAATGTCAAGGCATTCAGGATTCCAATAGCAATAAACAGATTTGCTTATGGATGGATACGTCGAGGCAAAGCCCGTCGTGCTTTCGAGTTCGGATTGAAGATGCTTTCGATGGGAGTTTCGACTCCGCGGCCGTTTGCCTATGTTGAATGTTTCGATAATGTTGGTTTCCTTCATGAATCATATTTTGTCAGCGAGCAGCTCAACGGGTGGGAAGAAATACGTTTTGCCGCCTCGCGTCCTGATTTCGAGACGCTTGCAGATGCTTTGGCACGTTTTGTGGCCGGTTTTCATGCGAAAGGCGTGAAAATGAAAGACCTTTCTCCCGGAAATGTTCTTGTCAGGACTGAGCCCGGCGGCAGTTATCATTTCAGCTTGGTCGACACGAATCGAATGCGTTTCGGAGTATATGACAGGAAAGAGCTTGCCCGCACCTGCGGAGCACTTTTCGAAGATCATTCTGCCAGACGTCTTTTTGCCCGGAACTATGTCAGGTATGCCGGACTTTCGGATAACTATGTAGAACTCATAATGGCCTCAGGGCGTTGTTGACTATGATGAGTGACAAGGTATTTGCTTTTGATGCGAAGCGCATATTTCGGAATCTTACCGGATTGGGCAACTATTCGCGGCTCGTTGTCGAGCAACTTGCTGCCGCATTGCCTGAGGTAAGAATGCAGCTGTTCACGCCTACATCCACGGCTGTTGAACGCGCCTCGAGTCTGCTGAACATGTCAAATGTAGAGACTGTTCTTCCCGACAGTATGATGTTCGGGAAGGCCTTCTGGCGTTCCTTCGGCATGACCCGGCAGCTTTCTGCCGGACGTCCGGCGCTCTATCATGGCCTCAGCAATGAACTGCCTCTTAATATTGTCAATAGCGGAGTGCCGTCGGTCGTTACTATTCATGATCTGATATATCGCCGGCTGCCTTATTGTTATAAAGCTATTGACCGGCGTCTCTATGATTTCAAATACCGACGTGCATGCGAGAATGCTACCCGCATTATAGCCGTCAGTCGCCGAACCCGCGATGACATAGTTGAATTCTACAATATCGATCCTGAAAAGATTGATGTTGTCTATCAGGGGTGCGACGAATCATTCCGTCGTCATATTCCGGCTGACATTATTGAGAATTGTCGTCGCCGTTATAATCTGCCCCGACGCTATATAATTCAGGTCGGGACAGTCGAGCGACGCAAGAATCTTGAGTTGACAGTCAAAGCGCTTGCTGCGCTTGATTCAGAACTGCATCTTGTGGCTGTCGGTCGGGATCACTATGGTTATATGTCGCATATCAAAGAGTTGATAAACAGACTGCGACTCAATGACAGGGTAACCTTTCTCCAGAATCTTCCTTTTGTCGATTTGCCGGCCGTTGTTGCCGGAGCCGAAGTCGCAGCATATCCGAGCCGTTACGAGGGTTTCGGGATTCCAGTCCTTGAGGCTCTTTCGGTTGGGGTGCCGGTTGTGGCTGCCAATGGATCGTGTCTGGAGGAAGCTGGCGGTTATGCTACTCTTTACGTCGATCCTAATGATGTCCGGGCGATGATACAGGCTCTTACGGCTCTGACTGATGGTTCGGTCGACCGTGCCGATATTATTGCCCGGGGTCAAAAACATGCACGCCTCTTCGATAACTCTGCCATGGCAGATAATATTCTTAAAGTTTACTCGAAAATAATCGATCTCTGATATGAAATATTCTTTTCAACTTATTGTTGTCTTAGCTTTTCTGGCAATCGGAATGAATGCTTCGGCCGCTCACTCGTTCAGCGATGAGAGCCTTAATTATAATGTCAGTTATAAGTGGGGGCTTATTCATAAGACCGCCGGTACGGCAACACTCACGCTTCATAACCGTGGAAATGTCTACGATATACGGCTTACAGCCAAAAGCAAGCCATGGGCCGACCGCATTTATCGAGTCCGAGACACTCTGATAGCCAAGATTGCCAAAAACGGATTTAAACCGCAGTCATATAAACGTATTGCTCATGAAGACGGCAAATTTGCGCTCGATGAGCTTACGTATAGCTATAATGGGGCGTCGACTACCGGTACTGTTAAACGAACCCGCGAAAAGAAAGGGAAGCGGACTACATCGTCGGTAACACATTCAACAACAGGGGCCGCTTATGATCTGCTGACGGTTTTCTATTATCTCCGCACTATTGATTTTTCGTCGATTCCGAAAGGGAAGGTAGTCGTTACCACTCTATTCTCAGGCAAAGCTAAAGAGCGTGTGACAATCAAGCCTGTGGGTCTTGAGAAGATAACGATGTCTGACAAGCGCAAAGTTGAAGCCTATCACATCCGATTTAATTTTACGACCGATGGAGCAAAGAAAAGTAGCGACGATATTGATGCCTGGATATCATGTGACGGACGCGGTATTCCGCTTATGGTTGTCGGAGCTTTGCCAATCGGGCAGATTCGTTGTGTATATACAGGAAAATAGTGACATACATATATAAAAAAGTGGCGCATTTCAATTGAGATGCGCCTCTTTAGTACACCCGTAGGGAGTCGAACCCTAATCGATGGAACCGGAATCCATTATTCTATCCATTGAACTACGGGTGCAATCATATTTGCGGTCGCAAAGGTAGCTATAATTTCGGAAATCATAGCTCCTGTTTCAAAAAAATTTAGTAATTTTGTGGAAATTTTTTTTCAACCGTAAATCTAATTATAGTCATGCAAGACCCATTGTTTTGGATTGTTCCGGCCGCATCAATTGTGGCTCTGGTCTTTGCGCGTGTGTTCTATGTGAGCATGAAAAAGGAGAGCGAAGGCACTCCTGTCATGCAAAAAATCGCAGGTCACGTGCGCAAAGGTGCGATGTCGTATCTTCGTCAGCAATATAAGATTGTTGGCATAGTGTTTATCTGCCTTGCCGCAGTGTTTGCTGTAATGGCATACGGTTTCCAGCTTCAGAACGCATGGGTTCCTGTTGCCTTTCTGACCGGTGGCTTTTTCTCGGGATTATCCGGTTTTCTTGGTATGAAAACTGCCACCTACGCATCGGCCCGCACGGCCAATGCTGCCCGGACATCGCTTAACCGCGGCCTTCGTGTGGCTTTCCGCTCAGGTGCCGTAATGGGCCTTGTCGTGGTTGGACTCGGTCTTCTCGATATTTCATTCTGGTATGTCCTTCTCCAGATTTTTGTCGACTATCCCGATCCTCTTCAAAAAATGTGTATGATTACCACCACCATGCTTACATTTGGAATGGGAGCTTCGACTCAGGCACTTTTCGCTCGTGTAGGCGGCGGTATATATACTAAAGCAGCCGATGTCGGCGCCGATCTCGTCGGCAAGGTTGAGGCCGGAATTCCGGAGGATGATCCGCGCAACCCTGCTACAATCGCTGATAATGTGGGCGATAACGTAGGTGATGTCGCCGGAATGGGTGCCGACCTTTATGAGAGCTATTGCGGTTCTATTCTCGCGACTTCGGCTCTTGGCGCTGCTGCGTTCATGCTGACAGGAGATGCCGATATGCAGATGAAAGCTGTCATTGCGCCTATGCTTATTGCGGCTGTCGGTATAATTCTGTCGATAATCGGTATTTTTGCTGTCCGCACCCGTGAGGATGCTACTATGAAGACTCTTTTGGGTTCGCTTTCGCTCGGAACCAACCTCAGTTCTCTGCTGATTGTCGGAGCCACCTTCGCTATTCTTTGGGCTCTTCAGCTGACAAACTGGGCATTGATCGGATGTTCAGTAGTCGTTGGTCTGGTTGTCGGAATTGTAATTGGCCGAAGCACAGAATATTATACGTCACAATCTTATAAGCCGACTAAGAAGCTTGCCGAGAGCGGAACGACTGGTCCGGCTACTGTTATAATATCCGGTGTCGGCCTGGGTATGATCTCGACAGCGGTTCCGGTTATTGCCGTCGTTGCCGGTATAATTCTCAGTTATTGGTTCGCTTCGGGCTTTGATTTCACTAATGTGTCGATGGGTCTTTATGGAATCGGCATTGCTGCTGTCGGAATGCTTTCGACTCTCGGCATAACCCTTGCCACTGATGCTTATGGCCCCATTGCCGACAATGCCGGTGGAAATGCCGAAATGAGTGGTCTGGGTGAAGAAGTGCGCCGCCGCACAGATGCTCTCGACTCGCTCGGTAACACCACGGCTGCGACAGGCAAAGGCTTCGCAATAGGTTCGGCCGCTCTTACCGGTCTTGCCCTCCTTGCATCTTATATAGAGGAAATTCGTATCGGACTGTCGCGTCTCGGCGAGACAATGATTCAGATAGGTGACAAAGCTGTGCCGGTTCATGATGCCTCATTCACCGACTTCATGACATATTACGAAGTAAACCTGATGAGTCCGAAAGTTCTTGCCGGAATGTTTATCGGCGCAATGATGGCATTCCTTTTCTGTGGTCTGACAATGAACGCTGTCGGGCGCGCAGCCTCTTCGATGGTTGATGAAGTCCGCCGTCAGTTCCGTGAAATCAAGGGTATTCTCGCAGGTAAGGCAGAGCCCGACTACGCCCGTTGCGTCGCTATCAGCACACGCGGGGCACAGCGAGAGATGGTGTTCCCGAGTGTTCTCGCAATAATCGCTCCTATTCTGACCGGACTTGTTTTCGGTGTGCCCGGAGTTCTCGGACTTCTCGTCGGTGGCCTTTCCGCCGGCTTTGTTCTTGCAATATTCATGGCAAATTCAGGTGGAGCGTGGGATAATGCCAAGAAGTATATCGAGGAAGGCCATTTCGGCGGCAAAGGCAGCGAGGTTCATAAAGCCACAGTTGTCGGAGACACTGTCGGAGACCCCTTCAAAGATACATCCGGTCCGAGTCTGAACATTCTCATCAAACTTATGAGTATGGTATCGATCGTTATGGCCGGCCTAACTGTGAGCTGGAGCCTTTTCTAACAGAGCCGTCGGGCAATAACATGGCCCGGAGATGCGTTTAGAAGAATATGAAGCTTATATCTCATATCGCTTTATCGACGGCAGTCGTTGTCCTTTCTGCAGGAACAGCGGCTGCCGGCGACAGCTCTCCGGCCTATAACTTTCTGAATGTGCCGTCGTCAGTGACATCATACGGACTCGGCGGTCTGAATATATCTACCGTAAACGACGACGTCAACAATATCGACATGAATCCGGCTCTTCTGGGGCCTGAGATGGAGAAGTCGATAGGCCTGAACTACATGTATTACATAGGCAAGAGCAATTTTGCCGGAGCCAAGTTCGCCAATGGCATAAATGACCGCAGTGCCTATGCCGTCGGAATACAGTATTTCGGTTATGGCTCTATCCGGGGGGCTGATGCCGAAGGCAATCTTACGGGTAATTTCTCACCCAAAGATGTGGCATTTTCCGGTTATTATGCCCATGACATCGGAGGATATTGGCGCGGAGGCGCGGCACTTAAGTTCCTATACAGTGCCTATGACGAATATTCAGCGTTCGCGATTGCGACAGATCTTGCCGTGAACTATTATAATCCCGACAAAGATCTCAGTTTTTCATTCGTTGTTGCAAACCTTGGCGGTCAGGTGAAGCGGTTTACAGATTCATACGACCGGCTTCCTATAGATGTCAGGCTTGGCTGGACCCAGTCGTTCGGCTCGCTGCCGGTTCGTTTTTCGATTACGGCATGGAATCTTACCAAATGGAATCTGCCTTACTATGAGGCTGGTGACGGCACACAAGATCCTGAACTTAAGAAGACATTCGCCTCTAACCTGTTTCGCCATCTCATTTTTGGCGTAGACTTTGTGCCCAGTTCAAATCTAAGCATTACATTGGGCTACAACTATAAAACGCGTACCGATATGTCGGCTTACCAGCGCAGCTTTCTGAGCGGTTTTACGATAGGAGCGTCGCTGAAAGTCAAAATGTTCGGTATCGGCATTGCATTCGCTCAGCCCCATTCCGGAGCATCAACCTTTATGTTCAACCTGTCAACATCAATCAATGACTTCCTTAGATAAAGCTATAATAGTCGCTGTCGATGGCTTCTCATCGAGCGGAAAAAGCACAATGGCGCGCCGTCTGGCATCAGTTGTGGGGTATCGTTATATAGACTCAGGCGCGATGTATCGCGCTGTCACACTATATGCTATGCGACATGGTATGATAGCAGATAATGGAGATCTTGACACTGCAGCTTTGATTGATGCGCTTCCTTCTATCGTGATAGACTTCCGTCCGGAACCCGGAGGACGTCAGTCGACTCTTCTCAATGGCGAGGACGTCGAGGATGAGATACGCACGCTTGCTGTCAGCAACAATGTTTCGCCTGTATCAGCTGTCCCAGAGGTTCGAAAGGCTTTGACGGCAATGCAGCAGGATTTCGGGCGCCGGCGCGGAATTGTAATGGACGGTCGCGATATAGGTACGACTGTTTTCCCGGATGCCGAACTGAAACTGTTCGTCGAGGCCTCTCCCGAGACGCGTGCCCGTCGCCGTATGCTTGAACTTCAGAGTAAGGGACAGCAAGCCACTTATGAAGATGTTCTTGCAAATATTGTCAACCGAGACCATATAGATACAACTCGAAAAGAAAGCCCTCTTAGGTGTGCTTCCGACGCAATTCGTATCGATAATTCCGAAATGACCCCTGATGAGCAGGACGCTCTCGTGCTGAAACTTTTCAACGACGCAACCGCATGAGCAGTCCCGTTGTCGAAATCGATGCCGGCAGCGGTTTCTGTCACGGTGTGGTCAGCGCTATTCGAAAGGCCGAAGAAGAGCTTGCTCGTTCCGGTCAGCTCGCTTGCCTCGGAGACATTGTCCATAACAGCGATGAAGTTGAGCGTTTGCGTCAGAAAGGGCTCGATACCATAACCCATGATGACCTAAGCCGAATGAGTCATTGTAAGGTACTTCTGCGGGCCCACGGTGAGCCACCTTCGACATATAAGACAGCACGCGAGCGCGATATCGAGATAGTCGACGCGACTTGTCCGGTTGTGCTCCAGCTTCAGCGGCGAATAAAAAAAACTTTCGATACGGCTCCGCGAACAACTCAGATTGTCATATACGGCAAAAACGGTCATGCCGAAGTCAATGGGCTTGTCGGACAGACCGAAGGGACGGCGATCGTGGTCGAGGACGTGTCGGGACTCGGTGCAATCGATTTCAATCGTGATATAGAGCTATATAGCCAGACAACCAAATCGGTTGAAGGTTTCCGTGAGATAATCGACGAGATAAATCGTCGACGTGACCCGCGATGCCGGTTCCATTTCTATGATACAATCTGTCGTCAGGTAGCCAATCGGGTAGGGCATCTGCGCGAATTTGCGGCCGCCCACGATGTTATTCTGTTTGTGAGCGGGGCGAAGAGCAGCAACGGTCGGGTTCTTTTTGGCCATTGCCTTCAGGTGAATCCCGATACTCATCTTATCAGTAATGCATCAGAGGTCGATCCTGCATGGCTCGAAGGTAAAGATTCGATAGGAATCTGCGGCGCAACTTCAACACCCCGCTGGCTCATGGATCAGATCGGGAACCTAATAATTGAATCACTCAAGAAATGAAATTTACAGCTATTGTCCTTTCTGCGCTCGCATTGTCAGTTATGGTGTCATGCGGCTCTAAGGGAACTTCTGAATCTATCCATAGTAATGCCGACACTCTTGATGTCAACTATGTGAATGGACGAGACCGGGCCGAACGGTATTTTGATAACTGCGCAGATTCTGCCTCGACGTGTCTTTTTCTTCTCGAGACTCGTGTGAACGCAGATGAATTGCGCCGCGACAGTGGCGATGATGCTGCCGATAACTATATTGCCGGTTTTGAAGATTATATTCGTAAGTTCGATCCGGAACTTGCGGCTGAAATACTTTAGATTATTATGAGACAGGGATTTCTTCGCCTTGCGGCCGTAGCCCCCGAAGTAAGTGTCGGCAATGTAGGGTTCAATATCTCCAGAATTAAAGAAACGCTTGTCGGGCTTGAACGTCTTGAAGTCGAGATTGCCGTGTTTCCCGAACTGTCGCTGACAGGATATACTTGTGCCGATCTTTTTCATCAGCAACCGCTTTTGACAGCCGCTGAGAGAGGAATTGAAGAACTGGTAGAGTTTTCAAGAGAACTTCGGATTGATTTTGCTGTGGGAGTACCCGTGCCGGCCGGCAGTGCGGTTTATAACTGTGCTGCCTTTATTGGCGGAGGCAGTCTTAAAGCTCTTGTGGCAAAGAGCTTTCTTCCCAACTATAACGAGTTCTATGAGCGGCGCTGGTTTAGTACACTGCCTGCCGACGTAGCAGTTCCGATGCGATTTGCAGGAGTGGACGTTACGATGGGTTCGCGTCAGGTAACCGACAGTCATGGGACTCTTGTCGGCATTGAGATCTGCGAGGATCTGTGGGTGCCTCGGCCTCCTTCAACCGATATGGCGCTCAGGGGAGCCGAAATAATTCTGAACCTATCGGCGAGCAATGATCTCATAGGTAAATACGCTTATCTGAAACGGTTGATTGAGCAGCAGAGCGGGTCATTGTTCTGTGCCTACGCATATGCCGGAGCAGGTTTCGGCGAATCGTCGACCGACCTTATTTTCGACGGCAAGGCTATGATTGCCGAGTGTGGGTCGATGAGAAAGACTTCGGAACGCTTTTCGATAAACGGGGTTGAAGCCATAACGGATGTTGATGTGGAGGCTATCCGTCGCGACAGGGTTCATACGACATCCTGGGCCGACAGTTGCTCGGTGAGCAACGTCAGATTGCCTTTGTCCGATGATTCTGATGAGGTGACCGATCTAAAGTTCCGCGAGGTTGATCCGCGACCGTTCGTGCCCGACGGGCCTGCCCGCGACGAGCGTTGTAATGATATTTTCAACATGCAATCGCTCGGACTCTCACGGCGTCTTGATGCAATAGGATGCCGACAAGCTGTTGTCGGTATATCTGGCGGACTTGACAGCACTTTGGCTCTTCTTGTGACAGTCGAGGCATTCGATCGTCTCGGACTTGGCCGAAAAGGTATTGTCGGTGTCACTATGCCAGGATTCGGAACTACTGACCGCACTCATGACAACGCTGTTAAGCTCATGGAGTATCTTGGCATATCCCATCGGGAGATTTCAATAGTGCCAGCCGTTAAACAGCATTTCGAGGACATCGGGCATGATCCTTCGCTTCACGATGTCACTTATGAGAACTCACAGGCCCGGCAGCGAACATATCTTCTGATGGACATCGCGAATGCCTGCGGCGGAATAGTTATAGGCACGGGTGATCTCAGCGAGCTTGCACTGGGCTGGGCTACATATAACGGAGACCACATGTCAATGTATGGAGTCAATTCGGGAGTCCCCAAGACTCTTGTAAGATACCTTGTCGAATGGTATGCCGTTACGAAGGCATCTGAGCCTGTCGGTAAAGTGCTTGCCGACGTGCTGTCTACTCCGGTAAGTCCGGAATTGCTTCCGCCTGACGAAAACGGAGATATAGCACAGAAAACCGAAGATGTCGTAGGCCCTTATGAATTGCATGATTTCTTCTTATATTATACTCTTCGATATGGATTCTCGCCTGAACGTATTTTCCTTTTGGCCGGCCATGCCTTTTCGCCTGAGACATATCCGGCATCTGTCATAAAGAAATGGATGAGGGTGTTTTTCCGTCGCTTTTTCGCTCAGCAGTTCAAGAGGTCATGTCTGCCCGACGGTCCGAAAATCGGAAGTGTCTGTCTTTCTCCACGAGGCGACTGGCGAATGCCTTCAGATGTTTCGGCGGCCGCGTGGCTTGACTCGCTCGACCGCATGTAAGGTCTGTTCAAGACTAACATAACCTAAAAATTGAGAATTATCTGAAAAAATTCGGACATCTTAGTTTTTTAGGCGTTTATAGGTTGTGTATAATTTAAAAAGCGCTATCTTTGCGACAGCGTAACCAAGTAATTAACCTAAATAACCCTTATAATATTGACACTATGGACTTTTTAACCAATGACAAACTCACAATCGTCGGCGCAGCCGGTATGATTGGTTCCAACATGGCTCAGACTGCAATCATGATGCATCTGACACCTAACATCTGTCTTTATGATCCTTATGCTCCCGGTCTGGAAGGTGTGGCTGAGGAACTTTATCAGTGTGGTTTTGAAGGCCTCAATCTGACCTATACCAACGACATCAAGGAAGCCCTTACCGGCGCCAAATATATTGTCAGCAGCGGTGGCGCAGCCCGCAAAGCAGGCATGACACGCGAAGACCTTCTTAAAGGAAATGCACAGATTGCCGAGGAATTCGGTAAGAACGTCAAAGCTTACGCTCCCGACGCAAAATTCGTTGTTGTCATCTTCAACCCGGCCGATATCACCGGTCTGATCACCCTTCTTTATTCCGGTCTCAAACCGAGTCAGGTCGCCACTCTGGCCGCTCTTGACAGCACCCGTCTGCAGAACGAGCTCGTGAAGTACTTCAAGATGCCCGCTGCTAAGATTGAAAATTCGCGCACCTATGGCGGACATGGCGAACAGATGGCAGTTTTCGCCTCGACAACCAAAGTCGATGGCAAGCCTCTGACCGAAGTTATCGGAACTGAAGCTCTTCCTGAAGCTGCTTGGGAAGAAATGAAAGGTAAAGTTATTCAGGGCGGCAAGCGTATTATCGAGCTTCGCGGACGTTCGTCGTTCCAGAGCCCCGCTTATCTCTCTATCGAGATGATAGCAGCCGCTATGGGTGGCAAACCTTTCCGTTGGCCTGCAGGCACGTATGTTAACGACAGCCATTTCCAGAACATTATGATGGCAATGGAGACTGTTATCGATAAGAACGGAATCAGCTACAAAGAACCCGCCGGAACTCCTGCCGAAGAGGCTGAACTCGAAAAGAGCTATGAGCACCTCTGCAAAATGCGCGACGAGGTTATCGAACTCGGCGTTATGCCTCCTGTTGATCAGTGGAGCAAGGTTAATCCGAATCTCTGATCTGAGTATTCCAACAAAATCTATAGCGGGGACGTCTTCGAGGCGTCTCCGCTTCTTCTTAGCCGGTTTGGACAATTGAGCAAGGTTTGCTATCTTTGTTACATGTATTTGAAATGGATATGTTTTACGATTACAGTCTGCCTGTTATTGGCGATACCTAATTGTGCTGTTTCGGAAGAATCGCGTGAGATATTGCTTCCGCCGGCCGATGCAGGGCTATATATCTATGATCTCACTTCCGACAGAGTTGTTGTCGATCATAATTCCGATAAGCTTTATATTCCGGCAAGCGTTACGAAAGCCATAACGACGGCCTCGGTAATGTCTCTACACGATTCGTTGGAACGCTTTGTAACGCCGGTTATTATTTCCGGACCGGTTATCGACTGCGAACTTCAGGGAGATCTCATAATACGGGGCGTCGGTGATCCGACTCTCGGCTCAGCGCGCTGGAGCTCAACGGTCGCTGTATGTGATAGTGTTCTCAAGGCGCTGCGTAAGGCGGGTATTGAATCAATCAAAGGTTCTGTCAGGGCCGATGAGAACACTTTGTGGGTCTCTAATGGCGTGCCATCGGGATGGGTAGACTCCGACCTCACTTATTATTATGGAGCAGAACTCTTTGCCATTAATTTCGATGGTAACACGATAAACATATCGAAAGGGGAGCCGAACCGAAAGACTCCGGCGTTGAAAATCATCGAGGACCGGAGTCCATTGCGCAGAGTCCGGGGAGAGCGGCAGTTGCGTGGAAAAGGATCCGGAAGAGTGGCTAATCCTGTTCCGTATTCAACTTTTATTTCATCTCTGACGCAAGCGTTGGAAAAAGCAGGAATTAAGGTGAAAGGTGAAGAAGTGCCCCGCGACGGTTATGAACGTCAGATAGGCACATATTCGTCGCCTGTATTTGTCGATATAATGCGTAGCCTTATGTTCAGGTCCGACAATCTGATGGCCGAAGGAATGTTGCGCGCATTGGCTCCGGCCGAGAGCCGTGATGCCGCACTCGAAGAGCAGAAAGGTGTATGGGAAGACTTCGAGCTCAACATTAAGAATATTACTGTCGAGGATGGCAGCGGTCTGTCGCGGAATAACAGGCTGACCCCGAGATTCCTTGGCACTCTTCTTGAGCAGATGGCCAGGTCGTCGGTCGGTCGTTCATATGTCAGTCTCTTTCCCCGCGCAGGTTGCGAAGGTACTGTCAAACGACTTCTAAAAGGCACACCGCTTGAGGGGCGTCTCGTATTGAAGTCAGGAAGCATGAACAAGGTGCAGAGCTATGCGGGTTATCTTCTTGATGACGACGGACGCACCACACATGTTGTTGTCTTTATGGCTAACGGGTTCAAAGATCGTGCGAATCTTAAGCTGCGACTTGAGAAATTTCTTGTCAATTTCTTTTGTCGCGATAATGAGGCTGTCGAATCAGACTCGGAGTGAATCACCATTATTTGCAGCCGATTTCCTGAGTGTGCGATAGAATATGATTGTTGCCATAGTGGCGGCGAAAGCAAGACTGACGCTGTAACTGTAGTAAACGCCAACGTTTTCAAGCTCTATTACGCAGGCAAACCATAACATTACCGGCATGCCGATAATGGCATAGCATATTACCGAAATCCAAAGCAGCGGCTTGACGCGCGAGGTGCCGCGCAAAGCATTGACGTAGGTTAGCTGCGTGGCATCCATATATTGATAGACAACCAGAGGGATAATGAGAGTCAGAGCACATTCGATGACTTCAGTGCTGGGAGTGAAGCAACCGATTATCCATTTACCTCCGAAAAGAAATATCAGCGAAGCTATCGTTGCCAGTACGAGATTGAAGTGAAGGCCTGCGGCTGTTATCCGTTTAGCATTGGAGATGTCGCCGATTCCCATGAAGTTCGAGACCCGGATAGATGTAGCGGTTGCAAAACTTATAAATGTCATGAATCCTAACTGCGACATGGTGTTCACAACCTGATAGGCCGCGAGTTGAATTTTGCTGAACCATCCGCATACAACAGCGCCGAAACTCCACATTGAACATTCGATGCCACTCTGTATCATTACGGGGTAAGAGGTCGTCCATACCTGACGACGGAGGTTGCCGCAGGCTTTGTCGCTACGGAATCCTTCGGCATAGTCTTTATAGCGTCTGCGTCGGAAAAACAACACCGCTATGGCTGTTGCTCCGGCGAATCTTGCAAAGAGTGTGCTTATGCCGGCCCCTGCAAGCCCCATCTCCGGAAATCCGAACTTTCCGAATATAAGTAGGTAATTCCCGATTATATTGAGGATATTAGCCCCGAGAATAATCCACATTGGAGTTGCGGTGTCATTGATTCCGTTTGAAATCTGTTGGAAAGAATTGAAAACGGCCATCGGTAACAAGGTGGCCATAATTATCAGGTAATAGGAGCGGGCAATCGGAAGCAGTTCCTCCGGCTGTCCGAAATCGGCGAGAAAAAAGTAGATGACGCACATCAGTGCAGTCAGCACCAGCGATACAGCAATATTTATCTCTACTCCGGCGCGTGCCGTCAGGCCTGCCCGTCGGGAGTCACCGCGTCCATACAGCGCTCCGATCAGTGGAGTCAGACCGGCCGCAAAACCGATTTGCATCACTGTTACTATGACGAAAAGCGAATTTACGAAAGCTGCAGCGGCAAGCTCGTCAACTCCATATGCCCCTACCATCATAGTGTCGGCAAATGTGACTATAATTACTCCGAGTTGAGTCACCAAAATGGGTAAGCCCAACCGCAACAGGTTGTTATATTCTGTTCGATATCTATTCCAAAGACCGGTCATATATATCTTGCATTGGAGTGCAAAGGTAGTGATTTTCGATGACATAATTCGGTTATCATGCATTACAAATGAATAAAGCCAACGGGAGCGCGCCGGGATCCGACGCGCTCCCGAAGTATCAATAAAGCCGTGTCTCAGACCTGCAATTCCCGCGGAATCGCTACGAGACGGCTGTTGTTATCATCAATGAATTTCATGATTTCATCTTTTATTATACCGGGTTCGATGTCGGCCTCGATTCGCTTCATGGCGTTGAAAACCGATGTCTGAGTCTGGTAAATGTGGCGATAACTCTTGGCAGCGTTCTGAATGTCGTCTTCGCTGAAATCGTGTTTGCGCATTACCACGGCGTTCACGCCGAAAAATTCCACAGGATTGTGGGCGAAAATGGCGAACGGCGGAACATTTGAGCCTATGCGGCATCCGCCTTTAACGAGCACCCATTTGCCGACATGTGCTTTTTCATGAACAATCACGCCGCTCGAAAGTATCGTGCACTCATCTATGACAGCATCGCCGGCAATAGCGACTCCGTTTCCGATAACCGAACGGCCTTTCAGCTCACTATCGTGACCGATATGGCTTTTGGCCATTATGAAGCAGTCATTGCCAATACGTGTTCCCCCTTCGGGTTTGATGCCGCGGTTGATGATCACGTGTTCGCGAATTGTGTTGTTCTCACCGATGAAACAATAAGTCTGATCGCCTTTCCACCGGAAATCCTGAGGGTCGGCGCCGATAATTGAGCCTTGGTAGACTTTGTTGTTGCGGCCCATACGAGTTCCATTGATAATGGACGTGTAGGGCATTATTTCGCAACCGTCGCCTATTTCGACGTTGGCATCGATAAAGGCAAAAGGATGGATTGTGACGTCTTTGCCAATTTTGGCAGAGGGGTCGACATGAGCGAGTGGACTTATCATTGCATTGATGATTTAAGGAGTTGTTCTGATTTATACATTTTTATCTGCCTCCGCCGAGCGCCTGATACAGATTGATTACAGCCTGAGCCTGCAGCTGACGGCAGGAAATCTCTCCCATCTGAGAGCTAAGCAGCGAGGTCTGTGCGGTAAGAACTTCGAGGTACGAAGTTCCGGCACTTTCGCGGAGCAAAATGGTGGTGTAATCGACAGATTTGGTCAGCGCTTCGGTCTGAAGTTTGAGCTGGGATTCTTTCTCGACGCTTTTCTCGTAAACCATCATGGCGTCGCTGACTTCTCCGGCTGCCGAAAGGAGAGTGTACTCAAAGTTGTTCAGAGCCATTTTTTGCTGGGCTTTAGCGGCTTCAAGACGGGAAATGTTAGCGCCTCTCGAAAACAGCGGAGCGACCAGAGAGCCTGCAAGATCGATAAACCATTTGCCCGGATTTGTAACCAGACCTCCCACGAGGTTTGTAAAACCGCCGCTTGCGGTTATGTTCAAACCGGGATAAAACGCTGCGCGGGCTGAATTTGTCGAATAATATGCTACGGCAAGATCGCGCTCGGCGGCATAAACATCCGGACGGGCTGCCAGCTGTCTCATCGGTATTTCGCCGGTAAGACCTGCCGGAGCTGAGAGCGTTGCGTCAGGATTGATGTTCCACCTCTGAGGCATTACGTTGAGAAGCAGCGACATCGTGTTGTTCGTTCGTGTAAGAGACGCTTCAAGATCGGTAATGTTGGCGAGTATTCCATAATACTGAGCTTCGCTCTGGACTACGGCAGCCTCATTGACACGTCCGGCAAGTTTCAGGTCGCGCATGACTCCGACGCTCTGTCGCCAGTTTTCAGCCGTGGCGCGTGAAAGGCTTAGCTGACTCTCAAGGGCGGCAATAGCATAGTAGCAGTTTGCTACGGCAGCAATTATCTGGCTGCGCGCCGCCTGCTGGTAAGCCTGACTTTTGAGCACACCTTCCTTAGCTCCTCGTTTGGAGTT
>HF985618.1:28079-34862 GCA_000431215.1 Prevotella sp. CAG:1031
TCGTAGTCGCCCATTTTAGATATATTGCCGTTGGGCGCGATTGTTACCGAGGGAAGATAGGCAAGTTTCGCACCTTTGAGCTGGGCATTGGCGATGTCGACGTTGAGTTTGGCATTCTGGAGGTTTACATTGTTCTCCAGAGCTTGATTTATGAGATCCTGCAGGGTAGGGTCAGTGAAAACAGTCCGCCAGTCGAGATTGCCGAATGCGGCTGAGTCAACGCCCTGCTCGCGAGCTTCACCGTAAGCTTTGGCCAAAGCGCTGTCTTCGGTCGGAAGCTCGTATTTCTTATATATGTTACAGCTGCCGAGCATCGCGATGCTCAGCCCGGCGGCTGCAATGAGGATTATTCTGTTTGATTTCATTTCAGTGATGATGGTGAGTAGATTAGTGAGAGTACTGCTCGATTTCGGCTTCGATGCCTTCGTTGTTGGTGTCTTTCCAGGTCATCGGGGTGAATTTCTCCTGAATCTGCTGGCAGATCACATAGAGCGCAGGCACGATGAAAATCTGGAGGATCATACCGATAAGCATGCCGCCGATTGAACCTACACCGAGAGCACGGTTACCGTTAGCGCCTACACCCGATGCGAACATCATAGGCAGAAGTCCGATAATAAGTGCCAGAGATGTCATGAGAATAGGACGCAGACGTGCTGTGGCTCCTTGAATTGCGGCATTGATGATCGACATGCCGGTGCGACGGCGCTCGAGAGCGAATTCAACGATAAGAATCGCGTTCTTGGCCAACAGACCGATAAGCATGATCAGCGCGATCTGGAGATAGATATTGTTGTCGACACCGAAGATCTTGGCGAAGATGAAGGAACCCATGAGACCGAACGGAATCGAGAGAATAACAGCCCACGGAAGTATGTAGCTCTCATATTGGGCCGACAGCAGAAGATAGACGAAGAGCAGACAGAGTCCGAAGATGATAGCGGTGGCATTGCTCGAGGTGTTGCCCTGCTCGCGTGTCATACCCGAATACTCATAGCTGTAGCCCTGAGGGAGGGTTTCGGCTGCGACTCGTTCGATGGCTGCCAGTGCATCGCCTGACGAGAATCCCTGTGCGGGATTACCTGTTACAGAAATCGACTGGAACATATTGAAGCGGTTCAGCAGGTCGGGCCCGTATACACGGGTCAGTGTCACAAAGTTCGATATTGATGCCATCTCGGAGCCGTTGCGTACTTTGATGGAGTTTAGGGTCTCGGGGCTGACTCGGGCTTCGGGACTGGCTTGCATCATTACTCGGTAAAGTTTGCCGAAACGGTTGAAGTTGCTGACATACATACCGCCATAATAACCCTGCAGGGTTGACAGAATGTCTTTAGGCGACAGGCCGGCCTGTTTACACTTTGCGGCGTCGATGTCGACCTGATACTGAGGGAATGTCGGGTTGAACGTGGTGTAGGCCATCTGGATTTCGGGCTGTGCGTTGAGTTGCGCAAGGAATCCCTGAACTACGGCAAAGAAGTCATTAATGTTGCCGCCTGTGCGGTCTTGCATCTTGATTTCGAAACCGTTCGTAACAGAGTAGCCGGAGATCATAGGCGGCGCGAACATCACGACATTACCATTCTTGACGTTCTGTCCAACCAAACCGTATAGCTGGGCGAGCACTGCGTCGGAGCTTTCGGCTTTCGAACGCTGTTCCCACGGTTTCAGCTTGATGATGAATGTGCCGTAGGTAGCGCCCTGACCGGCGAGGAAGCTGTAGCCGTTGATCATTGTGCGGCTCTCGATGGCAGGAACCGAGCCCAGAAGAGAGTCGACCTGATTCAGGGTCTCTGTTGTGCGCTCCTGCGATGTGCCCGGGGGCATATTGACCATTGCGAAAAGAGTGCCGGTGTCTTCGTTAGGCACAAGAGCTGTCGGAGTCGAATTCATGAGCCACACAAGTACGGCGACAGCCGCAGCCACGATGGCGATACTCGTATAGCGGCGTCCCATGAACCACTGGCTTATGCTCTTATAACCTGACAGGGTCTTGTTATAAAGCTTCTCAAAAGCAACGTGGAACCGTTTCTGGAAAAGACCGACAAGAGTCAGAGCTCCGATGGCGCAGGCTGCGAGTCCTTCGGTAATATTTTCGAAGCTGAACCACCCCATAACCATAACCACAATAGTCGCGATAAGGAGAATAAAGGTTACGAAGGGCGGGAATGAGATTCTTACACGCTTTTTATAGCTCTCGACGACGGCGTTTCCGGCTGCCGAATAGGCATCCTTAAGGCGATTCTTAAGAGTGGAGTCGGTGTTATGAGGCTTAAGGAAAACTGCGCATAGTGCCGGCGATAGGGTAAGGGCGTTCAATGCCGAGAGGCCGATGGCTATGGCCATCGTCAGACCGAACTGGCGATAGAAGACACCTGATGTTCCGGGCATGAACGACACCGGGATGAACACAAGCATCATCACAAGAGTGATCGAGATGATAGCGCCGCCGATTTCACTCATGGCGTCGATAGCGGCCTTTCGGGAGCTCGTGTAGCCGACGTCGAGTTTGGCGTGGACAGCCTCGACGACCACAATCGCATCATCGACCACAATCGCGATCGCGAGCACCAGTGCGCTCAGCGTGATGAGGTTGACCGAGAATCCGATCAGATACATGAAGAAGAATGTACCGACAAGTGCCACCGGAATGGCAATAGCGGGGATAATTGTCGAGCGGAAATCCTGAAGGAAGAGATAGGTTACGAGGAACACGAGGATGAATGCCTCGAGAAGAGTCATCAGAACGTGGTGGATCGACGCATAAAGGAAGTCATTGTTGTTCATCGGGATCGCAACACCGATTCCCGACGGAAGATCTTTCTTCATGTTGTCGACGAACTTCAGGCAGTCGTTGATGATGGCCGTGGCGTTAGAGCCGGCGGTCTGGAACACGATGGCTGTGACACCCGGACGTCCGTTGAATTGGCCGTGAAAGCCATAGGTGACTCGGCCGAGCTCAATCTCGGCAACATCGCCAAGACGGAGCACTTCTCCATTGGAGGTGGCCCGGACAACGATGTTTTCAAATTCTTCAGGCTGCACGAGTCGGCCGCGATATTTCATCGTATACTGGAATGTCTGGTTGCCCTGTTCGCCGAAGGCACCCGGAGCAGCTTCGATGTTCTGTTCTGCAAGGGCAGCGGTGACATCACCCGGCATCAGCTTATACTGAGCCATAACGTCGGGCTTGAGCCAGATACGCATAGAATAATCGGCTCCCATGACCATCACATCGCCGACGCCGCTTACACGTTGTAACTGCGGAACGACGTTGATTTTCATGTAGTTCTCGATGAACTCTTCGTTGTAGTTGCCGTTTTCGTCGTAGAGTGTGATGCCGATAAGCATCGAAGTCTGACGTTTCTGAGTAAGTACGCCGACCTGGACAACTTCGGCCGGTAGTAGATTCTGGGCTTTTGCCACACGGTTCTGCACGTCGATTGCGGCCATATCGGGGTCAAAACCCTGTTCGAAATAAACATTGATTGTTGCCGAACCGGTATTTGTGGCCGTCGATTCCATATAGGTCATGCCTTCGGCGCCGTTTATCGACTCTTCGAGCGGTGCGATGACAGAATTTAGTACGGCCTGTGCGTTAGCGCCGTTATATGTGGTCGTGACTGAAATTGTTGGAGGTGCGATGTCGGGATATTGAGTCACCGGCAGAGCAGTCAGGCCGATGATACCGAGCAGGACGATGAATATTGAGATCACCGTCGACAGCACCGGCCTATTTATAAATGTGTCTAATTTCATCTCAGTGTGATGATACGGAAAATAATAGGATGGGGTAGAAGAGATAATTTATTTGGCCGGAGTGGCTTGCTGCTGAGCTGCGGCCTGTGCCTTCAAGTCTTCAGGTTTTACGGCTACTGGCGTAATGGCTTGTCCGTCGGCTTTAACGACTGTTCCGACACCCTCGACAACTATGCGCTGGCCGGGAGTCAGGCCTGAAGTGACGACGAATGTCTGGCCGTCAGAGTTCGCCTGGACGGTGATAGGTGTCGATACGACTTTATTGCTGTCGTTGACAACGTATACAAAACGGCGATCCTGAAGCTCGTAAGTGGCACGCTGGGGAATAACAATTACATCAGACTGATCTTTCGGAATGATGATATTTCCGCTTAGCCCACTGCGGAGAACCCCCGAAGGGTTCGAAAAAAGTGCGCGAACCGATGCAGCGCCTGTAGCCTGATCGATGACACCGCTGACGGTGGCAACCTTACCGCGTTCGGGATAGAGCGAACCGTCGCTGAGGCGCAGTTCGACAGGGGGCATATCGGCGATGGCAGAAGCAAGCGAGCGGCTACCGTTGCCGGTCATCTGAAGAAGGTCTTTCTCGGTAAGAGAGAAATAAGCGTAGACCTGCGATATGTCGCTGACAGTTGTCAGAGGTTCCATTGAGGAAGGCGACGCGAGAGAACCTTCCTTGTTGGGGATTGAACCGACGACACCGCTCGAGGGAGCTGTAACGCTGCAATAGCTGAGATTCTTGCGGGCCTGAGCAAGGGCTGCCTGAGCCTGAGCCAGCGAAGCCTGTGCGCTGCGAAGGGTATTGTCGGCCATCTGCCATTCAAGTTCACTGATAATATTCTTGTCGTAGAGACGTCGTTTTGAGTCGGCTGTCAGTCGGGCATTGTCGAGCTGGGTACGTGCGGCATTGACATTCGCCTGAGCCTGCTCGACAGCAGCCTGAAAGGTTACCTGATCGAGTGAGAAAAGTAACTGGCCTTTAGCGACCGACTGGCCTTCGTCGACCCAAACGCGGGTGATGAAGCCCGTTACCTGAGGACGAATGGCAATATCGGTTTTACCCTTGATCGTTGCAGGATAGGATAGCTCACTTTCCGAGCTGCCTTTGCTGACGGTCATAACTTTAACTGCGGGAGCCTGCTGGCCCTGCGCTGCTTGCTGCTGGTCTCCTTTGGAGCCGCAAGCCGAGAACCCTGTCAAAAGGGTTAACGCTGAAACAATAGGGAAGAATCTTTTGATACCTTTCATTTCGTGTTGAATTATTCTAAGCTGTCTCGTGATTATATTAGCGGGTTGATAATAACCCTGCAAAGTTAGCGATTTTTTTCACTATATATTATTAGTAATTCGTCGGATTGGAATAATGAGCGTATATTTTTGACCAAAAGGCCAATCAATAGCTTTTTTAAGAGGTTAAACAAATCTATTGCGCGGATTGTTGTAAGAACGAGTATGCGACAAAATGGCAGACGATGTCAGTTTGGCACACTTTGTGTTATATTTTTTAGCGAAACTTAAAAATTCAACTCTAAATACTATAGGAACTATGACAATCAAACCTCTGGCCGATCGCGTATTAATCGAGCCTACTCCCGCCGAGGAAGTAACGGTGGCAGGTATTATTATCCCTGATTCCGCAAAGGAAAAACCCCTTAAAGGCAAAGTTCTTGCAGCCGGCAACGGTACCAAAGATGAAGAGATGGTGCTTAAGGAAGGTGACGAAGTCCTCTACGGCAAATATGCAGGCACTGAAATCGAACTCGACGGCAATAAATATCTTATCATGCGCCAGAGCGATGTTCTGGCAATTGTCAATGCTTAAAATCCAGAAATTATGGCAAAAGAAATTCTTTTCAATATCAAAGCACGCGAAGAGCTTAAAAAGGGTGTCGACGCTCTTGCCGATGCCGTTAAGGTAACTCTTGGCCCGAAAGGCCGTAATGTTATTATCGAAAAAAAGTTCGGCGCACCTCACATCACTAAAGACGGTGTGAGTGTTGCCCGTGAAGTCGAGCTTGAAGATGCCTTCCAGAATATGGGCGCTCAGCTCGTGAAGGAGGTTGCCTCGAAGACCGGCGATGATGCAGGTGACGGCACAACAACCGCTACCGTCCTTGCTCAGTCGATTATCGGTGTCGGTCTGAAGAATGTGGCCGCAGGTGCCAATCCGATGGATCTCAAGCGCGGTATCGACAAGGCTGTAGCGGCTGTTGTCGGACGCATCAAGGAGCTTGCCGAGCCCGTAGGTGACGATTTCAAGAAGATTGAAGATGTTGCACGCGTCAGCGCAAACAACGACGAAGCTATCGGACATCTCATTGCCGAAGCAATGAAGAAAGTCAAGAAAGAGGGTGTCATCACCGTCGACGAGGCCAAAGGCACCGAGACTTCTGTTGATATAGTCGAAGGTATGCAGTTCGACCGCGGCTACATCTCACCTTATTTCGTCACTAACGGCGAAAAGATGGAGTGCGAGATGGAGCGTCCCGTTGTCCTTCTTTATGACAAGAAGATCTCGAACCTCAAAGATATGCTTCCGATTCTTGAAGCATCGGCTCAGAACGGTCAGCCACTGCTGATCATTGCCGAAGATGTCGATCAGGAGGCTCTTGCCACTCTCGTTGTAAACCGTCTGCGTGGCTCTCTGAAAGTCTGTGCTGTCAAAGCTCCGGGCTTCGGTGATCGCCGCAAGGAAATGCTTGAGGACATCGCTATCCTCACCGGAGGCACCGTAATCAGCGAAGAGAAGGGCATGAAGCTCGAGAACGCACAGATGACCGACCTTGGCCGCGCAGAGAAGATTACTGTTAATAAGGAGAATACCACAATAGTGAACGGTCTCGGCAACAAAGAGGCAATCGCTGCCCGCGTCGCCCAGATCAAGTCGCAGATCGAGACTTCGAAGAGCGACTACGACAAGGAGAAGCTTCAGGAACGTCTTGCCAAACTCGCCGGCGGCGTTGCCGTTCTCCATATCGGCGCACCCAGCGAAGTTGAGATGAAAGAGAAGAAGGATCGCGTCGA
>HF985618.1:34938-37892 GCA_000431215.1 Prevotella sp. CAG:1031
GTGGCGGCGTTGCCTATATCCGTTGTCTGGACGTTCTTGACTCTCTCAAAGCTGAGAATGACGACGAGCTTACAGGTATAATGATCGTCAAGCGTGCCATCGAAGAGCCGCTTCGCCAGATCGTAGCCAACGCCGGTGGTGAAGGCGCAGTCGTTGTCCAGAAAGTGCGCGAAGGCAATGCTGATTTCGGCTATAATGCCCGTATGGATCGCTACGAGAATCTGATGTCAGCCGGCGTTATCGATCCCGCAAAGGTTGCCCGCGTAGCTCTTGAAAACGCAGCGTCTATTGCCGGCATGTTCCTTACTACCGAGTGTGTCATTGCCGACAAGAAAGAAGAGAATCCCGCTCCCGCAATGCCCGCAGGCGGCATGGGTGGCATGGGCGGCATGATGTAAAGATCACCGTAGGTGATAACCATGTGGTGTAATTAAAATACATCTCTATAAAGAAAAAGAGTCCGGTTTAATGCCGGACTCTTTCTTTTGCTGATATGTCAATTATGTCTACATGATTTTTAGCTATATTTGCGAGCTATGCGCAATAATCTTAATTGTTTCAGATACATACTATTATTAACGCTTCGGTAGATGTTGAACATAATGAGGTCAATCTCGGATTTATCTGCTATTTCGTCATATATAGCATCCGATGATGGCGATTACTCCACCTAAGATCATCAGTCCGAAACCGATAATGCGCTTTTTTGCCCATTCCGGTTTCATGGCGTCGGTCCGAACAGGCTGGTTATTAGCCTTGTGGAAAGCATACATGTATTTCATAGCGTATGCCATCAGATATAGAGCTCCGATGACATTTACAATCACGCCGCCATATATAAGAACATCATTCATGTCATTGAAACACCATTGACGAAAAGATTGTTTAATTATTACGTCGCCCGGAATGGCACTCTTTTTGAATTGCAATCGTGACGTTGTTTGGAAATTAGGGAGATAATTCGTAACTTTGCGGCGCTTTTTGGCATTACCATGACTTGCTTCTGCGTGTGATGGGAAATTAAGAAGCTCTTAATTTTTAGTAACACAACAAATTAAACAAAACAATGGAAGTATTCAAACTGAATGCAGAGCCCCGCACCGTGCTGGGCAAGAAGGCCGCTGCCGCCCTTCGCAAAGAGAACAAAATCCCTGTAGTCCTCAACGGAGGCGACGTAGTAGAGCTTCCCTATAAAGAGGCTCTTCTTCCGGGTCAGAAGGTTGTTGAAATCGGTAACGGCAAGGGCCTGATCACCACCGACCTCGTAGTAAACAACGAAGATGTCCGCAAACTTGTCTACACCCCCGATATCTATGCTATCGAGCTGAACGTAAACGGTAAGACCTGCATGGCTGTGCTGAAAGATCTTCAGTTCCATCCCGTGAAAGATACCATTCTTCACATGGATCTTCTTCAGGTCAACGACCAGAAGCCTGTTGTCATCAGTGTCCCTGTTCGTCTTGAAGGCCATGCCAAGGGCGTAAAGGCCGGTGGTAAGCTGACTCTTTCAATGAAGAAAATCAAAGTCAAGGCTATCTATACAGAGATTCCCGAACGTCTGATTGTCAATGTCGACGATCTCGAACTCGGCAAGACTCTTCAGATTGGCGATCTCCACTTCGAAGGTCTCGAACTGATGAATGCCAAGAACGCCGTTGTCTGTGCCGTTCAGCTGACTCGTGCTGCTCGTGGCGCCGCAGCAGCTGCCGCTGAATAAAACTTCAGATTAGATGAAATATCTCCTTGTTGGGCTGGGGAACATCGGCAGCGAATATGCCGGCACCCGCCACAATATTGGATTCCGTATATTGGATGCCTTTGCCGAGGCATCCAATATCTCTTTTACAACCGAGCGCTACGGCGATATAGGCCGCGGACGTGTGAAAAACGCTCAGGTTGTTCTGCTGAAGCCTTCGACATATATGAATCTGTCGGGTAACGCAGTCCGTTACTGGCTCCAGCATGAAAATATCGACATTGCCAATATGATAGTGGCTGTCGATGACTTGGCTCTCCCATTCGGAACTATACGGATTAGGCCGGGAGGAAGCGACGCCGGCCATAATGGGCTTAAGAATATTGCAGAGATGATCGGAACCCAACAGTTTGCCCGTCTTCGTTTCGGTATCGGTAATGATTTTCCGCGCGGATGTCAGATAGATTATGTGCTTGGGCATTTTCCCCCGGAACAGCTTGCCGAGATGGGGCCTCATATCAAGGAGGCAGTCGAGGTTCTTAAGACTTTCTGCCTGCAGGGGCTTGACCGCTGTATGAATCTTTATAACAAGCGAGGAAATGGCAAAGTCTGAAGTCAGAGTTGATAAATGGCTATGGGCGGTACGTGTGTTCAAAACCCGTACAATCTCAGCTGATGCTTGCAAGAAAGGGCGTGTCAGTCTTGGCGGAGTTGCCGTAAAGCCTTCACGGTTGTTGAAAGTCGGCGATATTGTCGAAGTGCGTAAACCGCCTGTCACATATTCGTTCAGAGTGAAGGCGCTGACTGAAAACCGACTGGGAGCGAAGCTCGTGCCGGACTATATGGAGAATGTCACGACAGCCGATCAGCTTCATCTGCTCGATATGGTCAAAATCAGCGGTTTTGTAGACCGGCGAAAGGGTCTTGGCCGTCCGACAAAACGTGAAGGACGCGATTTGGCAGCTTTCACGATGGCATTTGGCGAAGATGATTTCGATGGCTGGGACGAAGATGATTTCGATGAAGATGAATAAATAACAGCCTTATAAAATATCAGGAGGGCGCTTCTATTGGAAACGCCCTCCTGTTGTTTATGGGGTCTGATATATTATTTGTCTTCAACGGCAGCAATGCCGGGGAGAACTTTTCCTTCGATGGCTTCGAGAAGGGCACCGCCGCCTGTCGATACGTAGCTGACCTGGTCTGCCAGTCCGAACTTGTTGATGCAGGCTACTGAGTCGCCGCCGCCTATGAGCGA
>HF985618.1:37911-46922 GCA_000431215.1 Prevotella sp. CAG:1031
AGCGAGAATGCGCCATTGGCTGTAGCGTCAACGATGGCGTCGGCAATAGCGCGCGATCCGGCAGTGAAGTTGTCGAACTCAAAGACACCGGCAGGGCCGTTCCAAAGGATAGTCTTGGCGGGTTTGATGACTTCGGCAAAGGCCTTACGGGTTTCGGGACCAGCATCGAGACCTTCCCAACCGTCGGGGATATCCATTACAGAAACCACCTGAGTCTTGGCATCATTGCTGAAGCTGTCGGCCGCCACACAGTCGGTACCGAGAACAAGGTTCACGCCCTTTTCCTTAGCCTTTTTCATAATGTCGAGAGCGAGATCGAGTTTGTCGTCTTCACAGAGTGAGTTGCCGATCTTTCCGCCCATGGCTTTTGCGAAAGTGTATGTCATGCCGCCGCAGAGGATAAGGTTGTCGACTTTGTCCATGAGGTTCTCGATGATTCCGATCTTTGTCGAAACTTTCGAACCGCCCATGATAGCGGTGAAGGGACGTTTGATATTGTCAAGAACATTCTTGACAGCTTTCACCTCTTTCTCCATAAGGTAGCCGAGCATCTTATGGTCAGCATCGAAATAGTCAGCGACAACGGCTGTGGAAGCGTGTTTGCGGTGGGCAGTTCCGAAAGCGTCGTTGACATAGACGTCGGCATAGCTTGCGAGGGTCTTTGCAAATTCTTTCTGGCGCTCTTTCATTTCCTTTTTGGCTGCGTCGTAACCGGCGTCGGTTTTATCTATACCGACCGGTTTGCCTTCTTCCTCGGGGTGGAAGCGGAGATTTTCAAGCAGGAGAACTTCACCGGGTTTCAGCTCGGCTGCTTCTACGCCTGCTTTGGCAGCATCTGCTGCAAATTTCACCTCAGTGTTGAGCGCCTTGGCAACATTTTCCTTGATCTGAGAGAGCGACATCTTGGGATTGACTTTTCCTTTGGGTTTTCCCATGTGGCTCATGAGAATAACGCTGCCGCCGTCATTGAGAATTTTTTTGATGGTGGGGAGGGCACCGCGGATACGGGTGTCGTCGGTCACATGACCGTTCTCATCCAGAGGCACGTTAAAGTCTACGCGAACAATAGCTTTTTTTCCTTTGAAATCAAAATTGTCGATTGTCATAACTATTTGAAGGTTAGTTCATTCATATTTCCGATGCAAAATTAGCGAAAATCTTGCGAAAAGTCGCACAAAAAAGCTTAAACTCTCTGAAAACAAAGACACGGAGTGGGCGTTTTGGCGTTTTTGTTGGTCATGAGAGTAGGGGTGTGCTTATGGGGATGTCGCCATTGTGGATTTTTTTGTAAATTTGCGGTCTATTAAACAGCAAAAGACAAAATGGTTTTGACCGATTCGCTGACAACCTTCGGGCGTTACTGCCTTTTTATGAAGGATGTTTTTGCGCTTCCCGACAAGTGGCGCACTTTTTTTCAACGCACAGTCTTCGAGATTTCGAAGCTCGGTGTGGCTTCCATACCGCTGGTTATGATTATCTCGATATTCATAGGGGCGGTAATAGCCATTCAGATGCAGCTTAATGTTAACTCACCTCTGATTCCGGCTTATTCTGTCGGTCTGGCAACCCGCGATATTGTTCTTCTGGAATTTTCCAATTCGATTCTATGTCTGATTCTCGCCGGTAAGGTCGGTTCTAATATAGCGTCGGAGATCGGAACGATGCGAGTTACCGAGCAGATCGACGCTCTCGACATAATGGGCGTCAATTCGGCGAATTTTCTTGTTCTTCCGAAGATTATCGGTTTTCTGTTTTTTATGCCAGTGCTCGTGGCATTCTGCATAGCGACCTCGCTGCTCGGAGGCTTCGTCGTGGCCGTGTTCACTGATATAATTACCGTGTCGAGATATACCTACGGGCTTCAGGCATTGTTCCAGGAGTGGTATGTGTGGTATGGGTTTATAAAGTCGTTGTTCTTTTCATATATAATAACGTCAGTCGCTTCGTTCTACGGCTATTATGTCAAAGGCGGGGCGCTTGAGGTCGGAAAGGCGAGCACCGATGCCGTCGTATATTCGAGTGTGCTGATTCTGCTGCTCGATGTGGTTCTTACTAAACTTCTGCTGCAATGATCGAGGTTAACAACGTAACAAAGTCGTTCGACGGTAAGGCGATACTCCATAATGTCAGTGCCACATTCGAGACCGGTAAAACCAACCTCATAATAGGTCAGAGCGGCTCTGGAAAGACAGTGCTTCTGAAGTCTATTGTCGGTTTATTGCGTCCTGAAGAGGGAAGTATTCTCTACGATGGCCGTAATATCATGACGATGAACAACGATGAGATCAAGAATCTCCGCAAAGAAATCGGAATGTTGTTTCAGGGCTCGGCGCTGTTCGACAGCGAGACGGTGCTCGGGAATGTCGCATTTCCACTCGTGATGTTCACGAAGATGTCGCGCGGAGAGATCAGAGACCGTGCTCAGTTTTGTCTGGAACGTGTCAACCTCAAGGGTGCCGACAACAAATATCCGAGCGAAATATCCGGGGGTATGCAGAAGCGTGTTGCGATTGCGCGCGCGATAGCTCTGAATCCCAAATATCTTTTCTGTGACGAGCCTAATTCAGGTCTCGATCCACGCACGTCAATTCTTATTGACGAACTTCTCCACGATATAACCCATGAGTATAACATGACGACGATTATCAACACCCATGATATGAATTCGGTTTTGGGCATCGGCGAGAATATTGTGTTTATCAATAAGGGGTATCGCGAATGGGTCGGAGATATGAAGCAGATTTATACGACATCGAACGAAGCCCTTAACGACTTTGTATTTGCGAATGATCTGTTTCAGAAGGTGCGTGCATATGTCGTTTCTCACGAGCGACCTATGGCCGGCGATAAGGTTGACCGGAAGGCCTGAGAGGCAATTTTTCGCTAAGCTCTCCGTTAGAATAATAGCCGGCATATCGAATGGTGTGCTTGTGCATTCCGTATTTCAAAGAGAGTATTCGAATGAAACGCCTAATATACCTTTTGTCCGTTATTGTCGCTATCTTTTATGGGCTGCCTGTCAAAGCAGCTTCAGGTGTGACGATTCACGGTCGTGTAACAGATACAGAACAAAAGCCTATTGAATTTGTCACTGTCAGAATCGGCGGCACAGCTATCGGCACTAATACCGGGCTTGAGGGCGAATATCGCTTATCGGCGCCGCAGGCCGACACATTGACAGTTTTTTTTTCGTGTATTGGCTACCGTGAGGTTAAGCGCCAGCTAATCGACGCTAAGGGCGACGTTACTCTCGATGTCAGGATGACGCCTAATAGTGTTCAGCTCGGACAGGTCGAGGTTACTGAGCTCCGAAAACAGACAGGATCGATGGTGTCGCTCAGTCGCGACGATATGAAATTGTCGCCCGATATCAGTGGAGGTTCTGTAGAAGCAATGGTGACGACGCTCGCAGGCGTCAATTCCTCAAATGAAATGTCAAGCCAATATAGTGTGCGTGGCGGTACTTACGATGAAAACAGCGTTTATATAAACGGTATAGAGGTTCATCGTCCGTTGCTGATAACGAGCGGTCAGCAAGAGGGGCTGTCGGTCATCAATCCGGATCTTGTCGGAGCTATCGGTTTTTCGACAGGAGGCTTCACTGCGGATTATGGAGACAAGATGTCGAGTGTGCTCGACATCACCTATCGGGATCCGGAATCTTTAGAGGGCAGTTTTTCCGCTTCATTTATGGGTGGATCACTCGCCATAGGGCAGAGCTCGAAAAAATTCAGTCAGATCCACGGTCTCCGCTTCAAGCGTAACGCGTCGTTGCTCAGTTCAATGGAAACAAAAGGCGAATACGATCCTACATTCTTTGACTATCAGACGAATATTACATTCAAGCCCAACGACAGGCTGCGCATAAATTTTCTGGGTAATATTGCCATTAACAATTATAAGTTCACTCCTGTGAACCGCCAGACCAATTTCGGTACGACGACCGATGCCAAGCAGTTTACAGTTTATTTTGACGGTCACGAAAAAGACCGGTTCGAAACCTGGTTCGGCGCATTGTCGGCGAGTTATCGGGTGCATCCTTCGACAGAATTGTCGCTTCTCGGATCAGGGTATCTCGGCAACGAACTGGTCGCCTATGACATAAGTGGCGAATATTGGCTCGATCAGGCTGGCAACGGTGAAGTCGGCGGAGAACTCGGTGTTGGCAGATACCATGAACACGCCCGCAACAGGTTACGTTCAACAGTATTCAGTATAACTGCCAAAGGTGCGACATCAATACGAAAACATACCCTCAGCTATGGCCTGACATTCAACAGTGAGAAGATCATGGAACGTTCGCGCGAATGGGAACGACGTGATTCGGCCGGATATACACTTCCCAGCGACGGACAACTGGTGAAGCTTATCTACAATATGTCGAGCCATCACGATATATCGTCGACGAGACTGTCGTTTTTTGTAGCGGATAATTTCCGTGTGAACAGTTCGTCGGGATATTTCAATATCAATGGTGGTCTGCGCTTCAGCTACTGGAGTTTCAACAAGGAGTTTTTGTTTAGTCCGCGAGTCAATATCGGATTCGTTCCTGAACGAAATCCGGCCTGGACCTTCCGATTTGCAACGGGATTGTATTATCAGCAGCCATTCTTCAAAGAATACCGATGTGAAGTTGCCGATGAACTTGGAAATTGCTCAATCCGTCTGAACAAAGACATAAAGAGTCAGCGGTCCATTCATTTCATCGCTGGAGCCGACTATACATTCAGAGCTTTGAACCGTCCGTTCAAAGTCTCTGCAGAGGCATATTACAAAGTTTTAGGCAATCTGATTCCTTATGAGATCGACAACCTGAAGATTGTTTATTCAGGATTCAACACCAGCAAAGGCTATACAATGGGCCTCGATATGAAATTCTTTGGCCAATTTGTGCCCGGAACTGATTCATGGCTCAGCTTTTCGCTGATGAAGACCAGTGAGGATCTCAATGGTAAAAAAGTTCCGAGGCCGACAGACCAGCGTTATAGTGTAGCATTGTATTTCACCGACTTTTTCCCGAAAGTTCCCAAACTGAAGTTCTCGCTTCGCGGAATCTTCAGTGACGGTCTCCCGGTCACGGCGCCCCACAGTTCGCGCGACAAGGGATATTTCCGCACTCCGGCATATAAGCGACTTGATATCGGACTGATGTATGGACTGTTGACGCCTCCAAAGGATGGCCAGCCGCGAGACAATTTCTGGCGTCATTTTAAAAGCATCTGGATTGGAGTAGATTGCTTCAATCTGCTGGGGATATCGAACGTCAGTTCGTATTATTGGGTGACAGACGTGAACGATATCCAGTATGCGGTTCCTAACTATCTGACAGGTAGACAACTTAATGTGCGCCTGACAATAGACTTCTAATATCACGGAAATTTAGTAACTTTGTGGCTCGGAAACTCCGTGATGAAGCAAAATTTACTACATATTGCGCTTACGGCTCTGACCGTTGCAGCGACATCATATATTGCTGTAGGTCAGACGTCGGGGTCGACTAAGGCAAAACGGCAGACAGTCGAGCCGGCGACAGCCTGGACTACGCTACCCCCCCTGGGATTGCGCGAACCGGCGCCGATTGATACTCTGTTGTATAACTATTTTCGAGAATCGGTGCCGTCGGCAGTCAGCAATGCATACGCCACAACCGGCAATCTCGGATGTGAAGGCCTGAATATGATTTTTGCCCAGCGTCCGGAGAGAAGCGATTTCTTTTTCCACGATCCGCTGGCACATTGGCTCCCCGATCTCAACAGCCACAAATTTTATAATTCGCGGATTCCCATGACATTGCTGAGCTATAATACCGGTGGTGGAAGAGACAATGAACAAAACCGGCTCAAGGCAATTTTTTCGGGAAATGCAACCCGACAGATCCAGGTTGGCGGACTTGTCGATTATCTGTATTCGAAAGGTTCATATAATTATCAGGCTCTGTCGGATTTTGTTTGGGGGCTTTCAGGAAGCTATACGGGCGATCGGTATCAGCTTCAGGCATCGTTTACACATTGGAATTCCCTTAACAAGGAGAACGGAGGCATTACAGACTCACGATATATTACCGATCCTGCAGAACTGCAGGGAGGCGATCCTAAAATTGATGCCAAATCAATACCTACGCGTCTGACGTCGGCTCATACCCGTGTTGCCGGCAGCCAGCTCTATCTCAACAATCGTTATAATGTCGGGCATTGGCGCAGTGAGATGGTTGATGATACGACTGAAGTAAGGACATATATCCCGGTAATATCTTTTGTATGGACTTTCGATTATCGGCGAGAGAAGCATTTGTTTCTGAATGATAACCGGTCAGAGGCCGATGAGTTTTGGGAGAACCGTTATCTGTCGGCTGGTGAGACCCGTGATCTTACGCGATTCTGGAATTTTACGAATGTCGTCGGCGTTGAAATGATCGAGGGTTTCCATAGAAACATTCCTTTTGGTCTATCGGTATTCGCCAAACATGAAGTGCGTCGATATACGCTTCCGGCCGATACGGTCAGCCACATGGCAGCAGACCGACCGGAGGAACTCACCCCGTGGCCCGAAGGATTGGACATACGGCATGCAAAGACAGAGAATCTGCTTTGGGTCGGTGCTCAGCTGACCCGAATAAAAGGTGGCGTGATCAAGTTCGATGCTACTGCTGACGTCGGAGTACTTGGGCCGGCTATCGGTCAATTCAAATTGAAAGGGAATGTGTCCGGCGGATTTCCGCTACTTGGCGACACGGCTACCGTGGCCGGATATGCGCGATTTGATAATGTCGAAGCCCCTTATCTGATGCGAAATTATATCAGCAATCACTTTGTCTGGAAGAACGATTTCGGCAAGCAGCGGACTTTGAATTTCGGCGGACGTCTTTATATCGGACGCAGTGGAACAAGTTTAGATGTCGGTATGACAAACCTGCAGAATTATGTCTACTTCGGCTCAGACGGTCTTCCGCGACAGCATGGAGATAATGTGCAGGTATTCAGCGCATCGCTGAACCAGAATTTTCATGTGGGAATTCTGCATTGGAACAACTCTCTTACTTATCAGACATCGAGCGATGACAATATCCTCGCATTGCCTAAATTTGTAGTGTATTCGAATCTGTATCTGCTGTTTAAGGTTGCGAAAGTTCTTACGGTTCAGCTCGGTGTGGATTGTGACTACTATACCAGATATTACGCCCCGGTTTATCAGCCTGCCACTATGGGCTTCTGTAACCAGCATTCGACTATGATAGGCAATTATCCGTTTATGAACGCATACATAAACATGAAATTGTCGAAAGCACGTTTTTATGTAATGTTCAGCCATGTAAATCAGGGATGGTTTGGAAATGACTATTTTTCGATGCCTGATTATCCATTGAATCCCCGCCGTTTCCAGCTTGGGGTTTCGGTAGACTTTGCTAACTGATCCAATGCATTTTACAGAATCTACACGTCGGCGTCTGAACGAGCGAAAACCCCGTTTCGGTGTTCTTGTGACACTGCTTGTGTCAGTCATACTCCTGATGTTCATGCTGAAGACATGTTCATCAGAGCGCATCGCCGTAACGTCGGTCAGCAAGCCGGCAGGAGGCGATACGTTGAATGTAGCTATCGAGTATTCGCCTCTCGGAGTCATGCGTCAGGGCGATAGTCTTGCCGGTTTCGGCTATGAAATGATTAACGCAATAGCTAAAGCCAATCATATACCGATAAAATTCACGCCTATTGTAGCTTTGGCAACGACGCTCGAAGAAATGAGAGCGGGGCGATATGATATTGTGATCGCGCAGATTCCTATGACGGCCGACTTTAAACGGTTTTATCGTTTGAGCGAGCCTGTCTGCATAGACCGTCAGGTGCTTGTTCAGAGGCTCGACAGTGTTTCGCCACGAGTGTCCAGTCAGCTTGATCTTGGAGGGAAACGTGTGTCAGTTGTTGCCGGATCGCCTGCTGTCGAACGGCTTCTAAGTCTGTCGCGTGAGATCGGCGAAAGAATTGTGATTGTTGAAGACTCTCTTTATTCTCAGGAACAGCTTTTTCTCCTTGTCGCGTCGGGCGAAATAGATTATGCCGTCGTTAATTATTCTTTGGCCCGGCAACTAAGCAACGGCAATGAGAGGGAACTTGATGTGTCGAAAGATGTATCGTTCAGTCAATTCCAGTCATGGGCAGTGAATCGGAATGATTCAGTTGTAGCCGATAGCATCGATGCTATGATACGTCGTTTTAAGGCATCTGACGACTATGCTGACATTCTCAGCCGTTATAGTCTGACACCTGCAAGATAAATAAATCGGCCGACTTTGGTACATCGGCCGATGATATTATTGAGATGGGCGGAAATATCAGATTGGCATCGACGAGGTTGTGAGCACGTAGGTCTGATCAAATTGTTCGTTGGTCATGCAGAACATTTTAATGCCCGATATCAAGGCAAGGATTGCAGTAACTGTTCCGAGGATTCCGCATGACAGCAATGAAACAAGCAGAAAACCGATTCCGGCTCCCGTTTTACCACAATAGAAATAGTGTATACCGAGTGTGCCCAGAAGTATTGCTAAAAGAGCGGCTACGCCCCGGCTCTTTCCGGTGACGGGTGAAGTAGAGAACGCGTCATTGCAATACCAGCTGTTGAAATTCGGGTTGCCGCCTTGATTGTAACCCTGATTATAATTTTGATTATAACCTTGATTGCAGCCCTGGTTAAAGCCCTGGTTGCAGTTTTGATTCTGGTAATATCCTTGGTTGTTCTGCGAGAAACCTTGACCGGAATTCTGATTTGGATTGTTGTTGAACTGCGGAGGTACGTTATTCATATTTTCTGGTTACTAAGTTTTCTTTATCCGATTACAAAAGTAATGAATTTTTTGTGAATTCAATTAAATTATAGCATTAAAAAGGCTTGCTTGCCGCTTAATATTCGACTGAGATGAATTTTAGGATAATATAGGGATGCTAATTCGACTATTTTCGCTAACTTTGCATCTGCGTAAGCAAAGACACTGCCTATGAATATAGTTCGGAAGA
>HF985618.1:47026-50692 GCA_000431215.1 Prevotella sp. CAG:1031
GAGGTTCCAATTATTGTAGATATTTTATCCGACAGCTTGAACATTGTAGATCAGCCTGAAGGAATGGCAGCGCGTCTTCTAATGAAGGTTGCGCCCAAGGAACAGGCGCGACATGAGGCCTCCGGCCCGCATCTTGTGCCGGGCTTTCGTGTGCAGGTTTTCAGCGATAACAGTGCAACCGCCCGAAACAATTCGCGGCAGCGTGAAATGAAAGTGTCATCGCGTTTCCCTCAATACCGCGTCTATAAGCGATATGCAGCGCCGTTTTGGCGTGTCAGGGTAGGTGACTTCCGCGGACGTGCCGAAGCTGATCAGGCCGCTGCGGCTATCAGACGCGCGTTCCCGTCTTTTGCAAAAGAGATTCGTGTTGTCAATGACAGAGTGCTTGTTCAGGACTGATAATGGATATGGCAAAAGAAACAAATATTTCTGAAGCAGAGCGCATAGAGGCGGTTGCCTCTCACATGCGCGAGATAATTCGACTTCTCGGAGAAGATCCGGATCGCGAGGGCTTGATTAAAACGCCCATGAGATCGGCAAAGGCTCTCTGGAAGGCTACGGAAGGTTATCGCAAAAATAGTGAATCAATTGTCAACGGTGCTCTTTTTGAGAATCCGGGCCGAGATATTGTTACAGTTAATGATATCGAGTTCTATTCGATGTGTGAACACCACATCTTGCCGTTTTTCGGGAAAGTGTCGATTGCATATCTTCCCGGCGATAAGATTATCGGCTTAAGCAAGCTTGCTCGCCTTGTTGATTTGTTCGCTCGCCGGTTGCAGCTTCAGGAAAGGTTTACATCTGAGCTTTGCGAAGAGATAGGCCGGGTTACAGGCGCGCGCGGGGTTATGGTTCTTAGCCGGGCAGAGCATCTATGCATGAAGATGCGCGGAGTAGAAAAGCAGGGAGCATCTACAGTTATTGTCGAGACGTCGGGATTGTTTTCGACCGACGACAACATGCGCGCTCGCGCGATGTCGCTATTGACTCTGTAAATCTTACAGGAGGTCTGATGAACTGAACTCGTCGAGGCTTACGATTTTCTTGACGATGGCATATATTGTCAGTCCGGCAGCCGAGTGGATATCGAGTTTTGCGGCTATATTGCGCCGGTGAGTTGTCACGGTGTTTACCGAGACATTTATATCAGATGCGATCTGTTTGTTTGACAGACCTTTGACAATACCTCTAACGACCTCAACTTCGCGCGGTGTCAGGTCATGTCCTTCGTCACTGTTATCACGATCTTTCTTAGCATTGGCCAGAAGAGATTTCCATTTTGAAGCTCCGTCGTAGATGCCGATTGTCGCATCGAACAATGACTCTGTGATTTCAGGAAGCTGTGTTATGGCAAGACCGACTACCGGGCAATAATGCTTAATAATATCAACCGTTGATTTATCGGCTAAGAGAGGATCTATTATTGCCAGATCGGGAGTGTTATGGGATAATTTCCGTTCAAGAAATTCTATTGAAGATACTATATCGCATTTTGCGCCGACACTTGAGATCATGTTGCGTATCCCGGCGTTAAGAAACGGAGAGGTTGTCAGCACAAGAATGCTAATAGTCTTCATTTATCCTTGAGCAATTGCTTTTCGAGAAATTCTATTCGCGGAACCATGATGTTGTTCTCGATGTCGGCATGGCTGTCGAGGTCGGCTTCAACGTTGTAGATATCTACAAGAACGTCATACATCAGATCGGGCTTTGCAGTTGAATAGTAACGAAGGATAATATTCTTCAACTCACGCAGTGTATCGCCCACGTCGTCGTGTTGCTTTCGGAATATTGAAATGTCATATTCGGTATGTTCCCCTGAGGCAACCGCTTCGATATACGGAAAAACGATGTTTTCCTCGTAGTCGAAATGATGATGGATATGTCGAATGAAATCGTCGAAGAATCTTACGATTATCGGGTTTATATCGTTGTGGGATTCTTCAAGCGCGCGCAATAGCTTTGTGCGTATCTCCGGGAATTTGTAGTCAACGAAATAGCCGTGGCTTTTGCGCAGAAAATCTACTATAGCCATCGGACGTAGCTTTTCGATCTGAATGGGGTCGGGGAGTTGTCTGGTGATGATGTGGTTGATCACCAGAAGAAAAACATCAACGTCGATATTTGCTTCGTCACAGGCCCGACCGATTGTCTTATCGCCGAATCCTAATGGGAGCGAAAAGCGGCTTAAAAGCGGCAAAATATTGTAGTCGGCCTCAACGAGGTCGACTACTGAGTCTGATTGTGTAAAACGGCGTGACACTTTCATTAATCGGCAGATGATTCTTCCGATTTAGTTTCTTCGGCTTCGTCGCTGTCGGTAAAATCTGTAATTCCGGCGTCGATAAGCTGATTATACCATGAAAATATTTTTTTGATGTCAGCTGTATATACGCGATCGTTGTCGAATTCAGGCAAAATCCCGGCAAAATATTCTCTTATCTCAGAATCGCCGCCAATAGCCTTTATGTCAACTTTGTTTCCTTCGTTCTTGGCCTTGATGAGTTCGAATACCTCCGATAAAGGTTTATCGTCGGTTACGGTATAGATCGAGATGTCGCCAAGAGAGCTCACTTTGTCGCGGGCGTATGCCGGCTGGCATTTGCCGGTCGCAAGTTGCGACACGATGAGCATATTTTTGCCTTGTTTGACTATCTTAAAAAGGCCCGGACGACCTGCAATGGCGAGTATGTTGCGAATCATTCTTAATGGTTTTAGTTATAAGTTGACATCACCTTTTGAAAGTGACGCACAAAAATAGCGAATTTTTATCGTATGGCAAAATAGGCTGTCTATCGTCTGACGGGATCGGCATCACGAAAAACAGGGAAGCGCTTGCGGTAGGCCTCCATCTTTTCTTTATCGAGAATGCCGACGATAAATCCATTTTCGGAGTGCCCTACGGGATTACCCCAGAAGTCGTAGATCTGAGTCATTGACGCCGGATATTTTCCGTATAGATCTTCGCCACCCCTGTTGGCACCTACATAACAGGCTTGATTTTCGATTGCCCGGGCTATCAGAAGTTGAGTGAATGCATATTGACGCGCTTCAGCCCAGTTTGAAGGCAAAATTGCAAGATCATATTCCAGCTGATCGTTTCGGCACCAGATGGGGAATCTGAGGTCATAGCAAACAAACAGCATTACGTTCCAGCCTCGAAATCGAATCGGAGAGAAGCGCTGACGGCCCGGCGTATATATGTCGGCTTCTCCGCTGGGAGTAAACAGGTGTTTTTTGTCGTAGAATGTTGTTTCGCCCGAGGGCTCAACAAAGAAAGCACGATTATAGTATTCAGTGCCGTCAGTTGCCAGAAAGCTACCTGCTATCGCTGCGTTCAGGGTTGACGCCCAGCGTCTGACGGCCGAGATTGTGCGTCCATCATTGCGTTCTCCGAGCGATCTGACAAGTTCTTTGTCTTTGACATATCCTGTTGTGAACATTTCAGGAAGCACTATTATGTCAGTGTTTTCGGGAATATGTTCGAGGGATTGCGCGATATCGATCAGATTGGATTTTGGTTCAGCGAAGACAATAGGGTGGGGTAAAGCTGCTATTTTAAGGAGGTTGCTCATTGTCAATTGGAGATAGATGCATCGAATTGTTCAGGATGCCGACCGGTAAAACCCTTATAGAAAGTTTTAACGGCTGCCATATCTGTTTCGA
>HF985618.1:50701-54577 GCA_000431215.1 Prevotella sp. CAG:1031
TAACGGCTGCCATATCTGTTTCGATATTTTCGGTAGGCTCAAAAATCGTGTTAATAGACACAAGTTTAATGCGATAGTCTATGGCTCCAAGAACAATTGGAACTTTTGTCTCGTAGGCTATCCGTAAAAATCCTGTGTGCCAATTGTTTGTGCGACTGCGCGTGCCTTCGGGGGTGATCGCCAGAGCTAAATTGGCGGAGCTTTTAAAACGCTTTACCATTTGCTCGACGAGAGAAGGGCCCTTTCCGCTGCGATGAACAGGAACTCCACCTATAGCTTTGAATATCAAGCCTAAAGGGAAAAAGAACCATGAACTTTTCATCATGAAACCGGCTTTTCGGCCGATAGCACAATAAGCAAGTTTACCGAAAATAAAATCCCAGTTGCTCGTATGAGGCGCAACACATATAATGACTTTGTTAAAATCAGGAACCGTGATGTCGATGCGCCAACCGGCGGTTTTAAGAAGCCAAGCGCAGAAACGCATTATTTTTTCTTAAGCGGTGGAAGAGCCGCATTCATGTCTTTAACGATTTCCTCGACTTCTTTGTTGAAGTTCTCGCGGAGCGATGCGTATGCCTTTGCGAAATACTGACGACGTTCTTTTTTATATTCGTTGATTGAGTCGAAATCGCGTGGAGCTTTGTCGAATGCAATATTAATATTCTTCAGCGTCTTGGTCTGAAGAGATGCGATTTTATCAAGGACAGCATTTATGGCAGTCTCATCGATTCCTGAGCGAAGAGCTGATGCGACAATGCAGTTTGCGCCCATATCTATGCACGCGTAATTTATTTGCTTTTTGAGAATTCTTTTGTTTGCCATTAGTTCGTATTATTTTTAATGTGTCAGCAAATATACAGAATCCTGATGATTAAACCAAATATGCGTCCCGGCTTCAGAGCTACATATTTCCCATAATTATGATTATGTTAAATAGAGTGAGCGCTTACATAGTGTTTGTCCCCATTTCTTAATCAGACAAGGATGGCAACGATTTATAGTTCTCTAAATTACATCATGGTTTAAGCTTGCACTGCAATATCGCTACTGTTAAGACAAATCTCTATGGTATTTAATTGCAATATCTCCTATAAAGTATCCTCCCCTTGAGATGGCTCCCAAACTCCCGCAAGATTTTGAGCCGCTCGTCATATTCTGTTTTCACGAAATTTAGATTTGGTGAGCAAGAATTTTTCTTGTGGTTTAATGTAAATTTGCATACGAAAGTCATAATGACTTTCCTCTGAAATATTTAACTTTATAATTTATGTTCGTTGTTGCTTTACTTTGTGTGATATTCTGGTTCGGTCAGGCATTGAAAGATGGTGCTGACATCTGATAATATCCCCTACTCTACGTCCGGAGTCTTATAAGATGCTCCGATATATACAATGCCGAGCAGTAATATGTAATAAATCAGAACTGAAGTCGGTCTGAAATATATTTCGGGGAGTTGAGGCAAATTGTTCAGAATTGCGACGGATTCTGTCAGAATTTGAAATATTTTGTCAATAATTGTTCCGAGCCATGGCAACGGCAAAATTATGAGTATTATGGAGAGAAACATTAGCGGCGGTATAATTATCGATGCTAATATATTGGAGATCAAAAAGTAGACGGGGAAAACGTGGAAATAGTAAGCCGCAAGAATTCCCGTCGCGATAATGGCTGCAATAGGAATAATAATGCCTGAAGCTATGATGTATAATAGTCGTGAACGACGGCGAAAAGTTTCTGACAGAATGGGTGCAACAATTATTATTGCCAATGTAGCAAGGACTGTAAGCTGAAATCCCGGCATGATTATTGAAGACGGAGCAACGAATAGTATTATCATCACTGCTATTGCCAGTGAGTTCAATGGTGAATGGCGACGCCCGAGAAATAAACCTATTCCGGATATGGTCGCGATAACGACAGCACGCATAACGGAAGGCACCATACCGTCCATTATGGCGAACACCCACAGCACAGCTATAGATATTACGATTTTAGTGCGCCGCAGACCGCAGATATTAAGCGGATACAGAATCAATGAAATTATGGCAAGAATTATTCCCACATGCAAACCGCTTATCGACAATAAATGCGCAATACCTGCTATCGCATAATCATCTCGCAGATCCTGATCGATGATTTCAGTGTTTGCAGCAATAATTGTGGTAAGAAATGATGCGGTATTAGGTTCGATCGGCAGACTTACAATTCGTTCCGAGAGGCGATGACTGAGCCGGCGTATTGAGTTGAGCAACCCCGGTTCGTCGCCGATAATTTTTACATCAGTTTCATATATCGCCATTTGTGCTGTTACACCGGATCGTTTCATGAATCCGGAGGGATTATTTTCAAATATGTCGACCGAACTCATAGACTGCGCTTTCCCTGAAAAATGGATGCGTTGGGCAGCGCGCGGAATACAGTCAAAATGGCTGTAGTTTATGTGAAATAACATCGGTTCTATCGGATGTCCGTTGACGGAGTCTACCTGAACGCGTATTGTCTGTCCCCACCCTTTGTTGTGTCGGAGTTCAACTATTCCACTGTATGAAGCCTGACGGTCATTCAAGCTTGTGGGTAAATTTACAGGGGATGATACTATTCCAAGACAAAAGCCCAGAATGTATGTGGCGACAGCAAGAATCGAGCTGAATTTTGTTGCCGCAATAATTATGGTGGCCAAAAGCACTATGGTTGCAAGCCATGCTAACGAGACTCCTTCGACTGATGTCGTAATCCCGGCAGCGAGTGCGAGAGCCGGTGCCAGCGCGGGACTTTTTCGGATAGATTCAGGAATCATGGCTTTGCCATATTCGCCATGAAGCTTCGGCTTGTCTGTGAAGCATATCAAGCCCGTTTTTAGTTACAGCTCCACGCTCAGCCGCTTTCTTCAGGAAAAGGGTTTCTGCCGGATTGTATACGAGATCAAAACAAATATTCATCGGTGTCAGATCGTGGTATGGAATATCCGGACATGTATTGACGTCGGGATATGTGCCTAATGGCGTTGTATTGACAATTAAGGGACGTTGGCGTATTATATCCGGTGTCAGATCTTCGTAGGTAAAACTGCTTTTGTTCTTCGAGCGAGATACTGTTAAAGGATCAATTCCAGCTTTGCGAAGAGCGTAGGTTACTGCTTTCGACGCCCCACCCGATCCCAGAATAATTGCCGAGCTGACATCTTTCCGAAGAACAGGTCTGACCGCTTCCCAAAATCCTTCTGCGTCGGTATTATAGCCGCATAGAACCGGGCCATCGAGGCCGTTAATAACTTTCACAGTATTGACAGCTCCTATCTCCCGGGCCTCATCGCTTATTTTATCGAGATAACCTATTATTTGCTCTTTATATGGTATGGTAACATTAAAACCTTTCAGATCGGGTTGTTCTGCGATCATCTCCCATAAGTCGCCGATGTCGGGCAACTCAAAATTCAGATATTCAGCGTTGATTCCTTCTTTACTGAACTTTTCAGTAAAATACAGTCGCGATAATGAATGCGTCAGAGGAAACCCTATTAGCCCGTAGGTTTTCATTGATAATATTAGAGCAGAGATTTTATTTGAGGCAGTAATGCGGTCGTATTGTCATTCAGGATTGTGAAAGTCCTCGGATGTGGTTTGTCGGGCTTGAACGAGTCCTGCGCATTTATTCGGGCTTCTACATCCTCGGCCTTAAGATTATTACGCAGCATGACCCGTGTAAGACGAATATTTTTAGGAGCTTTGACATTCCATACCTCGTCGACTAATTTGTCGAGACCGCTTTGATAGAGAATTGCCGTTTCAATAAATAGCGGTGCTTGGATGCTTTTGTGACATTCTATCCATTGTCGTATGTCGTTGAGAACTGCTGAGTGAACAATGGAGTTCA
>HF985618.1:54672-105968 GCA_000431215.1 Prevotella sp. CAG:1031
CGTTGTTAAGAGCTGTCGGGGATATTTCAGCAGCTATTCGGGATAGAATTTCGGGAGAGCAGTCTGTCAGACGTTTGGCCTGGCTATCGCAGTCGTATACAACGAATCCCATTGTTTCGAGGACGTGACTGACCGTAGACTTGCCGCTTCCAATTCCGCCTGTTAATGCGATAAGTCTCATCGAGCAACTTTCTCTAAAATGTATTCTACAGAATCGCGATCCATAGTTATACTTCTCAGCTCTGTCGAGCCAAGCGATAACATCAGAGGCATTCTTGCCTGACCCTGTCGTATCGCATTGTAGTCGGCATACACATTAATGCGCGATTCGTGCTGATACTCGCTGATCGGAACGAGATATGACACTTCAACTTTCGACGGGAATAAAATCAGGTTGTATCCTACGGGAACATTAACAGGTTCGACGATAACTGTCCGCTTCTTGGAAATCAGAGGTTCTACAGGGACAGTTATTGTTATCATGTCGGGTATGGTTCGCATACCTGCGATAGGATGTATGTGAACCTTGTATCGGGTGGTATCGCGCAGACCGGAGCGTACTATCGGTTCTGTAGATACGTGTGTAAGTGTCTTTGGAATGGGCTTGTTTGAATAGATTGTGACACTGTCGGTGCTGGCAGTTATTGGCCCGGAGATAATATATTGAAGCTCAGGGGTAATGTCGGCGTTTATCGCTACTTTTATCCGCTTTCCCGGACGCGAGGTATAGGCTATATGAAGAGAATCCGGCCGGCATGACACTATCTGGACGCCGGCTCCGAAGTAGTCGCGTAACCTGGCATCGAGCTGTTGGCGTGTATAGTTGAAATTGCTGTTGACGCAATGGCGGGAGTCGAAGCGGAGTTTCAATGAGGGGGTTGACCTTGCCCAAAGATAGCGCACAAGCTGTGTGCCCTTCCCTTTCACGGATACGCTCAATGAAACCGGGACATTCGAGATAACTGTGATGCTGTCGGGAATATCGGTTATTTCGAGGGGAACATCGAATTCGCGCTGTATCTCGCTATCAAGCGACATCAGCATCCAGAAAAAGAAAGCGACGGCCACAAAAAGCATATACAGGAGCACGTTCTTCCCGGTGGAAGTACGTGCTCCTTTGGTCAGCTTCGAGAGCCATTGGCCTGCTGTCGCTTTTAGCTGCACGGCTCGGGCATTTGTGCCGGTATCCAGCTGTTACTTCTGAATGTTTTCACCGCCTTTGTCAGAAGCTATGTCCTGAGCAGGCGTCGACAACGGGTAAACCGATGACTGTTCTACGGTTATGTTAACCCCGTTTGCTATCTCAATTTTGTAGCTTTTGGATTTTTCGTTGAAAGAGATAATGGTTCCGTGAATGCCTCCCGCAGTCAGCACTTTGGAGCCTTTCCCAAGTGATTCGCGGAATTTGCGGATTTCTTTCTGACGTTTCTGCTGTGGACGTATCATCATTAGATAGAACACGGCCACGAGGGCAACGATCATAAGGATGTTGACGAGACCTGAACCGCCCGACTGGGCCTGTCCGCTCTGAAGGAGAAGGAAGTTTGCAATCATATTATAGAGTATTTATTTATTCTTTATTGATTATATGCTCTTCTTTGAGCTTGTTTACAACGGAATAAAGGATGCCGTTGATAAACTGGCCGCTGCGCGGCGTAGAATAGCTGTTGGCTATTTCGATATATTCGTTGAGCGTTACAGGAATAGGAATCTGAGGGAAATCGACTATTTCTGTTATAGCGGCGAGCATGATGACAATGTCCATCAATGCCAGCCTTTCCGGATCCCATGAATTGTGGTCGAGAATAAAGCTGTCGATCATTGCACGATATTCGTCGCGGTGTTCTACTGCTGACCTGAACAATTCGGCACCGAATTTTGCATCTTCATCGTCTTTGAACTGCGGGAGTATATGGTCGTCGAAATGTTCGTCTGAGGCGATTCTCTTTATTGTCTTTAATACAAACGTGCCGATGATTTCAATGTCGTCGTTCCAATAAACGCTTTTGGATTCGAGCATTTCGGCAAGATCATCACCTGGAAGAATAACGGTTTTGAAAAGCTTTCTCCAGAGTTCCGCATCGTCGGCAAACGACGGCTCCCGACCATCTGCCATATATTCGGCGTATGCCTGAGATGCGGTGATTCGGTCGAGCAATGAGCGGACGAAAACCGGATCGTCATCCCATTTGAAAGGATTGTCTGCAAAAAAGTTGTCAAGGCGCTCAGACGTGCCGATTGCCTTTACAAACTTGTTTTCTACAAATCTCAGGTTGGGATTGAGATCTGCATCGGTCGGCAGGTATTTGTTTCGAGCGTTTTCGAGGCGACGTTCCTGCTCGGCTACAAGACTGAGCGGGAGGCATAGCAGAGAGTTATACAGCAGATATGCCTGGTCAAGTGATTTCTGAAGATCCGCTTCAGCTCGGGCGACAACAGAACGGGTATCTGCTATTCCGCGCAGAGTGGCGATCGCAGCGTCGACGCCGTTTTTAAGCCCTATGAGAGTAAAGTCGGCATCACTTCTGAGTGTTTCGATAAAATCGGCGTCATCAGCAATGACTTTCAGCATGAGGCTCCATAACCTGACGTCGTCGGCAAGACCCCGGTTGGCTGTGTGAGTGTATGAACGGTAGGCCCCGGAGCTTGTTACAATGCTGCTCAGCTTGGGGAGCAGAGGTTCTATGGCTTTCATGCTGTCGGCGAGGCGGCGAACCATTGTCCGAATGGCATCGTTAGAACCAAGCATACGCGGCAGAGTGCTCTCCCGGAGGCTTTTCACCGCCGCAGTGTTGTATATGGAATTCGTGCCGGTGGCGATTCCTGAAATCGAAGGGATGAGCCACAGCATACGACTATAGACACCGTAGGCGAATTTTTTGTCGCGGGAAGCTTCAGCATCAGGTTCCGGCATCAGATGGAACTCGCTCTGCGAAAGCATAAAAGAGTAGAGCATTTGCACTACTTTCACTCGAATAAGCACTCGGTTTATCATTGCAGTTCGTTTTTAGCGTTGCAAAGGTAGCTATTTTCGGCGACTTTTCGTGCTTCGTTGTCGACAATGATGCGTTTGTCATTACACAGAAGAGTCCTCGCAGGGTATTTTTCAACAAGGGCGGAATTGTGGGTCGCCATGATGACGGCAGTTCCTCGTTGGGCTATTTCATGGAGCTGTTCGACGATAACAGCGCTGCTGTCGGGGTCGAGATTGCCTGTCGGCTCATCGGCAAGAATCAGACGCGGCTTGTTAAGCAGAGCGCGTGCGATTACAACCCTCTGCTGTTCGCCTCCGCTCAGCTCATGAGGCATTTTATAGCTTTTTTTAAGCATGGATGCGTTGCGCAGTACTTCGTCGGCGCGGCGGTCGGCTTCTCTGCGATCCTGCCAGCCTGTTGCGTGTAGCACAAACAACAGATTGTCTTTCACTGAGCGGTCTGTTAAAAGCTGGAAGTCCTGAAATACAATCCCGATACGACGTCTGAGCATTGGTATATCGCGGCGCCGAAGTGCTGTCAGCGAATAGTTGAAAATCTGAGCTTTTTTTGCTGAAAACACCGGAACTTCGGCATATAGCGATTTCAGCAACGAGCTTTTCCCGCTGCCTACACGCCCCATCATATAAAGCATTTCGCCGGGTTCTACAACAAGATCGATATGTTTCAGAACCACAAGTTCGCGGCGGTGGATTTCTACGTCTTTGAAGTCGATGATTGGTTCAGACATGAGATAGATTCTTAATTGGCGAGTTCAGAGAGGAATTTGATTCTTACGAGGCGAATCTCTTCTTCAGTATAGTCGTCGCCGAGCTCTTCGATTGCGGCATTCAGGTCGTCGCTTTCGCTTTCTTTGAAATATTCGAATATATCTTCAAGGTGATCGTCATCCATAGCGTCGTTGACGAAGTAATTGATATTTATCTTTGTGCCGGAATAGACAATGGCTTCTATTTCATCGAGAAGCTCGTCGAATTCGAGTCCTTTCGAACTGGCAAGAACGTCAAGCGGAATTTTGCGGTCAATTCCCTGAATGATGGCTATTTTTTGTTTGGACTTATTGGGCACAGTGCGCACACGCAAGTCTTCGGGCCGTTCGATCTCGTTCTGTTCGACATGGCGTCTGATAATATCTACGAAAGCCTGGCCATAGCGCCTGGCTTTGCCGGCACCTACGCCCGGAATATTCTGTAGCTCATCGATTGTGATAGGATAAGTCGTTGCCATTGCTTCGAGCGAAGGATCCTGAAAAATCACATAGGGAGGAAGCTCAAGTTGTCGTGCTGTTTTCTTTCGAAGATCCTTAAGAATGGAGAACAACTCGGCATCGGCTGCGCCGGACCCGACTGATTTCACCGGCTCGATATCGTCGTCGGAACTGAATTCAGTGTCCTCAACGACCTTGAACGACCGGGGGCGTTTCAGGAATTCGCGGCCGGCATCAGTGATCTTCAGTAAACCATAATTTTCTATATCGCGGTCGATAAGACCGGCAAGAATAGCATGGCGGATTACGGCGTTTATTAATTTATCGTCGGTTTTCTGCTCACAACCGAATACCTCGAGCTCTTCGTGATGGTAGGACTTCACATCGCTTGTCGCTACCCCTTTGAGTATGTCGCGAACATATTCGGCCTTGAATTTTTCTTTCAGAGCGATAATAGTTTCAAGGGTGGCGAGCAGACAATCTTTTGCTTCCACTTTCTTTTTGGGGCTTAGGCAGTTGTCGCAGTTCCCGCAGTTCTCAACGTCATATTCTTCGCCGAAATAATGAAGTAACGAACGGCGGCGGCAAACACTCGATTCAGCGTAATTGGCTGTCTCTATCAATAACTGTTTGCCGATCTCCTGCTCGGAAACCGGTTTCCCCTGCATAAATTTCTCCATTTTCCGAAGATCCTTGGCCGAGTAGAATGTGATACATCTGCCCTCTCCCCCGTCGCGCCCGGCGCGCCCGGTTTCCTGGTAATATCCTTCGAGAGATTTGGGCATGTCGTAATGGATGACAAACCTTACGTCAGGTTTGTCTATTCCCATACCAAACGCTATGGTAGCTACGATGATGTCGACCTTTTCGAGAAGGAAAGCATCCTGATTGGCTGTGCGGGTGAGACTGTCCATACCGGCGTGGTAAGGGAGTGCCTTTACGTCATTGACACGAAGCATCTCGGCCAGTTCCTCAACTTTCTTGCGGCTGAGGCAATAGATAATGCCGCTTTTGCCTGCGTTGTCCTTGACGAATCGTATTATATCACGGTCTACATTGGAAGTCTTGGGCCGGATTTCGTAATATAGATTCGGACGGTTGAAAGATGACTTAAACACCTGAGCATTGTTCATTCCGAGATTCTTTTGAATGTCGTGCTGAACCTTTGGAGTAGCAGTTGCGGTAAGGGCTATTACAGGCCTGTCGCAGATGTCATTTATAATAGGTCTTATCCTCCTGTATTCCGGACGGAAGTCGTGGCCCCATTCCGATATGCAGTGGGCCTCATCGACAGCATAGAATGAGATCGGAACCGATTTGAGGAACTCGATATTCTCATCTTTTGTAAGCGATTCTGGAGCCACGTATAAAAGGCGCGTAAGACCTGCCGATATGTCGGCTTTTACCTGATCTATTGCCGCCTTATTAAGCGATGAGTTCAGGAAATGCGCGATGTGGTCGGTCTCGGAGAGACTTCTCAATGCATCGACCTGATTCTTCATCAGCGCTATAAGGGGCGATATTACTATGGCCGTACCAGGCATCATCAATGCCGGAAGCTGGTAGCATAGCGATTTCCCTCCGCCGGTAGGCATAAGCACGAATGTGTCGTGGCCGTCGAGAAGGCTCGCAATAATAGCTTCCTGATTTCCTTTAAAAGTGTCGAATCCGAAGTATTTCTTCAGAGATGCGACAAGATTAGCGTGAGATTGAGACGTCGTTGTCATCTTTAAGGTTATCGGTGAAGAGAGAATGAGGAAAGACGATTGCTTTGTGTAGTTCTGAATGGTATCAAAGAGTATTATGCTCGAAATTGGCTTCTATAAGCTTTTTAAGAGCATAATCCGGGGTGACGACGAGTTTTTTTGTGTCGGTCGAAGGGGTCTCATACATGGCGTCGATCATGATGGTCTCTACAATAGAACGAAGACCACGCGCACCGAGCTTGTACTGAATTGCTTTGTCTACAATAAGTTCGAGCGTTTCAGGCTCGAAAACGAGATCGACACCGTCGAGAGCAAAAATCTTCTGATACTGGCGGACTATGGCGTTCCGTGGCTCTGTCAGAATCCTCAGCAGGGCTTTTTTGTCGAGCGGATCGAGATGCACAACCAAAGGCAGGCGGCCGATAATTTCCGGTATGAGGCCGAACGACCTCAGATCCTGCGGCGCAACATATTGCATGTAGTTCGCAGTGTCAATTCGTTCGCGGTTGTTTACTCCGGTATATCCGACGATATGTGTATTGAGCCGTTGTGCTATTTTGCGCTCAATTCCGTCGAATGCGCCGCCACATATAAATAATATATTCTTGGTGTCGACCGGAATCATCTTTTGCTCGGGATGCTTGCGGCCCCCTTGTGGCGGAACATTGACTATAGAACCTTCAAGGAGTTTCAGAAGACCTTGCTGAACGCCTTCTCCCGATACGTCGCGTGTAATCGACGGGTTATCGCCTTTGCGGGCTATTTTGTCGATCTCATCAATGAACACGATTCCTCGTTGGGCTTTAACGACATCATAGTCGGCTGCCTGCAGAAGTCTTACGAGCAGACTCTCGATGTCTTCGCCGACATAACCGGCTTCTGTCAATACTGTGGCGTCGACTATCGCGAACGGAACATCAAGAATTCTTGCGATGCTCTTTGCGAGAAGAGTCTTGCCAGTGCCCGTCGGCCCGACCATAATAATATTACTCTTTTCGATGTCGACATCGTCATCGGCATGCTGGGCAAGACGCTTATAATGGTTATAAACGGCTACTGCAAGGTATTTTTTTGCAGTGTCCTGTCCTATTACATATTGGTCGAGGACATCGACTATTTCTTTGGGCTTCGGAACATTGTCGATAGTCACATTGTCGACTTCAGCTCCGGGTCGTTCGCCGCCCCGGTTAAATTCGGCGAGCATCTGAGAGAGCTGTTCAACACACTCCGTGCAGATATATGTCGACGAGACCGCACTCGGTATGAGTCCCTGACTCATATCGGCAGGCCTGCCGCAGAAGTCACATTTTAGTTCTTTTTTTTTTGCCATGAGGTAATCCGGGAGTTATTTGTCGTGTTTCGGCGATAATATACCATCGATCATTCCGTAATCAAGTGCTTCCTGAGCTGTCATCCAGAAGTCGCGGTCACCGTCACGTTCTACTTTCTCAACAGGCTGTCCGGAATGCTGCGAGATAATACTGTAGAGTTCTTTCTTGTATTTGAGAATCTCACGCGCTGTGATTTCTATGTCGCTTGCCTGTCCCTGAACTCCGCCAAGTGGCTGGTGAATCATTACACGGCTGTGAGGCAACGCAAAGCGTTTGCCTTTCTGTCCGGCGACTAAAAGTACCGCGGCCATCGAAGCGGCCATCCCTATGCAGATTGTTGAGACGTCGCTTTTGACAAATTGCATAGTGTCGTATAGGCCGAGACCTGCTGTTACCGAACCGCCGGGGGAGTTGAGATAGATTGAAATGTCTTTCCCCGGATCGACTGAATCGAGATAAAGAAGTTGTCCCTGGACAACGGTAGCTGTATAGTCATTCACGTCGGTCGACAGAAAGATAATGCGATCCATCATCAGACGTGAGAATACATCCATCTGCGCAACGTTGAGTTGACGTTCTTCAATAATGGTGGGCGATATGTAGCTTGAATTTACGGCAGAGGTGAATTTGTCAACCGATAGGCCGTTCATACCGAGATGTTTTACGGCATAATTTCTGAAATCTGTGCTTATATTTGTCATTTTGGATTAATTTTCGAATTGATAATTCAAAGATACAAATAGTTTGCCAAATTTCAAAATATGCGTATAAAATATGGTTAAAAATTTATTTCATATCCCAATATAAAGTACGACTGCCCCGAAGCAGTTTGCCGGAGCAGTCGTGAATTGATATTCGAAGTCGGTTTAATAACCGAGAAGCTTGTTGACTCGTTCGTAGTTTGCGTTGTCGTTGAGGCGGTAATATATGTTTTTGAGATATTTCAGAGCGTCATCGAGCTCATTGTTGAGCTCATAGGCTTTTTCGAAGTTCTTGGCAGATTCTTTCAGCAGCGGAACAAGAGTCTCGGCTGCGTATTTATTATAGTCGGCCTGGCTCATGTTGCCTGTAGCCTGATCGAGTGCATCATATTCCTCGGCGAGCACACGGCCGAGATTCAGGTAATTTCCGGGGAAATCAGGGTTGAGTTCGATGCCCTTCTGGTAATATCCCTTGGCGGCGTCGTTATTTTTGCGACTCTCTTCGAGGATACCGGCCGAATAATAATAGGCTCCGTTGTCGGGGTCGGCGGCAATGGCGTCTTTCAGCATTTTTGTCGCAGTATCAAAATCCTTATCCTCTATGTAGCCGTTGACTGTCCATTGAAGGAATCGAGGGTCAGATGTGCCGAAACGGTTGAACCCTTCGCGTGCATATCGTTTCTGGGCTTCTTTGTTTTTGGCGGCGTAAGCAACTGAATAGGCATACTCGAAAAGTTGCGGATTTGTATTGCCGAGGGCTATCGATTTGTCAAATGCGGTCATAGCACTGTCAAGTCTGCCGGCCTGCCATGCGGCAAGTCCCTGATTGTAGCGTATCTCGGCAATAACGGTGTCGGGATAATGTTTGATATTGCTCTTGGCATAGCGGGGGTTTGAGGGGATGTCAAGCAATGCGTCCCAAGCCTCGTAAGCACCTTCATAATCGCGTGCCTGCCAGAATCCAACGGCTGCCTGATCGAAATCATTGACGTGGCCCACAATAACGTTGACCATGTCTTTCGAGAATTTCGGTTTTACCTTTCCTTTTGCATTGGGAAGCGAGTCGTATTCAAAAGCTTTCATGAAGAAATTATAGCCGTCGAGCAGTGAACGTCCCATGGCTTTTGTGTCAATATCTCCACCGAGAGATTTCTGGAGGATGTAGGCGTCGTAGACATCGAATCCGGTCTTGCCGGGAACATAGTAGGTTTCGGCTGAATTAGCCGTTTCAGGGTTCGTGAATGCGGGTTTCAGTGTCTCTACGAGCTTTTTATAGGCATCGTAATCTTTGACACTCTTTGCCTGCTGCTTTACATCTTTCACGAGCTGTGTCTGAGCCGCGGCCGGAGAAGACGCTGCGAGCAACAATGATGCGATGATAGCTAATTTTTTCATCGTTCGGTTGGTTTTATAGGTTGGTTTTAATAATTAACGATATCAGTCGAGGTCGCCAATGGTAGGGATGCCGTCTATTTCGCTGTCATTATCTAATTCTTCGATGTTATCGTCGGTTTGTTCCTCAACATCAGGTTCGTTAATGACTTCCTCGATTATTTCGGTCTGACTCTCGATCATTTCGTTGTCGACCTCTTCGTCGGGATCGCTGGCAACGCAACATACTGAGGCTATCGAATCGTTGCGGCGTCCGAGATTAATCAGGCGCACACCCTGAGCCGCGCGCCCCATGACTCTGATTGCCGATGCATTGATGCGCAGGGTGATTCCGCTCTTATTGATGATCATTATGTCGTTGTCATCGTTTACGCTGAGGATTCCGACGAGTTTGCCGACCTTCTCTGTCACATTGATCGTCTTTACTCCCTTCGCGCCGCGATTGGTAATGCGATAGGCATCGAGCAACGAACGCTTTCCATAACCGTTTTCGCTGATAACGAGAACGGTGTTCTGGGTTTCCGGCTCCATACAGATCATGCCTACGACTTCATCGTCGCCGCCGTCGATAGTCATGCCGCGGACGCCTGTCGAGACGCGACCCATTTCTCTGACTTTGCTCTCGTCGAAGCGGATAGCCCTGCCGTTTCGGTTTGCCAGAAGTATCTGGCTGTTGCCGTCAGTGAGGGCGACATTGATAAGCTGATCGTCGGGGCGGATTATGATTCCGTTGACGCCATCGCGACGCGGGCGTGAATATGCTTCGAGTCTTGTTTTCTTGATTACGCCATTCTTTGTGGCGAAAACGAGATTGTGGGTCGAAGTAAATTCCTTGTCTTCGAGTCCCTTGACGGGAATTACAGCGCTGATTTTGTCGTTGGCGTTGATATTCAGAAGATTCTGGATGGCGCGTCCTTTTGAATTCTTGGCTCCCTCAGGGAGTTCATAGACTTTAAGCCAATAGCACCGTCCGGAGTTCGTGAAGAACAGCAGTGTGGAGTGCATTGACGCCGTATAGATATATTCTATGAAATCAGTGTCGCGTGTATTGCTTCCGCGCACTCCGATACCTCCGCGGCCTTGCGCACGGAACATATTAAGCGGCGTGCGCTTGATATATCCCAGGTGGCTTATTGTGATGATCATATCATCGTCGGCATAGAAGTCTTCGGCGTTGAAATCACCGGCCATATAGTCTATCTTTGTGCAGCGCTCGTCGCCGTATTTGTCGCGGATCTCTTCGAGTTCACTCTTGATGAGATTCCGGCAGACAATATCGTCGCTGAGAATGAGCTCAAGACCTTTGATCTGTTCCATAACCTCGTTGTAGGTTTCATGGAGTTTTTCCTGTTCGAGTCCGCTGAGTCGTTTGAGCTGCATATCGACAACCGCCTGAGCCTGAACATCGCTGAGGCCGAATCTCTCTTTGAGACGCTCGCGCGGATCTTGATCGCGCGGAGTGTTGCGGATAATGTTGATAACCTCGTCGATGTTGTCGCTGGCAATGATAAGACCTTCTATGATGTGGGCGCGTTCGCGTGCTTTGCCAAGTTCGAAGCGTGTGCGGCGGATAACGACTTCATGGCGATGGTCTACGAAGGCCTGAAGTATTTCCTTTAGGTTGAGAAGCTTCGGACGACCGTTGACAAGTGCGACATTGTTGACCGAGAACGAGGCCTGGAGCTGGGTCATCTTATAGAGCTTGTTGAGCACTACGTTTCCGTTGGAATCGCTGCGCAATGTTATGACAATGCGCATGCCCTTATAGTTACTCTCATCCTTGATGTCGACAATGTCGTCGAGCTTGTGATCGTTGACGAGGTCGGCGATATATGCCACGAGTTCTGCCTTGTTGACGTTATACGGAATCTCGGTTATGATGATTTCCTCGTGGTTGTCGACCTGTTCGATTTCGGCTTTGGCGCGTATGATTATTCGGCCGCGACCGGTTTCGTAGGCGTCGCGGACGCCCTGATAGCCATAAATCGTGCCTCCGGTCGGAAAGTCGGGAGCCGTGACATAATGCATAAGCTCGTCAATCGAAAGCTCGGGATTTTCGAGAAGCGCGATAGATGCATTGATGGCCTCTGTCAGATTATGGGGCGGCATATTTGTTGCCATACCAACCGCGATACCGCTTGAACCATTAACAAGAAGATTCGGTATGCGCGTCGGAAGCACAACAGGTTCCTTACGGGAGTTGTCGTAGTTGGGCTGGAAGTCTACGGTATCTGAATCGATATCGTCAAGCATCTCTTCTCCGATTTTCTGGAGACGGACTTCAGTGTAACGCATTGCTGCGGCACCGTCGCCATCGACCGAGCCGAAGTTTCCGTGACCGTCGACGAGGCAGTAACGCATTGCCCAGGGCTGGGCGAGACGAACTACCGTTCCATAGATAGATGAGTCGCCGTGGGGATGGTATTTGGCCATTACGTCGCCGACGCAGTTGGCGGATTTCTTGTGGGGTTTATCGGAGGTGTTGCCCATTTCGTTCATGCCGAAAAGCACACGGCGGTGAACAGGCTTAAGGCCATCGCGCACATCGGGGAGCGCGCGCGAAACAATCACCGACATTGAGTAGTCAATGTAGGCGGTTTTCATCTCTGTTTCGATGTTGACCTTAATAATACGATCTTCTTCCATTATATGTCCTTTGTTGAATACATTCGAAAATTGGCACACAAAGGTAAGAATTTTTCATGACATAGCGAACGCCTGAGCCCCAAATTTTGGGCTAAAATCCTTTTCGACAGCGCGAGATTGATTTTTACACGTTTCGAGGCTCAGCCGCAGTTTAAATGAGCCGTGTCGCGGAAGCTTTAAATGTTATTAACTATTTCAGACGGTAATAATGGTATGGTTTTTGTTGGGTTTTATGTAACTTTGAATTCAATTATGAAACGACATAGCATTTTGACCATGACGAGCAGTGAAAAGCCCGTCCTTGAACATGCAGATTCTGTTGATACGACCGATCTGCCGTTGCTTCCTTTGCGCGACACAGTTCTCTTTCCAGGAGTTGTGTTTCCCGTTCAACTTGGACGGGAAGCATCGCTAAAAGTGGCTCGGGCCTCGTCTGACAATCATATAATAATAGGTGTGGTAGCCCAGAAAGATCCTTCGACTGAGCATCCGAAGGTTCCTGAAGATTTCCATTCTTACGGAGTCCTGGCAACAGTAATAAATGTATTTGATCTTCCCGACGGTTCGTCGACGGCTTTAGTCCATGCAGGCGACCGGTTCCAGATTCTGGGTCCCGGACGTGGAGCTGTTGTGCCCGGTGTCCCTGCTGCCACAGTTAAGATTACCCCCGAGACCCACGCCCGGCGTTCCGACAGGGAATATCTGGCAATGGTATCGCTTATCAGGAAAATAATCACCTCTCTGGTAGTCGATCCTGAATCGGGAGAACGCTCTGTTGAGCTTGAGAATAATCTAAACAATCTTTCGGGGCCTGAGGAACAGGTCAATTTCGTCATCTGCCATTCACCTATTGATGTAGCTAAAAAGATTGAGCTGCTGTCGCTTACGCGCGCAAAAGAGCGTGCTGAGATGTTGCTGACAATTCTATCGCAGCACGAGCAGCTCCAGCGTGTGATGGAGACTGTTAAAGAACGCACGAGACGGAATCTTGAAGAAGGCCAGCGTAACGCTTTTCTGCAGGCCCAGCTTGAGAGTATCCGCACTGAACTTTACGGGGACAATGACGACGCAACGAATCTTCGGAAACGTGCTGCCGAGACGAAGTTCCCCGAAGATGTGGCACGTCTTTTTGAGAAGGAGGTATCAAAACTCGAGCGTCTGAATCCGTCGAGTCCCGATTATGCCGTCCAGTATTCTTATCTGGAAACCCTGCTTGATCTCCCGTGGAATACTGAAACACCTGTATCTACTGATTTTAATCGGGCCGAAGAGGTGTTGAATGCCGATCACTACGGACTCGAAAAGGTAAAGGAGCGGGTTCTCGAACAGCTTGCGGTTATAATGCATACTCCCCAGAAAAAGTCTCCTATCATTTGTCTTGTGGGAGCTCCGGGTGTAGGTAAGACATCGTTGGGACGCAGCATCGCCTCTGCGCTCGGACGAAAATACCGGCGTGTTTCTTTAGGTGGCCTTCATGACGAAGCTGAGGTGCGCGGGCATCGCCGCACTTATATAGGCGCAATGCCCGGACGCATTATCGACGCAATGCGCCGGTGCGGGTCGTCAAATCCGCTTTTGCTGCTTGATGAGATCGACAAGATAGGTAATGATTTCCGAGGCGACCCTTCGGCAGCTCTGCTTGAGGTCCTCGATCCGGAGCAGAATTCTCATTTCCACGATAACTATGTCGATATTGACTATGATCTGTCGAAGGTAATGTTTATTGCAACGGCCAATACTCTTTCGACAGTGCCCCAGCCTCTCATCGACCGAATGGAGGTGATCGACATGGCGGGTTATCTTCTTGAAGAGAAAATCGAGATCGCTCTCAGGCATCTTGTCCCCAGAGCATTGGAGGCCAACGGATATACTACCGACGAAATCCTCTTTGAACGCGAGGCAATTATCAAAATTATCGAGGGTTACACTGCCGAAAGCGGTGTCCGCCAGCTTGAGAAGCAGATTTCGGCGATTGTTAGAAAAATCGTTTTAAAGAAAATGCGTTCAGGAGAGCAGATTACCACAGTGACATCCGATGATGTTGTTAAGATGCTCGGCGTTGAGCGATATACACGCGACCGTTATGAGACCGGTGTTATTCCCGGCGTAGCAACCGGGCTTGCCTGGACAGCTGTCGGCGGCGAAATTTTATTTATTGAATCCTCTTTTGCCAAAGGTAAAGGCGAGAAACTGACACTGACAGGTAATCTCGGCGATGTTATGAAAGAATCGGCTATGATTGCTCTCCAGTATGTCAGGGCGCATACCGATATATTCGACATAGACGCATCGCGTTTCGACGATGCGACTCTACATATCCATGTTCCTGAAGGTGCCATCCCCAAAGACGGGCCTTCGGCCGGAATAACCATGGCTACGTCAATTATTTCCGCAGCGACGAAGCGCCCGGTTAAAGCGCGTCTGGCTATGACGGGAGAAATCACGCTTCGAGGTAAAGTGCTCCCTGTCGGAGGCATAAAAGAAAAGATACTTGCGGCTAAACGGGCTGGTATAACCGAAATTGTCCTTTCTGAACAGAATCGTAAGGACATCGAAGACATTCGCGCAGATTATCTCGAAGGGCTGACTTTCCATTATGTCGGTCGTGTCGAGGAAGTCGTGAAGATCGCTCTTGAAAACTGACAAATGATTTTTTCAGCCGCTATGGCGTATATGTCGGCGGAGTTGGCTATCTTTGCAAAAATATCGCGATATGAAAATTTTCACAAAAGAGGAACGTGCTGCCCTCGACCGTTATTCTGTCGAGGAAGAGGGTGTTAGCGTTTCCGAACTCATAAATCGCTTCGCTGAAGGTGTGACTGCTGAAGTCATGAAGCGCCTGCGGCCGGCGCAGCCTGTGACAGTATTCGCGGGCCCCGGTAATAATGGCGCCGACGCATTGGCCGTTGCCCGTATGCTGATTGATCAGGGGGTTGATCCGTTGGTCTATCTTTTTAATGTGCGAGGCAACAGCCTGACACGCGACTGCCGCGATCAGCGCGAAATGCTTCTTGCTACCCGTAGAGTAAGGCTTATAGAGATAATCGATTCGATGGAACCGCCGCAGTTGTCGCGCGACCATCTTATTATTGACGGCCTTTTCGGTTCGGGATTGCGTAATCCTCTCAGTGGCGGATTCATGACGCTTGTGCGTGAGATCAACGAGTCAGGTGCCGATGTCGTTTCGATAGACCTTCCGTCAGGACTTTTCCCCGACTGGAATCCGAATTCGATATCTCGCAATATTGTTCATGCCAATCTTACGGTTGCAGCAGAGTATCCAAGATTGTCATATTTTATTGCCGACAATGCATCTTTGGTCGGTCAGGTTAAGTTGATAAGCGTCGGGTTAAGCAAGACTTATGCTGCCGATGTGCCGGCCAAATATCATCTTGTCGAATCGGCCGACGTAACGAGAGTCCTTCGTCTACGCAATCCATTTTCAACCAAAGATGACTACGGAACAGCTTTGCTTGTGGCCGGAAGCTATGGAATGATGGGGGCTGCTCAGTTTGCCGCCCGGGGCGCCCTGCGCGCCGGTGTCGGCCGGCTGTTGATCCATTCGGCCCGTTGTGGCTTTAATATTCTTCAGACTGCGGTTCCCGAGGCAATGTTCCTTCCGGACAAAAACGACATAGTCGTCAGTGACATTGTAATTAACCGTGAATATTCCGCCATCGGAGTCGGGTCGGGACTTGGAACTGCCGATGCGACAGTTCTCGCTCTCGATTCGTTTTTGAAAAAATATCGGATGCCGACGGTTCTCGATGCCGATGCTCTGAATTGTATCGCACGTCGTCCATCAATGCTCAATTCGCTTGTCCCGGGTTCAATTCTTACGCCTCATGCCGGTGAGTTCGACAGGCTTTTCGGCCAGCAGCAGTCGGCGGAGGCCCGACTGATTAAGGGTGTGGAGATCGCCCGTAAGTATAAAATTACATTGATACTTAAAGGTCATTACACAGCCGTTATCCGTCAGGACGGCAAGATATTCTTCAATTCTTCCGGTGGCCCTGCAATGGCTACCCCCGGATCAGGTGATGTGCTGACCGGCATTGTGACGGGTCTTTTGGCTCAGCATTACGAACCTCAGATTGCGTCTGTTGCCGGAGTCTATATCCACGGTCTTGCAGGTGACATCGCCGCACGTGATCTTGGGCCTTATAGTGTCAATGCTTCAGATATAGCCGATGCCATAGCCCCGGCTATTAAATCACTACTAATTACCCGACAATGAAATTCAAATCGATATTTCTTATCATTTTCACGGCTGTGACCCTTGTACCTGTGTCAGCTCAGACTACTCAGAAACTGACAGCCAATAAACTTCGTGAATATGGACTTGAATATGTTTTGCCGCAGACGCGATTAAATGTTACTCTCGCCGCGCGCAAAACAGTCAGTGAACCCGGTGAATTTGCTCTCTATGCAAAAAAGTATCTTCATATCGACCCGATTCTGAAACCGTCGACAAGCTGGGAACTCGCTGATGCGGAACTCCAGATCGATGCCGTAGCCGATGATTCCGAACGTTGGCTCGTTCAGTTTAAATCCGGTTCCACTCCGTTTATTATTGTTACTGAACAAGGATTCCCGGTCTGTGTAAATGACGAGAGTTATAACCCCGACCCTGTTGCCCCCCCTACCCTGCGGTCTGTCGCAGCCGAGCCTACCGCGCTCGAACTTCCTGCCGCTCGAGAAGCGATGACTGAAGAGATGCTTCGCAGCAATTCTTCGGCCAAACGCGCGGAACTTGCTGCGGCACGTATTTATGAGATACGGCAGCAGCGCAGTGATATTATTTCCGGTCAGGCCGACGCTATGCCTGCCGATGGTCAGGCAATGAAGCTTGTGCTCGATGCATTATCGCAACAGGAAGCTGCCTTGACCGCTATGTTCGCAGGAACAAAGAAGACGTCTACCGAAGTTATTACCGTCAGTGTAGATCCTCCCATGGGCGATGATGCCACTCGTTTTGTTGTCGCGCGTCTGTCGGCGACTGACGGTCTTGTCGGAGCCGATGACCTGTCAGGTCAGCCGATTTATATTGAATTTACTGATATTGCGACATCTGAGCTACCCGTCAACGAAAAGGGTGAAACTAAAACATTCCCTAAAGGCGGACTTGCTTACAGGATTCCCGGAGAGGCAACTGCAATAGTTTCTTTTGATAGCAGAGAATTAGCCAAAGAACGCTTTAGTGTTGCCCAGTACGGTGTCGTATTTGGTCTTGAACCGGCTTTGTTCACTGATAAGAAAGCACCTGCGTATCTTCGTTTCAATCCTCTTTCGGGGAGTGTCCGTGAATTAGGAACCTTGGCACAATGACGGCTCTGACGGCATCGTTGCGGAAGACGATCGCATCCCTTGATTCTGTCTCGAAGCGGCGCGAATATGGCCTTTTTAAGGCTGAAGGCTTAAAGTGCGTCACCGACACCTCGCGCGGTTTTGCAATCTCAGAACTGTTTGTCTCAGGCAAATGGCGCGAAGATAATCCGGGCGTTCTTGAAAATGCTACCGTAATCAGTGCGCGTGACATCGAGCGAATGAGTTCAATGTCGACACCGCCGGGTGTTATAGGTGTGTTCAGGATTCCGGTTTTCGAATCCCTTGGCCCTGAAAATCTTAAAGGAAGGCTGACACTTGCCCTTGATTCTATCCGTGATCCCGGAAATCTCGGCACTATTATCAGAGTCGCCGACTGGATGGGCGTCAGCGACATTGTTTGTTCAGCCGACACGGTAGATTGTTTTTCGCCTAAAGTTGTTCAGGCGACAATGGGTAGCCTCTCGCGTGTGAAATGTCACTACCTTGACCTTCGCAAGTTGCTCGCTGCATCTCCGGTCAAAGTCTTTGGCACATTCCTTAATGGAGAGAATATATATCGTTCTCAGCTTGAAAGCAACGGTGTCATCGTTATTGGAAACGAGAGCCACGGTATATCGCCGGACATAGAGTCGGTTATTTCGCGACGGCTGACAATTCCGACATTTCCTGAAGGCGCAGACGCTGCCGAATCGCTGAATGCGGCGGTTGCTACTTCCATAGTTCTATCTGAATTCCGAAGCAGACAATGGCAAAAAAAGAATTGACAACAGCGTGGTTCTGTACTTCCTGTGGAGCTTCTTCATCGAAATGGATGGGGCGTTGTCCGCAGTGTGGGGAATGGAACACTCTTGTAGAAGAGCGTGTTACGACGAAAAGTGCATCGAAATCTATTACAGGAGTCAGCAAGCTAACATCGTCTGCGCCTGTTCCGATCTGTGATGTCGAGACCGTCGATCATCAGAGAATCAAGCTCCCGAGCAATGAGCTTAACCGCGTTCTTGGCGGCGGTCTTGTTGCCGGTTCTATGGTGCTGATCGGCGGTGAGCCGGGTATTGGAAAATCCACACTCGTATTGCAGAATGTTCTGTCGATTCGATCGCGGCGAGTGCTGTATGTCAGTGGCGAAGAAAGTGCCCCACAGTTAAAAATGAGGGCTGATCGTATCGGACGTGCCACAGACAGCTGTCTGATAGCCTGTGAAACGTCGCTTGAGGCAATTCTTGAACATATAAATAATGTCCAGCCGGGCCTTGTTGTAATTGATTCGATTCAGACGATAGCTTCTGACGCTCTCGAGTCGGTGGCAGGCAGTGTGAGCCAAGTACGTGAATGTGCTGCTTCGTTGCTCAGGGTAGCAAAATCTACCGGGATTCCCGTAATTCTTATCGGACATATTACCAAAGAGGGATCTCTTGCCGGTCCGAAGGTTCTGGAGCACATTGTCGACGCCGTAATTCAGTTCGAGGGTGACCGGCAGCATCTCTATCGATTATTGCGCCCGATAAAGAATCGTTTCGGATCGACTTCTGAACTCGGAATATATGAAATGTGTCAGCGCGGATTGCGCGAGGTCACTAATCCGTCAGAGGTCATGACTTCAGGCTTTGCTGACGACTTATCGGGGATAGCAGTGGGTGTTACTATTGATGGCGTGCGGCCATTCTTGATTGAAGTTCAGGCTCTTGTCAGTTCTGCTGCATACGGAACGCCGCAGCGTTCAGTTACAGGCTTTGACGCCAAGCGGATGAATATGTTGCTGGCCGTTCTCGAAAAACGCGTCGGATTTAAGCTTGGGCAGAAGGACGTATTCCTTAATATTGCCGGAGGCTTGCGTGTAAGTGACCCCGCACTCGATCTTGCCGTTATCAGTGCCATCCTGTCGAGCAATGTCGATATGAAAGTACCCCGACTGACAGCTATGACCGGCGAAGTAGGCCTTTCGGGAGAGATACGTCAGGTAACAAGAATCGAACAGCGTATAGCCGAGGCTGAAAAAATGGGCTTTGAGCAAATTCTCGTGCCATCTCATAATCTGAAAGGAATTGATCTATCACGTTTCAGGTTACGAGTAACAGAAGTGTCGAAAGTTGAGGAAGCTTTCAAGGCGTTGTTCTCATAAATTCAGATTCAATATGAAATTTTCCGATATTCCGTCTCACGACGCTGTCAAACAGCAACTGCGAAATCTTGTGGCAGATGACCGCATCCCCCACGCGCTTCTTATCGAAGGCCCCTCGGGTATCGGAAAGTTTGCCATGGCTCGCGCGTTTGCCCAATATATTCATTGTCAGCATCGGACACCCGATGGAGAGCCTTGCGGAGTTTGTCCATCGTGCCTTCAGCATCAAAGCCTCAGCCATATTGACACTTTATTTTCTTTTCCGGTAGTCAAGACTGAACGATTCAAGGGAGATGCACCGGTATCGACAGATTTCTATGAGCAATGGAAAGAATATCTGTCTGAGAACCCTTTCATGAATTTTGCGAAGTGGGCCGACAGTTTCGAAAAAAAGAATGCCCAGCCTGTGATATACGCATCAGAGAGCGATTCCCTTATATCTCGGCTGAGCACAACGGCCCATGCATCAAGATATAAGATTGTGTTGTTATGGCTTGCCGAACGCATGAATCCTGATTGCGCCAACAAACTTCTCAAGCTGATTGAAGAACCTCACGGCGACACCCTCTTTATTATGACGTCAGATAACCCTGAGATGATTCTTCCGACAATTCTTTCGCGTTGCAGAAGAATGGATATGCATCGTCTCGACGATGACACAATTGCCCGTTGGCTCATCTCAAGTCATGGCGTCAATCAGACTGATGCAACTGCATTGGCGCATATTGCCGACGGAAGCCTTACGGCAGCCCTCTCTCAATTGACAGGATCGTCTGAAGCCAATTCAAACCTTGAACTGTTTATCCGGCTCATGAGGCTTGCATATCAGAGAAAGGTTGCCGAGTTACGCCGATGGGCGTCAGATGTCAATGCTCTTGGCCGAGAGGGGGAGCTTCGGTTCTATGACTATTGTCAGAGGCTTCTCCGTGAGAACTTCATATTTAATTTCAGAGTTCCGCAGATACAGTATATGACACGGACTGAAACTGATTTCAGCCGCAACTTTGCCCGCTTTATCAACGAGAACAATGTCGAGCAGCTTGTCGAGGTTTTCAACAAGGCAGCTGTCGACGTTGCCGGAAACGGTAACGGGAAAATTGTAAATTTCGATCTCGCAATCTGCGTAATTCTGCTTTTAAAGAACTCATGACAGAGTTGAACGAAGAGAATTTTTTTCTGCGGCGTGTAGCAGAGGTACTGATGGCCCATGACGGTTCTAAGCTACACCGATTCTGTATTATTGTTCCTTCGCGACAGGCAGGCGACTGGTTTCTGCGTCATCTGAGAAAGCTCGCGAGACGTCCGGGACTAACACCATTGGTCATTACTCTTCCCGAATTGTTTGAGGATATGTCCGGGTTGTGTCGGGCCGATTCTCTTGAGTCTCTTTTTCTGCTTTATGAAGAGTATCGGAAACTTACCGCAGCTGTGGAGCCGTTTGACCGTTTCCGTTTCTGGGGGGAAATGATTCTCAATGATTTCGATGAGATTGACAGATTTAATGTCGACTCTCGCGATCTGTTCACGAATGTCAAGCGTCTTCGTGAGATTGCCACTGACTATCTTACCGACGGCCAACGTAAGGCGATATCTTTTTATTGGCCTTCGGCTGCCCGCGATCTTCAGCCTGTATCCGACAGGATGTGGCTCCATTTGTATCCCGATGGTGATTCGTCGTTCAAACGTCTGTGGGAGATTCTCTCTCCGTTGTATGCCGGGTTTCAGAAGAGACTACGGAATCTGGGAGCGGCCACCTATGGAATGTTTCTGCGCGATGCCTTGCGCCGTGTCACAGCTGAAGGAGAGTCGTGCCTGAAATTTGATCGCTATGTCTTTATAGGGTTCGATATGCTCGCCACAAACGAGGTGGCTTTTATGAGCATTCTTCAGAATCTTGGCAGAGCTGATTTTTATTGGAAAGTCAATTCCCCGGTTTTCAGGAATCCGGACAGCCATGCCGCCCATTATGTCAGACACTTTGTAGATATTTTCCCTTCACGATATGAACTTGTCGAAGATGAAATTACGACTTTCCCTGAGATTGAAATTGTCGGGTGCGCATCAAGGGATGCACAAGCGCGAATGGCAGCCCAGTGTTTGGCGAAATGGAACGTAGATTCTGATGACGGATGCGACACGGCACTCGTTCTTACCGATACAGCTATGCTTTCGCCCGTTGTCGATTCAGTTGGAAGTGCCTATCCGATGAGTATAAACGTCGGGGTTTCACTTCGCGATACGCCGATAGCGAATCTAATGCGCTGCATCACGCGCCTTCATACCCATTCGCGTTTAAATGCCGAAGGAATTCCGGCGTTTTTTCGAGAAGATATCAGACTTCTCGCCGCTGGCTCGCTTCTTCAGGCTGTTGAACCTGAAGGATGCCGGAAATTACTCGCTTTTGTTGCCAATAGCCGTAGTTTCGCACTGGCTTCTTCTGAAATCAATGAAGCCGTTCCTGAGTTATCAAAGCTGTTTGTTCATCTTAAAGACAACGATTTTGACGCCATATTCAAATATCTCGAAGAGCTCGTCGCATTTCTGACAGAGCGGTGCGTGCATATTGACGGTGCATTTAGAGACAGACTATATCTCGAATCGCTTGACAGGTCTCTGAAACGTCTTAAATCGTCGCTTTCACGTTATAATATCGATGTCCGTGAGACAACAGCGCTATATATGCTCGAGCGTCTGACCCTTCGTGAAACTGTCAGCTTGCGTGGCAAGCGGCTTGAGGGTGTCCAGATTTTGGGAATCGGCGATACGCGGGCATTGGATTTTAATAATGTAGCGATTCTGACAATGAACGAAAAGGTTTTTCCTCGCAGAGGTAGCCGTAAATCGTTTATCCCCGACGTTATCCGTAAGAGTTTCGGACTTCCCCCTTCGCGGACTGACGAGAATCGAGCAGCATATCTTTTCTATTCGCTTATAGCGAGAGCACGCCGGGTTTCAATATATTACGACACTCGCAAGGGACGTAGCGGAGGCGATGCCTCGCGCTACATCCTACAGCTCCTTTATCTGGCAAATCCCGATAAATTGCGTTTCGTTCGAGGCAGCTTCAAGCCTGAGTCGTTCTCCACAGACCTTATTTCAGTTTCAAAAAAGTCGCCGGAAATTATCGATGCATTGAACAGTTATAGAATGCTTGAGCCAAACGATCCGCAAGCAAGGTTTCTCTCGGCATCAGCGTTAAACACCTATATCGGGTGCCAGCTTAAGTTCTACCTTGAAAATATATGTGGTTTATATCAGGAAGAATTCCGAGAGAACTATGTTGATGCGGGGATGTACGGATCGATAGTGCATCGTGCCTTTGAGCTCCTATATAATGAAGCGCGCGGAAATCGGAAGTCAGTTACCGTCGATTCAGCTCTTATTGACAGATGGCTCGACCCATCCATGCGAAAGATTGACAAAGCTCTTGAGGATGCCTTAAGAGAGTTGTATTACAACAGCGACGATGTATCGAAGAAAGTGCAACGAGGTGAGACAATGATGCTGATGACGGTAATGCGCAAGATCTTAAAGAATGTGCTGATTGCCGAACGAGCGTCTGCCCCCTTTGAATTTATCTGCGCTGAGAAACTTGTTAAACACCGCTGGACGCTGAACGATGATATTTCCGTCAATATAAAAATGTTTATTGACCGCATTGACAGACGAAACGGACATCTGGTTTTTGTTGACTATAAAACCGGTGATGAGTCTCTGTCGTTTGATTCCGTCGGTGAGTTGTTCGACAATTCAGGTAAGAAGCGACCGAAAGGAATTATGCAGTTGCTGTTATATTCATCTGTCTATTCTCAGTTCAGACCTTCGGAATGCGACAATGGCATTGAGCCGCAACTCTACAGGTTGCGCAGCTTCAGCAGACCCGCGCTCGAGCCAATCACTTATAATGGTTCACCTTTGACTGACACACGGCCGCTCTTAGAAGAATTCAATGCCGAAATGTCGAAAGTGATTGAGGAATTATTTGACCTTGATGTACCGTTCCGTCAGTCAGAAACTGATAAGGAATGTAAGTTTTGCTCCTTTAAGCAGCTCTGCAACCGTAATCCCCGACAATACTGATATGGCAGGTCTGTATGTGCATATCCCTTTGTGTGCTTCAAAATGTTTTTATTGCGACTTTTACTCAGGGCCGTTTTCTTCCCGTTCTCATGAGCTTGTCGATGCTATCATGACTGAGTGGAAACTTAGGTCTGCTCTTCTATCTGAAAACATAGAGACTCTTTATATAGGTGGTGGTACCCCCTCCCAGCTCCCCATCGAAGAGTTGTCGCGTTTGTTGGACGCCCTACCCTCGCCTTCGGAGATAACAGTGGAGGTCAATCCCGAGGATGTTGATGAAAATTATATCAGAGGGCTTGTCAATGTAGGCGTGAACAGAATAAGTATGGGGGTTCAGTCGTTATGTGACGACGAGCTAAGGGCCGTGGGCCGACGTCATACTGCCGCCAGGGCTATGGAGGCTTATGCGATAATTCGAGGCGAGGGAATCGATAATATTTCGTTGGATCTCATATACGGACTTCCCGGCCAGACGCTTGATAGCTGGCGACGCTCTCTTGAAGGGGTAATATCGCTCGGGCCGGAGCATCTGTCAGCATATATGTTGTCATGGGAGCCCGGGACAAAACTTTGGGCGATGCGGAAAGCCGGTAGAATATCCGAGTCATCAGACGAGCTTCTTGTAGAGATGTATATCGCATTGTGCTCGTTAGCAAGTAGCTCCGGCTATGAGCATTATGAGATATCGAATTTTGCATTACCCGGAAAGAAGTCGCGACACAATTCATCGTACTGGGATATGACGCCATATCTTGGACTCGGGCCGGGAGCATTCAGCTATATCGATGTAAAGCGTGGCTCTAATGCGGCATCTTTGAAGGATTATCTCAATGCAAAAGGCATTGGAACATATTCCGAAGAAGAGCAAAAACCTACTGATTTAGTCAACGATATGATATTTACGGCTTTGAGGACCTCAAAAGGTCTGACAACTTCGAAGCTTGGCGATTATGAGGACAGCTTTATGAAGGCTGCTGAACCGCTGCTGGCGAACGGGCAGCTCGTCAGGACTTCAGATGGTGCTCTGCGTCTGACGGAGCAGGCATGGCTGATAGCCGATCCGTTGATTGCCCGCCTGCTTGTCGGCTGAACGCTGTCAAGAATGTTGATACAGGTAACGTTTGATAGAACGCTTGGGCGTTTTTTCAAATTCCTCATCCATTATTCTGAAAGTTGAAACGTGGCTGTAGCTCGGGATCTCACGGTTGAGCTGCGATATGTTTTCGCGCATTGTGGCGTCGATCGCCGTTTCATCCAGTCCCATAGCCTGTGCAGCGTCATAGTCGGGATAAATCAGAGCTACGAGACGGCCTTTTTCTTCGACAATCAAAGACTCTCCCACAAGCGCCATATTGTTCAGCGTGTGTTCGATCTCTTCGGGATAGATATTCTGACCGGATGGGCCGAGAATCATGTTTTTATTTCGGCCGCGAATATATATGAACCCGTCGTTATCGACTGTGCATATATCTCCTGTCGACATCCATCCGTCGCGCATTACGGCAGCTGTTGCATCGGGATTCTTATAATAGCCGGCCATAACATTCTCGCCTTTCACCCATAACACACCGGGTATTCTGCTCGGATCAGGAGAGTCAACTCGGATTGACATTCTGTCGACAGTCTGTCCGCAGCTTCCAATTCGCGCCTCGCTCCACGAAGAATAACTTATAAGCGGGGCACACTCGGTCATTCCATAACCTATAGTGTAAGGGAAGCCTATCTTTTTCATAAACTTCTCAACTTCGGGATTGACGGCTGCGCCTCCGAGAATAATCTCGTGGAGATTGCCTCCGAAACTCGCCTGAAGTTTATTCTTGATTTTAGCGAGAAGTCTGTCGTCGACGTAAGGCACTCTCAGCAGCAGTTTCATAAGAGGCTTCTCGAGCAGTGGATAAACCCTTGTGCGGATAATTTTCTCTATAATGAGCGGAACTGCGACAATCAGTTTGGGCCTGACTTTTTCGAATGCCGCGGTTATTACCCGTGGAGATGGCACACGGGTGAGAAAATTCAGATTGGCACCAACGGAGAATCCATAGACTACATCAACCATCAGACCATACATATGTGCCATCGGCAACATACTCACGATACCGTCGCCCGGCTCTAACATGCCAAGGTTGTCAAGACAATACTGAAGATTGCTACGCAGATTGCCGAACGTCAGCATAACACCTTTTGAAAAACCTGTTGAACCTGATGTATAGCTTATAAGGGCAACCTCTTCAGGGCTGTCGGCATGATATTTTACATTGTCGGGAGTGAATCGTTCGGGATAGGCATGGCCGAACATTTCGTTGAGATGGCTTCGTGCGTAGTCAAGCTTATCGTCGCGTGAGAATAGCAATGCGAAATCGTTGACAGCCAAAACTCCTGCGAGAGCTTGCATTGATTCAGGATCGAGGTCGTCCCAAATGCCGCGGTCGACAAAAAACAGGCGTGCGTCGCTATGATTCACAAGATGGTGAACAGTATCGGCTTTGAATTCATGAAGGATAGGCACGATGACAGCACCATAGCTCAACGCCGCGAAAAAAGTAACTGCCCATGCAGCGGAATTACGGCCGCAAAGTGCAATTTTGTCACCGGGCGCAATACCTATGTGATTGAACAGTAGATGGAGCTTGGCTATTTTCCTGGCAACATCCTTATATTGATATGAGGCTCCGTCGAAATCTGTGAGGGCCATTCGATCCCAGTTTTTACGGACGGATTCAGAGAAGTAATCGTTAAGATGTATGCGGGTCATCATTATTAGGTTTGTTTTAACGACGCAAAATTACACATTTTCAGCCAAAATGTGTAATCGCGATTTCTTAAGAAACGTAAACCGGCCTTACGCCGATAGGATATGTTGATGATGTCTTGCCACATTATTATTTGCTGCCGCATAACAATTTGATAATCCATAAATATGAATTTATGGACAAGGTTTTCAAAAACTAAAATTTAACCCATTAATATACAGTTTGTTTAGTATAATACGTGCTGCGTAATGTTTCCAAAAATATATATTTAATTGAATTTATAATCATAATATTTTGCCGAATTGTTGAATCTTACTACCTTTGTCCATGTCAATAATTCGATATATTCATAGAGAAATCCACTCCAAATTAAGCGTAGATAATGATACAGACAGTTATTAAGCGTGACGGCCGCATCGTCGGTTATAACGAAGAAAAAATAAAGGCAGCTATTCGCAAAGCCATGCTTCAGACTGAGAAGGGCGAAGACGAAGGGCTGTTGCAAGGCATCGCCGATCGAATAGGTGTGACCGGTCGCGAACAGATGACTGTTGAAGAAATACAGGATTGTGTGGAGCTCGAACTTATGAAGAGCCCGCGAAAAGAGGTCGCCAAACGCTATATAGCGTATCGCGACCAGCGTAACATTGCCCGTCGTGCTAAAACCCGTGATATGTTTCTTGAGATCATCGAGGCTAAGAACAACGATGTCACTCGCGAAAACGCGAATATGAACACTGATTCTCCGGCAGGAATGATGATGAAATTCGCCTCGGAGACAACCAAGCCTTTTGTCGATGATTATCTGCTCGGGGCAGAGGCCCGCGAAGCTGTCCGTCATGGATATTTACATATTCATGATAAAGACTATTATCCTACTAAGAGCCTGACATGTGTCCAACACCCTCTCGATAATGTTCTTCGAAACGGCTTCACCGCAGGTCATGGCGAAAGCCGTCCGGCTCGCCGTATCGAGACCGCATCGGTTATAGCGTGCATCTCGCTTGAAACTGCGCAGAACGAAATGCACGGCGGTCAGGCAATTCCTGCCTTTGATTTCTATCTCGCTCCTTTCGTCCGCAGCTCGTTTATTGAAGAGCTCAAGTATCTTGAGGCTGTCAGCGGCCAGTCACTGTCTCATCTCTATGAGGTTGAGCTCGACGATTTTACAAGTCGCTCCCTTGACGATCTAAAAGACGAACAACGGTTGTTGCAACACGCGGTTAATCGTACTGTCAGCCGTGTTCACCAGGCTATGGAGGCCTTTATCCATAATATGAACACGATACATTCGCGTGGTGGCAATCAGGTTGTTTTCAGTTCTATCAATTACGGTACTGACACATCTGCCGAAGGAAGGTGTATCATTCGCGAACTGCTTAACTCAACTTATGAAGGTGTCGGCAACGGTGCTACGGCCATATTTCCCATACAGATATGGAAAAAGAAAAAAGGTGTCAACTATATGCCGGAAGACAGAAACTACGACCTTTATCAGCTTGCATGTAAGGTTACTGCACGCCGGTTCTTCCCGAACTTTTTAAATCTTGATGCTTCTTTCAACCATCACGAAAAATGGCGCGCCGATGATCCTGAACGATATCGCTGGGAGGTTGCCACAATGGGATGCCGCACCCGTGTGTTTGAAAACCGTTACGGCGAAAAAACATCGATTGGTCGTGGCAACCTTTCGTTTTCTACGATAAATATCGTTCGTCTGGCCATCGAAACGATGATAATCCAGGATAAGGAAGAACGTATTCATCGCTTCTTCAGCCGTCTCGATGATCTACTTGAGATTGCCGCCCGGCAGTTGAATGACAGGTTCGATTTTCAGAAAACCGCACTCGCGAAACAATTCCCTCTGCTCATGTCAAGACTTTGGTCGGGCGGAGAAACACTGCGGCCTGATGATACAATTGAATCGGTGATAAATCAGGGAACTCTCGGCATCGGCTTCATAGGTCTTGCCGAATGCCTGGTTGCCCTTACCGGAAAACATCATGGAGAAAGTGAAGAGAGTCAGATGCTTGGACTGAAAATCGTTTCCCATATGCGTTCCCGTGCCAATGAGTTCTCGGAACAATATGGTCATAATTACAGTATCCTTGCTACACCGGCCGAGGGACTGGCGGGAAGGTTCACGGCAATGGATCGCCGGTCGTTCGGAATCATTCCGGGAGTGACAGACCGAATTTTCTATACTAACTCAAATCATGTTCCGGTCTATTATCGTTGTTCTCCACGTCATAAGGCACAAGTGGAAGCTCCTTATCATGAACTTACCGGTGGCGGACATATTTTTTATGTCGAGATAGATGGTGATGCCACCCATAATCCTAAAGCAATCAGTGATATTGTTGACCTTATGGATCGCTATAATATAGGATACGGTTCTGTAAATCACAACCGCAACCGCTGTATGGAATGTGGTTATGAGGATGCTCAGGAAGGTCTTGTAAAGTGCCCGAAGTGCGGAAGCGGCAATATCGACCGTCTGCAGCGTATAACGGGTTATCTTGTCGGTACTACTGATCGCTGGAATAAAGCCAAACTTGCTGAGTTGCATGACAGGGTTGTCCATAAATAAACCGACATTAAGAGTTCTGGATATTATTGCCGGCACCTCGGTGGATGGTCCGGGGCTGCGCACTTCTGTATATCTTGCCGGTTGCAATCATGAATGTCCGGGTTGTCATAATCCCCAGTCGTGGGATTTGACGGGAGGTCGGGAAATGACTGTAGATGAGATCGTCGATATTATTGAAGCCGAAGAATATCCAGTGACACTTACGGGCGGCGATCCTCTTTGTCAGCCCGAAGGAACAGCTGCATTGGCAAGAGCCATAAAAGAACGGCTCGGCTACGATATATGGCTCTATACCGGCTATACTATAGAAGAAATAGAGGCAGACGAACGATTATACAACACAATAGGCCACGTCGACACTATTGTCGACGGGCCCTTTGTATTGTCTGAGCGCGACTTAAGCCTATGTTTCAGAGGCTCGCGGAATCAGCGGATAATAAAGCTCAACGAGCGTCGGCATCAGCCACAGTAAAGGTGACGTTCAACGAGGGTGTGCATCAGTGAGGGATTGTTCAATGCCTCACGTGTCTCGGTGTCGTCGTAGCTGCGTAACCGGGTCTCGATTCCGTCAATCATTGCCGGTGAGAAAATGCCTTTTTCTTCGAAAATATGGCGTTTGGCTTCAAGGCAGTCGGCCGATTCATTGCAGGTGCACGGAAGCTGTTCGAGCTGGCTCAGACGATCGGCATTTTCGGCATTGTGAATGTTGACGTCGACATAGGTACGGGCGGCTATATCGAGAGCGTCAGCCATTTCAAATCCGTGGCGCACGGCGACAGCCAGTCCTGCTAACAACTGGTAGACGTCGGCCGAACCGTCGGCGTTTCTTATTTCAACAGTCTGTTTCTGACGGGGATCGATTGCGAGGGCTTCGTCATTTGTGTCGATTCCATTGATATCTGCCGACATATCAGCATCTGCAGCCCACCCTAACGGAACCCTGACAAGTACCGAACGGTTACGGTCGCCCCAGCATACATTGGTCGGAGCTTCCTGATGAGGAACGAGGCGGAAATAGCTTGTCGGAGTGGTATTCCCGAATGCCGTCAGTGCCGGAGCTAAAGTCATAAGTCCGGCTATTGCACGACGGGCGTCATCGCTGAGACGCCGTTTGTCGTCGAGCATACGGCTCTTGCCTGTAGCGGCATCTACAAGACGCATGTGGACATGAAGTCCGGAACCTGCTTTTCCGGTGGTGATTTTCGGTGCGAATGTTACATCGAGTCCCTGACGCCAGGCAAGGTTGCGGATCACCCATTTGGCGAGCATCAGCTGATCGGCTGCTTCAATAGCATCGACCGGAACGAATTCTATTTCGTTCTGTTCATATACCCGGCCGTCGGAGGTAAAGTTGCCGACTTCGCTATGACCGTATTTGATCATTCCTCCCGTTTGGGCGATATAGTTCATGCAGAGAACTCTGAAATCGTTAGTTTTGGCAAAAGGAGCGCTCTCATGATAACCGTGTTGGTCAACAGCCGGGAAATATGGAGTTGCGTTGTCAATGACGTAGTATTCAAGTTCTCCCATTGCTTCGAATCTCATACCGGTAGCTTCGGTGAATGCCTCACAGGCTTTACGGAGCGTCTGTTCGGGTGAACTGTCGAGCCGGTGACCGTCTTTGTCGAAAAACGAGCACAGAAGTGTTAGGGTCGGAATTTCCGCGAACGGGTCGACAAAAGCCGTAGAGAATCGCGGGATAACATAAAGATCGCTTGAACCGGCGCTGATAAACGGGAAAAGCGACGAGCCGTCGACACGTTCTCCGAGAGTCAGAATCGTTTCAAGGTATTCCATCGAAGTGATGACAAAATTTAGGGTCTTAAGGCGCCCGTCGGCTGCCGGATACATGAAATTTACCATCTCGATGTCGTTGTCGACAATGAATCGGATGATGTCTTTTCGAGTGAATTCGTTTGCCGGCTTTTTCAGATAGCTTACGACGCGATTCTTGCTGAGTTCAATTTTCTTATCCATGTCAAAGATTTAAGGTGTGTTCGCAAAGATAGCTGCGAAAACGACACGGATAACGGTATTAACTTTATTTAACTTCCTCGACACTGATGTCAATAGAAGCAAGCTCTATGTCGCGCCCTTTGTCACTATGTAGGTCGATCTGTTCAACAATATTTTCAATTGATTTAAAGTGTTTGTCGAAGCTTGGGATAAAATTATTAGCACCCATTTTTCGCAATAACACAACCATGGAATCAACTTTGTAGAACTGTGGCTCGCGGCATGGAGCCAGAGGCAGGTTGTCGAGATCTTCTGCATCTGAGCCGACAGGCACAGTATGGCATATCAGTTTTTGTTCGAGCAAACGGCCTACCACCGGATCGACAAGCCTTTCCGGCAATCCGAAAGTTTCGGCAATCTCCAGTTTCGACATAGGGCGCAAGCCATATTTGAACCTCTTTACTATTACCGTCAGGATGGCCAGCTCGACTTTGATGCGATAGTTGTCGGAAATAGTGTCGACCTGACGTTCATAACTGAATGAGTTGAGATTCTGAAGTGAACAGCATATCCCGGCTCCGATAAAAGTTATGAGCCATACGAGCTGGAGCCATATCAACAGTAAAGGCAGAAATGAGAAGCTGCCGTAAATTGCATTATATTTGGCAACATACATCTGGCCTGAAACGAACAGCCACTGAAGAATCTGGAAACCGGTTCCGGCGAGAACTCCGGCAATGGCGGCATTCTTGAATGATACTTTTGCGTTTGGGATCCAGGCGTAGCAGCCTGCGAAAAACAACCATGTCAGCACGACTGATGCACCGTCAAGACCGAGTTGCACTGCGTCACTCAAAATGCCGATGTCAAAAAACGTTCTAAGAGTTTTCGACATGAACACCTGTATGCCGCTTGAACAGATCAGCAATATAGGCAAGATGAGCAGAATTGCTATATAGTCAGTGATTTTGCGCCATTGTGTGCGGCGCGTCTTGACGTTCCATATTGAGTTGAACACATCTTCCACACTGCTCAGCAGCGATATGAGAGTCCATAGAAGAAAAACTATACCTATGCCTACGAAAAGGCCTCCTGAGGCTTGGGCCAGACAAGTGTCGACCCATCCGAACGACATATCGAGCACTTTTGAGTTACTCGGGAATAGACTGTAGAGTTCGCGCTGAAGATAATCCTGAAGGCCGAAGCCGCGTCCGATAGCCATAAGTAGCGCCAGCATCGGCACAATAGCCAGAACTGTGCGATAAGTCATTGCGCAGGCTTTGCTCTGGAGGCTGCCGTCGAGAAAACCGCGGACAGTAAGATTGATGGTCTTGACGAGATTTACCTTGAAAGAGCGGTGTGAGTCTTGCCACACTCCTTCGTCGTAGTATCTGTAAGCTTCCATTGCCCGAGCACGAATGCGCTCGAAAAATGATGGGGTTCCGGAAGAGTTTTTTGACGATGACATGTCGTTGAATGTAAAAAATGTGCGGAGAGACTGGAGCTGCGGTCATAAGCCGGGTTATGTCATGGCGACACTTCGACCGGATTCTCTAATGAAGAGCATGGTATCGGCCATCGCCATGTTCGTGTCATTTATCTCGACGGTATGTTGCCACACCGTTCTGTCGGCGAATATCCGACAAGCAGCCTACCCCCCGGCAAAGGACGAGCAATCCTTACAGATGCCGGTATACTTGGCTTTGCAACCCATGAGATGTGCGGCGCCGTATGTCACCATACGGTCCGGTGAGCTCTTACCTCGCCTTTTCACCCTTACCGGCTTGGCCGGCGGTTATTTTCTGTCACACTTGCTCTGCCGTTACCGACAGCTTCCCGTTAGGAAACATGGTGCTCTTCGTTGCCCGGACTTTCCTCCGGCCGCTCATGCGTCGGTCGGCGACACGATAGGCCGAGCTCCGTGCTCTCCAGCACTTTCTGCAAAGATAGCGATTTTCGCCTATGTCGCAAAATATTATGGATAGCATCAGAATAATTGTGAAAGGTTCTATGCCGGCAACCGGCTGAGCTTTTTGCGATTGCGGTTAATCCGGGTGAACACGCCCGGCATCGGAAATAATTGACCTTGCGAATATTCTGTCGGATTTCTTTGAGCTTTACAGATGTATGACTATCTTTAAGCCATTGAATCGATAAATAGAATGAGATGATAAAAGTTGTCTATATCGCCACAGACTTGATTAAGACTGACGAGGGTTACTGTTTCAATGCCGTATATGCATTCAAAACCATGACAAGTGTGAGTGGCTACGAGAAATACCTCAGAAGTTCAGGCAAAGACCATCTATTATCAGTTACATCGGCTGCTGTTGACATCGACCTCTCAACTATCAATGTCGTAACGGAGCTTAAAGTCGCAGATGGAGATGTTCAATACATTGCGTCGCATGTTTTCGAGCATTACGATGATGCCCGTGACTATGTTGCTAACATAGATTGTGCTCAGTCGGAAATAAAGACTGAGCACAACGCTGTTAAAATTTCATCACGCTTCTCTCCAGAGATTCTTCATGACGGCTGGGCAGAGTTCTGATTACAACTGATACTGGAAAGCACCGTCGGCGAGCAACTCACGATAGCCGCGGTTGAAATACGGCTGTTCGAAATCGTTCTGACGTTCAATGCGGCCGTCCCAAATGACAAGATCGAGATCAAGAGTGACTCTCTTTTCTCGTCGAGCCTGTTCGTCGCGCCCGTGTTTAAGTTCAAGTTTTTTGAGCTTCTCCGATAGTTCGTTGTGGCTCATTTCTGTTAATCCGGCCATAACGGCATTGGTATACGTAGAACCGTCGCCGCTAATTGATGCGGATTGATAAAAGTTTGAAACAGATGACTTTCTGAAAATCGTTTGAAGCGTTTGAACAGCCTGCTCCATCTGAAATTCAGCGTCGTCGGTGTTCGATGCCAGCCCGATCACAAATGAGGTCATGTTGCTGAGACTCATTGCGGCACTCCTTTCATTGTCAATGCAATACGTCCCCTGGGAATATCAATGTCAAGCACCTTAACATTGACAATCTGACCGATTCTGACAACATCGGTTGCCGATGTTATGAATTTGTCGCTGAGCTGTGAGATGTGAATAAGGCCGTTTTCTTTGATGCCAATGTCCACGAACACACCAAAGCCGGTGATGTTATTGACTTTGCCGGAAAGGGTCATTCCGAGATGCAGATCGGCGATAGTGCGCACGCTGTCGTCATGAACGACAACATCTTCGATTTTGGCACGCGGGTCGCGGCCCGGTTTTTCAAGCTCGAGGATGATATCGGTCAATGTAGGCAGACCTACTGCCCGCGTAGCATAGCGGTCAAGTTCGACGCGATGGAGCGTTGCGCGGTCGGTAGCGAGCTTTTCAACGTCGACACCGAGGTCTGATGCCATTTGTTCGACGAGCTCATAGCGTTCGGGGTGAACACCTGTATTGTCGAGCACGTTCTCGCCGCGAGGAATTCTGAGGAATCCGGCACATTGCTGATATGTCTTTGCACCCATCCGCGGAACCTCGAGAAGCTGGTTACGGTTGGTGAATGGCCCGTGCTCCGTCCGGTAGTCGACAATATATCCGGCAAGAGTCGGCCCTATACCTGAGACATAGCTCAGAAGCTGCCGGGATGCCGTGTTCAGATTTACGCCGACACTGTTGACGCATGACGATACCGCGAAATCGAGTGCTTCCTTTAGTTTCGTCTGATTGACGTCGTGCTGATATTGGCCTACACCTATTGAACACGGGTCAATTTTAACAAGTTCCGCCATAGGATCGATCAGGCGTCGACCGATTGATACAGCGCCTCTGACTGTTACATCTTCGTTAGGGAATTCCTCGACAGCAACTTCAGAGGCAGAGTATATGCTTGCCCCTTGTTCGCTGACAACGACGACGTCGACTTTGCGCGGAAGCTCCACGTCGCTTACAAATCGCTCTGTCTCACGTGAGCCATGTCCGTTGCCGATCGCAATGACGTCTATCTGATATCGGTCGACCATATAACAGAGAGTCTGGGCAGAACCGTAAAAGTCGTTTGCAGGAGGCGTCGGGAATATGACGTCGTGAGCCAAGAGATTGCCTTGAGCGTCAAGACATACAATTTTGCAGCCTGTGCGGAAGCCCGGATCAATTGCCATAACTCGTTTCCGCATCAACGGGGGAGCCATTAACATCTGCTCCACATTATCGGCAAACAATGATATGGCGGCTTTGTCGCTGCGGTCTTTCAGCATATTGGCGATTTCGGTCTCGATCGACGGACGTAGCAGTCGGCGGTAGCCGTCGACTACTGCCTGACGCACCAGTGCAGTTGCCTCAGGCTGAGAGTCGGCCTTGACAAACATTCTGCACAGGCGCTCTCCCATCTCATCGTCGTCAATGCTGATATTCACTTTGAGAACCCCTTCGGCCTCTCCGCGACGCATTGCCAGATAGCGGTGGGAATTGATTGAACGCACAGGTTCTGACAAATTATAATAGTTCTGATACTTGCCCTCCTTGTCATTCTCCTGACGTTTGATTTCCATGCTTGAAACCATACCGTTACGCAAAAACTTGGCGCGGACAATAGCACGGGCTTTCTCGCTTTCACTAACCCATTCCGCTATTATGTCAAGAGCTCCGGCAATGGCTGCATTGCCGTCGAATACGTTTTCAAGCTTTCGGGCCATACAGGTTGCGCGCATCTTGATTCCGCCAAGTTGTTGCGCCATAATAATTTTTGCCAGAGGCTCAAGTCCGGCCTCGCGGGCAACCTGTGCGCGAGTCCTGCGGTGAGGCTTGTATGGGAGGAAAAGATCCTCGAGAAGTGTTGCGTCCGTGATAGCAAGGATTCGGTCCTTGAACTCAGGCGTCAGTTCTCCCTTTCCCTTTATTGTCTCAATAACATATTGTTTGCGCTTGTCAAGCTCGGTCAGCGCCTGATGACGCAGCCAGACCGTGCGCAGCGTCGTTTCTGTCATCGAGCCTGTAGCTTCTTTACGATAGCGGGCTACAAACGGAATGGTAGCTCCGTCATCGAAAAGTTTAAGCGCCGCGGCCACGTGGCGTTTAGTATCATTGATTTCCTCAGCTATTATTGCCGCATGTTCTTGAAGCATAGTAGTTTAATTCTTTCGAAGGGTAATGAGGGTAATTTCTGGTGTAGCTCCTATACGGGCCGGAAATCCTACTGTTCCGGCGCCTATGTTTACATAGAGCTGTTGGCCGTATTTGTCGTCATATAATCCTCCCCAAAGCGGGTAAACCCATTTTGCCGGCGAGAATCCGCCGACTTCAAGCTGCATGGCATGAGTATGTCCCGACAGTGTGAGAGCAATTTTTCTATCAGGATTCTTGCTGATGTCAGTGCCCCAATGGCTCGGATTATGACTCAATAAAATTTTGGTAATGCTGTCTGGAACTCCGACTGTTGCGTTCGCAAGATTACCGTAAGTCGGGAATGGAGGTTGAGATATGTTTTCAACTCCGATAACAGCGATTGAGTCGTTACCACGGCTGACATATATTGTAGAATCATTCAATAGAATCCACCCCATGCCCCTCTCTATAGCATTGAGCTGTCGATTGTTTGCGAGACGCGCTTCCGGTGATGACCAAGTGGAATAATCCCCGTAATCATGATTGCCGAGAATTGATACAACTCCGTCAGGAGCACGCAGTTTTCCTAATATATCCGTGAAAGGTTCGATTTCTACGGTTCTCCTGTTGACTATGTCACCTGTGAAAGCTATCATGTCAGCCCCGAGCGCGTTTATGCTGTCGACGAGCGATGATATGAATGTCGTGTTATTGCCGAATGTCCCTGTGTGAAGATCGCTGAACTGGGCAATTTTATAACCGTCAAATGCATTCGGTAGATCGGGAATTGTAACTTCTACATGTTTAATGTCGATTTCAGTGCGGTTTATCAATGCGCCCCGCCACATTGCAAAAAATAATCCGACGGCAATAATTATTCCGATAACCGACAGCCATGATACGGGCTTGCGATGGCAAAGCCGGGGTGTCTCGGATAACAGAGCTAATGCCGACCAAATTGTCTTGGGTAAATAAACTGTCAGATAACCCCAAAGCATCCACATCACAGCAAGCAGTACTTCTTCACTTCCGGAGCGCCGCGGAAGAGATATTGCCGTCACGATCATTGCCAGCATCGCAATGGAAAAAACAGCATGAACCCATTTGAGCCATTTGAATCGTGTCAGACGGCTCAGCTTGCGGAAAATAAAGATGTCTTCAGTGATGCCGACGACTATAAATATTATCAGCGGCAACAGGAATAGTCTCATTCTGGCTCTTGTTCGGCTCTGAGTTTGTTGATTAGCGGATTGGCATACATTGTATACATCATCCGGCGCATATAGGCATAGTCTTCGTCACTGAGATCGGGAATCTCAACTTTCTGTAGCTGATGGGTTATATATTCCTCGAAAGCATTCGATTCGCGCTCGGTATACAGCATTTCGAAAGTGCGTCGGCCTGTCAGACGGTCATGCGCTATGTAGTTTATCGCGTATATCTTATAACCGGTATGTATCCAATGGTCAATCCAGTGGCAAACCTGTTCGAGAAGTGTGCTGCGGTCTATGTCGACAGGCAGTCGGCTCAGACGTTCATTGAGGCATTTACCAACGGCAAAATGGACACGTCCCTTGAACTGAAGCAACCCTGTTTCCATACTGAACAGGTCATCGCGCATTGATTTTTTGAATTCCGGATCGCGTTTCTTCAGCAGAAACTCTCTGGCTTTCAGATAGTCGTTCGGATCGTATTCGTAAGCGATAGAAACCGGGCAAAGATTTATTGCCATGAGGTTCTGTCTGGTCGAACCGCCACCGGCAAGCGAAAGCATTTTTATAAGGCTTTCCTGAGTAGTGTCTGATGAATCCTTGGCTCGCCCCTGACGCTGCGCTATCCAGACGCTACGCCGTTTATCCTGAATAGCATAATGGATATAGGCGCTGAGTTCGCGTGCCGCTGTCAACGCTTCGAGACGGGGTAAATCGCGTTTGACAACGAAACAGCCGTTCAGTTTAACCAGAGTCGCTATCCAGTCAAAGATCAGCAGATTGCTGCCGATGGCGACCTCGCTGGCCTGACGCCCGTTGCGAAAGAAGCAGATATTCAGGAAAGAAGCATCGAGGACAATATCCCGATGGTTGGTTATGAACGTGTAGGGGGTTTCACGGTTAAGATTCTCAATGCCGCTGATTGACACACCCGAGGTCGTTTTTTTGGCCATCATTTCCATGAAGGGCCACATAATCTGATGCTGGAATGTCGCTTTATCGCGTATATTCAGCAAAGTTCTGACAAATTCGGGATAGTCGACATCGGGCAGAACATATTTCACGGCATGTTCCAGACCCGGCTCCTTGACCATTCGGGCCATGTTGTCATGGAAATTAGAATCGTCGACTGGAGCTATATCGCTGAAATTTAAGGGTTCACTCATTAGTTAGATGGTGGGAGGGTTTAGAGGAATTAATCCGGCCAAATCGTTATATGGGTCAAAATTACAAAATTAATTTTACCCGACAACGAAAAAACTCAAAAAACTGTGGCATTTGTCATGCGCCCGTTCAATTACACGCCTTTGCCGTATTGTTCTTCAAGATAAGCTTCGCAAGCGATTGCCAGTTCGTCGTACCATTCGTTGCCGAAGCGTGTCCTCAAAGGCCCTTCAAGAAATTGATAAAGACGTATTCCACGTTTTTTGCCGAACCGTCGGGCAGGCTCGCAGACATCCCATTTATGATAGTTGACAGCTGTGAAGGTCGGGTATTCCGTCAATCGAAGCGGGTATAGTCGGCATGAAGTGGGTTTGCAGTCGTTGCACAGTCCTTTCCGCTGGGCTATTTCAAGTGAGCAAAGCCATGTATTCCCATCCTTGGATTCTTCAGTGCCGTTGCAACGGGTCGCAAACACACAGTTTTCTCCGCATACAAGCTGCGTTACAAGATCACCTTCACAATCGACATAGCTGACACCGGCCTCGTTAATTTTTCTCAGAGATTCTTCGGGGAGAAACCGGGCCACTTTTTCCACCGATTTTTCGAGTTGTTCAGATTCTTCAGGAGTTATTGGAGCGCCGGAATCGCCCTCGACGCAGCATATACCATGACATGCCTCAAGATCACAACAGAAAAATTGCTCGGCAAGATCAAGTGAGACAAGAGTGTTCTGTATCTGTAGCATGAGTGTCTCTTCGCTATTTTTCATTGGTTAGAATAAAATACTTTTACACCTGCCAAACGGTCATACCGACTGCCTCTTGGCCGATAGTAGACACGCACGGTGTATTCATTCACAGTTGGATATTTATCTCCTTCGATTGCTGACGTCAAACCGATGTGTTGTCCGTCTGCGACGGCAAGATATTGATAATTGTAGGCTCCCTGTTTTAATAATAGCCGCTTTTCATAGCGGCCCGCAGCCCGGTTATATAACATTCTGGAGCCGTCGTCGAAGCTGCGTTGTGTAAAGTCTCCGTCGAGATAAACGTCGAAACCGTGAAGTTCGTCCATCTCCAGAGCGAAATCGACAAGCGCATAATCGGCTTCTGTGTCACTTCTGTCAGAATCATATTCGCGGATGGTGAAGCGTCCGTGTTGAGTCTGGTCGTAGAGGTACATTTCGTCTTTGCGCGGTGTGTCGGTCGCGAGAGTGAAATGATAGAAAGGCTCGATTCTGTCAATTGATTCCACATGCATTCCGGGGTAATTGACCGATACCGTTTCCATACGCCGATATTCATTCCCGGCGTTGAATATCATGGGCCGAAGATGTTCAAAAATAGCCTTTTTACCAACAGCGCGCAACGGACGTGTTATTTCGATTGAGTTGTCGCTGCGTCCGTTCTGTTCAATGATCAGTCTTAAATCACTGTAAATATCATCTATAGGTGTCTCGCCGGCGTCGACGGTAATCGAGAGTTGCTGATGGCTGTCGTTGGTGTCAATGTCGGTTCGCGAACTGACATCTCCCGTTATTGCCATCGAGTCTTCACTTATGCTGAATCGGGCGGTAAGTAGTGTTGATTCCGGATCATCTTCCGGATAAACCCGCACTAAGTAGTTGCCCGAGATTAATGGGCGCATCTGTGCGTTTGGTATGGCTATGCGATAGTTGACGTAATGAACCGTAGTGGCTCTGGAATAATCGTAGTCATCAACATCCCCCTGATTGAATCCGTCGAGAAATTCGCTGTCGACGAGGCTTTCAGGGCGCCACGAGGCATCGCAGTGGATGAGCTCATAGCGCATATAGCGTCGTTCGTCGGCAAGTTCGTCGAACGATATCAGAATTCTGTCGTCACCGTTCAGCGATATTACAGGAGGCATCATTCTGCGGCCCTCGACTTCAACCTGAAGGGTTTTGAACGCAGGGTTATATATGCGTTGTCGGGTATCGCTTGTCTGAGCTGAAAGCGAGAGCATCCCGAAGAGAAAAAGTAGAAGCGCAAATAGATGTTTTACCATTCGATCGGAGTCTGATTATGGCTTATGAGCCATTCGTTTGCCCGCGAAAAATGATGGTTGCCAAAAAAGCCGCGCGAGGCGCTCAGAGGTGAAGGGTGTGGCGATGTCAATACGAGATGACGGCTTCGGTCGATAAAAGCGCCCTTGCGGGCGGCGGCGGCTCCCCAAAGGATAAAGACAAGCCCTTCGCGGTCGAGCGCAAGTCTGACAACTGCCTCGTCGGTCAGTTCTTCCCAGCCTCGCTGTTGGTGGCTGCCAGGACTGTGGGCAACGACAGTAAGCGACGAGTTGAGCAGAAGTACCCCTTGCCGGGCCCAGCGTGTCAGATCGCCGTTGGCAGGAATAGGAGCTCCGGTGTCGTCGTGAACCTCTTTGAATATGTTTATTAACGAACGCGGTATCGCTACGCCGGGATTGACCGAAAATGCAAGCCCATTGGCTTGTCCAGGCCCGTGATATGGATCCTGACCGAGTATGACAACCTTGACCTTGTCGAACGGACAAGCATCAAATGCGGCAAAAATGCGGCCGGCCGGCGGATAAATTGTCGTGCGGGCATATTCGTTTCGGATAAATTCCGTAAGTTGCCTGAAATATGGCTTGTCCCATTCAGCCGCTAAAGCGCGACCCCATGACGGTTCGATTCTAACGTTCATAACATCTGCAAAGATACGAAAAAGCTTTATAATCCTGATATGAGTATTGTCAGAATAAGCAAAGGTGCGATATATCTCACTATAGCCATTACTATGCGATCAGACAGGCTGGCAGACGAGCGTGAACCTTGGAGCTCGCTGCGAAAGAGGTCTTTGGGTGCGAACCATCCGATAAACAGGCAGATGCCGAGAGATACAACCGGAAGCAGGTAATTGGTTGTAACCGTGTCAAGTAAATTAAAAAAGCTTAAACCGAATATTTTTATACCGCTGAGCGATCCGAACGAAAGTGAGCACAACGAACTGAATACAAACAATGGCAGAAGCACGATTGCGACAGCAGTCCGCCGCGATTTGTGGAATCTGTCGTGAACAAATGCGACCGAGACCTCGGCTATAGAGATCGTGGATGTCAGGGCTGCGACGAGAAGAAGTGTGAAAAACAGAATTGCCCATAAGCTGCTTCCGGGAAGCATGGCAAATACTTCAGGCAAGGTAACAAAGACGAGAGTTGTGCCGCGAATGTCGGCGCTGTCGAGACCGAATGTTGCGACAGCCGGAAAAATTATAACTCCCATCATTACTGCGACCAAAAGATCGAGCCCCGAGATCGTTACTGACGTCGAACCAAGATTTGTCGATTTCGGGAAGTATGCCGAATAGGTGACAAGAATTCCCATTCCGAGGCTGAGAGAAAAAAATGCCTGCCCGAGCACATTGACAATGAGACCGGGACTTATCTTCGAGAAGTCAGGAGCAAAAAAATATTGAAGGCCCTTGCCGGCGCCCGGCATTGACAACGCAACTATCGCAAGAGTGACAAGAAGAATAAACAGAAGTGGCATGAGCAGTCGCGAGATTCGTTCGATGCCGGCGTTGACTCCTCCGATTAGCACAGCCCCGTTGAGCAAAATAAGAATCCAGGTGAATAATAGCGGTGTCCAGTCTGATGAAATATAGGTCTCCATTTTGGCGCTGAATCCTTCTTCGATATTTCCGGGTACTATCCCGGCAAACAGGTTGCCTGTCAGCGATTCATAGAGATATTCAAGTGTCCATCCCGCTACGACCATATAATAACAGAGAATCAGATATGATGTAAGAACTGCCAGCGCACCGAAGATCCACCAGTGAGAACGTGGTGCGATATTTCGGAATGCTCCGACAGCGTCGCTGTGACCGGCGCGTCCGAGAGAAAATTCGGACATCATGACCGGGATTCCCAAAAGGGCTACACATATTATATATAGAAATAGGAATACAGCTCCCCCGCCCTCGTGCACTTCTGCGGGAAATCTCCAGATGTTGCCGAGTCCTACAGCCGAACCTACAGTTGCGGCAATAAGGCCTGCGCGTGACGAAAAACTCGATTTTGCCAATTATACCTATCGTTTTAATGTTATTTCGCGGCAAATATAACTAATTGTTCGGCTTTGGCCAAATTATTTATTTGTCGAAAAAAATGGTGTGCAGGTGTAATATTTTTTAAGCAGTCTCGTCATATAAGCAGATGACCCTCGCAGAATTTTCATCGACAGCGAAGCGCTTGCGCCCCCGACTGACCGCTTTGGCTACACGCATCTGCGGCGCAGATTGTGCCGACGATGCCGTGCAGGATACATTTCTGCGCCTGTGGGATATGCGTGATCGCCTTGACGAATATAGGAGTCTCGACGCTTTCGCCACTGTTGTGTGCCGAAATGTTTCGCTCGACAGCGTCAGAGCCCGGCGACCTCAGACATCGCTCGAAGATGCCGCAGATCTTGCCGCTTCTCGCGCAACAGCCGCTGATGCGGCAATTGAGACTGCAGATGCTGAGCTGACGATGGAACGTGTCATGGCCATGCTTTCGCCCGGACAGAGAGCTGTTCTCGAGCTACGTCATGTCGAAGGACTTGAGATTGACGAGATCGCACGTGTTACCGCTTCTACCGAAGCCGCTGTAAGGGTGGCTCTATGTCGGGCCAGACAACGAGTAAAGACACTTTTTCTAAAACACTCCAGCCAATGAAAACTCTAATAGATAAATTCCTCTCAGGAGAAACTACGATTGCTGAAGAAAAGCGTCTGAAGCAATATTTTGCTCCGGGAAATACAGTCGATCCAAGCCTCGAATGTTACCGGCAAATGTTTTCGTTCTATTCAGAACTTGCTCACCGACAAAAAGCTTGTAATACAGCGCCTCGGTTCAAGAGCCGCAGCCGCAGGGTGTTCGCATGGATAAGTTCTGCCGCTGCTGTAGCATTGCTTGTCGGAGCGGGGTTATCGCAGCATTTCAGCCAAGCCGACGATCTTGCCTCATTTTATGCGGGGAGCTATGCCACAGTTAACGGAAAACGCCTCACCGACATAGAGGATATTTTAAAAGCCCAGGCCGAAGCCGATGCCTTTTGTCAGCGTGTCGAGGATATGGCGGCGGCCGACTTCGAACGTCTTACCTCTGAAAACCTTGAAAGATGAAAAATATAAGACTTATTATTACAATTATAGCTGTAATGGCATTTGCCATACCGTCGTTAGCTCAGACGTCGCTTTCGAAGCTCGTAGGTCGACTTGAAAACGACAAGGATTCTTCGAATCAGGTTCATATTGAAAAACGAGATCCAAACTCAAGAGATTTACTCTATTTCGTTGTCAATATGGTTATCCCCGGTCGGCAGGCTGAAACTGTTATCCAGGCATTCGAGAAAGAGCGCAGTAAGGCTACTGAGTATTCGGTCAGCAAGGGACATTATTATATTATCAAATTTGTCAAATCCAATCAGATTCACACATTTACTCTGACACGGCATGGCCGCTCGTGGAATCTGACCGAGCAGCTGAAACCCTCAAGCGGCTACCGGCCGATGAATTTTGATCCTATAACCATTACGGTGCCCGATGAAGAATTCTTCAATATAGAAATATGAGCCTAAAACGCTGATATTTTCCTATCTCAAAAAAAAATCATAACTTTGCGGCCAAGTTTTTTGATAGATATGGATAATATCAAGCGCGATTTAGACTTGCTATTCGAAACAAGCTGGGAGGTTTGTAACAAAGTTGGCGGCATCTATACTGTGCTGTCGACGAAAGCCAATACCCTCCGCAAGCTGTACGACGATAATGTGATTTTTATCGGGCCTGATGTCTGGGATAAAAAGAACAAATCACCATATTTTTCCTCAAGGCCCTCATTATTAGCCGAATGGCAGAAGACGGCAAATCTTCCGTATGGAATAACGGCCAGAGTTGGACGCTGGAAAGTTCCCGGGCGTCCGATAGTAGTTCTTGTCGGTTTTCAGGGACTATATGCCGTCAAAGATGAATTCTATGGGAAAATGTGGGAGCTTTTCGGGGTTGACTCGCTTCATGCTTACGGCGATTATGACGAAGGTTGCGCTTTCGCACATGCCGCAGGCATTGTCATAGAAAGCCTTTGCAGATATTTTGGTATAGCCGGGAAACGGGTTGTGGCTCATTTCGATGAGTGGACGACCGGCATGGGGCTCCTATATACAAAGTGGAAATTGCCTGAAGTTGCGACCGTGTTCACCACACATGCAACATGCGTCGGGCGCAGTATCTGCGGTAACGGCAAACCTCTGTATGACTACATGCGCGGTTATAACGGAGATCAAATGGCCCGTGAGCTTAATATGGAGGCTAAGCATTCTCTCGAGAAGACGGCTGCACATCAGGCCGACTGTTTCACTACTGTCAGCGATGTTACGGCAATCGAGTGCGAACAACTTCTTGAAATACGACCCTACGTCACACCAAACGGATTTGAGAATAACTTCGTCCCCAAAAAGGCGAATTATGATTCCAAACGCCAGTGGGCCCGTGAACGGCTATTGAAGGTCGCGCAGGATCTGACCGGTCACGATTATCCGGAAAACACGTTCATAGTATTGACTTCCGGGCGGTTTGAGTATCGAAACAAGGGACTTGATATGTTCCTTGACAGCATTGTTCGTTTGAATGATTTGAAGAGCTCGAAGCAGAAGATAGTGGCATTCATAGCGGTTCCGGCATGGGTTAAAGGCCCCCGCCGCGATCTTGCAGAGCGTCTCGGGAGCAGCCGCGAGTGGCATACTGGTCTTCATGACCCGTTTGTCACCCATGATCTCCATAATCCGGGCGAAGACTCGATTCTATGCCGAATCCGAAGTCTTGCTCTCGACAACTCCAATGAAAAGGCCGTTGAAGTATTCTATATGCCCTGTTATCTCAATGAGACAGACGAGATAATACGAAGCACCTACTATGACATTCTTGTCGGAGTGGATTCCACAGTTTTCCCGAGCTATTACGAACCCTGGGGCTATACTCCGCTTGAAAGCGTAGCATTCGGAATACCGACAATCACTACATCATTGAGCGGTTTCGGACGTTGGATAGAGAAATCTTCCGAAGCCAAGTTCGAGGCAAGCGGCACTAATGTCGTCTGCCGCACCGATTCAAACTACTCCGAAGCTGTAAACTCCATAGCCGAATCCCTTCATTATCTTACGAATCTGACCGGCAATGGTCTGAAACGGGTCAAGGCCGGAGCGTTTGCCACGGCTGACAAGGCGGCATGGTCGGTATTCATGCAGTATTATGTAGATGCCTATCGCGAGGCTTTGGAGAACGCAAACGAACGAAACAATTAACGGTTATATCATACAATATCACTTAACGCAGTAAAATCAAAGCGAAATAAATCATTAAGTCCAATGAAACTTCAAGTAAGCAACACCAACGCACCCACGTGGCGTGACATCACAATTCATGCCCATCTTCCCGAGAAGCTTAAAAACCTCGAAACGATGGCTAAGAATCTCTGGTGGGTTTGGAATAGCAGCGGCAAAAACCTTTTCCGTGACCTCGACCATGACCTGTGGCGTGCCACAGGCGAAAATCCCGTCATGCTGCTTCATCAGCTTTCAAGCAACCGTATTGACGAAATCCTTGCCAGCAAAGAATGGATGGAGCGTATCGACGGTGTCTATGAGGAATTCAAAGCCTATATGAGCGAGCCGATGCGCAAAGACGTTCCGTCGGTTTCATATTTTTCGATGGAATATGGACTTTGCAGCTGTCTGAAGATTTATTCAGGAGGTCTTGGAGTTCTCGCCGGAGACTATATTAAAGAGGCCAGCGATTCACGTGTTGACATGACTGCTGTCGGTTTCCTCTATCGCTATGGCTATTTCAGCCAGAGCCTCAGTGTCGACGGCCAGCAGGTTGCAAACTATGAGCCTCAGAACTTCAATGAGCTGCCTATCGAACAGGTTCTCGATGCCGACGGCCAGCCGATGATTCTTGAGGTACCCTACCCCGGCAGAATCATCTATAGCCATATCTGGCGTGTTAATGTCGGACGAATGAAATTATATCTTCTCGACACCGACTTCGACATGAACAGCGAGTTCGACCGCGTCATTACCCATCAGCTTTACGGCGGCGACTGGGAGAACCGTATCAAGCAGGAGTATCTGCTGGGCATCGGTGGCGTTCTGATGCTGAAAAAGCTCGGTATCCGTTCGACTATCTATCACTGCAACGAAGGACATGCCGCCTTGCTGAATCTACAGCGTCTTGTTGACTTCATTCAGGATAAGCATGTCGACTTCAACACAGCTCTCGAGCTTGTCCGTTCATCGTCACTCTACACTGTCCACACCCCCGTTCCGGCCGGTCACGACTATTTTGACGAAGGTCTCTTCGGAAAATATATGGGTGAGTTCCCTGCAAAACTCGGAATTTCGTGGCAGGATCTCATGAACATGGGCCGAGAGAATCCCGATACGAATGAGCGTTTCTCGATGAGCGTCTTCGCTCTGAACACCTGTCAGGAAGCTAACGGCGTCAGCTGGCTCCACGGCGAGGTATCGAAGCGTATGTTTGCCGGAATCTGGAAAGGCTATAACTGGAAGGAATCGCACGTAGGATATGTAACCAATGGAGTCCATATGCCTACATGGGCTGCCAGCGAGTGGAAGGAGTTCTACGGAGAACACCTCGGCAAGCAGGTATTTGCCAACCAGAGCGATCCTAAAGCCTGGGAGAAGATCTTTGAGGTCGAAGACAGCGCTATCTGGGAAATGCGCATGCGCCTTAAGAATAAGTTCATTAACTTCGTAAAACGCGATTTCAAGGCTCGCTGGCTTGCCAATCAGGGCGATCCTTCGGCAGTCATGAAGATTGTCGACAAGATCAATCCGAATGCTCTGATTATAGGTTTTGCACGCCGATTCGCAACCTATAAGCGCGCTCATCTTCTCTTCACCGACCTCGACCGTCTGGCAAAGATTGTGAACAACGAACAGTTCCCTGTTCAGTTTATCTTCTCCGGAAAAGCTCATCCCGCCGACGGAGCCGGTCAGGATCTCATCAAGCGTATAGTCCAGATTTCTCGTATGCCCCAGTTCCAGGGAAAGATCATTTTCCTCGAGGACTACAATATGATTGTCGCCAAACGCTTGGTAACAGGTGTCGATATCTGGCTCAATACTCCTACTCGTCCTCTCGAAGCTTCGGGCACATCGGGTGAAAAGGCTGAAATGAACGGAGTTCTCAATTTCAGTGTGCTCGATGGCTGGTGGTATGAAGGTTATCGTTTTGATGAAAAAGCCGGTTGGGCTCTTACCGACAAACGTACTTTCACTGATCAGTCGCAGCAGGATCGTCTTGATGCCGCAACAATCTATTCGATGCTCGAGAACGAGATTATCCCCTTGTATTTTGCAAAGAATTCATTGGGATACAGTCCCGAGTGGGTGCAGTATATCAAGCGCTCTATCGGCCATATTGCCCCTCACTTCACTATGAAGCGTATGATCGACGACTATATCTCGCGTTTCTACGACAAGGAAGCAGCCCGCTTCAAACGCCTTTCTGCCAACGGAGACGCTCTCGCAAAAGAAATCGTTGCATGGAAAGAGAAAGTCGCCGCTGCCTGGGATGGTGTGAAGGTCGTCTCCCTCGATGGAGTTGACACTCTTGGAGCTGCCGGCAGCACAGGAAAAGATATTCATATCTCGGCTGTTGTTGATACAAACGGTCTCGGAAAGGATATTCGTGTAGAGGCTGTTGTATATAAGCTTGTCGACGGTCAGGAAGAGTTCCTCGAGCGTTCGGAATTCAAGCTCGACAAGATCGAGGGCAATATCGCCCACTTCAGCTACGACGAGAAACTGCGCAATCCCGGTCAGCTCCGCTATGCTTTCCGTATTTACCCGTGGAATGCTGAGCTTCCTCACAGACAGGATTTTGCGTATGTGCGCTGGTTCTGATAAACCATAGGTCGAACCTTTTACTTATCCCTCGGATTCTTGTTGAGAGTCCGGGGGATTAATTTTGCAGATTATTGGTTAAACTATTTTCTCGTTTCAGATTTCATGTTTTTCTCGTCAGTGGGGAAATATGAAGAAAAAACGTTATCTTTGCCAATTGAAATGGACACGAATCTTAAAAAAGAAATTCTAGATCGCAGATACCTGCGCATGGCCCGAATCTGGGCTGAGAATTCCTATTGCGAGCGCCGGAAGGTCGGCGCACTCCTTGTCAAAGACCGTATGATAATATCTGATGGGTATAATGGAACGCCGGCAGGTTTTGAGAATCATTGTGAAGATTCGGCTGGTCTGACGAAGCCATACGTTCTTCATGCCGAAGCAAATGCGATCACAAAGGTTGCGCGCAGTAATAATTCCAGCGACGGATCTACATTGTATATAACGGCATCTCCTTGTCTTGACTGTGCCAAGCTGATAATTCAGTCAGGTATTCGCCGCGTTGTCTTCAATGAACTTTATCGTATTACCGACGGAATAGACCTATTGCGTCGCGCCGGTATTGAAGTTGCTCATATCGAGCGACTTGAAACTCCTGATAATGAATAATAATACAAATTCCCGCAACCCTCTTACGTGGTTGCCGCTAATCCTCGCTGCCACATTCCTTGCAGGAATGTGGGCCGGAGGCTCATTTTTTGGTTCAGACTCGCCAAGAAGCCGCGCCTACAACAAGCTTAACGATATTCTCCATATTGTCGAGGGAGAATATGTCGACAAAATTGATGTTGACAGCCTTCTTGAACAGTCTATTCCTGATATTCTTGCCCATCTCGACCCACACTCAACATATATTCCGGCAAGTGATCTTCAGGCTGTTAATGATGAGCTCGGAGGCTCATTCAGCGGAATTGGTGTCTCTTTCAGTCTGATAAATGATACAATAACAGTTCTCGATGTCATATCGGGAGGCCCGAGTGAAAAGGTCGGTCTGCTCCCCGGCGACCGTATAGTCTCAATCAACGATTCGTTGTCGACAGGCAAAGCGTGGAATAATGAAAAGGTCATGACCACACTTCGCGGTAAGAAAGGCTCGAAAGTCAAGCTCGGAATCAAGCGCACTACCGCTAAAGATGTTTTGACATTCACTGTTACACGTGGAGATATTCCTGTCACTTCCATAGATGCCGCGTATCTTGCCAATCCGACAACCGGCTATATCCGGGTCAATAAATTCGGGGCAAATACCTACAGTGAATTCCTTCAGGCTCTCGTCAGTCTGCGTGAGAAAGGAGCGAAAGGCTATGTTATAGATTTACGCGAGAACGGAGGCGGTTTTATGGAGCCGGCCATATTGATGGCCAACGAGTTTCTTGATGAAGGACGTCTTATCGTGTCTACGCGCGGACGTCTCATGCAGAACAATTCCGATACGTATGCCGACGGAACCGGTGGCTTCAAGGATGCAGCTGTGGCTGTTCTGATAGATGAATTCTCGGCAAGCGCAAGTGAAATTTTTGCTGGCGCTATCCAGGATAATGACCGCGGTATGGTTGTCGGACGCCGTTCGTTTGGCAAGGGTCTGGTTCAGAATCAGACTATGTTGCCTGATAGTTCCGCTATCAGGCTGACCGTAGCGCGTTATTATACTCCGTCGGGGCGTTGTATTCAAAAGCGCTACAGCGACGGTGACATCAATGCCTATAATAATGACATCGTTGAGCGCATCAACCATGGGGAGCTGTACTCTGCCGACAGCATAAAGCTTGACAAGAGTCTTATTTTTAAGACTGTCGGCGGACGGTCTGTTTATGGCGGTGGAGGTATAATGCCTGATATATTTGTCGCTAATGACACCAGTGGCGTTACCTCCTATTATCTTAATGTCGCTAACGCCGGGCTTTTAAACAGATTTGCGTTCGAATATGCCGATCGTCATCGTTCAGAACTCCGTGGCTCCAAGGATGTCCATGACCTCGTGGGACGTCTTCCTGATGAAGATTTCCTGCTGCAGGAGTTTGTGAATTTTGCGGCAGACAACAACATACCTGCGCGTTGGTATTATATAAACATTTCCCGCAATCTTATTGTTAATCAGCTGAGAGCCCTGATTGCGCGTGATATTCTCAATCAGAGCGCATATTTCGAATATATAAATCGGAGTGATGTTGCGCTTAAAAGTGCAATTGAACAACTGAAGAAGAACCCTTTTAAGTCAGCCTCAAAATGAAGAAAGATGATATTCGCCGTTCTATGAGAGCGCGTAAAGCCATGCTCAGTGATGATGAACGTTTGTCAGCGGCAGAATCGGTGTTTGAACGGCTTGAACGTTCCGCAGCCTTTATGCTTGCCGAGCATATACTGATGTATCATTCTCTGCCTGACGAGCTTTCGACTCATGCTTTCCTCAAGAAATGGGGTAAGAAAAAACAATTTTTTTTGCCTCGGGTCAATGGCGTGAATCTTGATATTTTGCCTTATGACCAAAGCCGCCTCCAACATGGCGCGTTTCAGATAGAAGAACCTGAGGGTGATGACACGGTCGATGTATCTCAGATTGATATGGTTGTGGTGCCAGGTGTCGCGTTCGACCGTATGGGAAATCGACTTGGTCGAGGGAAGGGATTCTATGACAGACTCCTTTCCGATTGCAAGGCTACCAAGGTCGGAGTCGGATATGGGTTCCAGCTTATAGACGATGGTATTGACTGTGAGGCTCACGATGTGAAAATGGATATAATTATTGCCGGCGACAGCTGCTACGTTATCAATCATACTAAAGATTTCTAAGAAGCGAATACGTGATGAAGTCTGTTATCGTTGATACCGATACGCTTCGCGCTATAGGCTTGCGTGCGATGCTTGAGCGTTTTGGCGGCCTCGAACCGATTATAACAACCGATCCGACTACACTCTGTCCACTGGACGATTCTACTCTTTTTTTTGTCACACCTGAGGCATTTGCCTCTATGCCGATGTTTTACGTTCCTCGCCGGCAGCAAGTTGTTCTGATAATGGATTCAACAGATTCGCCGTTACCTGTTCTGCCGCCACATATCTCTGAGAATGAACTTGAAGAGCGTC
>HF985618.1:106026-110326 GCA_000431215.1 Prevotella sp. CAG:1031
GGGCCGAACTGTCGCTCTTACTGATAGAGAACGTCAGGTATTGGCTCTTGCCGCACGCGGACTGATTAATAAGGAGATTGCCGATCGTCTTGAGATAAGTCTGAATACTGTTCTGACTCATCGAAAAAATATTTCCGCTAAGCTCGGAATTAAAAGTGTCGCGGCACTGAGCGTTTATGCTATGATGAACGGTCTCGTAGACTGATTCAGGCTTTTTTGCGTTTGAATCTGTTAACAAGACTGTTTATCGTTATTCCGGTCAAGTCGATAAATAGTATAGCTCCGAGTGCCATGATAAGGCCGATTACAAGTCTCCCTAGAATATGGTCAGGATATTCTGACGCATCTTTCATAGACTGATATGGATTCTCGATATCGAATGCCATCATTGACCGTTTCCATCTTACCACTCCGTTGTTGAGAAATACGAGCCCTACCTTACCGCGAACAAGTTCTTTCAGCAGAGTCGGTTCCGCACTGTAGATAGGGCTTTCTGACATTGAAATATCACGCCACCATTGAATCCCTCGGCTATCGGGGCTAACAAGCGTTACCATCGGTATATCGTGGGCCGACAGATCGCGCTCGATTTCGTTTATTATGTAGGTATAACTTGGGTTGACACGTTCGATCTCCGGAATGACAATAAGCATCTGTCGGCCCTCAGGTTCTATGATGTCAGCTGTTATATCGTTGGAGTCGTCATCAAGGATAGTAAAGGTATCGTCGAGTTTCTCGCTCCCGCTCGTGAGTTCACGATCTACAAAAGTCCACGTCGAATCCGGCAGATTATCTTCGGTGAAGGATTCTCGCTTCCCTTTTTTTTCGTAGATGAAACTATAAACCACGTCGCCTGTTGGTTCAGCTGTGCTTAAAAGAGAGGTGCCTGTCGGAAAGCGCCTGAAGTCAAGTAATGGTTGCACATTATATCCGAGAAAGCTCACTGCGGCAACAAATATAGTCAGTGCGCCACCGACCATCCATTGGGTATAAGGTGTAAAGACGCCCCGGACTTTTTGGTTCCAAAGAATTAATCCGACGATCAAGAGGTCGATAAGAATATTCTTGGCAAAAGTTGCGCCATTGCTCAATATAATTAGATCGCCGAAGCAGCCGCAGTCGGCCACCGGGTCTGCAATCCATATATAAAGCGTCAGGGAGGTCATGAAGACCATTAACGCGGCCGATAGAACAGGAGTTACCCGTCTGTAGCAGCCTAAGAGCAGCAGTGCTCCGAGCAAAAATTCTCCCCACGATTGTATTAATGCCGCCATCAGGGTCAAGGTTCGGGGCTGAAGCATATCCCACGCGATAAGGTATTCTTCGGTCTTGAACAAAGTTCCCCATGGATCAATTGCCTTGGCGAAACCTGACACCACGAAAACGCCTCCAACCACAAGCCGGAGAAGCCACACTGCGGCAATTTGCCATTTAGGAGTTTTCGAGGGTGAGTTTGATGAGAGCGAAGACTGCATAGTTGACCATATCCATATAGTTGGCGTCGATGCCTTCCGAGGCAACGGTCTTGCCGTTATTATTCTCGATACATTTTGTCCGCTGAATCTTCGTCAGAACCATATCGGTGTATGACGACGGGCGCATATCACGCCATGCCTCGCCATAGTCATGGTTTTTGGCAGAAAGCAGACTGCGGATTACGCCCACTGTCGAATCGTAGAGAGCGAGCGCTTTTGTATTGTCGATGTCGACGACTGTTGTCGAAGGCAGTCCAAGCTGTATAATACCCATTATTCCATAGTTGACTATGGCAACCCATTCGCCGGAAATGTCCTCGGCCACCATTGCCTGTTCAACTGTTTCCAGCGTCCTTATTCTTTTTGCCTTAATGAATATCTGATCTGTCAGCGATTCAGGTCGCAGAATTCGCCATGACGGGCCGTAATCGCTCATTTTTCTTTCGAAAAGCTCACGGCAACGGGCTATAATACAGTCGAATTGAGAGAGGGTATTCCTTGTTCCATTCATAGACTGCAAAGTTAGCAATTCGGCTCGAATTTTCCGAGATTTTTGCTACTTTTGCAATGATTTTGAATTAACCCAAACCAAATATATCATGAAGAAAGTTATTTCCACTTCCGCAGCTCCCGGAGCCATTGGCCCCTACAGTCAGGCTGTTGTCGCCGGTGATTTTGTTTATTGTTCGGGACAGTTACCAATTAACCCTGCCGATGGCAAAATGCCTGCGGGTGTCAATGCACAGACACGCCAGTCTCTTGCTAACGTCAAAGCTATCCTTGCTGAAGAGGGACTTACACTCGACAATGTCGTCAAAACTACAGTTTTCCTTGCCGACATGAGCCTGTTCGGTGAGATGAACCGTGTGTATGGCGAAGAATTTGCCGCCCCCTTCCCTGCCCGCTCGGCTTTTGCCGTCAAAGAGCTTCCGATGAACGCTCTCGTTGAGATCGAAGTGATAGCTCATCGTTGAATTGTTACCGTAAAAATATGAAGGGCACGTCGGCTTGATCCGGCGTGCCCTTCATGTTAATTTGTCGGGGTTATTTGGATATTTTTTTCAGGATGTCTTTGGGGATAGCGTCTTTATTGACGAGAATATCAATAGTCTTTGCAAGGAAATAAGGTTCCGATACATAGATATATCCGCCGTAGAGCTGATTGTTATCCCATGAATTCTGGACTTTGTAGTATTTGTTGCCTTCCTGATCGACGGCTCGACCGACAATTACCATTCCATGGTCGTCAGTGGTTTCTTTACGGTCGAACATTTCCTGACGCATCTCGGGAGTGACTTTGATCTCTTCGACCGGGCCTTTGATGTCATAACGTGCATCCTTACGGTCTTTGTCGCTCAGCTGCACCCAGCGGCTCAGTTCCGTGCCGGTCATATCCTGGGAGTCTTTTGGCAGAGGAATTACTGCATAACCCTGACGCCATTTGAAGCCGCCTTCGCTGACATCTGCAGCCCATGCTACACTATATCCGTTGTCAATGGCGTTGTCGACTACAGCCTTAAGTTCCTCAAGCGGAATATTCATATATTTTTCTCCAAGCCAATTGTCGGCAAGTTCAATGACGAACGGCTGATAGTAGGGATGATGTGTCCATGATGTCAGAGGAATATAATCGCTCATGGAAATGCCGAGAGCATCGGCGAATGTGCGCGGGGTGTAAGTTTTGCCCTCATAGGTGAATGTTTCGGGTATTTCACCGAAGTATGCCTCAAGCACACCGTCAATGGCTTTGGGCCAAGCTGTTGACAGGCGTCCGCTACCATGATTGTTGACGGCTGTGACAACACCTTTCATTACCCGGTCGAGTTCTCCATGGTCGTGCTTGTCTTCGCCATAGCCCAGGCCGCTATAGGCGCTTTCAGGCATCATGCCGTAGCGGTCCCATACGTAAGGAACGTCGAGAGCCGAGCCACCTGCGGCGAAGTTGGCGGTTCCGTCCATTCTGACAAAGCGTTTAGCCTTGTCGGCGTAGCATTTTCTGACAACAAACATTTCGCTGAGATCAACTTCTTTGCCGGTCTTGCGCAGAATCTCGTTTTCCAGAAAAGTATTTGTCGAGAAACACCAGCAGGTGCCGCTCTTATTCTGATCGGTAACAGGCGTTGTCTTGACAAGCTTGATGTCAGTAAATTTGAATCCTGTCGAATCCGGAACGACAACTTTGTCGTCATCGGCAGCAGATGCGCCGATAACTGCCGCAGCAGCTGCAATCATTAGTGAGAAACGTTTCATCGTAATATAGATTTAAGGGTTACTTATTTTTTGACAAAAGAGCTTCTGCCATTGACAAGGCAGCGCGTCGGCCGTCACCCATAGCAAGGATAACAGTCGCTCCGCCGCGAACGATGTCGCCTCCGGCGTATATGTCGCTGATTGACGACTGCATGAGCTCGTCGTCGACTACGATCGTGCCACGCCTGCTGACATCAAGCCCTTTAATACTGCTCGGAACAATGGGATTTGGAGATACTCCAACGCTGACAATCACGAGGTCAACGGGAAGCTCTACGATGTCACCTTCGACCGGAACAGGTGATCGGCGCCCTGAGGCATCAGGCTCGCCAAGCTCCATGCGCTGGAGACGCATAGCGCTGACATGCCCGTGTTCGTCGCCGATATACTCTACGGGATTGTGAAGAGTCATGAAGGTAACCCCCTCCTGTCGGGCGTGATGCACTTCTTCGACACGAGCCGGCATCTCTGCCTCGCTGCGACGATAAACGACTATTGCTTCATCAGCTCCCATTCGTCGGGCCGTCCGGACGGCATCCATGGCGGTATTGCCTCCGCCGATAACGGCTAAAAAA
>HF985618.1:110336-137326 GCA_000431215.1 Prevotella sp. CAG:1031
CCGCCGATAACGGCTACACGCCGTCCGCGCATGACGGGAGTATCAAATCCTTCGCGTCCGGCGCCCATGAGGTTTATGCGGGTCAGATATTCGTTGCACGACATAACGCCGTTAAGGTTTTCGCCCGGAATGTCCATGAAACGCGGCAGGCCGGCACCCGACCCTACGAATATACCGCGGAAGCCATCTTTACGGAGATCGTCGACGCTGATAGTTTTACCTACAATCACATCACGCTCGAATCTGACTCCGTTAGCTCTGAGCTGATCAATCTCGCGGTCAACGATCTCGTTTGGCAGACGGAATTCGGGAATACCGTACTTTAGCACTCCACCTATTTCATGTAGCGCCTCGTAAACCGTGACATCGAAACCTCTCGCTGCCATTGCGCCTGCAAATGAAAGACCGGCAGGCCCAGAACCGACAACGGCCACTTTTATTCCGTTTGGTTCTGCGGCTGAAGCTGCCGCGGCATTTCCGTGGTCGGCCGCATAACGCTCAAGATATCCGATCGCCACGGGCTTTTTATTCATCTTATTGTAGATACAGCGCGACTCGCACTGCTTTTCCTGAGGGCAAACGCGACCGCACACTGCCGGAAGCGCGCTTGTATGCTTAAGAACAGCAGCGGCCGAATCAATGTCGCCGCGCTCAAGCTCTTTGATAAATCCGGGAATATCTATCGATACAGGACATCCGGTAACACAACCCGGATTCGGACAGTCGAGACATCGGCTGGCTTCGGAAGCAACCTGCTCGGCCGTGAGGCCGCGATTGACCTCTGACCGCGGGTTCCTAAGGCGTTCATCCGGCTCGAGCTCGGGCATCTGAGCCCGCTCTATTTCACCACGCTGGCGGGCATTGAGGCGGCTACGGAGCTCTACGCGCCATTGTGCGTCACGCCCGCGCTGAATTATCTTTTCTTTCATGAATTGTAAGCTTTTAGTCGGGTCATCATCTGGTCAAAATCAACCTTGTGGGCATCGAACTCGGGCCCGTCAACACATACAAATCTGGTTTTACCGTCGACAGTGACACGGCAGGCACCACACATTCCAGTGCCGTCAACCATTATGGTGTTGAGCGAGCAGACAGTCGGAATTCCGTATTCTTTGGTCAGCTTTGCCACAAATTTCATCATTATCGCCGGGCCGATCGTGACAACCTCATTGACCTTCTCGCACTCTATAACCTTGCGCAGACCATCTGTGACGAGACCTTTCTCACCGGCCGAGCCGTCGTCAGTCATGATTATCACCTCGTCGCTCCAGGGTTCGATCTCATCGCGTAGAATTATGAGATCGGCAGAACGTGCCGCAAGAATCGATATAACGCGGTTTCCGGCCTGCTTCATCGCCTTTATGATCGGCAACAAAGGCGCTACGCCCACACCTCCGCCGCAGCATACGACAGTTCCTACGTTCTCAATGTGAGTCGCACGTCCGAGCGGCCCTACAACGTCGATCAGCTCTTCGCCCGGATTGAGAGCGCATATCTTGCGTGTCGACTCTCCAACTTCCTGAATTACAAGAGTAATGGTTCCGCGCTCAGTGTCGGCATCTGCTATGGTTAGAGGTATGCGTTCACCGCCCTCGCATGGACGCACAATCACGAAATGGCCCGGACGACGCGACTTAGCTATCAGGGGAGCCTCGACCAGGAGCTTGGTAACGTGTGATGAAAATTTCTCTTTGTCAACAATTTTTGCCATTGGTAATGGATTTAACAAAGGCAAAAGTAGCCAAAAATTCCCATTATCCAAAAAATCCAGACAACTGATAATTTTTACTGGAGTATTTCTTTTCCATGTTTTTTATAGCGATTATGTTATCGCACTTCGATTTTTAATTGTAGACTTGCCGTTCTGAGGTATGTGCAAAAAAGAGAGGGGCTCATCACGAGTGCCTCTCTCTCCATTCATCACATTATGCTTATTTCTTCTAATCTCTATGCTTATGTTGGAAAATCAGTCTTTGGATTAATCTTTCTTGCTTAATATCGGCTCTGCACAATGTCCCAGTCGACGAAGTCCCAGAGGGCGTTGAGGGCATCGGCACGTCTGTTCTGATAGTCGAGATAATATGCGTGTTCCCATACGTCGAACGTCAGCAACGGTGTCAGTCCGTCGGTCAGCGGATTCTGGGCATTGGAGCCCTGAGTGATCAACAGCTTGCCGTTCTGGTCGCGCGAAAGCCATACCCAACCGGAACCGAACAGTCCGACTCCTGCATCGACGAACATCTTTTTAAACGCGTCGAAAGATCCGAAATCGCGATCTATGGCCTCACGCAGTCTGCCGCCGGGTTCACCTCCGCCATCCGGCGAGAAAGTGAAGAAATAGAAGATATGGTTCCATGCCTGCGATGCGTTGTTGAACAATGCACCTTTAGCGTTGCGGATAATATCCTCCAGTTCAGCGTTTTCAAACTCGGTGCCTTCGATCAGTCTGTTGAGATTGTCGATATAGGCTTTTTCATGTTTGCCGTAGTGGAAGCTGATTGTTTCAGCCGAGATTGCAGGAGCGAGGGCGTCTGCGGCGTAGGGAAGATCAGGTTGAGTGTATATCATCTTGAATATCGGTTTTAGGATTGATGCAACAGCTATTTTATCAACTGCTACACTCTTAAAACACGCTGCCGCAATAATGGTTTGCAGCGGATGCGGCTTTAACAAACTTTAATTCACGGGAAATGCTTTCTCGACAGCTTTAATAATATTCGATCTGAATCCCAAACGGTTCCACGCTTTGTTGTTTCGTGAAGGGTTTACCCGGTTTGTAAGAATTGTGACAACAATTTTCTGTTCGGGATCGAGCCACATTCCGGTACCTGTAAAACCTGTATGTCCGCGCCATCTGCGTCCCATCGAAGTATCGAAGCCGATACCGCTTCTGACATAGTTGTTGACTACGGCTCTGTTGATAATCTGTTGTCCGTTGTAGTTCCCGTGATTGGCAAACATCTCGCCTATGGCTGTCAGCGAGCGCGCATTTGCAAAAAGTCCGGCATTACCCTGAATGCCTCCCGAGATTGCGGCCATCTCATCGTGGACCGTGCCGCATACAGTCTGCCGCCGAAGTTCGCCGTCATACTCTGTAGCCGCGATCTCACTTTCGTCGAATATGTCGAGAGGCTGATAGCCGATACGGTCGAGTTTCATCGGGCCATAGATTTCGCGCGCGAGCCAACGGTTAATCGGAAGACGAGTGGCTGATTTCAGAGCCTCGGCGAGCATGACATAGTTAAGGCAGCTGTAGCGGTAAACGCGGCTATTGCTCTGATTGACGCCATTGATAATATATGACACCAGCGAATCTGGAGCGTTCTCAACGGCCCATATATTCCGCGCAACGCGCAGTGGGTAATGATCGCTTTTCTGTCGGCTGTAGAGGCCGCCGGGCTGAAAAGAGTCGTCGGAGAGCCATCCTGAGACATTCAGGTATGGAGGCATTCCGGTATGATGTGTGGCAAGCTGCCGGATAGTCAGATCTCCTTTCGAGGTGCCACGCGACTCTTCGAGGAATTTGTCGAGTGTATCCGACAGTTTCATAACACCCTTTCCGTCTGCTGCCATGAGTCCGGCGAGGGTTCCTGCTATTTTAGATACTGAGGCGAGATCATAGAGAGTATTCTCATTGACGGCAGTTTTGTGCTTGTTGTCGGTGAACCCGGCATTACGTTCGTAGATAACACGTCCGTCACGAGTTATCAGTACTTGACAGCCCGGGTAAGCACCTGTTTCCAAGCCACGGTCAACAAGGCTGTCTATCTCAACTTTCATTTCTGCAATGCGGTCGGCATCGTCGGGAAGACCGCCTGCATGGACAAGCCCTTCGACATCTACACCGTCGCCGCAGACTCCGATGTCACGGACTGTTACGGGCATCCGGCCTGTTATCGAGTAAAGACCACATAAACCTTCAGCGGCGGCACTCTGAAGCTCAGGGGTGTTATCTCCAACAATTACTATAGTTGGCAGGCGAAAAATCGCGTCGGCAAATGGCTGTATTTTATATGGATTCATAAAGAAGACAGGCACAAGTCGGTCACCATACTGCTTACGCAACTGCGAAACCTTTGCCACAGCTTCTTTCGACGAAGACAGAATCGGTACGATAACTTGTCCGCTGTTATCGTCGACTGGGCGGAGTCCACGCAGCGTCGCAGTGAAAGCTGAGGCCGTGCCTCCGACAGGAATTATTGCGACTCCGGCAGTACGGCCGAGTGGTAGCACATCGGCATCGTTGCTCAATGCGATCACGCTCATACGCGATAACTCCCGCATGACATTACGGGTATTTTCTGTAGAAAGCGAGTTGCCGGAAAAACGTTTCGGGAGGTCGGTGCAGAGATAAAATTTATTTGCGAGCAGTTTGCGGACGCTTGCCTCGATGGCTTCGGCCGAGAGAGTGCCGTTAGCCAAGGCTTTCATGACGGCATCGATGTCGGCAGACGGATTCAAAGAGCCCAACAGGACTTCAGCACCGGCGCGAAGCGCAGCAACACAATTATTGATGCCGTCAGGAGATTTAGCTCCTTTCATCTCGAGAGCATCGGTGAATACAAGACCATCGAATCCGAGATCATTGATAAGCAAACCGCTTATTATGCGTTTGGATAATGAAGCCGGCGCTCCAGAGGGATCTATGGCTGGAACATTAAGGTGCCCGACCATAATTCCGCCAATTCCATCATTGATCAGAGCTTTAAAAGGGAAAAGGTCGTTACGTCCGAGTTGTTCGGCATTACGCTCCACTTTGGGTATAGTCTTGTGAGAGTCGGCCGATGTGTCGCCATGACCGGGAAAATGTTTGGCCACAGCCATTACGCCCTCTTCCTCGAGCCCGCGGGCAAAAGCACGACATAGTTCTGCAACTCGTTCAGGATCTTCTCCGAAAGCCCGATAACCTATAACCGGATTGAGAGGATTAGAGTTGACATCGGCAACCGGCGCAAAGTCAACGGTAATTCCGAGACGTCGGAATTCACGTGCCATTTCACGTCCGTAATCCTCTACCGCCTTGAGGTTTCTTCCGGCTCCTATGGCAATATTATGAGGAAAATGTGGCGCGTCTTTGAGACGCATGGCCAGCCCCCATTCCGCATCGGCTGAAATCATAATAGGAACATCAGTCTGAGAAGCAGCCTGAGAAGCAAGTGAAGCGTATGACGACGTAGTCCCTTTACCAAAAAGAAGTCCTCCGACTTTCTCGCCAGACACATACTTCCGTATGGCCGCACGCCCGTTAGCGTCATCATCGATAACAAGATGGGGGAAAAACAGCTGTGCCACACGCTCTCGGGGCGACAGTGATGCATAAACAGAATCTACCCACTGGTCAACACGGGCAGCCTGCGATAAAAATGGTATAAAGAGAATCAGCGTATAGAACGCAATTCGGGTTAAACGGTTCAGGTTCATTTTTTCAGATACATTCTTGGATTATCGTCGGCTTTAAGCTTTCGCCCTTTTAACGCTCCATGTTCGAGCGAGTCGATTATATCATTAAAAATGACAGAATCGCTCTGCGCCAGAATATGCCCGCGCGTCAGAGGCTTCATGTAGTCGCCGCCATTAGCCAGATAGGATATTGTGGCAACGCGGTATATCCTATCGGGTTCGACCGGCTTGCCATCTATTGTTGCGGAGATTGGTTTAAGGTCTGCGCCGTAAGAAATATAGACTCCGCTACTGACCCCTTGCCCATTCTGTGAGCACATTATCTCGATATTCTCGAGCAGATCTTTTCCTTTGAGCTCTAAGACGACTATCTTATTGTCGAAAGGAAGCATTGTCATTATGTCTCCCTTAGTGATGCTCCCCTTTGAAAGGCCATTGCGAATACCTCCTTTGTTCATAATGGCAATATCAATGTTTGCTCCGGAAATCTCTTCGCCCCTGCTTGCGACAAAATCGCTCAGTAAATTAAGAAGCTGCTGGGAATCCTGCGGGAAGTCAATTGCAGCGCGCCCGATCTTAACAGCGCCGACGGAATCAGCTTTCTGACGGTAGGGGCTGATAATTGCCTCGATAACCTCGTCGGGTTTGTTTTTTGATGCCGTCAATTTATATAACTTTGATGACGCAGATCCATTCTCACTGAGGTCAATGTCGACCTGACCAAGCCAGCGTCCTTTGCTGCCGGTCTGAACGACAAGAACGCTGTCACCTGTGGCATTGGGGACGTATGGCGCAGGATTGAGAAGTGTATGGCTGTGACCGCCGATTATTACGTCGATGTCTTTTGAACGAGATGCCAACTGTTGATCGTTAAGGCCGTTGGGATCATCCCAGCCGATATGGGTAATCGCTACAACCCGGTCAACCTTTTCGATGTGTTTCAAGTACCACGCCATAGCATTTGCAGCATCGTAGCCGTCGAGATAACGTAGTCCCTTCCAGTTCGCATAATCGATAAGCCCGGCGGGTTCGATATTTATAGCTATAAAGCCGACTTTTTTACCATCGATTTCCCTTACATAATACGGCCGAATAAGACCGCGCAGAGCCGTTGAATCAACGTCATAGTTTGTCGACAATACAACAGGTTGCGCATTTCGCAGATTTGCGGCGAGACGTTCGATGCCATTGTCGAATTCGTGATTGCCGAGTATCTGAATGTCGTATCCGAGATGATTTAACAGCTTTTGTTCGACTTCACCGCCAAATAAAGTGAATAACATTGTTCCTTGCACTGCATCTCCGGCGTCGACAAGCATCACCGGATTCGGCGTTGCATTTCTGACGCTATCGATAATTGCCTTACGGCGTATAACTCCACCGAGATCTTCGGGGGCGTCCGTCGGATCAATCTGACTATGCGTATCGTTGGAATGAAGTATCGTAAGATGCTGGCTGTTTGCCGTCAATATAGAGGCAGATAACAAAGCGGTTATGAGAATTCGTGTCATCTTCAGTTGGAATTGATTTGAAATATCGAGCGAAGTTACAAATTTATTGGCAGAATTGACAACTCTTTATTACCTTTGTCGTCTAATTATTTATTATATGACCCGTAACGCCTTAAATATTATGCTTGCAGCTCTTGCATTGGTAATGACCGGCTGCTCGAAAAAGGGTGATACCGAAGTATGGGACAGCGAGGGCTCAGATTCCGTTGAGTCAGCACAAATCTCCGACTCCACGGAATTTACAGACTTACGTCTCTTCGAGCTCAAGGGCAAAGTTAAGAATGTCAGGCGCTCGACCTATTATGAGGTATCTTTTTCCGGAAAAGACCCGGTCATCCATCAGGACTCGCAACCGAGAGTAACAACTCTGACATTCAGTGAACTCGGCCAATATGTTTGCAGCCCGAGCGAACTCGTAAAGCGTGATGACCGTGGCCGAATTATATATTGGCGAGACAACCGCCGCAATGCCAAGAGTGTCCACCCCGGATTATTACGTGATACTATCGCATATAACTATCTGAATAATAACGTCATCGAGACCGGTGGAATGGGCGAATTCGCCATAACGGTTTATGACAATGAGCCGCGTGTTATCGGAATGTTCAGCGATCCCGACATTGCCGGCTCAGAAATGACGGCAAATAATATATATCGTAAATTTGATCAAAACGGTAACTGGACTGAACGTCTGACTGTCTGGACTACGCGAAGCGCCGGCGATCGTCCTCATGTAAGTTACAGTCTTGAGCAGCGCGAAATCGAATATTACTGATTGCCATGAAAGAGATAAACTACGAAGTACTTATGGCTCTCACCTTCGAAATCGAAGGCCTTCTGATGCTGATGCGCGAGCGTGGCGGTGATTGTCCCGCTGAAGCAGAGATTCTGCTTGCTTCTAAAGCACGGATGCTTGCCGGTTATTTCAGTGAGCCGTCTGAAGAAAACCTGAAGGATTCAGAGCCGGAAGTTGAGACTATTGAAACTATAAAAGAAGAAGAGGTGAAAGAAGTCGATCTTGTCACCACTGTTTCGCAAGATAATGAAGAAGCTGACGGAAACAAGGATGTGCCTTTAGATGTGCCGACCTTCGATCAGATCGGTTTTGATCAGTCAATTCGTCTTGACGAGAAACTGGCACGCGATAGCGCGCGCGACTTGCGCCGGGCGTTTACCCTCAATGACCGGTTCAGGTTCCGTCGTGAGCTCTTCGGCAATAGCGAGAATAGGCTTGTCGAAGCTATTGATATTATCGATGCCATGAATTCACTTGATGAAGCGGAAGAGTATTTCTATGGAGATCTCGGATGGGATCGTGAAAGCGATGACGTCAAAGATTTCATGGCTATAGTGGCAAATCATTTCAGCAGTGGCGAATGAGCGGGCGTCTCTACATAGTGCCTACTCCGGTCGGTAATATGTCTGACATGACGCCTCGTGCCATCGAGGTGCTCAAGTCCTGCTCCCTCGTTCTTGCAGAGGATACCCGGACAAGTGCTCCGCTTATGCGTCGTTTCGAGATAACCACCCCTATGACGTCTCATCACAAATTTAACGAACATACGTCGGTCAATCCGCTTGTTGACCGCATTGAATCCGGTGAAGACATCGCTTTGATCAGCGATGCCGGAACTCCCGGTATCTCAGATCCCGGATTTATGCTTTCCAGAGAATGTCGGCGTCGTGGTGTTGAAGTCATTACTCTGCCAGGGCCTACGGCCTTTGTGCCTGCTCTTGTCAGTTCGGGGCTGCCTTGTGACAGGTTTACATTCGAGGGATTTCTGCCGCCTAAAAAAGGACGTCGAACAAGACTAACTGAGATTGCCGCCAATAGGATGACAACAGTAATATATGAATCACCATTGCGACTTGTCAGGACTCTCACCGAGCTTTCTGAAGTCTGCGGCAATGATCGCGAAGCTTCTGTGTCACGCGAGATCTCTAAATTGCATGAACAAACAGTTCGTGGCACACTTTGTGAACTTATCAGTTATTTTTCAACGAACATACCGCGCGGTGAGATTGTTCTGATTGTAGGCCCTCAGCAAACAGAGAACCGAACTATACATCGGAATAAATACCGCGATGATAACAATAATGATAATATTTCACTCACGTAATCAAGTATAAGCATGAAGAAAATTGCATTCATGGCAGCTATTTGCGCTGCAGCGACACTTGCCTCCTGCGGAAATGGAGACAAACTCAAAGAAGCTCAAAATGAGAACACCGAGCTTAAAGGCGACCTGCAGGAGACTCTCGCCACTCAGGACAGCCTCTTTATGCTGCTCAACGACATTTCTGATGGAATGAGCCAGATCAAGGATCTCGAAAAAATTGTCAACACCCCCTCTGACCTTTCCGGAGAATCACAGAGCAGAAAAGATCAGATCAAGAATGACATGATGGCCATCCAGCAGGCTTTACAGCAGCGCCGTGAACGTCTTGAACAGCTCGAAGCCAAGCTTAAAAACGAGGGAAATACTAACGCAACGCTTCAGAAGACAATCCAGAATCTGAAGAATCAGATTGCTGAGCAGCAGACTGAGATTTCGACACTGACAAATAAGCTTGCCGAGGCTAACATCAAGATCGAAGAGCTTGGCAACACGGTAACGACCCTCAATACTGCTGTTGATTCACTGAACACAGGTCTCAGCAATGAGAAGACCCAGCGTGCAGCCGCCGAAACTGCCGCTCAGGAAGCCACAAATGAGCTAAATACCGTGTATTACGCTATCGGGACGAAGAAAGAACTTAAAAGAAACAATATCTGGGATTGGAACAACGCTAAGAAAGCCAACAATTCCAATATGAGTTATTTCACCCGTGCCGACCGCCGTTCATTCACCACTCTGCCTCTTCACAGCAAAAAGGCCGAGGTGCGTTCAGGTCAGCCAACCGATTCTTATGTCATTGATACCGATGCCAATGGCCAGAAGATTCTTCGAATCACAAATCCCAACAAATTCTGGCAGCGTAGCAATTACCTGATCATTAAAGTAGACTAATCCCCTACTCGATTATAATATCGCGCCCCGAGAATCAGCAAATGATTTTCGGGGCGTTGCTTTATGGTATTTTGCAAGCTATGGCCCTTGAAGGCCTGCATAAACTTTATATCTCAATGTGGAAAGAAAAATTTTTTCCGCTTGACAATGTGGCCGATGACTAACAGAATCATCAGGAAACCGATTTTTCCATGTATAGCTCCGATATGGCCGTGAATTCCAGAGCCAAGACAATCCAAAGAAGACGCCAATCCAGTGGCTAAGGTGAATATCGATACCCACCAGAGTATTTTGGTTACATGACTTTTTAGATTATTGAAACGGAATTACTGTCATAGTTCTATGATTTTGGCATTGAGTGACATAACCATGAGAGCATAGTCTCATAAACTTGTTCGCGGATTATTTTCTTTGAAAGAACCAGATCGTGCAATCCGTCCTGAAATGTCACTTCGGTTACGTCGTTACCAAGACGGGTACCATAATATGAAATAGTCTCGACATCCAGAATTGCATCGGCATGGAAATAGCTTTCTTTCGAATCTCCTTTTTTGACAGAGCAAGATGAATGCATCAATAAAACCGGAACCTTCACCGATTGACGGCGGAGTTGTTTCTGGCCCTGATAGATAGCCCGGATCCATCCTAAATCAGGATCCGGAAGGACGTCTGGTTTCCAATCTTCTCTATAGTGCCATTCTCCCTGATGGTGTGCTGATAAAGTGTTTGCATACCCTGCATCAGGTTCCTGATGTATCTTTACATTGGGAAATACTCGACCAAAACTACTTGCAATAGGAATTATGACTTTTTTCTGAAAAGTCGGCATATTCCAGTCGAGAAAGGGACTGTTCAGCATAAGAGCCTTTATGAGAGGTGATGGTTTCTCGGACATATAGAGAGATGTTGTCAGTCCGCCGGTAGAATGTCCGAGTAATGCTATTGATTCGGTGCCGTCAGCTGATATAATTTCAACGGCACTATCGATATCAGGAAAATACTCATGGAGATCCCTGACCTGAAACAACCGTTGCCCCTCTAACAGAGAACGGCCGTACTTTCTCAAGTCAATGGCATAAAAGTTATATCCATGATCAACAAACATCTGTGCCATCTCCTTTTGTAGGAAATAATCACTGAATCCATGAACATACAGGATTGCCTTATGAGACGGAGCGGTAGCAAGTTTACGAATCACGGTGCTGCGCACCTTTCCGCTATAATCAGCCGGATGATTTATGAATGCCATTTCGAAGCCATCGCCTAAAATGTCAGGCTGCCAGTTGACTGATTCCATTATTATTGCCTAATTAATCTATGCAAAGATACCATTTTTCATATTTCCCGGCAACATTGATGATGTCTATCGGTCGTGTAAAATCTGGTGTAATATACAAAAGTCGCTGAAATTCAGATATTTCAGCGACTTTATTAACGGCGTTCCTCCGATGTGGTCCCACTAGGGCTTGAACCTAGGACCCACAGATTATGAGTCTGTTGCTCTAACCAACTGAGCTATAGGACCGTGTTTTGATTTGTGAGTGCAAAGATAATAGATTCTCCGGAACTTTCCAAATTTTTTCAGCTGATATGATTTTTTTTGGAGGTTTTTTGGCCGTTGCAGGCTCTTTTTCTACCTTTGTAGACCAAAGAAAACATTCTACATTAAAGATACTGATTAATGACGAAAGTAGACGTTCTGCTCGGCCTGCAATGGGGCGACGAGGGCAAAGGAAAGGTCGTGGACGTATTGACTCCGCGATATGATGTTGTCGCACGTTTTCAGGGTGGCCCGAATGCCGGCCATACTCTTGAATTCGATGGACATAAGTATGTTTTGCGTTCTATCCCCAGTGGTGTCTTTCAAAACGGGAGCCTTAATATTATAGGTAACGGAGTTGTGCTCGACCCTGTTCTGTTTATGCAGGAAGCCAAAGAGCTGGAGCGCAGTGGCATTGATCTCCGCAAGGTTCTTAAGATTTCCCGGAAGGCACATCTGATAATGCCGACTCATCGTCTGCTCGATGCTGCCGGTGAAAAGGCCAAAGGTAAGGCAAAGATAGGCACTACCGGTAAAGGCATCGGCCCTACATACACCGACAAAGTTTCCCGCAATGGCCTGCGACTCGGCGATACCGAACTTGATTTCGAAGAGCGCTATAAGCGTGCCCGTGACCGGCATGTCGAAATGCTTAAGGCTGCAGAAGCAGATCTGTCGCAGCTTCCCGAACTTGAAAAAACGTGGTTTGAGGCTATCGGTTATCTTAAAACTTTTGACATTGTCGACTCTGAACATCTCATAAATAGAATGCTCCGCGACAATAAGAAGGTGCTGTGTGAAGGCGCGCAGGGAACTATGCTCGATGTCGATTTCGGCAGCTATCCGTTTGTCACATCAAGTAACACTGTCGCGGCCGGGGCTTGCACCGGTCTTGGGGTGGCTCCGCGTAATATCGGAGATGTCTTCGGCATATTCAAGGCATATTGCACCCGTGTCGGCGCAGGCCCGTTCCCCACGGAACTTCATGACGAAACCGGCGCCCGAATCCGTGACCTTGGTCACGAATATGGAGCTGTAACAGGCCGTGAACGTCGTTGCGGCTGGATCGACCTCGTAGCTCTCCGTTATGCCATTATGATCAATGGCGTAACAAAACTCATTATGATGAAGAGCGATGTGCTTGACGATTTCGCAACCATAAAGGCATGTACGGCCTATCGAATCAATGGCAAGCTGACTGAAGAAATGCCATACGATCTCGATGCTGTCGACATAGAACCTGTCTATGAGGAACTGCCCGGCTGGCAGACCCCCATGACAGCTTTCAGGAGCGAAACTGAATTCCCCGAAGAATTCCGAAACTATATAAAGTTCCTTGAAACGAAGCTTGAGGTTCCGATTGCTATTGTGTCAATAGGCCCCGACCGCACTCAGACTATTGTCCGAGATATCTAATCCATACCATAAATTATAATTACCTGAAAAACTAAAAGAAATGGCTAAAGTAAAACCCTTCAGAGGAATCAGACCTCCGCGCGAAATGGTGACTGAAGTCAGCTCGCGCCCTTACGATGTTTTAAATTCAGAAGAGGCCCGCGAAGAGGCTAAAGGCAATGACCGTTCTCTCTATCACATCATCAAGCCGGAGATTGATTTCGAACCCGGAACCGACGAGCACGATGAGCGTGTATATGCCCGTGCCGTAGAGAATTTCAAAAACTTCCAGAAGCAGGGATGGCTCGTTAAAGATCCCAAAGAGAACTATTATATCTATGCCCAGACTATGGATGGCCGCACGCAGTATGGCATCGTTGTTGCCGCAAGCGTTGACGACTATATGGAGGGCAGAATCAAGAAGCACGAGCTGACTCGCCGCGACAAAGAGGAAGATCGCATGAAACACGTGCGCATCAACAACGCCAATGTCGAGCCGGTATTCTTTGCATTCCCTGATAATGAAGCTCTTGAGCAGGTTATCCGCAATGTCACCGCCGGAAAGCCTGAATATGACTTTACGTCGGCTGAAGGTTTCGGCCACACATTCTGGGTAATCGACGACGAACCCACGATCAATATCATCACTGAAGAGTTTGCCAAGATTCCTTATCTGTATATTGCCGACGGTCACCATCGTTCGGCCGCTGCTGCGCTTGTCGGTGCTGAAAAGGCAAAGCAGAACAAGGATCATCGCGGCGACGAGGAATATAACTATTTCCTTGCTGTGTGCTTCCCTGCCAGTCATCTGAAAATCATTGACTATAACCGCGTTGTCAAGGATCTCAACGGACTTACCCCCGACGAATTCCTTAAGAAGCTTGAGAAATGTTTCACTGTCGAAAAGAAAGGCAAGGAGATATATAAACCGGCCGCTCTTCACAATTTCTCGCTCTATATGGGCGGTGAATGGTATAGCCTGACAGCCCGTCCCGGAACTTACGACGACAATGATCCGATCGGAGTGCTCGACGTGACCGTGTCGTCTGACAATATCTTGCGCGACATTCTCGGAATCACCGATCTTCGCAGTGATAAACGCATTGATTTCGTCGGTGGCATAAGAGGCCTCGGTGAGCTCAAACGCCGTGTCGACAGCGGAGAGATGGCAATGGCGCTCGCTCTTTATCCCGTTACCATGAAACAGCTCATGGATATCGCCGATTCAGGCAACATCATGCCTCCGAAGACAACGTGGTTCGAGCCGAAACTTCGCTCCGGTCTGGTTATCCATGACCTTGCCGACTGACAATAAGATTATAACAACAGATCTGTTCACCGTTAAGCCGGGCACCTACCTTAGGTGCCTGGCATCGCGGTGGCTCGATATATACGGACTCCGGATAGGTATACCTTTTTTGGCAGCTCTTTTTATCGGAGGCGCTTTTGACTTGAGAATCGCTATTTCGATAATTTTTTTGGCCATGGTTGCAACCCCTATGGTAGGCCTTGTTTTTTACTGGCGTTACGGCACAATAGTCGATGCGGCGCGAACGGTCATACCACAGAGGGCAACAATCAGGACAGGATCTGAGATAACAATAGACTATGCGCCGACTGATATGTGGCCCGATCCTCCGGCTTCTCGCCATATAATGTGGAACGAGATAGTGTCTGTCAACAAGAGCTCGGGACTGACTGTCTATCACCTGAAAGGTTCCGATCTGCAAATGATAATAATTCCGGATAGTTCAATTACCACCGAAAATCATGCTTGAAGAACAACTTCGTCAACAAATAATTGCGCTCGTAAAGCGCGAAGTCATCCCGGCTGTCGGCTGCACTGAACCCATCGCAGTCGCTCTTGCCGTAGCATCTTCTCAAAGCCTGTTGAACGGGTATCCGTCCAGGATTCATGTCGCCCTGAGCCCCAATATGCTGAAAAATGCCATGGGAGTTGGAATTCCCGGCACAGGTATGACAGGATTGCCGATTGCCATTGCGCTCGGTGCGATATGCGGCGATTCGAAAGCTAATCTCGAGGTGCTGGCAAAGGTTACGCCTGACGATGTGGCAAAAGGTAAGTCTCTTGTCGACAATAATGCAATCTCGATTTCTCTCGCTCCGGAAGGATGCGACATTCTCTATATCGAAGCTACCGTTACTGATGACAGTGGGCACACGGCGACCACTGTAATTTCCGGAAGCCACACAAATATTGTTCGGCAGGAACTTGACGGAAAAGTGTTGACTCTCAATGACGGCGGCAATGGCGGAGCTGAAGTAAAATCGTCAGCGAGTGCCCCTAAACTAACCATGGCTCAAGTCTGGGAATTCGCGATGGAGAGTCCTCTCGACGAGCTGAAGTTCATTCTTGAAAGCCGAAGAATCAATAAGCTCGCAGCCGAGCGCTCCTTTACAGGCAGATATGGCCATGAGGTCGGCCGCACACTTCATTGCGAGCGACAGCGCGCAATGATGGGCGACAGTATATTCTCACGTGTTCTCTCATATACTTCGGCAGCATGCGATGCACGCATGGCGGGTGCGCCTATCCCCGTTATGAGCAACAGCGGCAGCGGCAATCAGGGCATTGCCGCCACACTCCCTGTTGCGATATACGCCGAAGAACAGTTTGCATCCGAAGAGCAGACTGTCAGAGCGTTGATGCTTAGCCATCTGACGGTTATCTATATCAAGCAAAGTCTGGGACGTCTCTCGGCTTTATGCGGATGTGTTGTGGCTGCGACAGGCTCGGCATGCGGAATATGTTACCTTATGGGAGGCAACTTTGAAAAAGTAGTAGCCACGGCTAAGAATATGATTGCCAATCTTACGGGCATGATCTGCGATGGCGCCAAACCCTCGTGTGCCATGAAGCTTGCCAGCGGAGTCTCTACCGCTATGATGTCTGCCATGATGGCGATGGAGGGTCAGAGCGTATGTCAACTCGAAGGCATTGTTGACGATGACATTGACCGTTGCGTGTCGAATCTGACGCGTATCGGACGCGAGGGCATGCGCGAAACCGACCGACTTATTCTCAAGATTATGACATCGAAGTAAGGTCAGAACGGCACCTTGTCATTTGTTTCTTCAGGCATGAAGTCTGAAGTGCCTCCTGTGAAGGTTTGAGCCGGAGAGAAATCACCTGAGTTCATCCGGGACCCCATCTGAGACGGCCCGGGATCCGACGATGCTTCCTCCCAGTTCTCAAAGCGTGCGAATTTTGAGCGGAAACGCATTTTGACATCGTCGACACGACCGCTTCGGTGTTTGGCGACAATAAACTCGGCAAGGCCGCGTATGTCATTGCCGGCGGCATCGGTGTCGCTTCTGAGATAATATTCAGGCCTGTGTATAAAGCAAACTATATCGGCATCCTGCTCGATAGCACCCGACTCGCGCAGATCGCTCAGCTGAGGACGCTTACCATCTTTTGAATCGGCGCCTCGGCTTTCAACGCTACGGTTAAGCTGACTGAGCGCTATTATAGGTATATTCAGCTCTTTGGCAAGCTGTTTCAGGTTTCGCGATATCATGCTGACCTCCTGTTCTCGGCTTCCGAACTTCATTCCGGAAGCATTCATCAGCTGAAGATAGTCGATAATTATGAGCTTAATGTCGTGTTCTCTGACAAGTCGGCGTGCTTTAGTGCGGAGCTCAAAAATAGAAAGTGACGGAGTGTCATCGATATAAAGCGGTGCACCGTAGAGCTGCTTAACCCTCGACATCAGCTGATCCCACTGTGCCGGCAACAGCTGTCCGCTCTTGATTACGTCACCCTCGAGTTCGCATGTGTTTTGAATCAGACGGTTGACGAGCTGAAGATTACTCATCTCAAGCGAGAAAAATGCCAAAGGGGTATTATAGTTCAGAGCCATCATCTTGGCCATCGACAGAACGAAAGCCGTTTTACCCATTGCCGGGCGCGCTGCTATAATGATAAGGTCGGAGTTCTGCCAGCCGCTTGTCAGCTTGTCGAGTTCATGGAATCCGGTTTCAAGACCGCTAAGTCCCGAAGCGCGGTTGGCGGCATTCTGAATCTGTTCGATAGCCTGTCCGATAACCGGATCTATCTGGGTGACATCTTTCTTGACGTTACGCTGGGAAATCTCGAACAGTCGGCCTTCTGCTTCCTGAAGAAGATCGTCAACATCATTTGATTCGTCGAATGCCTTCGACTCTATCGCCGACGAAAATTTAATAAGCTCGCGGGCCAGATATTTTTGAGCTACTATTCGGGCATGAAATTCAACATGTGCGCCCGATGCCACCCTCGAAGTCAGTTCCGATATATAGACTGGGCCGCCAACGTCGGCAAGAGTTCCGTTTATACGAAGCTGCTCCGTTACGGTGAGCATATCGATCGGCCGCTGTGATGCACCAAGCGCCTGAATGGCTTCGTAGATTTTCTGAGAAGAAGGCTCGTAGAAACTTTCAGGCTTAAGGATGTCGCATACTGTTGTGTACGCGTCCTTTTCGAGCATCAGAGCACCGAGAACAGCTTCTTCGAGATCTGTGTCGCGCGGAGGTTTCCGGCCGCCGTAATCGAATAGCGGATTCTTTTCGTTTTTTCGTTGACGATCGTTATAGTCAGGCATTTCAAATTCAGTTTAGGCTGCAAATTTAATTAATTCGTCGCGTTCTGCCTAATGCGATTTAAACCTCATAAATGTCATCCGATGTAGCCTTTCTTGGTAAATATCGATAAACTATCATTTTAGAGCTACGCAAAAATAGCTTCTGATTGCTACCTATTTTAGCTTCCCAAGCGGCTTAGAGATGGCAAGTGTTATCGTATGTTAAACGCAGCAAGGCGTTTGTAGTCAATATTGAAACAAATTGTTATTGCAAATTGAAAATATCGAGGTGGTAAAAATTCAATTTTAAATAATTTGACTCATATTGCGACATTATCGATTTAAAAATAGTTAATTAAATGCATTTTTCTCGCTGATTTGCTTGTGAGACAGATAAGTTGTGACTACATTTGCAATGTGTTTTTCATGGTATTAGATTTAAGGTTAACAAAGATTGGTTGTCGTGATGACAATCAATTTCTTTTTTATACCGGATAGTTATCCGTATATTGCTTGCGATAATTGCGGGTTTCTAAACTTTGATTAACTTTGTTGGTTGAAAGAGTAGATATGAACTTTAATTGTAATTAATCTATGATCATAGCCTCTCAGAAACGAAAAGAGAATATTGCCGAATATCTTCTCTATATGTGGCAGATTGAGGATCTCATTCGTGCCAACGGTCTTGACATCAACAAAATTATCTCAAACGTCATTGACCGATATGACCTTTCGCCTGAACAAAGGAAATCAATGATAGAATGGTATGAGTCGCTTATCGACATGATGAGACGTGAAGATGTCGTGACCTCAGGCCATCTCCAGATTAATAAGAATATACTCGGTCAGCTTGTCGCCCTTCATCAGCAGATATTGAAAGACCCTCGTTTTGCCGACTATCACGAGCTCTTTTACCGTACCCTACCCTATATTGTCGAACTCCGCGGCAAAGCCGGCGACACCCCGGCAGGAGAAATAGAAACCTGCTTCAATGCTTTATACGGAACGTTGCTCCTGAAACTTCAGAAAAAGGGGATAACTCCGCAGACTTCAGAGGCAATAGCCCAGATATCACGTTTCATCAGTCTTCTGGCAAGAGATTTCCACCTCGACGAAGAAGACAAATTATTTAATGACAACGATAAGACAGACGACGGCCCTGGCCGGTGACTGTCGGAGGTCGTCAGGCCTCCATAAATTACTCATATAATGTACGAAGCATTTACAACAAATACACCCGACGGGCTTGTTAAGGCCTACAGGCGGTTGTTGCGTGACACTTCGGCCACTCGTCAGCCTGGCGATGCCGTTAAATTGCGCCATATTATCAGCGATGCTATAGTCAATAAGACATATCCCGAGTCGTTCAATCAGATCGATCGCCTTCACATGTCGCTGGCGACATGCCTGGCATTATGCGAGATGGTCAGTCCGGATCGTAATATGTGTGTTGCAATACTGCTCGAACCTCTGGTTCAGAGTTCAGCACTGTCGATCGATGAAATAGTCCGTGATTGGGGCGAAGATGTCGCCCTGCTCGTGCGCGGGCGTCTTAAGGTCGAGAGCCTGTATGGAAGAAGTTCGAAAGTGGGCGGCGACAACTTCTCAAAACTATTGCTGGCACTGGCCGAAGACATTCGTGTAATAATTATCATGATTGTCGACCGTCTGACTCTCATGCGCGCTATCAATCATCACCCTGACAGGAATTTCGTCACCGACATTGCCAACGAATCGGGCTATCTTTACGCACCGCTTGCCCATCGTCTTGGGCTCTATAAGATTAAAAGCGAGCTTGAGGATATGTCGATGAAATATACCAATCGCGAGATGTATTCTCATATCGCCCATGGCCTGAATGCGAAAAAAACAGAACGCGACAAATATATTGCCGATTTCATAGCGCCCGTCAAGGCCAAACTCGAAGATGCCGGCCTGAAATTCGAGATAAAAGGCCGCACAAAATCCATCTCGTCGATCTGGAACAAATTGCGAAAGCAGAAAATTGACATCAAAGATGTATTTGACCTCTTCGCCATACGGATAATTCTCGATGTCCCTCCCGAGAAGGAGAAAGCCGAATGCTGGAATGTCTATTCGATTATCGCTGATATGTATACTCCGAATCCATCGCGTTTGAAAGACTGGCTGTCGATACCGAAAAGCAATGGATACGAATCGCTCCATACTACTGTCAAGGGGCCTGACAATAAGTGGGTAGAAGTGCAGATCCGCTCGAAGAGGATGGATCTGATAGCAGAGAAAGGACTTGCAGCCCACTGGCGCTATAAAGGCATCAAAAGTCAGGGCGACATCGACAGCTGGATGAATAACATCCGCGATATTCTTGAGACAGAGGCCGGAGGCGATCCCATGGAGAGGATGAAGGAAATGAGAATGGACTTCTCCGACAAGGAGGTGTTTGTTTTCACACCGAAAGGTGACCTTTATAAACTGCCTCATGGCGCCACAGTCCTTGACTTCGCATATAATATACATACAGGACTCGGCGCTGTCTGTACCGGCGGTCGGGTAAATGGCAAGAACCGCAAGCTCAACTACCGGCTGGCAAATGGCGATACTGTCGAGATCCTCACTTCTTCAGCGCAGTGTCCGAAACTCGACTGGCTGAATTTTGCCGTAACTTCAAAAGCCCGCAACAAGATACGCCAGGCAATTAAGGAGCGCGAAAACAGGGCTGCCGATCTAGGCAAAGAGACTCTCCAGCGACGGTTCAAGAACCGCAAGCTCGAAATAGACGACGGCATAATTATGAGGCTCATTAAAAAGATGGGTTATAAAACCTCGACTGATTTCTTTTCAGCTTTGGGGTCCGAGATGATCGACATCAACGATGTCATCGCGCGCTACGAGACTCTCTCCCGTCCTGAAGAGGAAGTTGTAACCCGCTCTGCCGATGAATTCGAGCTTCAGCAGCCTCATGATGAAGACTCGGTGTCTGCAGGCGATGTTGTCGTCATAGGCGATAATATTAAGGGTATCAACTATCGTCTGGCACGTTGCTGCAATCCTATCAACGGCGATCCGGTGTTCGGCTTCATATCGGCCGAAGGTGTTATCAAGGTTCACCGTGCCGACTGTCCGAATGCCCGCAACATAAAGTCCCGCTATCCCTATCGTGTGATACCGACTCGCTGGGCCGGATCTCTCGCGGGTGGTTTCGGCGCATCGCTCAGAGTGATCGGAAACGATGACCTTGGAATTATAACAAATATAACCTCAATTATTAATAAGGAGCCGAATGTGCAGCTTCGAAGCATATCAATCGACAGCTTCGACGGATTGTTCCGCGGGTATCTCGTTGTCGGAGTCGAGAGCACATCTGCGCTTGAGGCTCTTGTGAAGAAAATTAAAACTGTCAAAGGAGTAAAAGATGTTCAGCGCAACTAAAATTCTCACAGCTACCGCCATATCATTTGTCCTGTTTGCCTCGTGCGGTCAATCAGACACAGGCGAAGCCGAAGCCCGCAAACTTTTGACCGAAGCACAGGCTGCGTTAGAAAACGGCGATGCAAAACTGTCGCTCAGCCTTCTCGACTCGCTCGACAGCCGCTTTGCCAAATATGTAAGCGTCCGCAGAGACGGCATTAATCTTCGGGCGCGTGCTCAGGAACGCTACTTTCAGCGAGAGCTCGAAATGGCCGACAGTCTTGCAGCTGTGCTCGCCGTCAGAGTCGACTCAATAAAGAATACGAGGCTGAGGTGGGTCAATGAGCCTATGGAAGGTTATTATATTGCCGAAGGATCGGAATTGCCCCCGACCGGCGTCGAAGGTCGGCTGACTCCTGAAGGAGAGTTCTTCATGGTGTCGTCGCTTCAAGGGCATCCCATATCCCATACGGCAATTTCCCTGACCGATGGCGCGGGAAAAAGTGCCAGATCTGCAGATGTCGCCTATGACGGTGAAGCAAACCGTCGTTCGGGAGGGAACGAGCGGATCTATTTTACCGGCGAAGGAATCGATACCATCGGACATTTTGCATTCGAGAATCGTCGCGGACCGCTGACGCTCACTTTTGAAGGAAATACGGTATATACTCGCCCGTTGACAACCGGAGAACTCGAGAATCTCGCGACTGTCTATGAATATGCATGGTCGTTGCGCCAGATGAAAGTGGCCGGTCTGCGTCACGAAAGTCTCGAAAGGAAGCTCGACATAGCCCGCCAACAAGTGGCTCGAACCACCCCTGATAAGTCGGCATCTCCCGATAATTAAGGCTGATTATAAAGCGGTTTAGAACTTTAGCGACAGTGAGATAATTCTCACTGTCGTTTTTTAATGCGCACGCAAACAGCAGGTTGACAAAGCTTAACAAATGGGGAGGGGTAATTAGCCTACACTTTGATTAGTGTTGTCAAATAAATCATACATATATCAACATTTTAAACTTTACCAATTATTTCTTTAACTGTAAACCAATGAAAACCAGCGCACTTTTATTTGCTGCTGCATTGGTATGCGCCCCTTTTACCATGGTTCAGGCTCAAGAATCGACTAACCAGTTCGTTCTTTCCGATGACCATTCAAGCGCATCTTTAACCGCAGCAGAGAGCATTATCTCAGGTGACAATCCTGTTTCCGTAACTTACTTCAAAGGCTCTAATGCCGATCCGCAAGAAGAGACAAAGTCATACGCGGGAGCCAATATAATTGGTAGTTATGGAACCTTAGTGCCAACAGAAGAAGTCCCCAATTACTACATTTTCGATTTTTCCAAGTCAATAGCATTTGGGAATGTTGATATTAATTGGGAGGGAAACACTCGCCCGGCAGAATACCATCTTCATGTTTCCAATGATAAGGAAATTTGGACGCAAGTCGGAAAGTATTCTACATCTGACAAAGAACAAATATGGGATAACTGGACATCAAACGATATCTCTGCGCCTATTTTGGGGTAGATATTTCAAAATTACCATTACTGCACCAACAAATAAAGAATACGTGACTCGTTTAGATGGCATTCGCGTCAGAGAATTACCAATCCCAACATCAGTTAGTCTTAGCAGTGTTATTAGCGGGTTCAATGATCCATGGCTATCAAATCATTTTCTGATGGGCGTAGGTGAGAGCGCCACAATAACAGCCTCGGTATTAGACCAAAATGGGGCTATTATGACTGATTTAGTGCCAATGATTTCGACAACCGCAGCTGAATCTGGATGGAATAATGGCATTTACACACCTGAAACTGCCGGAAAAGCAATATTCACTGCATCTTACGGCGAATTTACCTCAACGCTACAAGTAACTACAATTGACTATGACAACTATATTCCCTCAGATAAGTTTAAAGAATTTTATTTCATCAGCCACAGGCAGCCCCAACTACAGCAATATCATTGTCGGGCCTGAAATTAGCACTAAAGCTGGAGAGATAGTGATTGCCGAAAATGGTGGCGAAAGTCAAAACTATTATCACGTGGTGCCGGTTATCGTCATATGGCAGATCAAGGGACTCCCCGAGACGCTCAGGGAGAAATAATCGTTACGCTCTATGACCCTGTCACTATCGAAGCTATCGTCCTCGATTGGGACGGCGCATCACCTTCGGAATACACCATTGAGATAAGTAACCACGGTGAAGTCTGGACTGAGGTCGCTCATCTGAAGGATCTCGAAAGCCCCGGTGCCGGCAAATCATTCCAGCGTCGTCTTGGAGTGCGCTATGACAAGCCCGTCACGCTTATCAGAGTAAAAACCCTTGGCAATGCAACCGTCTGGGGCCTTAATATTAATGATTTCAAAGCATACGGTACGTATGCCAACGTGGATCCGGCCTACTTGATCCTGTCGCCCTATGTTAATGTCGCCTATACTACGACAACTGTAGTCGATGACGTCGAAGAAACAAAGACTGTCGTCAATGATCATCCCAACACAGTAGCGTTCTATACGGCAGGCAGCGGAGACCAGTTCGGTCAGGAAAAAGTTTATCTCGATCCGAAATATCAGACTGCAAACAAAGCCAATTTCCATCTCAAGACAGGTGATACAGTCACTTATACTGTTTCGCGCGCTGACGGAGAGATTGATCACGCCAAAGATTATACTCTGGATGCCGACAACCACACAATAATTTTCCATACGCTCGGACTTTTCGACATCGCCGCACAGTCGACAAAGGGTGAAGCCACGGTAAACGCTTCAACCAGAATCAAGACAGTACGCCATAATGCAATGGTTGTCGCAGGACTCGAAGAGCTTCCTGACTTGAGCGTGAGACTTCTCGAAGCCGGTACTGAAAACGAGACTCACTCCGAAATAATCGTGCCGCAGAAGTCCTCATGTCGTGCCGCACCGACACCGACGGCGGAGTCGCCTGATCTATCAATCTCTCGCAGAACAATAAAGTATATGACGTTCTGATAGATTTCGGCAAGGTAATCGATATTCCGGCCGTAGAAATACTTTGGGAGGGTGCTTGTACTCAAAGTTACTCACTCTCTGTAAGTCGTGAGGCCGATTTCTCTGACGCACAGCGTGTCGATCATTACGATCCCATGCGTCGAGCTATGGTTGACCGCCCACGCTTCGACCGCTTTGCCGTCGAAACCCCCGAGGCATACGAAGCCCCCTCGACAGAAGAGCAGCCCGCTCAGATTGCCAGCCGTGCCCAGGCTGCCGATCCTAAGAACGGTTCACGGCAGGCTATCCGCTATGTCAAGCTCCATAATATCGTTCTCGATCCCTGGATGGGCAATGTTTGGGGCGCAAAACTTGCTGAAGTAACTCCCTATTTCGACCCCACTAAGAATCCTGAACTCCCGACTGGCATTGATGACATCAACGCAGATAATAATGCCGACCTCCCTGTTGAATATTACACTCTTCAGGGTATTCGCATCGACCAGCCTTCAACAGGCACTATCGTTATTCGCCGCCAAGGAACTTCCGTCAAAAAGATCCTCGTGAAATAAACTCGGTTTTATAGCTATATTTCTCGGAGCTGCATCCCATGATGCAGCTCCGATTGTTATTCAACGGACATCAGAAAAGCTACCGCCGCAAAGGACGGTAGCTTACTGATCCGATATAGGAAATAACTTATTTAACGGGCTCGAGCTGAACAGTGAAGTGACGCATCAGTTCAGTTTCCCAGGTGATGCGGACACCATGCTTGATCTCTTCGCGACGGTCATAGACATTCTTGATGGCTGCTGCAATGACGCGCATGTGGTTGTCAGTGTAGACGCGGCGCGGGATAGCGAGGCGAAGCAGGTCGAGGCCACCGAAACGGTTCTCACGGGTAACGGGATCGCGGTCGGCGAGAATATAACCGATTTCACATCCGCGGATACCGGCTTCACGATAAAGCTCTATTGTGAGAGTCTGTGCGGGGAATTCCTCTTTGGGGACGTTAGTAAGAATCATGTCGGCATCGAGGAAAATAGCGTGACCACCGGCGGGACGCTGATAAGGAATACCGTATTCATCGAGAAGGCTGGCGAGGAATTCAACCTGATGGATGCGAGTGTGAAGGTTGTCAAACTCAGTGTTCTCATCAAGTCCTACAGCAAGAGCCTCCATATCGCGGCCGTTCATACCACCATAAGTAAGATAGCCCTCGAAAGGAATAGCGAAGCGTTTGGCAGCCTCGAACCAGTCTTCATGACGGGTAGCGATGAAGCCGCCCATATTGACTACGGCATCTTTCTTAGCGGACATCGTCATGCCATCGGCAAGCGAGAACATTTCCTTGACAATTTCCTTGATAGTGCGGTTTTCGTAGCCTTTTTCGCGAGTCTTGATGAAATACGCGTTTTCGGCAAAGCGGGCTGAATCGAAAATCACACGTTTGCCATACTTGTCAGCAAGAGCTCTTACGGCACGCAGATTCTCCATCGAAACAGGCTGACCGCCAGCAGTGTTGTTAGTGACAGTGACAATGATAAAATTGATCTTGTCGCCATTCTCCTGAAGGGCCTTTTCTAACTTCACAGGATCAACATTGCCTTTGAAAGGAACCTCAAGCTGAGTGTTTTTAGCATCGTCAACTGTGCAGTCGAGAGCGACAGCCTTGCGCGATTCAATATGACCTTTGGTTGTGTCGAAATGCGAATTTCCGGGTACAATGTCACCCTCTTTGACCAATGCGCTGAAAAGAACGTTTTCAGCAGCTCGTCCCTGATGTGTGGGAATGACAAAATCAAATCCGGTCAGTCGGGTAATGGTGTCTTTGAGGTGATACCATGAACGTGCACCGGCATAGCTTTCGTCGCCCATCATCATAGCGGCCCACTGGCGATCGCTCATAGCGTTTGTGCCGGAGTCGGTAAGCAGATCGATGAATACTTCGTCGGCTTTGAGTTGGAAAACATTGTAGTGGGCAGCTTTGAGCCATTCTTCACGTTCTTCACGAGTTGATTTACGGATCGGCTCAACCATTTTGATGCGCCACGATTCTGCAAAAGGGAGTTCCATGAATATAAAGATTTTTAAGGTGATTGTTGCCACAAAGGTAACAAATACCCTTCAACCATCCAAAAAAATCCGTCTTGGACAATATACGCACGATTGCCGCTGTCATTCGAACTTCATAATTCGAATGACAGCGGCAATTATAATTCAAGATTCAAATTAAGGTTACTCCCACTCTATCGTTGCCGGCGGCTTAGAAGAGATGTCGTAGCATACGCGGTTTACGCCGCGGACATGATTGATAATCTCGTTCGACACTTTGGCAAGGAATTCATAAGGCAAGTGCGCCCAGTCGGCTGTCATGGCATCGGTCGATGTCACGGCACGGAGAGCGACAGCGCGCTCGTATGTACGCTCGTCGCCCATGACTCCGACACTCTGAACAGGAAGCAATATGGCGCCTGCCTGCCAGACCTTGTCATATAGTCCGGCTTCGCGGAGGTTGTCGATAAAGATCTTGTCGGCATCCTGAAGAATCCTCACTTTCTCAGGTGTTATGTCACCGAGGATCCTGACAGCGAGACCGGGGCCCGGGAAAGGCTGACGCTTGATGAGATGTTCAGGCATTCCGAGCTGACGGCCAACGCGGCGAACCTCATCCTTGAACAACAGTCTCAGCGGTTCGCACAGACGAAGATTCATCTTCTCGGGGAGTCCGCCGACATTGTGATGGCTTTTTATAGTGGTACCGGTAATCGAAAGCGACTCGATGCAGTCGGGATAAATTGTTCCCTGCGCGAGCCATTTGACATCCTCAATCTTATGTGCTTCACGGTCAAAGACATCAATGAAACCTTTGCCGATGATTTTGCGCTTTTTCTCGGGATCGCTGACGCCGGCAAGCTCGCTGAAAAATTTTTCAGAAGCATCAACGCCGATAACATTAAGGCCCAACCCTTCGTAATCGCGCATAACCTCCTTGAACTCGTTTTTACGGAGCAGGCCATGATCGACAAATATGCAGGTAAGGTTTTTTCCGATGGCTTTGTTAAGCAGAACCGCCGCCACCGAGCTGTCAACGCCGCCCGAGAGTCCGAGAACTACTTTGTCGTCTCCGAGTTGCTGACGCAATGCGGATACTGTAGAGTCAATGAATGATTCGGCACT
>HF985619.1:0-19868 GCA_000431215.1 Prevotella sp. CAG:1031
ATTGACAAGAGTTCATGTCGCCTCAATCTGTTTTCAGACCGAAGCTCCGTGTTCTCTAACTTGTACTACTTCGTCTATTGCAAGAATTTCAATGTTCTATGTGGCTCCGCTTTGGAGCCGAAAGCGTTTGCAAAGTTACGGCATTTTTTCGAACCGCCAAAAAGTTTACCGTTGTTTTAACAACTTTTTGCTTTTCGCAGCCCCTCCGGGCCGTCCTTTTCAAAAGCGAGTGCAAAGGTAGAGGTTCCCAGCCAATCTGCCAAATATCACAGGAAGATTTTTGTGTTAAAAAATGTTTCGCCGCTGAGAGCCAGCGGCGAAACAAGGTTTAGGGGTTGTGGCGGATGTTTCGGATGTTGTCAGCGGACGGCGACTTTCGCGGCTACCGAACCGGCACGGACGATATATATGCCGGGGGTGAGCGAGATGGTCGCTGTGCCGTCGACTACGCGCGAGGCCATGGTCGCGCCTGCTGCGGTGTATACGGCTACTGGCATCGCGAAGGGCGTCGAGACGCGCACGGCTCCTTCGACGGCGACGATTGTCGGGCGCACTGCTTCGACAATGGTATCGAGAGCGTCAGAAGAGTTGAGGGTGACAATGTTCGAGGTGTCAGATTCACCGGCGTCCCACATTGCGGTCACGCAGTAGCTGTAGACGCGGTCGGGCTCGACATTTGCGTCATGGTAGGTCGTCACGTCGGGAGCTATGAGCTCGTAGTTGACGCGCTCGCCGTCGCGATAGACGTTGAAGCCTTTGAGAACGATCTTGTTGGTCGTGGCGCCTTCGGGAGCATAGACGATGTCGTCGAGCAGGAGGGCGAACTTACCGTTTGAGCGGTGGACGATAGCGAAGTAGAGGGCGCCTTTGGGAAGTTTGAACCTGAATTCGGTCCAGTTGTTGGTCATATTTACTTCGAGGCCCTGTTCGAGAAGGATGAAGTCGTCGACATCGTCGGAAGTCGTCGAATAGTAGACGTCGAAGGTTTCAGGCACGCGCTGGCTTGTGGCGGCGTTGGCCATAAACGAGATTGTCTGGGCCTTTCCGCAGAGGCGCGGCGAGATGAGCCAGTCGTTGCTGTCGACATCGGGACTTCCGCCCGAATTGGCCTGGAAGGCAGCGAGCAGCTGTTCGCCCGATACGGCATACCATGAGAATATGTTGGCCTGAGCGGGGTCAATGATCTGCCATGCCATGGGCTCGCCTACGTGATCGTAGGTGCAGGGGCCGAGGAAAGTGGCGGGGATGATTGTCTTGCAGCCGTCGAGGTCGACGGTTTTCCAATCGCCGATATTGTCGATGATGAACGGCCGGTAGCTGTCGAAGTTTTCGGTGACAGTGTTGGCGGGATTGTCGTCGGGGTCTGGAGCCTTCCATGTAAGAGTGACGCCGTTTCCGCCCGATGCCGAGAGGTTTTCGGGAGCGGGATAAGTGGGCTTGACGATTTCGACTTCGACCTCACCGGAGGAGTTATTCGACTTGTCGAGGTCTTTGTCGAATTCTATGCGGGCGCTGTAGACGCTCTTGACGGGATCGGTCACCTCGGGGATGTCGGCGATATCGATCGGAGCTTCATCGCCCGATTCGAGGGTACAGCCTTTGGTCGTGGCGACATCCTTGCCGTTGCGCATGAGCACAACTGAGAAGTCGCTGCTGCTGACAGGTTTCGATCCGTTGTTGCGGACGTTGAGGGTGAAGCGGGCGCGCGAGCCGGCATTAGCTTTGGACGGACCCGAGAATCCACGCACTGCGAGGTCGGCTTCTCTGGAATCGATGATCGAGAAGTTGTCAATCACAATCGGGTAGACATATTCGGTTTTTGACGAGCCAAGGAAAGAAATCTGGATATACTTCGAATTCTTGAACTTATCGAGCGACATCTCATAACGGATCCACTTGTTGCGGCCGGAGGCCGAGAGGTCGAACGTCTTGAGCGTCTCGGGCAGTTTGTCTTCGTCGATAACGTCGAGAGTGAACGAGGCGGCCTCGTCGGTGCAGTAATACCAGAAAGCGAGAGTCGGCTTGTCGGTTCCTTCGAGGGTCACGCGCGGCCCGGTGGCACGCCAGGGGATGTTTGCGGCATACGCCATATAGCCGTAGCTGTAGGCGTCGCCATCGGGAGCGTCGATTCCTGTTGCGGGAGTTCCGAAAGCGTCCCAGAGGCCGTCCCAGTTGTCGTTGTCGACGACGCGCTGGGAGCTCCAGAGCTGTTCGTATTTTCCGTTGGCAAACGATTCGTAGACGGGCAGTTTATCGGCGGGGCCGTAGTAGCAGTGGCGGGTAGAGTTGCCCTGATAGCCGGCGGGGCCTTTGGCGTTGCGCGAGGCAACGGTGACCGATATGAGATCCTGCTTCGTATAGAACTGGTCGGGAATCTGGAAATCGCAGCTGAGGCCCGAATAGTTTTCCTTGACCATCGATGCGTCGTTGCTCATAGCGGTGAAGTCGAGGTCGTAGGTGCAGTTTTCGGGGTCGGGGAAACCGCCGTTGACACCCGATGTCGGGGGCTCCCATGTGGCATGGATGAGACCGGGGGTGTTTGCGTCTTCCCACACGCGGAGATTGCGCGGGTATCCGGGGAGATCCAGGCCGCGGTAGCCTTCGACACTGGCGGGTTCGCCCTCGCCGTTGGCATTGACGGCGACAAGAGTGTAGGAGTGCTTTCCTTCGGCAGCTTCAGACTTATCGTCATAGCTGAAATCAGCGCCGTCGGCGATGCCTGTTTTCACGGTTGTCACCATGAGTCCATCGCGATAGACATTGACGGCGGTAAGGTTGGCCTTAGAGCCGTCGAGAGCGAAAGCGGGAAGCTTGCCGGTCAGCCTGACACCATCTTTCAATCCTTCGGCAGTGAGATCGGTCAGAGCTTTGGGAGCGTTAGCGGCGAGGCCGGAGATCTTGACGTTCTTGATCCAGAGTTCACGGCCTGAGTCGCTCGTGACATGGATTCCGAAATAATAGAGACCGTCGGCCGAGGGGGTGAAACGTCCTTCGAGAAGCACGCCGGTGCTCGAGACTGACACTATTGTCTTAGCCACGACAGTTGTCGAGAACGAAGCGGCATTGTCGGGATTCGTTCCGGCGAGAACCTCGACGGTCTCGGGGTTAGAATGGCAGTCGGCCGTTGCCGTGAATGAGTAGGGGGCACCGGCCTTGAGGCTGAAGGGGCCGACGCAGAGATAATCGTCGGCGGCTTTCGATCCGGCAGAGTAGACCGCACACTGACGCTGCGGGGTAGTGCGCGTGTCGACCCACCATGTGTTACCGTCTCTGTTATTGTCGATAACAGGATATTCGTTGAAGAGGTCGGCAGTTTCGAACGTGTTGAAGTGAGGCAGTTCGAAATAGCGGCCGGCGAAGAACTTGCGCGAGGTCTTGACAGGACCTGTGATTGCTCCGGCAACGGGAGTAATCTCATACCAGTATTGCGTTTTGCCTTCTTTGGTCAGATTGTCGACAGCGGAAGTCTCCTGAGTTGTGGCTATGGCAACGTCGCCGGGCTGACGGACAACCTTATAGGTGACGGCGTCGGTGTTACCGCCGTATTCTCCCGTAGCGGCTTCCCATTCGACGGTCACACTGAGGTCGGCGACGTCGGTGTTGACGTCGAGCGGAATCACGGGAGTGTCGGGACCTATGAAGGCGCTGACGGTGACGGGGAGCGATTCGGCGTCAGCGACGGCGGCCGAGACCATCAGGTCGGTCATTCCGGCGGCAGGAACCGTAACCTTGACATCCTTCACTTCAGCGCCGGGAGCGGCGGTGCCGCTGGCGAGGGTTGCCGACGAGGTCTTGATATAATAAGAGAGACTGCCGGAGAGGTCATTGCCCTTGACATCTTTCGACGGCATCGTGAAGTTCAGCGAAGCCTGAAGAGCTGTGCCTACAGGAGACATCCTGACATTTGTCGGCGCTTCGGGAGTGCTGGCTGAAATCTGCTTGTCCTGCTTGAAATAGAGAGTCGAGAAAGTCACGTATGAATCATCACCGGCGGGCTGGTAGGAGCTGTATCCGGCATTGTAAACCAACGACATTGATCCGTCGGATTTGTTGATTTTAACGATATATCCGGCGCCATAATTGTCGTTGAGCGAGAAATAGATATAATCCGAGCCCCAAACCATGTCGGCCGATTCAGATCCTTTTAAACCGGGATTCGAGAGATAAAGATCTTCTTCGTAATCCGGATCGTAGACAGCCGGGAAAGTCAGGGAAGCTTTCTCCGTCATGGTTCCCGTCGACTTGTCGATAGAATAGAGCTTTCCGTCGTAGCCGATACCGTAGAGTGTTCCGTCGCCGTCGCAGGTCAGCGCACGCAGATTGCGGTCGAGAGCGGCGACTTCGGTCGGAACAAACATAACGTTTTCAGTTAGTTCGGCTGCGGTAATATACATCAGCTTAGCCGGTGAGGTCTTCTCTACCCTAACGCTATTTTCGACAAAGCATCCGTAGACGCGGTCGGAAGTCGGGTCGTAGCAGAGATCGACAGCACGGGTGTATGGGGACGTAAAGGTGAAACTCATAGTGTTGCGCACGAGCTCCCAGGTGTCGGCATTATAGACCGCGTAAGTAATCTTTGAGCTCTTATCGTCATAGCTCATCGACACAATGTTTCCTTTGAAATAACAACCCGATAAAGCCGCTATCGACACTGTCGACTTTTTCACATGGCTGCCTTTCGAGTCGATGGCGAACGGCCCGGTGTAGGTACTCGTAATACCGTAATCACTCTTATAGGCATTTATGCCGTAGAGCTGGCTGTCGCCCTCCTTGACAGCGACACGCTGCGGAGGCGCATTCCTTTCGACAGCGGGGCGCGCTTTGCGCTGCGCGCGCCGTTGCGGCGCACCGAATTGCGACTCAGCGGCGATGGCCCATGAAGCCACGCCGACAAGAAGAGCCGATGCGATAAGTGTAATCCATTTTTTCATAAGCGATAGAAATTGTGATTAATAAATTGTGTTCCCGCGCTAAGGTATGAAAAAAGAGGCGAGTTTTGGTTGATTTAACAAAAATTAATTAAAAACGCAAGCCCTAATAGCTACATTTGCCACCGTAAACCAATCAAACACGGGAAACACAAATACACCGCAAATGACACCGAACCACCACTATCTTCCGGCGGCGCTGCTGACAGCGGCACTGCTGACGACAACCACCGCCGCAGGGCGCACAAGCTACGTTATGCCCGTCGGGACACAGACCGTCAGCGGCAGCTCGCTTCTCGAGAGACCGCAGAAACGCGCTGTCGGCGCCGGACAACAGCGTCTGGGCGAGAACAGTCCTCTGAAACCTCCCTTCTGCGAGACATTCGACGATTTCTCTCCTAACCAGGACATCCACGACGAATTCGCCCGGCTGTTCCAGATTATCGACAATAACAACGACACGCGCAAGTGGGGTCTCTATAACTATGTCGGCGACCGCATCTATGGCCGCTGTGCCTATATGCTTTACCCCTTCGAGGGGCAGGCTGACGACTATCTTATTCTGCGCGCCGTCAAACTTGAGAAAGGGAAATACTATCTTGTCAGCGTCTATGCCGGCACGTATCTCGACACCGATGAAAAGTCGGCTGAGACCTTCGAGATAAAAATGGGGCGGCATAACGATGTCGAAGGACTCAACCAGGTCGTGATACCGACTACACGCGTCTATACCTCTCGGCTTGAGCGCATCACCGGCTGGTTCACACCGCGCTACGACGGCCTATATTATATAGGTGTCCACGGCAACTCGCCCGCCTATCAGGATTACTACAACTATCTCTTCGTCGACAACATCGCCATCGAGGCAGCGCGTAGCGGTTCAGAGCCATCGAAGGTGACTGACCTGAAAATGGCCAACGATCCCGACGGAACCAACAAAGTGACCTTCACTTTCATAGCCCCCGCCGTCGACATCGCCGGCAACAAGCTCAGTTCGCTGACAGAGATAACTGTTACGCGCAACGGCGAAGAGCTGACCACACTGACCGAGGACATTGCTCCCGGCAAAGAGCTGACATTCAGCGATACACCGCGCAAAGAGGGAATATACGAATATACCATCACAGCGAAAAACAGCGCCGGAGAAGGCGAACCGCTGACCGTCAACCGCTACGCCGGCATCCAGCGTCCCGAAGTTCCGCGCTTCACCGAGGCCCGCGAGGCCGAAGGCAACAAGGTTTACCTGAAATGGGAACCGGCCGCCACCGACATCAACGGAATGCCCATAAATCCGTCGAAGCTGACCTATAACCTCTTCGACGTCACCAACGGTTTCGAAGACCCGGTTGTCGAATACGACGCCGTCACCGAAGGCACCTTCGACGCATCGATGAAAGGGCAGCAGCAGACATTCTGCCTCTATACCCTCAACGCCGTTCTCGACAGAAAAGAGAGCGCCTTCACCGTCTCACCGATGATCAACGTCGGCACCCCCTTCGAACTGCCCTACCACCACACTTTCACGATGGACGACTACGACCGCTATCCGATGATAACCGACGGCGGAAACGAAGTATTGTGGACTTTCATCGACGACCATGAATCGGACGTCAAATCGCAGGACGGCGACGGCGGCTATCTGGCCATGATGTGTAACACTCCCGGCATTGTATCGAAAATGACCACAGGCAAGATTGACCTCGGACAGGCCGAGCGGCCGCAGTGGAGCATCTGGACCTACGTCTATCCCGACGACGAAAACCGCCTCGAACTCGGCGCCACCGACATCGCCGACGGAAGTACGACCGCCCTGCGCACGCTGGCACTCAGCGAACTCGGCACGGGATGGCAGCGCATAGTGATCGACCTCGACGGTCTCAAGGGAAAAACCGTTCAGCTGACAGCCAAGGTCACCGTTATTTCCCACGGCTACACCCTCTTCGACAATATGGTCGTTGCCGACCAGCCGGCCGTCGACCTGTCGATAGCCTCTGTGAAGAGCCCCGCCGCAGCAGCGTCGGGCGACAGCTTCGACGTTGAAGTGACAATCACCAACAACGGATATGACACCTCAGGAGATTTCCGCACAACCCTGAGCAACAAAGGTCTTGAGTACGACGCCGCCGACAGCTCGCCGCTGGCTCCTGGCGCTGCGACAACGGTGAAGCTCACCGGCCGCATGACTGCTCAGGCCGACGACGCCGAACAGTTCACGATCGATATAACTAACGAAAACGACGGTCTCGAAGATGACAACCACCGCGAAATCACCGTGGTGCGTCTGGTTACGACCCTCCCCGCGCCGCGCTCCCTGACAGCCACTGAAAACGCCGACGGCACGGTTGAGCTGAACTGGACAGCCCCCGACATGAGTCACGTTGCCGGCGCCCCGGTATCCGATAGCTTCGAAGACTACGACGACTTCACCTCGTCGCCCGGAGACTGGACGACCATCGACGGCGACGGAGGTCTCATCGGCGGCTTCAACAATGCCGATATGCCTGTCGACTTCACGGCGCAGTCATGGTGGGTCATGCCGACGGCCGACTACCGCTTTATGGACGCCTTCGACGGCGAAAAAGTCATGGCGCAGATGTATAACGTCACACCCGACGGACAGGCCGGAGTCGTCAACGACGACTGGCTCATCACCCCCACGCTGTATGGCGGCCCGCAGACAATAAGCTTCCATGCCAAAGCCCTGCTCGAAGATGTCGCCGAGTTATTCGAGATATGGACGTCGGAGACAGGCACCGACCGCAAGGACTTCAGACTGCTCACAGGCCCCGTCGAACACTATTCTGACTGGACGCCGTTCTTCTTCACCGTGCCCGACGGCACACGCCACGTAGCCGTGCGCTGCACCTCAGACTACGCCTTCATGCTCATGATCGACAACTTCTCCTATACTCCCGCAAGCGATGCGCTCTCGCTCCCGGCCCTGACAGGCTATAATGTATATGTCAACGGCGAACTCGCCTCGACCACAACATCGACATCGGCATCGACCCGCCGATTGCTGCCCACCGACACATATAAGGTGACAGCCGTCTACGCCGACGGACGCGAGAGCCACTACGCCCTGGCGACACTCTCAACCGAAGATTCGATCGACGGCCCTATGGCCGAATCAACCGACAGCCCGGTCTACTACAATCTTCAGGGACGCCGCATAGCCTCGCCCGAGCACGGCGAAGTCTATATCGTAGTCCGCGGCGGCCGCGCCTCGAAAATCCTCTACTGAGTCTTATAACTTTTATAAATCATATAATCCCTGCGGGCAGCTCTGCCTGCAGGGATTATTCTACTCATTCAGCAGATAGTCGAAAACCGGCCTCACAGCTATCCTGTGATCCTCGGCTTCTATATCCTCATAGCTATGGTCGGTTAGAAGAATGAGATTCTTGCATCCGGTTTTCTTTGCGGCAAGCAACAGGCCCGATATTTCTCTTTTCCTCGTTTTCTCGTTAGAAATGTCGTATGAAACCTGAATTGCAACAACGGCTTTCCGGCCTTCGCAGATAACGAAATCACATTCGCCTGAACGCTCACTGAAATAGTAAATATCAAATCCCTGACTTTTATATCTTCTCAGAAGTTCGAGATAAACAATTGTTTCGAGGCGCCATCCGAGATTTTCACCTGAAAAGGCGTCAGACCGTCTGTTCATCAGGGAGACGTCAATAGGATAAATTTTATCGGCTGTCAGCCTTTGCTGACTCTTCGGCGAGTATTTATGCAACCCTACAAGAAGATAAGCCTGCTTCAGATAACCGACATAGTTCTTTGCCGTGTGCTGCGACCCGAAACCGAACGCCTCTTTCAGCTTTTTATCGACTACAATGGCCGGAGCTATGTTCAGCAAATGCTGCGACATCTCTTCGAATGAAGTGACATGTTTAACCTTGAAGCGCTGTTCGATATCGCGCTGAAGAATATTCCTGACAAGTTCATCGATATAATCGCGCTCGTTCCGGACCCGACTGAGCTCTGGAAAACCACCCTTACGCATATAGTCGTCGAAAACGGCCCTGCGCCGGGCAACCGCCATTGTCGACATCGACATGGTGTCGATTCCTTTTGCCTCGCAATATTCCGAAAAAGAAAACGGATAGAGATTTATCGTATGATGGCGTCCGGTCAGGTGAGTTGCCAGCTCTCCGCTGAGCAGTTTGGCATTCGATCCCGTAATGATTACATGAATCTGTCGGCGCAACAGACGGTTTACAAACAGATACCATTCCGGAATATTCTGTATTTCGTCAATGAAAAGATAATTGAAGTCTCCATTTATTTTATATAGAACTTCCAGCACATCATTAAGATCGGTGGCCGTCAGATTTATGAGACGCTCGTCATCGAAATTGACATAAGCGAATTTAACTCCTTTTCTAATAAGCGCGTTATAGCATAAGGTTGACTTTCCGCTGCGCCTTACACCAATCACTACCTGAGCCTGCGGACTGTCAGGATCTATCAGATCTTCCTCTTTACGCCTGCAGAACTTCTGCTTTTTCTTAAGTTCAAGTTCCTCTGCCTGATCTGAAAGTATAGTCTCAAGTATTCTTTTATCCATTATATTTGATTATTTGCCACAAATATAATGAATTAATTTTTCATGACTGCACTATTTTGCAGATTTTTGCATTGCTGACTGCACTATTTTACAGTTTTAGGCGTTACAGACTGCACTATTTTGCATCTTTTCAGATGGCGAAAAGGTTGCGCAACAGCCACCAGCCGGCGAGGGCGCCGGCAACGGCGAAGGCCGCCGTGCGCGACATAAGCCGGCGGCGGAGACCCGGAAAGCGGCGCGGCATAAGCTCTACTGCGCCGTAGAGCAGGGCGAGCAGAATGAATGGAATCAGGGCTGCGTTATAACGCAGGGCCTCGCCTGGATTGCCTGAAAATAGGGCGTGGAAGGCGCGTTGGGTGCCACAGCCGGGACAGCTCAGCCCTGTCAGCATCTTGAACGGACAGCGCGGATAAAGGCCGCTCGACGGCTCGACAAACATATACAAGGCGGTCAGCGCGACAGCAGTTGCCGCGCCGACCGCTATGATAATGCGTCGACGGCTCAAATATTCTGTAGGAACGCTGTTCCTAAAAACAGGAAGAAATAGAGAATCGAACCGATAACCGAAACGCAGGCACTGGCGATAATCCATCCAAGAGCTGTCTTGCTGGCTTTCTGGGCTCCTGCATAGTCGCCCATGTTGTAGCAGCTCGACACCTTCGAGGAATAGACGATGGCGATGATGCCGCCGACAATGCAGCACAGAATCGTAACGATAATGCTCAGAGCCATGTAGGTGTTGGGCATCGGGGGCATCGGATCGCTCTGGCGATAGCTTCCGGGAGCATACTGGGGCTGGTTATATTGCATCTGAGGCTGATTATAGGGCTGATAGCCCTGGTTGGGCTGTTGTTGATATTGCTGCCCCTGATAGGACTGCTGATACTGCGGCTGGCTGCGGGTGCCGTTGTTGATTATTTCGGCAAGCTCGGGCACTGTTGCAGCGGGAGCCCAGTCGGTCATTGACTCGCACCATACGGGCGTGTTGGCATTGACGGGGAGCGATTTGATTTCACTTATCTCAAGCGGGCCGAGCTGGACACCGTTGAGCATTATCCAATATTTCATAGTCTTTACACTGTTGTTAAAGGTATAGAATCAGAAGTATTTCACCTGTTCTCCGACAATGTCGCTCAGAAGAGCATTGGCCAGACGGCTTGCGCCGATGCGGAACAGCTCGTTGCTGTCGGCCCATTTCTCGCCGAGCACGGTCTTGACGATGGTATAGTATTTCAGAACATCTTCGGTAGTAGAGATTCCGCCGGCGGCCTTGAATCCTACGGCGCGGCCCGTCTTCTCGTAGTATTCGCGGATACACTGACACATGACATAGCAAGCGTCAAGCGATGCGCCGGGATATTCTTTGCCGGTCGATGTCTTCAGGAAGTCGGCACCGCTGTAGAGGGCCAGAACCGAGGCATCGCGTATATTGCGGGCAGTCTTGAGGGCGCCGGTCTCGAGTATGACCTTCATCCGGGCCGAGCGGCATGAATGTTTCATCTCGTCGAGGTCATCGCAGACGCTCTCGTAGTCGCCGTCGAAGAAGTCGCCGACATTGAGCACCACATCAATCTCGTCGGCACCGGCCTCGACAGCCAGACCGATTTCAGCCACCTTGACCTCGATAAAGCTCTGTGAGGTCGGGAAAGCTCCGGCCACTGCGGCAACTCCGACCGACGAGACGTCGAGCGTAGTGCGCACGACAGGCACGAAGTTCGGATAGACACAGATTGCAGCCACCGGAGGCAGATCTCCGTAATCTTCTTCGAATGAGTTTACGCGCTCGGTAAACTTCGCCACGCTCTGCTGCGAGTCGGTTGTCTTCAGCGTCGTGAGGTCGATAGAGTTGAAAATTTTCTTGTAGACATCGGCATTGCGGTTTTCCTCAAGATGATCGGCGAGGATGGCGGCAACGGCGTCGGCCACGGCGGCATCGTCAGTTATGACGTTGCTGGCGGCAATCGTATCGGTATATTTGTCTGCCATAATTATATGATATTTACTTGTTTAACTTTGGATTAAGGCGGTGACGCAAGGCGTCGCGCCGCGATTTTTTCTCGAAATTGGCCTCGACAGCTTCAGTGAGATCTATTCCCTCCTGATTGGCGATAGCCACGACAACCCATAACAGATCGGCCAGCTCGTCGGCCAGAAGGTCGGCGCTCTCGCCATGCTTGAAGCTCTGGTCACCATGCTTGCGGGCCATTATGCGCGCGACCTCGCCGGTCTCTTCGGCGAGGATAGCCGTGTTCGTCAGCGGCGAGAAATAGCGAACTCCTGTTGTCGTTATCCAGCCGTCGACAGCTTTCTGGAGCCCTCGGAGCGATATGTCGGGTTTCACTTCCATTGGTCTGAATCTATAACAATCGTAACAGGGCCGTCGTTTACAAGAGCGACCTTCATGTCGGCTCCGAACCGGCCACGGGCCGTAGGGCGCCCCGTCAGGCGTTCGAGTTCGTCGCAAAAAAGCTCGTAGAGCGGCTCGGCCTCTTCGCGCGGAGCTGCCTCTATGTAACTCGGACGGTTGCCGCGCAGCGTCTGGGCCAGCAGAGTGAACTGACTGACGGCAAGCACAGAACCGCCGACATCGACGAGACTGCGGTTCATGACGCCCGACTCATCTTCGAAAATTCGCAACGACGCTGTTTTCGCCGCCAGACGCCGGGCAGCGTCGGCACTGTCGCCACGGCGCACACCGACGAGCACCATCAGCCCCGGCCCGTCGACACGGCCCACACAATCACCGCCGACACTGACACTCGCCGCGCTTACCCTCTGAATAACGATACGCATCTTTACGGTCTCTTTTTAACTTTCCGACAAAGTAACGAAAAAAACGCCGTTTCAGCAAGTAACTGCTAATATTTATATGAGTTATAAATTTTATAAGTTTTCTAAAATAACGGCAACGACTGACTTTAGTTTTTTCGCTATCTTTGCGGCAAAATTAAGAACCATGATGAACCTCGAAATATCTCACTCTGTCGGCAAGCGCAGCCGCAAGCTTTGGGTGTCGTCGCGCGACTATTTTTTCATTATACTCGGAACTCTGCTCTATTCGGTGTCGTTCTGCGGTTTCATTCTGCCTAACAAGGTGGTTATCGGAGGCGTGACCGGTCTGGGCACTCTCGTCTATTTCACCACCGGAATTCCTGTGGCCATCTCGCAGTATGCCATAAACCTCGTTCTTCTGGCGGTGGCTTTCAAGGTTGTCGGCAAGCAGTTCGTGTTGCGCACGCTCTTCGGCGCGACCTGCCTGAGTCTGTTCATAGGTATTCTTCAACCGGTAATAATGGCGAGATTTCCCGAAGGATTCGTACCGGGCCAGCCTTTCATGAGCATTACGATAGCCGGCATAATCTCGGGCTTCTCGCTGGGTATGATTTTCATACATAACGGATCGACCGGAGGCACCGATATCGTAGCCACGATAGTGTCGCGGAAGACGACGCTCTCGATAGGGCGCACAATGCTGTATGTCGATTTCTGCATTATCTCGTCGAGCTACCTCATATTCCATTCTATTGACACCGTTGTCTACGGTCTGATAATTCTCTTCCTTACTACATTCACCTGCGACCAGATGATCAATTCCAACCGTCAGGCTGTCCAGTTCTTCATTATCTCGAACCACTGGGTAAGAATCGCCGACGCCATCAATCTCAATGTGCGCCGCGGATGCACCGTTATCGACGGTCAGGGATGGTATAGCAAACATGAGGTCAAGATGCTCGTTGTTGTGGCGCGACGTCTCGAATCGGTGACGATTTTCAGAATCATCAAGAGTATCGACCCTCATGCTTTCATAACGCAGAGCCTCGTCACCAGCGCCTACGGCCAGGGCTTCGACGAGCTCAAGCTGAAGCCCAAGAAACCTGAGAACACCGAAGAACAGCAGGGCTGAATTCCAATTGTCAACAATATGTTGAAAAGTTGTTGATTCCGATTCAATAACTTTCAATAACTTTATTTGCAAAACTCCGGCGGAGTTTTGTATAATCTGCCTGTATGCCTTTTCCAAAAAAAGTTAGCAAAAGTTTTCAGTGGCTTTTCAACAGGGTTTTCAACCGAATCTGTGTGGCAGTGACGAAAAAAGTTGTTAACTTTGCGCTCTATTAACAGAATGTTGATAACCTGTGCAATCGTCTGAGAGGCAACTTTCAACGATGTTGATAACTTTCGGAAGGCTGTTATCTTCGTTCAATAACTCTGAAAAGCAAGATTTCGGCCGAAAAGTTATCATCGTTATCAACATCCATTATTCTTATTATTGAAAAATTATTTTTTTAAAACTTAATTTAAAAATAGAAATAATGAATGTTGACAAAGGGTATGTCGAAGCCGATGTCGACCCGCACCTCGACCTTGTCGAAGAGATAAAGCGGCTGAAAGAAGAGAAAGGGGCCGTTGTCATGGCCCACTACTATCAGCCGGCCGAGATTCAGGATCTGGCCGACTATGTCGGCGACTCTCTGGCTCTGGCGCGCATAGCCGAGACAACGACTGCACGGCTGATCGTTCTCTGCGGAGTCCATTTCATGGGGGAGACGGCGAAGATTCTCAATCCCGAAAAAACGGTTGTCGTTCCCGATCTCAATGCCGGATGCTCGCTGGCCGACAGCTGTCCGGCCGACGAGTTTGCCGCTTTTGTGGCTGACCATCCCGACCACACCGTCATAAGCTATGTCAACACCTCGGCTGCGGTGAAGGCCGTCAGCGATATGGTTGTCACCAGCGGCAACGCCCGCAAGATTGTCGAGAGCTATCCGGCTGACGAAAAGATCATTTTCGGGCCCGACCGAAATCTCGGCAGTTATATAAATGGTGTGACCGGACGGCAGATGCTGCTATGGGACGGCGCCTGCCATGTTCACGAGCGCTTCTCGGCCGAGAAGATTCTGAAACTTCGCGAAGAGCATCCCGAAGCGAAGATACTCGTCCATCCCGAGTGTCCGAAGCCGTTGCGGCTGATTGCCGATGTAATTGGCTCAACAGCTGTTCTGCTCGACGCTGCCCGCAACAGTTCCGACAGCGAGTTCATCGTTGCCACCGAGCCCGGTATTCTTCACAAGATGCGTCGCGAATGTCCCTCGAAGACATTCTATGCCGCTCCTGGCGACGATGTCACCTGCGCCTGCAACGAATGCGGTTTCATGAAACTGACAACCCTGAAAAAGCTTTATCTGAGTCTGCTCTATGAGCAGCCTGCCATCGAGGTCGACGCTGACATTGCCGAACGTGCGCGCCGCCCGATCGTGGCCATGCTCGAACGCAGCAAATAATAAACCGAAAAAATAGCAACCCCACATATAAAAATGGATTATAATCACCGCGAGATAGAAAGTCGCTGGCAGCAGCGCTGGCGCGACGACAAGACCTACCACACTGAAATCGATCCGTCGCGTCCGAAATTCTATGTGCTCGATATGTTCCCCTACCCTTCGGGAGCAGGCCTCCACGTAGGTCATCCCTTAGGATATATAGCTTCTGACATCTACAGCCGCTATAAGCGCCTTCAGGGTTTCAATGTTCTTCATCCGATGGGCTACGACGCCTATGGTCTTCCCGCCGAACAATATGCCATTCAGACCGGCCAGCATCCCGAGAAGACAACTTCGCAGAATATTGCCCGCTATCGCAGCCAGCTCGACAAGATAGGCTTCAGCTATGACTGGGACCGCGAGGTGCGAACGTGTGATCCAGCTTTCTATAAGTGGACACAGTGGGCCTTCATCGAGATGTTCAACTCTTACTACGACACAGCCGCCGACAAGGCGATGCCCATAAGCCGCCTTATCGAACATCTTGAGAAAAACGGAACGGAAGGACTCACCGCAGCCTGCGGCGACCCTGATCTGAGCTTCACTGCCGCCGAGTGGGCAGCCATGGACGAGAAAGCGAAGAGCGACGCCCTGATGAACTGGCGTATCGCATATCTGGGCGACACGATGGTCAACTGGTGTCCGAAACTCGGAACTGTTCTGGCCAACGACGAAGTTAGCGAGGGTCTGTCGGTTCGCGGCGGCTATCCCGTAGAGCAGAAGAAGATGTATCAGTGGTGTCTGCGCGTGAGCGCTTATGCCGGACGTCTGCTCGACGATCTCGAGACTCTCGACTGGAGCGAATCGCTCAAGGAGACGCAGCGCAACTGGATAGGCCGCAGCGAAGGTGCCGAGATGCGTTTCAGAGTCGCAGGCAGTGATCTCGATCTCGAAATCTTCACCACGCGCGCTGACACAGTGTTCGGCGTGACATTCATGGTGCTTGCTCCCGAGAGCGAATATGTCGGCAAAGTCACTACTGCTGACCGGCGCGAGGCTGTCGACGCCTATCTCGCCGAAGTCAAGAACAAGACCGAGCGTGAGCGCATGATCGACAAGAAGGTTTCGGGCGTCTTCACCGGTTCATACGCTATTAACCCGCTTACCGGCCGCGAGATTCCGATCTGGGTCAGCGACTACGTTCTCGCCGGCTACGGAACAGGCGCTATCATGGCCGTTCCCGCCCACGACAGCCGCGACTATGCCTTCGCCCGCAAGTTCGATCTTCCCGTTATTCCTCTTATTGAAGGTGCCGACGTCAGCGAGCAGAGCTTCGACGCCAAGAGCGGAAAGATGATAAACAGCGCGAGCGACCGACTCGACCTCAATGGTCTTGAGGTTAAAGACGCCATCGCCGCCGCCAAGAAATTCATCGAGGCCGAGGGAATAGGAAAGGTGAAGGTCAACTATCGTCTTCGCGACGCTATCTTCAGCCGTCAGCGCTACTGGGGCGAACCTTTCCCGGTATATTATAAAGACGGTGTGCCCCACACAATGACTCTGGCCGACTTGCCGCTGCTTCTGCCTGAAGTCGACGCCTATCTGCCGACAGAGAGCGGCGAGCCTCCCCTGGGCCGTGCCCGTGACTGGAAGACTGCCGATGGATGGCCTATCGAACTGAACACCATGCCCGGCTTCGCCGGTTCTAGCGCCTATTATCTGCGCTATATGGATCCCCATAACAACGACGCTCTGGTTTCACGCGAAGCCGACGAATACTGGCGCAACGTCGACCTTTATATCGGCGGAACGGAACACGCCACAGGCCATCTCATCTATTCGCGTTTCTGGAACAAGTTCCTCTATGATCTCGGCAAGGTTGTCGAGCCTGAGCCTTTCCGCAAGCTTGTAAACCAGGGTATGATACAGGGGCGCACGAGCTTCGTCTACCGCATAAAAGACACCAACACTTTCGTCAGCGAAGAGCTGAAGGGGGACTATGACACAACGCCGATACGTGTCGACATAAGTCTCGTCGACAACGACGTGCTCGACACCGACGGTTTCCGCGCCTGGCGTCCCGACTTCCGCGACGCCGAGTTCATTCTCGGAAAAGACGGCAAATACCGCACCGGATGGGCCGTCGAGAAAATGTCGAAATCGATGTTCAACGTCGTCAATCCCGACGATATCGTCGAATGCTACGGAGCCGACACACTTCGCCTCTACGAGATGTTCCTCGGCCCGCTTGAGCAGAGCAAACCGTGGGACACCAACGGAATCGATGGCGTCCACCGCTTCATGCGCAAGCTCTGGAACCTCTTTTACAAAGGAGACACCTGTCTGGTCGACGACTCCGAACCTACAGCCGATAACCTGCGCTCAATCCATAAGCTCATAAAGAAAGTGACCGCCGACATCGAGGCTTTCAGCTATAACACCTCGGTCAGTGCCTTCATGATATGTGTCAACGAGCTGACGGCCCAGAAATGCCGTTCGCGCAAGGTTCTCGAGCTGCTGCTGATACTGATTGCGCCGTTCGCGCCCCACGTTGCCGAAGAGCTGTGGCATTCGGCCATAGGCCACGATTCGACAATCTGCGACGCCCGCTGGCCCGAGCATAACGAGGAATATCTTAAGGAGTCGACCGTGCGCTACGCCGTATCGTTCAACGGAAAAGCCCGCTTCAATATCGACGTTCCTGCCGATCTCGACGCCAAAGCCGTAGAAACTGCTGCCATGTCTGACCCGGCCGCAGCCAAATGGCTCGAAGGCAAGACAGTGCGCAAGGTCATCGTAGTTCCGCGCAAGATAGTCAACATCGTTGTCGGATAAAAGTTGTAACTTTGCAGCCCGAATCAATTTAGAAAAGGAATGTCTACTTACACCGAAGACCGCCGCAAGGTAACAACCCGACGCCTTGTCGAGATGAAACAGCGCGGCGAAAAGATAGCCTGTCTGACAGCCTACGACTATTCGATGGCGCGCCTCGTTGACGGGGCCGGCGTTGATCTCATCCTCGTCGGCGATTCGGCCTCGAACGTCATGGCCGGTAATGTAACCACGCTGCCTATAACTCTCGACCAGATGATTTATCACGCCAAGAGTGTGGTGAAAGGTGTTGAGCGCGCCCTGGTTGTCTGCGATATGCCTTTCGGCTCATATCAGGGCAACTCGAAGGAGGCGCTCGCCAACGCTATACGTATAATGAAAGAGAGCCATGCCGAGGCCGTGAAGCTCGAAGGGGGCAGCGAGATTGCCGAGAGCGTCGAGCGTATTCTATCGGCCGGAATCCCCGTGTGCGGCCACCTCGGACTCACACCCCAGTCGATCAATAAATTCGGCAGCTATAATGTCAGAGCCCGCGAAGAGGCCGAAGCTCAGAAGCTTGTCGACGACGCCAAGCTGCTCGAGAGCCTCGGATGTTTCGCTGTCGTGCTCGAAAAGATTCCCGCCGACCTGGCGGCGCGTGTCAGCAGTGAGCTGGTGATTCCCACTATCGGCATCGGTGCCGGTGGCGGCTGCGACGGCCAGATTCTCGTTATGCAGGATATGCTCGGAATCAACAAAGGATTTTCGCCGCGCTTCCTGCGCCGCTATGCCGACCTGTCGACCGTTATCAACGACGCCGTTGCCCATTATGTCGACGATGTCAAGACATCTGATTTTCCCAACGCTTCAGAACAATATTAATTCAGTAACCAACACAGTTATACATTGGAAACAGACCCTCTCCCGACCGACGATCCTCTCAGTTGCATCCTGACAATGGCCCTTGGCGCTGCCATCGATCCGGCGCGCATCGTGGCCCTGCTGCTTGCGCTGGCGGCTCTGTTGGTATCGGGATTTATCTCGGGCAGCGAGATAGCTTTTTTCTCACTGCGTCCCGAACAGCTCGACGAGCTTGAAGATGACCGGCGCGGACGACGTGTTGTCAGTCTCGCCACAGCTCCCGAACGGCTTCTGGCAACGATATTGATTGCCAACAACCTCGTCAACGTGTCGATCGTAGTTCTCTGCAACTACGCTTTAGGGCCCGTCTTCGACGGGCTGTCGCCGGTTATGTCGTTTATTGTCCAGTCGGTTATACTTACTTTCCTAATTCTTCTCTTCGGCGAGATTCTGCCCAAGCTCTATGCCAACACCGACGGACTCAAATGGGCTATGGCGGCCGCTCCGGCGCTATCGGCGGTGACGCGCCTGTTCTATCCGCTGTCGAGTCTGCTCGTCAGCAGTTCGGGCGTCATCGACCGTATGGTTAAGCGCCGCCGCGAAAATCTCACTGCCGATGATCTCAGTCAGGCTCTCGAGCTGACCGATGTCAAGGCAAAAGACGACAAGGAACTGCTCGAAGGAATTCTCGAATTCGGCGATACAACAGCAGCCGAAATCATGACACCGCGTGTCGACCTTATCGACATCGACATCTCGTCGACATTCTCAGAAGTCATGAAAACCGTGGTCGAGACAGGCTACGCCCGCATACCGGTCTACGAGGGGTCGCAGGACAATATCCGGGGAATCCTCTACGCCCGCGACCTTCTCCCCCATATCGGAAATGTCGACGACACTTTCGAATGGCAGAAACTGCTGCGCGCGCCATATTTCGTTCCTGAGTCGCGCATGATCGACGACCTGCTTCAGGATTTCCGCGAGCGTCGCATACATATAGCCGTTGTAGTCGACGAATTCGGCGGGACCAGCGGAGTTGTCACTCTCGAGGATGTTCTCGAAGAGATAGTCGGCGACATCAACGACGAATACGACGAAGAATCGCGTACCTGGCAGCGTCTGGCCGACAATTCATTCATTTTCGAGGGACGCACGTTGCTGACCGACTTTTTCCGGGTCACCGACCTCGACGAAGACGACTACAAGGAGGTGGCCGAAGACTGCGAGACCGTTGCCGGAATGTTGCTTGCCATAAAGGGGGATTTTCCGAAAGAAAAAGAGCCGATGGTCTACGGCCGCTGCCGGTTCCTTGTGCTAGACATTGAGAACCACCGCATAACGAGTGTGCGCGTCAGTGTGATGCCTCCCGAGGAAGTCTCATGAAAGTGTTGTTGCCGCCAGCGTTGGCTCTGGTTGTTCTTCTGAACTCCT
>HF985619.1:19889-28313 GCA_000431215.1 Prevotella sp. CAG:1031
AACTCCTGCGATGGAGGCGGACGCGCCGTGCCGCGCCCCGAAGGCTATCCGCGGATAGCTCTATATGAGGCTGTCTACCGCAGCGACAGCATAGGCCCTGTCATCTTCGAGTCGAACGCCGGAACCGCTGTGACCGAACGCCGTCAGGGAGCCGACGGCACGGGATGGCTGACACTCGCCTATCCTCGCTATGGCGCGACTCTCTATCTGACCGCATCGCCCGCGACAGCCTCGACTCTCGGCGGCATCATCGACAACCGTCTCGAAAGAATATCGCTCAATATCGGGGGCGCCACAACCGAACTGACCGAACTGACGGGCAAAGGCGGATGGCACGGTCGTGTCACGCTCACCCCTTCAGGCTCGGCAACCCCCCTTCAGATACTCGCCACTTCGCCGCGCGGCGACTGCGTTGTCAGCGGAGCGCTTTTCCTCGAAGGAGCGGCTACAGCCACTTCTCCCGACTCGCTGGCACCCGCTCTCGAAGCCGTCCGCGATGACCTTATCCACGCTGTCAATGCCCTCAGATGACAATCGACAGCATTGATATAGTTCCGTCCGCCCGCGTCGGAGACCGCCGCCGCGCAGAACGCGAGGCCGTCTGTGAGCTACTGCGCCGCAACGGCCTCGGGCCGCTGACTCACGACGAACAGGGAGCCCCTCACCTCGACGGAATGTTCATCTCTGTCAGCCATTCGCGTGAAAAAGCCGTCATTGCCTTCAGCTCCGACAGTCCCCTCGGTGTCGACACCGAACCGACGTCGCCGCGCATATCGCGCATAATAGAACGGGTTCTGACTGAGCGCGAGAGGCAGATGCCGCTTGATCCCCATGTGCGTTGGATGGCCAAGGAGGCTGTTTTCAAAGCTGCCGCTATCGACGACCTTACGATTGCCGAGATTACTGTAAGTCCCGACGGCATGGCTGAAGCCCGCGGTCGCAACTTCATCTGGCGTCTTGCCGCTCCCGACATAGTCGTCGCCTTTCCCGTCCGCAGCTATTAATCGGCGTTGTCCCGATCGCAGAATGGTATCTGATGGCCGTTTTACCACAAAAAAGGAAAACGAAATACCACAAAAAAGGAAAACGAAATGCCACAAAAAAGGAAAATGAAATGCCACAAAAAAGGAAAATAAATTTGCTTAATATGGAATTTGTGGTTAATTTTGCCCTCATAAATTCATTGATATGAGCTATCTTAAAAGAATTTCCGATAACGTTCTTGCAGAAAGGCTTGAGGCCTTTGGAGCTGTCCTTATAGAGGGGCCGAAATGGTGTGGAAAAACCACAACGGCCGAACAGCAGGCCGCGAGTGTCATAAGGCTTCAGGACCCCGATATGAGCAGCGAGTATATTGCTACGGCAGAATCGAAACCGTCGCTTCTTTTGATGGGAGATACCCCGCGGCTAATCGATGAATGGCAGGATATTCCCGTATTATGGGATGCAGTACGGACAATGGTAGATAAAAGAAATTCGGTCGGGCAGTTTATTCTGACGGGATCCAACGCCGTCCGAAAAGATAAAATCAAACATACCGGCACGGGTCGTATAAGCCGAATGAAAATGCTGCCGATGAGTTTGTATGAGTCGATGGAATCGAATGGTAAGATTTCATTGTCGGCACTATTCGATAATCCGAATCTCGACATCGACGGGATTCAATCAGATATGACTATAGAAGATCTGATATTTGCCGCCTGTCGCGGGGGATGGCCGGCCAGTCTGAATATACGGTCGAGAAATGCCCGGTTGCTTATCGCCCGCAACTATGTGGATACGGTCTGTAGTGAAGATATATCACGTATTGACAACATAAGGCGCGATGAATTTCTGACACGTCAGATTTTGAAATCGTATTCCCGAAATATATCGACATTGGCTAAAAATTCCTCGATTCTTGAAGATGTTGTCGCTTCGGGAGAAGTCGGATGTACGAAGCCAACTTTTGAAGATTATGTTGATGCGTTGACACGATTGTTCGTAATTGAGAATATTCCGGCGTGGTCACCGGCAATACGGAGCAAGACCGCTATAAGAAGCGGTTTTAAGCGTTCGTTTGTTGATCCGTCGATTGTTGTCGCCACACTGGGATTGTCCCCTGACGCTCTTATGACACAGCTGAAGACTTTCGGATTTATCTTTGAACAGATGTGTATCCGCGATCTAAGGGCCTACACTCCTGATTTCAACAGCCACATCTCGTATTATCGCGACCGATATGGACTTGAGGCCGATCTGGTTCTTCATTTGTCAGACGGCAGGTATGCGCTCATAGAATGTAAGTTGGGGAGCAAGGAAATCGAATATGGAGCGGAGCATCTCAACGAATTAAAAAATCTGATCACTATTCACAATAAGGAAGAGAAACAGGTGCCGTTGCGTGAGCCCGATCTGATGATCATACTTACCGGCGGAAAGATGGCATATACGCGCCCCGACGGTGTGAAAATTATACCATTGGCATGTTTGAGGAACTAACTTTTGAGTCGTTGGGGTTTTTTCGTAACTTTGCGGAATGATTGAAGTCAGAGATATTGTCAAGAGCTACGACAAGCTTCGCGTTCTCGACGGCGTCAGCCTCGACATCGGGCGTGGCGAAATCGTTGCCGTGACCGGGCCCAGCGGCGCCGGAAAGACTACTCTGCTCCAGATCGTGGGGTCGCTCGAGCGCGCCGACAGCGGGTCGGTCAGCTACGAGGGCACCCGTCTAGAAACGCTCGGCGAGAAGGAGCTGGCGCGTTTCCGCAATGTCAATATCGGCTTCATCTTCCAGTTCCATCAGCTGCTGCCGGAGTTCACGCTGCTCGAGAATGTCGAGATGCCGGCTCTCATCGGCGGACGCAGCCGTGCAGAGGCGCGGCGCCGGGCCATGGAACTGATAGAATATCTCGGACTTGGCGACCGGACGACCCACAAGCCGTCGCAGCTCAGCGGCGGCGAGCGCCAGCGGGCTGCCGTGGCGCGTGCGCTGGTCAACAATCCGCGTGTAGTGCTCGCCGACGAGCCTACAGGCAGTCTCGACAGCCGCAACCGCGCCGAGCTCCACCGTCTTTTCTTCGATCTGCGCCGCGACATGGGCCACACTTTCGTCATCGTCACCCACGATGAGAATCTCGCCGCTGATGCCGACCGCATCATCCGTCTCACCGACGGACATATCGCTCCGACGCCATGAGACTGACAGCGCTGATATCCCTGCTGCTGCTGTTCGCTGCTACAGCCTGCGACAGTTCCGACGGCACCGACGCCACACTGACGCCGCCGCGACTCGACATTGTGACCTTCGAGGGAAACACCGACGACGGGCGCGCCCGTCTGGCTCTTGTAGGGCCCGACGACAACGGCACTACGCTGCTGACAGCCTCGCGTGCGCTCGACACCGCTACCGTCGACCCGGGCGACCGTATCCTCGCCTATTATACGCCGGAAGAGCCCGACATCAGGCTGGCCGACTATGCTCCGGTCAATACTTTGAAGTTGCGTGCGGCCTCTCGCGAAGTGCTCGACACTCTGAGCAATGCTCCGGTCTATGTTATCGCCGTATGGCGCACCGGAACATGGATAAACCTGCGTTCGCGGCTCCCCTACACTCCGGAAATACGCACCTGGGCGCTCGTCGTCGACGAGCAGACCGTCGAAGGGCCGGTGGCACGGGCGCGCATCGTCCACCGTCTTCCCGACGGAGTTGACCCTGAACGATGTTACGAGTTCAACAACTACACGTCGTTCGACATCTCGGCCCTCTGGAAGCGCACCGGCGTCGAAGAGCTGCGTATCGGGGTCGACAACTCGAACCTCACCTCCGAAACAGAATTCATTTTCAGAAAACAACAATAAAAAACACTATCAAAATGGAAAACAAGCCTAAACAGAATGAGATAAAGATCGAACTCACCCCCGAAGTGGCAAACGGCCACTACAGCAACCTCGCCGTTGTCAGCCACTCGCCCAACGAGTTCTTCATCGACTTCATCGCCGTCGCTCCCAATATGCCTCAGGCCAAGGTTCAGAGCCGCATCATAATGACTCCCGAGAATGTCAAGAATCTCGCCGCAGCTCTGGTCGATAACGTCAAGAAGTATGAAGCCACCTTCGGCCCCATCGAACACAAGCAGCCGCGTAAGGCCACCGGTGAAATCCCCAACCCCTTCATCAACGGCGCCAAAGCCTGACAGCGACATGGCTCTGACGATCTATAACACCCTCAAGCGCTTCAAAGAACCTTTCAAGCCGCTCAATCCCGGAAGAGTGGGGATGTATGTGTGTGGCCCGACCGTCTATGGCGATCCTCATCTGGGCCACACGCGTCCGGCCATAACCTTCGACATCCTTTTCCGCTACCTGACCCATCTGGGCTATAAGGTGCGCTATGTCCGTAACATAACCGACGTCGGACATCTCGAGCACGACGCCGACGAGGGGGAGGACAAGATAGCCAAGAAAGCGCGTCTCGAACAGCTTGAGCCTATGGAGGTTGTGCAGTTCTATCTCAACCGCTACCACCATGCCATGGAGGCGCTGAACGTGCTTCCGCCGTCGATAGAGCCCCACGCTTCGGGCCATATCATCGAGCAGATCGAATATGTGAAGAAGATTCTCGACAGCGGCTATGCCTACGTCAGCAACGGTTCGGTCTATTTCGACGTACCGAAATATAACGCCGACCATCACTACGGCAAGCTCTCGGGCCGCAACATCGACGAGCTTCTGGCCACGACACGCGCCCTCGACGGACAGGAAGAGAAGCACAATCCCGCCGACTTCGCCCTCTGGAAGAAGGCTGCTCCCGAGCATATCATGCACTGGCCTTCGCCCTGGAGCGAGGGATTCCCGGGCTGGCATCTCGAATGTTCGACGATGGGCCAGAAATATCTCGGCGAGACCTTCGACATCCACGGCGGCGGAATGGATCTCATGTTCCCCCACCACGAATGCGAGATAGCCCAGTCGGTGGCCCACAACGGCCACGACACCGTGCGCTACTGGATGCACAACAACATGATAACCATCGACGGACGAAAGATGGGCAAGTCGCTTGGCAACTTCATAACCCTCGAACAGTTCTTCAACGGCGATCATCCGCTGCTTGAGCAGCCCTATGGCCCGATGACGATACGCTTCTTCATCCTTCAGGCCCACTACCGCGGCACGCTCGACTTCAGCAACGCCGCCCTTCAGGGCGCCGAGAAGGCCCTGAACCGTATGCTCGAAGGCTACCGCCGCCTCAAGGCTCTCAAGCCCGAGGGGAACGACGATCCGGCCCTGCTCGCCGAGATCGAAGATTTCGAAAGACGCGCCGCCGAGGCGATGGACGACGACCTGAACACTCCGATGGTCATCGCCGTGCTCTTCGACGCCCTCCGTCCCGTGAACCGCGCCGCCGACGGTCAGGCTCCGCTCGGCCCGAAGTCCATCGAGGCTCTGACCCGTCTTTTCGACACCTATCTGGTCGACATCCTCGGAATCCGCGTCGAGACCGCCTCGGGAGACGGACAGAAGAGCCTCGAACCCTTCGAGAAGGCCGTCGACCTGCTGCTCGAGATGCGCGCCAAAGCCAAGGCTGATAAAGACTGGGCCACCAGCGACCTCATCCGCGACCGTCTCGCCGCTCTCGGCTTCGACGTCAAAGACACCAAGAACGGCTTCGAATGGAGCCTTAAATAAACGGGCGCCGGTGATTCTCGACATCGTCAGGCTCATCGGAGGCCTCGCACTGATTCTCTACGGAGCCAACTGGCTCACCGACGGCGCCTCGGCAATAGCGAGGCGCCTCGGCGTCAGTGACCTCGTGATCGGGCTTACAATAGTGGCGCTCGGCACGTCGACTCCCGAGCTTGTCATCTCGGTTCTGGCGGCTGTGGGGGGCAATGCTCCTATGGCTGTCGGTAACGTTGTCGGCAGCAATATCTTCAATGTTTTGGCAATCATCGGAATAGTGGCGATAGTGAAGCCTATTCCGATATGCCGAAGCGTCATGGGCGAGCAGCTGCCCTGGGTGTTGCTGACGGCTGCCATCGTCGTCGCCACAGGTTTATCGCCATGGCTCGACGGCACTCCGGCAGTGGTCAGCCGTGTCGAAGGCATCATACTGCTTCTGCTGCTGATTATGTTCATGCGCCGCACCCTGTTGTCCGCGCGCGAAAATCCCGGTTCGGAGGCAGAAGGGAATGCCCGTCAGCGGAAAGTGTGGCTCGCCTGCCTTATGATCGCCGGCGGCCTCGGAGCGCTGATCTTCGGCGGCGACATATTCGTCGACGGCGCCTCGGCCATCGCCTCTCTTATGGGAGTCAGCGACGCCGTCATCGGCCTTACGATAGTAGCGGCCGGAACCTCGCTGCCCGAGCTGGCAACCTCTGTCGTGGCCGCCCGGAAAGGCTCGCCCGACATGGCTGTCGGCAATGTAATAGGCAGTTGCGTGCTCAATATCGTGCTTATCCTCGGCACTGCCGCCACTATAACTCCGTTGAGTTTCGGAGGTGTCGGGCCGCTCGACATGGCTGTCCTCGGACTTTCGGCTCTACTCTTCTGGCTGACGGCCCGCTATGGCGGAACGCGCATAATAACGCGCCTCGAAGGCGCGTTGCTTTTCGCCGTCTATGTCGGCTATATCGCTGTTCTGGTTCTTCAGAACAGCTGATTATCAGACCTTATAGGGCCTATAGGCCTTATAAGGCTTATAAGATTTAGAGAATTTTCGTAACTTTGCGGCAATGCCTGACTCTATCGCTAACGACACAATCGGCCCGCTGCCGTGGGCCCGCCCGTTCTCGACGGCCGACGACGCCCCGACGGGCGTCGATGTTGTCGGTGGTGTGACTCATGGCCCGGTGGCCTACACCCAGGGGTTCGCTCCCGAGGCGCGCGCTGTCATTCCCGGAACCGATTCCGGAGTCATGGCTCTGGTGCTCGCAATCTTTCTTCTGGTGGCGCTCAGCATGAGCCGCTGCCGAGGTTTGCTACGTAATTTCGTGCGCGACCTATGGGACATACGCCGCCGACAGAACGCCGAGGCTTCGGGCCACACGATAGTAGAGACGCGCGCTACCGTGGCCCTGCTGCTGCTGACAGCCTTCTGCGAGGCAGCCGTTGTCGTAGTCAGGCTCGGTGCCTCCGATATGGCCGTCAGTATCGGGCGCGAGTTCGCCCTGATGATCGCCTATATGATTTTTCAGCTCACAGCCTGCAACGTTGTCGGCTACGCCTTCACGACCGACAGCGGCCGCCGGCAATGGAACAAGGGATTCATCGCCTCGCAGGCTCTTCTGGGCATCGTACTGACGCCCGTAGCGGCTGCGGCGCTCTTTTTTCCCGAAGATTCGACGATGGTTTTTGTCGTGGCTGCCGCGGCCTATATAGCGGCAAGAGTGACCTTTATCGCAAAAGGTTTTAGACTTTTTTACGATAATTTCCTATCGTTGCTTTATTTTATTTTGTACTTTTGCACCCTCGAAATCGCACCCGTCGCGGCGCTGTATCTCATCAGCATAAACATTATCGCATAAAATACTATTCAACAAGCATAAAACCCTAAAGCAGTGAACGTTAAGAAGATTCTGGTTTCGCAGCCCCAACCCTCGCAGAAGTCGCCCTACTTTGATATCGCCGAGAAACACGGAGTGGAAATTGTTTTCCGTCCTTTCATCAAGGTCGAGGGACTGACGGCAAAGGAATTCCGCCAGCAGAAAATCAATATCTCGGATTTTTCAGCCATAATATTCACTGCGCGCACGGCCATCGACCACTTTTTCCGTCTTTGCGATGAGATGCGCGTGACCATCCCCGAGACTCAGAAATATTTCTGCACGACCGAGGCCATAGCCCTCTATCTTCAGAAATATATCGTCTATCGCAAGCGCAAGATTTTCTTCTCGCCGACCGGGCGTCTGGCCGACCTCATGCCGTCGATCCAGAAACACGCCAAGGAGCGCTATCTCTTCGCCGTCAGCGATGTCCACAAAGATGACACGACCATTCTCGACAAGGCGTCGATCGACTATCGCAAGGCTGTCATGTACCGCACCGTCAGCAACGACTTCGCTCCCGACGAGCCTTTCGACTATGATATGCTGATCTTTTTCAGCCCTGCCGGAATCGACTCGCTTAAGAAAAACTTCCCCGACTTCTCGCAGGGAGACATCCGGCTGGCAGCTTTCGGAGCCACAACGGCCAAAGCCGTCACCGACGCCGGCCTGAAGCTCGACCTTCAGGCTCCTACTCCCGAATTTCCGTCGATGACCGCCGCTCTCGACAGCTATCTCTCGCAGCAGAAATAGCCCCTCAGCGCCTATGAAAGGGCTTCGACTCTATAAGAAAGAGAAACTCTGTTCGCCGACAGCTATCGACGCCCTGTTCGCGCGCAGCGGAGGCGCCTCGGCCGCTCTGAGCTATCCGCTGAGAGCCGTGTGGCGCCGGCGCGAAGAG
>HF985619.1:28391-44970 GCA_000431215.1 Prevotella sp. CAG:1031
CGCCACGCCGTTGACCGCGTAGCGCTCAGGCGCCGTATCCGCGAAGCCTACCGCCTGAACCGGGCTCTGCTCGAAGGGGCGGGGCGCGTCGACATAGCTTTCGTGTGGGTCGGCGAGACAACGGGACGCTACAGCTCGATCGAGCGCGCAATGCAGCGCCTTCTGAGGCGCGTCAATCAGCCGGCCGATGAAAGCGCTCAGTAAAATCGTGCGCTCGGCAGCCATTCTGCCAATTCGCTTCTATCAGCTCTGTATATCGCCTCTGACACCGCCGTCGTGCCGCTTCGTGCCGACCTGCAGCCAATATGCCGTCGAGGCTATCCGGCGCCACGGCGTAGTCCGCGGCGGCTGGCTGGCCATTAAGCGCCTTCTGCGCTGCCACCCCTGGGGCGGAAGCGGCTACGACCCCGTGCCATGACACTCATCACCGACATCCACACCCACCGCCGCGCTCCCGCGCCGGGCCGAATCGTCAATATCGACCCCTCCGGGCCGTTCGCTCCGCTGCTTCCCGGCCAGACCTACAGCGCCGGAATCCATCCCTGGCACGCCGACCGCGCCGACATGTTCGGCGAGGTCGAACGACTCGCCGCCTGTCCGGCTGTTGTGGCCATCGGAGAAACCGGGCTCGACAAGCGCCGCGGGCCTTCGCCCGATATTCAGATTCCGTTGTTCCGGCGTCATATAGAGCTGGCCGAGGCTGTCGGAAAACCGCTGATTGTCCACTGTGTCGGCGCCTGGCAGGAGCTTCTCGTCCTGCCGCGGCCGCGAGTGATGACGATTATCCACGGATTCCGCGGAAAACCGGAGCTTGCGCGCCAGCTGACCGCCGCCGGATTCTTTCTTTCGCTCGGCGCCCGCTATAATCCGGCGTCGGAGCAGTTCGCGCTGTTCCGGGAGTCGGACATGTCCGACGCGTCCGACCTGTCTGACTTGTCTGACGAATCTGATTTCAGTTAAATTGCGTTAAATAGAGCGGCGCCGGGTAATGACCCGCTCGCTTTCGCGTACCTATAAAAGAGGTTTTAGCCTTATGGTAGCTGCGATAATGAAAATTTGTTGTTAACTTTGCAGCTTGAAATATAACGCAACAATGACAAATCGACTTCCCCTATATATGCTCGCGACGTTGCTGGCGGCCATGGGCTTCGCCGGATGCAACTCCGAAAAAGAAGACATTGCGACAGTCAGCTACAGCTCGGTGGCCGTAGAGGGCTTTTCGCTCGCGGCCGACGACAGCGTTCTGGCCAACCTCGATTCGGTGTTCTTCACTATCGACCTGAACAATGCGCTGATTTTCAATGCCGACTCGCTCCCTGTGGGCACCGATGTGTCGAAGCTCGTCGTCAAGGTCAACACTACTTCGGTCGGGGGTGTCGAGCTGATCGTGCCGCGTCCCGGAATGACCGACTCGGTCTATAATTATCTGGCCAACCAGCACGATAGCATTGACTTCAGCCACGGCCCCGTCACGCTGCGCATAACCAGTCAGGATCGTATGCTGACACGCGACTACCGCGTCAGTGTCAACGTCCATCTCATCCAGCCCGACTCGCTGAGCTGGAATCTCACGCAGCAGTCGCCGCTGCCGACAACGCTGACGGCCCCGACAGTCGCCCGTGCCGTTGAGTTCGGCGGCAAAACTGTCGTCGTCAGCGCCGATGCTGCCGGAAACGCCTGCGTGGCCACAGCCGACAATCCCTCTGACAGATGGACGACCGCCTCCGCCACACTTCCCGCCGGAGCCGACGTCATGAGCCTTGCCGCCGGAGCCGACGCCCTCTATATGACCACAGCTTCGGGTGAGCTCTATACCGCCGCCGATGCCGCCGGCCCGTGGACGCCGACCGGTGCCCTGATGAACACCGTCTATGGCGTTGCAGGTACTAAAGTGCTCGGTGCGCGTCTCGACGGCTCCGTATGGAAACTCGTCACCTATCCCGCCTCAACCGAAACCGAGGCCCCCGCGGCTTTCCCTGTCGGAGAGACATCGCAGCTTCTCGTCTACACGACCTCGTGGAGCGACCGCCCCACAGCCATCATGGCCGGCGGCCGCACAGCCGACGGCGGAATGACGGGTGACACCTGGGCCTGGGACGGCGAGCACTGGGCCTGCATCAACAACGCCAAAAACCGTCTTCCGGCCTGTCTCGGCCCCGCCCTGGTTCCTTATTTCGCCTATAAGACCTCGACGAACTGGCAGGTCAGCCGCGAGTCGGTCATCCTTGCCATCGGCGGCCAGCTCGGTCTCGGTCTTCAGGCCCGCACGGTCTACATATCGTGGGATCGCGGCATAACCTGGCTCAGAGCGCCGCAATCGATGCAGCTTCCCGCCGACATGTCCATAGGAAGCTCCCAGTCGGCTATCGTGGCTGACACGAAGATCAGCCGCGCCGAGCGCCCGGTGACCCAGTGGGATTGCCCCTATATCTATCTCATCGGCGGATTCACCCACGACGGAAAAGTCTTCCCCGACATCCGGCGCGCCGTTATCAACCGTCTGAGCTTCAAGCCGCTCTATTGAAATGACAATTCTGCGAAAACTCTGCTGCCTCGCTCTGGCCGCGACGATTTCCATCGCCGCCGGGGCTGCTCCGGCTCAGGGCGACGTGGAAAGCTATAAGTTCGACATCGGAGCCTCTCTGGGCATGAGCGGATATCTCGGCGACGCCAATTCGTCGAATATGTTCGCGCAGCCCGGTTTTGCCGGAACAGCATCGTTCCGCTATCTGGCAGGCTCGCGTTTCGCCGTGCGCGCCATGCTGACGGCCGCCTCGCTCTCGGGCAACTCGGCCAAATATTCCAATGTGTTTCCCGACAACGCCGTGTTCGACTTCAATGGAATGGTCTATGATCTCGAGGCACGCGCCGAATTCAACTTCTTCCCCTACGGCATCGGCGAGACCTACAAGCGGCTGCGCCGCTGGACCCCCTACCTCGCCATCGGCCTCGGCGGAGCCGTGACCTCGTGTGGCGGGACGACCGGTTTCGGGCTGACGCTCCCTATGGCTGTCGGTGTCAAATTCAAAGTGAAACCACGGTTCAACCTCTTCGCCGAGTTCGCTATGGTGAAGATGTTCACCGACAAGGCCGACGCCATCGTCGACCCCTACCAGATAAAAAGTTCATTCTTCAAGAATACCGATTGGTATTCGGCGCTGACAGTGGGCTTCTCGTTCGAGTTCGGCCCGCGCTGCACCGTCTGCCACCGTATCGACTAACGCCCATGCCAAAACCCGCCTTAACCCTCGATCCCTGCCGCATTCCCGCCCATATCGCCGTCATCATGGACGGCAACGGACGCTGGGCCAAAGCGCGCGGCCTCGACCGCAGCGAAGGTCACGCCGAAGGTGTCAACACAGTCCACCGCATAACGCAGCGCGCCTCCGACATAGGCGTGAAATGGCTCACGCTCTACACCTTCTCTACCGAGAACTGGCGGCGCCCCCAGGCTGAAGTCGACGCCCTGATGACCCTCATAGGCTATGCCATCGAGCGCGAGACGCCCGGACTGCTTGAAAATAATGTCAGGCTGCGCGTCATAGGTGATTTCGGACGTATGCCCGAGGCCGCGCGCCGCAGCCTTCAGGGCTGTATGGACGCCACCGCCGGCTGCACGGGCCTGAATCTCGTTCTGGCCATCAGCTATTCGGCCCGGTGGGAGATAGCCGAAGCCGCCCGCACTCTGGCGCGCCGCGCAGCCGAAGGGAAGCTTGATCCCGAGGCAATAACCGAGCAGACCGTGGCCGACGCCCTGACAACGGCCGGAATGCCCGACCCCGACCTGATTATCCGCACCGGCGGCGACCGCCGGCTCAGCAACTACCTGCTCTGGCAGGCAGCATACTCCGAGATTGTCGTCACCGACACATTCTGGCCCGACTTCACCGCCGACGAATTCTGCGACGCCATCGCCGACTTCCAGCAGCGCGAACGCCGCTTCGGAATGACCTCCGAACAAATCGTTTCATCACATTGACCCGACCTCCCTTATGTCCTCAAGAATATTCCGCCTGATAGCCGTTTCGTTCTTCCTCGCTGTAGCCGCGTCCGGCGCGTCGGCACAGACCGCCGCCGATACCCTGACCAACCCCATAGTGAATTTCAGCGGACTGCCGCGTACCTACGAGATCGCCGGAATCAATATCGAAGGCGCTCCGAACTACGACGACTATCTCATTCTGGGCTACTCGGCCCTGAAAGTAGGCGAACGCATCGCAATCCCCGGCCCCGAGATCAACGCTGCCGCACGCCGCCTCTGGCGCCAGGCCCTCTTCTCGAAAGTGTCGATAACCGTTGACAAGACCGCCGGCGACAAGGCATGGCTGACGATTCATCTGCGCCAGCAGCCGCGCATCAGCGAGATAAACTACCATGGCGCCAGAAAAGGGGAGATAAAAGACCTCGACGAGCGCCTCAAGCTCATGAAGGGCAACCACATCACGCCCAACATCGTCGACCGCACGAAGCAGATCATCAAGAAATACTACAATGAGAAAGGCTTCGGCAACGCTACCGTGCAGATTCAGCAGCACGAAGACCTCAGCCATCCCAACGAGATGATCGTCGACATCAACATCAACCGCCACGACAAGGTCAAGGTTCACAAAATCTATATCGAGGGCAATGAGGTCATGAGCGACAACGCCATTCAGCGCGCCATGAAGAAGACCAACGAGAAAGGCAAGCTGCTCAACCTCTTCAAGCAGAAGAAATTCGTCGAGAGCGACTACCGCGACGACCTCAACCGCATCATCGAGAAATATAACGAGAAAGGCTACCGCGACGCCCGCATTGTCAGCGACTCGGTCGTGCCCTACGACGACAAGAATGTCGACGTCCACATCCGTGTCGACGAAGGCAAACGATATTATATCAACAATATAACATGGGTGGGCAATACGCTCTATCCCTCGACGGCCCTCGACGAGATTCTCGGAATAGAAAAGGGGGACGTCTACAACCAGAAGCTGCTTGAAAAGCGCATCAATCAGGACGAAGACGCCATCGCCAACTACTACATGGACCGCGGCTATCTCTTCTATCACCTCCAGCCCGTCGAGCGCAACATCGTCGGCGACTCGATCGACCTCGAGATGAGAATATCGGAAGGCCCGCAGGCACGTATCAACAATGTTGTCATCAATGGTAACGACCGCCTCTACGAGAAGGTCATCCGCCGCGAGCTGCGCGTGCGTCCCGGCGAGCTCTTCTCGAAGAGCGACCTCATGCGCTCCTACCGCGAGATAGCCCAGAGCGGCCACTTCAACCCCGAGACCATTAACCCGCGCCCCGAGCCCAACGAAGAGAACGGTACCGTCGACATCATTTTCGACCTCGAATCGAAGGCTAACGACCAGCTCGAGCTCTCGCTCGGCTGGGGACAGACAGGTATCATCGGTAAGGTCGGAGTCAAGTTCACCAACTTCTCGATAAAGAACCTCTTCTATCCGAGCACCTACAAGGGAATCATACCGCAGGGCGAAGGCCAGACGCTGTCTATTTCGGCCCAGACCAACGCCCGCTACTATCAGGCCTATTCGATATCGTTCGTTGACCCCTGGTTCGGCGGAAAGCGTCCCAACCAGTTCAGCTTCAGCGCCTACTACAGCCGTCAGACCGACGTCAACTCGTCGTTCTACAACAGCAACTGGCAGAATCCCTACTACTATTCAGGCTCAGGTCTCGGAATGGTCAACCCCTACACCCAGGACTATTACCAGAACTCCTACGAAAACGCCTACGACCCCAACAAATACCTCCAGATGCTCGCCGTCACCGTCGGTCTCGGAAAGCGTCTGTCGTGGCCCGACGACTGGTTCACCTTCCAGGCCTCGCTGACCTACAACTGGTATAACCTGAAGAACTGGGATCATCTCTACTATATGCAGAACGGAACGTCGAACGCTCTGGTGCTGAACCTCAACCTGTCGCGCAACTCTATCGACAACCCGATGTTCACCCGCAGCGGCTCGCTCTTCTCTGTCGACCTCTCGCTGACCCCTCCGGCAAGCCTCTTCGGCAAGAAAGATTGGGCACGCCTGGCCGCCGAGAACACTACCGAGAGCAAGAAGCAGATGTACCGCTGGATAGAATACTGGAAACTGCGCTTCAAATCGCGTACCTACACCCCGCTGATCAATCCCGACGGACAATATACGCTCGTGCTGATGACCCGCGCCGACTTCGGTCTTCTCGGCAGCTACAACAAGCATCTGAAATCGCCCTTCGAGACCTTCTATGTCGGCGGTGACGGAATGTCGGGCTACACTACCTACACCACCGAGAACATCGCCCTGCGCGGCTACGACAACGGCGCCCTGACCCCCTACAAAGCCGAGGGCTACGCCTACACCCGCCTCGGCGTCGAGCTTCACTTCCCGTTCCTGCTTCAGGGAACGACGACAATCTACGGCATCGCCTTCGCCGAGGGCGGTAACGCCTGGACGTCGGTGGGAAAGGTCGATCCCTTCTCGCTCAAGCGCAGCGCCGGCTTCGGTGTGCGTGTGATTCTGCCTATGGTCGGAATGATGGGTATCGACTGGGCCTACGGTTTCGACAAAGTGCGCGGCGAGCGCGGCGGAAGCCACGTCCACTTTGTGCTCGGCCAGGAATTTTAAACCTTTGGCGTCCCCGATTGTCATTTATATAGTATAAACAACCAAAACACAACCGACTATGAAAAGAATAATCTTCGCTGTCGTCGTCGCTCTCGGCACTTTCGCCGCCGCTCAGGCCCAGAAGTTCGCCCTCGTCGACATGGAATACATTCTCCAGAACATCCCCTCCTACGAAATGGCCAACGAGCAGCTCAACCAGGCATCGCAGCGCTGGCAGAAAGAGGTCGAGAACATTTCGCGCGAAGCCGAGACAATGTATAAGAACTATCAGGCCGACATGGTTTTCCTCACCGACGAGCAGAAGAAGACCCGCGAGGCCGAGATCGTGGCCAAGGAGAAAGAGGCCGTCGAACTGCGCAACAAATATTTCGGCCAGGACGGCGAACTCTCCAAGAAGCGCGTCAGTCTCATGAAGCCTATTCAGGAAGACATCTATAACGCCATAAAGAAACTCGCCGAAGAGCGTGGCTATCAGGCAATATTCGACCGCGCCGGCTCAAGCGACATAATCTTCGCCTCGCCGCGTATCGACGTCAGCAACGAGGTTCTCGAGAAGTTAGGTTATTCAAACTAAAATAACTATCTTTGCGGCATTAATACCACCGAAAATAATAAACCGAAATAAAACGATGATCAAGAAATTATTGCTCGCAATCGCTCTGCTTCTTCCCGTCAGTGCGTTTGCCCAGAAGTTCGGCGTTGTCAACGCCGACGAAGTCATGCAGTCACTTCCCGCCTTCACCGAGATGAAGACCAAGCTCGAAGCCGCCTCGAAGACCTACGAGGATGAATTCGGCAAACTTCAGGCCGAATTCGAGAAGAAATATACCGAGCTTCAGGGAATGGATGACAAGACTCCCGCAGCGATCAAAGACCGCCGCGTTCAGGAACTTCAGGAGCTCGACCAGAAGATCCAGCAGTTCCGCCAGACGGCCCAGCAGGATCTCCAGCGTCAGCAGCAGCAGCTCATGCAGCCTATCGAGGCTCAGGTCATGCAGGCTCTCAAGACCGTAGGTGACGAGGGCGGCTACACCTTCATCTTCGAAGGCAACGTGCCCGTCTATACCGGCACTTCCGTCGAGAACGTCACCGCCAAGGTCAAGACGCTGCTCGGCATCAAATAAAAAGAATTGTTAATAGTTGTATTCATAAAGATATCATAAGCTCGCATGGGGGCGCCGTGAGGCGCTCCCATGTTATTTACCGGCAGTCTTATAAATCTTATAATAATTCGCTATCTTTGCGACGTGAAAAACCGCCTCGGAATACCGTCCGTTACCGTTGCTGTCATCCTTGCCGTAGTGCTGCTTAACATAGTGGTTTTCTACTATACGCCGCTATATGGCGACGATCTGACCGATAAGAGCTTTTTCGAGGGCCCGTCGACGCGCTGGACAGGGCCTCTCGGCTGGCTGCGCTGGCTATGGATGCACTGGAACAGCATCAACGGGCGTCTGGGCAATTTGTCATCATTCCGCTTCTCGCACTTCCCCAGGGGTTGCGTGCCGTTGTAGCCGCCGGCTTTTTAGGACTCTTTTTCTGGGCCCCGTGTCGCCTGGTGGCGCGTTTCACCGGCCGACGCGCTCAGGTGGCCACGATGGCCATGACGGCGTTGCTTGTCGCCGGTATGCCCTGGTATGATTCGATGTGTCTCTTTATCGGCCAGACGAACTATGTCTGGGCAGGCGCCTTCGTCATCATGGCCCTGTTGCTGCTGATGCGCCGCCACCCGGTGCGCTATCGCCTGGCGGCCGCCCTTTTCTGCGCCGTGGCGGGCGCTTTCCACGAGGCGGCGGGACTTCCGGTTGCCGTCGGGCTCGTCGTCTACAATGTTCTGAACCGCCGTCGGCCGACCGATCGGCTCCTGACAGCCTTTTTCATAGCCGGAGCGCTTTTCGCCACTCTCTCCCCCGGAATCATATCCCGCGCCGGCACTCCGCGCGAGCCCGACGCTTCGCCGCTGATGATAGCGCTGACGTCGGACTGGGCGGTCATTCTGATGCTGGGCGCGGCCGCTCTGACGCGTCAGAGCGGACTGCGCCTGCGCCGCAGTCCGCTCTTGATCCTATTCGTCTCAGCCGCCGTCAGCGGCGTTATAAGCGTTCTGAGCACCTACGAGGGCCGTTCGGGTATGTTTGCCCAGCTGTTCGCCCTGACGTTCCTGACGGCCTTTTACGGGGCCCGTGTGAGGCTGCCGCAGTGGGGCGGACGCCTTGTCATAGCAGCAGGGATTGTTTTGCCGCTTGTCGTCGAGGGCGCGACAGCTCTGGAGTGCCGGCGTCTGTGGCCCGCCCACCAGCGTCTTCTCGAACTTTATCTGGCCAGTCCCGACGGCAGCTTCGTTTTCGAGGAAGCGGCCGAGCCGTCGCCGGTTGCCATGCTGCGCCCCTATCCGGCGCCACCGTTCTACGACGAGGCTCTCATACCCCCTCTGGAGCATCTCTACGGCAAGCCGCCGCGCATAATCCTGAAACCCTGTCGGTAGCTTCAGCTTTTGTAGCGGTCGAGGCCCGAGGCGAGGCGGGCGCGCATCATGGCGCGCAGCTCGGGAGGCGACATTACTTCAATGTCGGGAGTGTGGCTCATCAGTTCGTCGACGAGGTCGCCGGTCAGCTTGAGGCGGTAGGTGAACACCGAGAAACTGTCGTGAACCATCTCCTGCTGGCTCGGATGGAGCGGGAGTGCCCTGAGATATTTGGCTTTGCGCGGTTCGGCGCGCAGGCGCACTTCGGCCGTGCGCCCTTCGTCGAATATGATTCCGAAGGAGTCGCGGGTATAGTCGGCGGGGCTGAAGTCGGCCGGCATCTCGAACGGCTCGGAGTCGACATTGGCCTCGGTCATGCGGTCGAGGGCGTAGGTCTTTATCTTGCGGTCGGCGACATTTCGGCCTGTGACGTACCAGCGCTGACGGAAAATCTTTAGGAAGTAGGGTTCTATGACGATTCCGGGCGTCGGCTTCGAACGGGTGAAGGGATGATAGGTGAAGCGCAGGCGCATCGAGCTCCGCATGGCTTCCATGACGGTGTCGAGGAAGTTGCGGGCCGACGGCACATTCTCGACGAAAATGCGGTCGGCGATGTCGCGGGCGCCGTTGAGCACACCGCTCATGGCGGCCGAGTTGAGCAGCCAGTCGGTTATGCTGTCGCTGCGCGGGCCTATAGGCTCTACGGAATATTCGAACGTTACCGGGTTGTAGGCGAGGTTGAGCTGGAAGATTTCCTCGATTGCGTGGCGGTAGTTATAGAAAGTGCGGCGCGACATCGGCTCGCCGTTCGAGAACTGGCTGAGCTGCCATTTCTCGTTGAGCATGGCGCGCGTCATCGAGCCGTGGCGGCGGATTGTGTCGACGATCCAGACGTAGCGTGAGAATATGTCTTTAGGCATTGTCGGTTACAGGTTTCGGGGCGGGTGAGAGATAGAGTCCGCCGACGGTGAAGAGGGCGTTGAAGAGAAGGAGTTCGAAACTCGTCTGGTAGCCCCAGAGAGCATCGAGGGCGCGGGCGAGGGCCCACGACAGCAGCGGTGCGGCGATCGCCACCAGCGGCACCGCCGAGTCGCGCACGCTGCGGCGCGAGGTCAGGCCGAACACGAACAGTCCGAGAATCGGGCCGTAGGTGTAGGAGGCGAGGGTATAGACGGCGCTGATGGCGTCCTGATCGCTGAGGTGATAGAAAACTATTATGACGAGGGCCATGGCGGCGGCCATGGCGGCGTGGACCCGGCGGCGGCGCGCTGTCGAGCCGAGGATATCGACGCTGAACGATGTCGTCAGCGATGTCAGAGCCGATCCGGCGGCCGACCAGGCCGCGGCGGCGAGGCCGACAATGAAGAGCACACCGACGGGCGCCGGCATCGATTCGTGGCAGGCCACCATCGAGAACAGCTCGTCGCTCTTAGCGGGCATCTCAAGGCCGGGAGTGGCTTCGACGAAGAGCATCATGACTGTTCCGAGAATCAGGAACAGGGCAATGACGAAGAACTGCATTACGCCGCTGACGATCATGTTCTTGCGCGACGAGCGGCTGTCGCGGCAGGCGAGGTTGCGCTGCATCATGTCCTGATCGAGACCGTTCATGGCGATGGCCATGAAGATTCCGGCCACGAACTGCTTCCAGAAATACTGGCCCGAGCGCGGGTCGTCGAAGAAGAATATGCGCGAGGTAGGGTGGGAGGTCACCCGGTCGGCGAGGTCGGCGGCGCCGAGACCTGTCAGGCGTGCCGTGAAGACTATGCACAGAATTACGCTCAGAATCATGCACAGGCTTTTGAGAACGTCGGTCCAGATAACCGACTTGACGCCTCCGCGAGCTGTGAACGCCCAGACTATGGCCACGGAAACCGCGACGTTCAGCTCGAACGGCAGTCCCAGCGGAGAGAAGACGAGGGCCTGAAGCACGGCGCAGACAACGAGGAACCTCACCGATGCGCCAAGAATCTTGCTGACGAAGAAGAACCATGCGCCGGTGAGGTGGGTGGCTGTTCCGAATCGCTTTTCGAGCCAGCCGTAGATGCTGACGAGATTCAGACGGTAGAAAACCGGCACGAGCACGAAGGCTATGGCGGCATAGCCGACAATGAAGCCCATGACCATCTGGAGATAGCCGTAGCCTTTGGCGGCGACCATGCCTGGCACTGAGATGAACGTTACGCCCGATATCGAGGCGCCCACGGTGGCGATGGCCACCAGAGGCCAGGGGGCGCGTCGTCCGCCGGTGAAGAATGCGGCGTCGGAGGCGCCCGAACGGCGTGTCGAGAGATATGAGATGCCAAGGAGCAGCGCGAAGTAGGCTGCTACGGCGAGGGTAACTGTCAGCGGTGTCATTCGGGATAAAGGAGATAGGGGGCGCGGCGCTTGCGGAAGGCGTCGAGGCCCGGCTGCCATGAGGCGCGGATCTCGTCGGCTCCGAGGCCGCTTTCGATCTGGCGGCGCAGCTCGGGGGTGCCCGCCAGAAGGGTGAAGAACTTGGTGAAGAAAGGCCTGACGGAAGGGGTCGAGCGGTAGGCGTCGATGAGATAGCTAAGGTCGAGGCCGCGGGCTATGACGGTGTCGACGGGCAGGCGCGAGAGGTCACCTCCGTAGCACCGGCGCCCTTTCAGCGGCGGGTTCTTGGCCCCGGGCCGCGGCCGGGGGATGAAAGAGAAACCGCGGTGGCCCGTCATCTGCGGATGGCCGTAGAGGGTGAAGGGATTGTCGGTGCCGCGCCCGACGCTGACAGGCGTTCCCTCGAAGAAGCAGAGCGAAGGATAGAGGTAGATGGCCTGCATCGTTTTCAGGTTGGGCGAGGGAGCCACGGGGAGCTCGTAGCGCGTCTGATGGGTGTAGCCGCCGACGGGGACTACCGTCAGGTCGGCGTTGTCGAGCCTTGCGCCTCCGGGGAGCCATCCCTCGCCGTTGGCCATCAGGGCCAGTTCGCCGAGGGTCATGCCGTGGACGGCCGGAATCGGCAGTCGCCCCACACCACTTGAATATTTCATGTCGAGTACTGGACCGTCGACAACCATTCCGAGTGGGTTGGGGCGGTCGAGGATGACGACGCTCTTGCCCCGTCGGGCACAGTCGGCCATGAGGTCGAGCATCGAGATATAGTAGGTGTAGAAGCGTGCGCCGACATCCTGAAGGTCGACAACGGCGACGTCGAAGCTGTCGAGGACGCTGTCGGGCAGTCCGCGTCGCCGCCCGTCGAACATCGAGACTACGGGGAGCCCTGTGGCGGCGTCGCGCCCCGAGGCAACGTGCTCTCCGGCGTCGGCTGTGCCGCGGAAGCCGTGTTCGGGCGAGAGCAGCGTAGTGAGGTTTATGCCGCGGGCTATCATGAAGTCGGCGGTGTGGGTCACGGAGTCGACCATACCTGTGTGGTTGCTCAGCAGGGCCACACGCTTGCCGGCGAGCGGCGCCTCGTAGATGTCGGGGCGCGCAGCTCCGACAACAACCCCGGCGCTCCGGGCGGCCGCGACAGCTATCAGGGCTGTCAGAATCAGTAACGCCGTCCGCTTCATGAGTGAATATATTCCGAGGGCGACATGCCCGTTATCAGTTTGAAGTATTTGCCGAAAGCGCTCTGGTTCGAGAAGTTCAGCTCGTAGCTGACCTGCTTGATAGTCTTTCCCGAGAAGCGCAGCAGATTCTTGGCTTCGAGGATGACGAACTCGTCGATCCATTGGGCGGCGCTGCGCCCTGTGGCTTCCTTGACGATATTCGAGAGATATTTGGTCGTTATGTAGAGCTGCTGGGCGTAGAACGACACCGACCGCTCCTGTTTGTGGAATTTCTTCAGCAGCAGCATGAAGTCCTTGACGTAGGTCGAACGGCGCGACCGCGGCCGGTCAGCCACGATCGGCTCGAGGCCGAGAACCTTTATGTGTTTGACCACGAACTGCACCATCTGGTAGATCATCGCCGACATAAGGTTGCGGGCAATCGATTTGACATACATTCCGTCGGGGTTCGACAGTGTGTTGTGGTGGATAAGCTCGAAATAGCTTTTCATAAGCTCCTGCTCTTTGGCCGACAGAGGCAGAACGGGCTTGTATTCATGGATAGTCGCTGTCGGCAGCGTCATCATGACATTGGGGTCGATGTTGATTGTGCGCATGAATTCGGGCGACAGCATGAGCAGGTAGGCGTCGATGTCGGGCGTCACCTCGCGTTCCGAGATAATGGTGTCGGGCATCAGTATCACAACCGATCCGGCTTCGACGGCTACGGGGTCGAGGTTGAGGTTTATCTGGAAACTGCCTTTGATGACGAGTATCCACGCCATTCCGCTGATTCTGATCGGCTGAACGGGCTGATTGCTTATGAGGCGGTCGGCGCCGGTCAGGTGGGTGAACACATAATCGTCGCCGTGAGACGAAAATTCTGCCACGAGCTTCTGAAGCTGAGCTATGTCGGAAGTGGTGACGGAGGGTTCCATAGGTTTGTCGATTGGTGATTATTGCCACAAAAATAGCCAAAAGTTTTATAATTTCGGTGTATTCGGACATTATTTTTCTTTTTGGCTGGTGAGGAAGGTCTGTCAGCGGTTTAAAACCGCCTTTCCATATTAGAAAAAAATCGTTAACTTTGCGGCCAAAATGAGCGCTTTCACCGAAATAACGGCACGACTCGCGCCGGAAATGGAGAGCCTGAACAAACATATCAGGGCCTCGCTGACGACGTCGAACCCAATGATGACCGACGTCATAACTTCGTATCTGACAACGAAAGGAAAGCAGATACGTCCCCTGCTCGTTGTCATGAGCTCGCGCTTCTTCGCGGGCGTCGGCGAGCCCGACAAGAAGGTGCTCCGCGCGGCCGCCGCCGTAGAGCTTCTCCACAATGCCACTCTTATCCACGATGATGTCGTCGACGACGCCGACACACGTCGCGGATGTCCGACGATCAACGCCGCCTGGGACAACCATGTGGCTGTGCTCGTGGGCGACTTTTTTCTCTCGACAGCCCTGCGCGAGAGCTGCGACACCGGCGACCTGCGCATAATCCGCTCTATTTCGAGTCTGGGACGCGAACTCGCCACGGGCGAGATGGATCAGATCTGCAATGCGCGTTTCCACACCCTCGACGAGCGGGCCTACATGACGACCATCGGCCGCAAGACGGCGTCGCTCTTCGTCAGCTGTGTAGAACTCGGCGCCTATGCTGTCGGTGTCGACAGCGACGATCCGGCGCTCACGGCCCTTCGCCGCTATGCCGAACTGCTCGGGCTATGCTTTCAGATACGCGACGATATTTTCGACTATTATGCCGTCGACGACGCTATCGGGAAGCCCACAGGCAATGATCTGCGCGAGGGGAAGGTTACGCTGCCGCTGCTCTACGCCCTGACGAAGTCGGGCGACCGGCGCAGCTGTGAGATGACCGAACTTGTCGGAAAAGAGGAGCTTTCGGCCGACGAGATAACGACTCTGATAGAGTTTGCGAAAAACGCCGGAGGAATTGACTATGCCCACGGCGTTATGTCGGATCTCAGACAGCGCGGCCGCGACATCATAGCCCCCTGGGCCGGAAATGCCGCGACAGCCGCTTTCGAGTCAATCTTCGATTTTATTATCGCCCGGGAGAGCTGAGGCTTTAGCAGCCGCAGCAGCCGTAGCAGCCAGCTGAAGCTGACTGCCTGTTCAAAAAAACGAGGCGTTCAAAAAAACGAACGAGAGGAACAGGTTCCTCTCGTTATATTTTCAATTCTAAATTTTAAATTTTCAATTTTATTTGCTGGCTATCGTTGCGCCCGCGCGAGCCTGACGGTAGGCGTTGCGGAAGATGTCGCCCGACAGCTTGAAGCCTTCGGCGCGCGGACGGTCGTTGTCTTTCAGCGAATGTTTGAAGAGCCATTCGTAGCATTCCGGGCGATAGAACAGACGGGCCGGCTGGCCGTGGTTCATTCCGGGAATGCGGTCGTAGATGAGGCGCGGGGCGTCGCCGCCGGCAGCAGCTTTGATTGAGGCGACGACCTTGTCGCTCTGGCTGACCGATACGGCGCGGTCGGCGGTGCCGTGGACAATCCAGAGGGGCACGTCGGTAAGTCCCGAGAGGTCTTTGACCGATCCGCCGCCGCAGAAAGCCATAGCGGCTGCTATCTGGTCGGGGTAGGTAGCGGCGAGGTCGATGCTGCCGTAGCCGCCGAGGCTCATTCCTATTACATAAACGCGGTCGTAGTCGACGTTATGGTTGTCGGCGACATAATCGAATACATTCATTATTTTTTCGGGATTCCAGGCTCCTCCGGGGTTCTGCGGGGCTATGACGTAGGCATCGGGACGAAGGCCCTTCTCGATGGCGTCGATGGTGCCGTAGCGCTTTACGCGCGAGAGGTTGTTTCCGCAGAGGCTTGCGCCGTGAAGGAAGATGATGACAGGTTTGGCCTCGACTTCATCGTCGGGAGTGGCGTCGGGAGTATAGAGCCAGAAATTGTAGCCGCTTTTGACTTTGCCGATGTTCGAGGTGAGATTTCCGGCTGCGGCGGCGCTGAAGGCCATCGCTACAGTCATTATGCAGGCAAGCAGTTTCTTTATCATGATAATCGATATATTCGGTGTTAAAAAAAATTCCGTCGGACGCTTTTTGCGGCCCAACGGGAGACAAAGTTACGAAAAATGGGGCGTCTGACCAATTGCTTTAAACTGTAGTAAACAATAATTTGCCAAAATTAACAATGTAAAAACAGCTTAATAACTTATTGAAATAGCGCACTATACCGTATGTATGCACCGTTTTTCGCCTGTCGGACGGCCTGCTTTAAACTACGTTGCTAAATATTCATTAACAATTTGGATTGCACAGTCCCCGCGCGGTTGTGCAGCGGTTTTTTCATAAAAAATGGTAACTTTGCAAAATGATGCGACTGACATTTCTCGGAACCGGAACGTCGACGGGCATTCCCGTGCTGCGCTGCCACTGCGAGGCATGTACGTCGGTCGACCCGCGCGACCGGCGCCGGCGCTGCGCCGCTTTTCTCGAGGCCGACGGGCGCAATATACTTATCGACAGCGGCCCCGACATACGCGCCCAGCTGCTCGGCATCGGCTCGCCCGACATCGACGCCGTTCTGATTACCCACACCCACTATGACCATCTCGGCGGCATTGACGACCTCCGCCCCTACACCTACGGGCGCCCCGGCGACGAGCCGCTCCCCGTCTATGCCCGCGCCGACGTCATCGGCGATCTCCGGGCGCGCATCCCGTATGCTTTCGGACCTCATCCCTATCCGGGCACGCCGCGTCTCGAGCTGCGCGAGGTCAAGGATGACCGCCTATTCAGCGCGGCGGGGCTTGAGACGGTTCCGCTGCCGGTTCTCCACGGCAAGCTCCACATTCTCGGCTACCGCATAGGCCCGCTGGCTTATATCACCGACGCAAGTTCGGTTCCGCAGTCGACAATCGAGCGGCTCGAAGGGGTCGACACACTCGTTGTCAACGCACTCAGGCGCGAGCCCCATTTCGCCCATTTCAGCGTCGAC
>HF985619.1:45000-61977 GCA_000431215.1 Prevotella sp. CAG:1031
CGCTCTGGCTCTTGTCGACGCCGTGAAGCCGCGGCGCACCTATCTGACCCATTTTGCCCATCATATCGGGCTCCACGCCGCGCTGGCCGAATCGCTGCCTCCGGGCGTGGGTCCGGCCTACGACGGCCTTTCGATAACAATCTGACCTTAAAACCTCCACCATGAAAAAACTTATCATCTCATTGCTTATGGCCACGGCGCTCACAGCCTCGGCCGACACCGACCTGAGCGCCCTGACCGATACGATCCGCCTGCCGCGCCCCGTCAGCGGCGCCCGTATCGAAAGCCGTCCCGGACCGGCGATAAACCCGACTCCGAAATCGGCGCGTTTCAGCGGCTCCACAGTCGATATCGGCCGCGGATTCACCATAGCGAGCTGCCCCGTCGCGATTCCGCGCGCAATCCCCGTGGTGACGGAAGGAGGGATGCCGCTTTCTGTGACCGTCACCGGAGAAGGCGCTCCGGGAAGCTACTCCCTCAGTGCGACCCCTGAAAGGGTAACAGTCGAGGGAGCCGACGCCGACGGCGCCTTCTACGGTCTTCAGACCCTGCGCCAGCTCATCGACGGCAATCGTCTCGCCCTCGCCGAGATCGCCGACGAGCCCGCGTTGGCGCGCCGCGGCGTTGTCGAGGGATTCTACGGCAATCCGTGGAGCCACGCCAAACGCATGTCGCTTATGGAATTCATGGGCGCCAATAAGCTCAATGCCTACCTCTACGGGCCCAAGGACGATCCTTACCACAGCTCACCGAACTGGCGCAAGCCCTATCCCGAGGCTCAGGCCGCCGAACTCCGCGAGCTCGTCGACGCTGCCCGCCGCAACCATGTGCGTTTTATCTGGGCTATCCATCCGGGGCGCGACATCCGGTGGGATAAGGCCGACTACGACAGCCTCGTCGGCAAGTTCTCGATGATGTATGACCTCGGAGTGCGCGACTTCGCCCTCTTCTTCGACGACATCGAGGGAGCAGGAGCCAATCCCGAGCGCCAGGCCGAGCTGCTTAACCGACTGACGCGTGAATTCGTGGCCCGGAAAGGGGATGTCGGCAGCCTGATAATGTGCCCCACCGACTATTCGGGCCTTTGGGCAAACCCGACCGAACGCGGCTCGCTGGCATATTTCGGCCGCACACTCGATAAGAGCATCGACGTTTTCTGGACCGGCGACTTCGTATGCAGCGACCTGACGCCCAAGACTCTCGAGTTCGTCGACACGCGCATTCGCCGGCCGGCTCTCTACTGGTGGAACTTCCCGGTGACCGACTATGCGCGCCATATCGTCATGCAGGGGCCCGTCTACGGTCTCGACCCGACTGTTGACGCCACGACGGCCGCAGGAATAGTCAGCAATCCCATGGAGCACGCCGAAGCCTCGAAAGCGGCCATCTATTCTGTGGCCGACTATGCCTGGAATCCGGCAGCCTACAACGCTCTCGACAGCTGGGAGCGTGCTCTGGCCGACATGATGCCCGAATGCGCCGACGCCTACCGCACTTTCGCCATCCATAGCTGCGACACCGAGACGGGCTACCGCCGCGATGAGTCGTGGAACCTGTCGATGCGGTCGGCAGACAGTCTGCGCGCCGAGATGGAGCGCCTGAAGGCGGCTCCGGCCACTATACGCCGCCTTGCCTCGAACCGTGCCCTCGTCGACGAGCTCGACCCCTGGCTGACACAGGCCGAGGCGCTCGCCGCGCGCGTAATCGGCGCTCTCGACCTGCTCGAGAATGGCGGTTCGATGACCGATGCCGAATATGCCGAAGCCTACGCCGCGCTGACGATGACCGAAGCCGAGCGCGAGGCATACGCCGCCCACAAGGTCGGCACGCTACGCCTCCAGCCCTTCTACGAGGCTGCGCTGCGCCATCTTGCCAGTCGGCGGAAAAACTGACGTTTACATCAATCCATAACGTATTATCCCGGCGCCCCCGCGAGGGTGCCGGTTTATTTTTGCGTCGTTAAAACTCAGCGATAATGGAAAACACACCCCGACAGCGGCGCCTCCGGACATGGCATTTTGTGGCAGCCACGGCTCTTCTTGCCGTCGGCGCCGGACTGCTTATAGCCGGATTCTGCGTAGAACCTCCCGGCGAGATCCATTCGTCGGTTCTCATAGCCTTCGGCGAGATTCTGACCTTTGTAGGCTCGATTTTCGGATTCAGCTATAACTTCCGTCTCCGACAGTAACTCTTAAACCTTTAATTTCAATCGAATATGAGAAAAATCACAGAAATCATCGTTCATTGCACAGCAACTCCCGCCGGATTGCCGGTGACCGTAGAACAGATCGACGCCTACCACCGTTCGCTCGGCTGGGCCGGAATAGGCTATCATTACCTCATCGACCTCAAGGGGCAGATCCACAAAGGGCGCGATATCCGCCGTCCGGGCGCCCACTGCCGCGGTCATAACGCCCATTCGATTGGAGTAGCCTACGTAGGCGGTCTTTCACCCGATGGCCTCGCGGCCTGCGACACGCGCACAGATGCCCAGCGCCTGGCTATGGTGGCGCTGCTGAAACGACTTCACAAGGAGTTTCCCGGCTCGACGATCTGCGGCCACCGCGATTTCGCCGCCAAGGCGTGCCCCTGCTTCGACGCACGCGAGGAATACCGCTTTATCGACAACTTCGTAACTCTCGCCGAATGATGCGTTTTGCCGCAGCCTTAGTTCTGCTGCTCGGAGCCGCCGGATGTGCGGCTCCGAGGCAGACGGCCGTAGAGAAGACCGATTCGGCGGCTACGGAGGTCAGAACCGTCCGCGATTCTGTCAGCCGCTCGGTTGAGCTGCGCTTTGACACGGTTGAAATGACCGTCGTGCGCCGCGACTCGACAATAGTGTGGCTGCGCGGCAGTGGCGCCTCGGTAGGGGCGCGCCGAACCGACGTCAGCGCCGACTCGGCTACGGTATCGGTGGCCCGCAACAGCGAGACTGTCGCTCATGTCGGGTCGCCGAAGCCGCTGATTTCGACCGGAACGGCGGCGCTGATAATAGCGGCGCTCCTTCTCTTTCTGATAGCAAGGCGCAAATAGGCCTTATAGGGCTTATAGGGCTTATAGGGCCTATAGGGCCGATAAGCGCAGCGTCCCACCCTCACGGGCGGGACGCTTGCGTTATATATGTCGTTTGTCCTTGTATCTCTTTGACGCCACACGGAAGCCCCCGGTTACAACGGATAAAATTTTTTATCTTTATTTAACGAAAATTTCCTACCTTTACGGCCTGATAATTCGCTCGTTTTGTCTGAGGATGATTCGTTTTCTGCTCATATTAGCCACAGCTCTTCTGCTCGCGGGATGTCGGCCTGACGACAGCTTCGATCCGTTGCTGTCGACCTCGACAGCCGAGCTGTCGGCGCGTGCCGACTCACTTCTGCGTTCGGGCAAGTTCTCCGACGCCGATTCAGCCATGCTCTGCAACGGCGTCGTCATAAGCCGCTATGACGAAGGGGCCTATTCGCGCTCTGAGGTGCGCGACATCATCCGCTCGATGATCACGCAGGGTTATCTCTTCATGAACAACTACACCGACTACGGCGGCGCCTTCAATATGTTCAGTCTGGCCGAAAGAGCCATCGACCGCTATCCCGAGAACTCCGATCTGCGCGGATATGTCTATACCAACATGGGGGCGCTGACACAGCTCGGCGATCTGCTCAACAATCCGGCTCTTTCCGGACATGGCTCGCGCTATCTCGACCGCGCGTTCGACTTCTGTCTTGAAGACAGCCTCTGGCGCGCAGGTTCGGTTGTCATGTTCAACCTTTCGGAACTCCATTTCGAGAATGGCGACCCGCAGCGTTTTCTCCCATACGGTAGCAGGTGGTTCGCCGCCAAGCCTCCGTCTGATGCCATGACGCTCAGCGTGGGCCATATAGTCAGGGGTATCGACGCCTATTGCCGTCGCGACTGGCCGGTGGCTCTGAGAGAGTTCAGCTCGATGCGCGATGCCGGCGACGTCGACAGTGTGACAGCTGTCGGAATCCAGTGTAAAGGAGCCTATTATGAGGCGATGACCTATGAGACGATGGGCGACCGTGAGCGCGCTTCGGCTATTCTCGACAGCCTATGCGACCGAGTCGGGGCTATCGACTATCCTCAGGCCTCGATATGGCTCCACAAGCATCTCGGACACTTCTACAACCGCCGGGGCATGACCTCGCGCGCCGAACACCATGAGCTGGCCTATTATCGTGCGATTGCCAGCATAAATGCCTCTAAAGATGTCCATTCGATGGACATTATGCGTGTGCGCCTCGGAATACGCGAGCTTCACGATAAAAACGCCATTGTCGTGCGCCACGACCGTGTGTGGCGCACGGTGCTCATTGCCGGAGCTGTCATAGCCCTGCTGCTGAGCCTGTTCCTGGCCTACGCTCTGCTTATGTCGCGCCGCAGCAACCGCCGCATAATGTCGCTCTATAAGCGCAACCGCGAGATTCTGGCCGAAATGAAGCGCCGTGAGGCGGAAGAGACCGCCGCAGCCGAGGCCGCCATCGCCGAAACTCCCAGAGCGGAGAAATACGGCGGAAGCGGAATGGACAACGCCACGGCCGATATTCTCGTACACCGCATACGCCGCGTGCTCGCCGACCCGCAGTATTATCTGTCGTCCGACTTCTCGCTGCGTCAGCTCGCGCAGCTTGTCGGCTCGAACACGGCATATGTCAGCCAGACCATAAACACGACAACCGGCCGCTCGTTCAAGGAGCTGCTCGGCGTTAAGCGTGTGGCCGAGGCATGCCGTCTGCTGACTGAGGGGAACGCCGATATGACAGTCGAGACTGTGGCCAACGCCGTCGGTTTCAAGAGCCGCACAGCCTTCGCCGCTGTCTTCAAACAGATAACCGGACTGACTCCTACCGAGTTCCGCAATGCGGCGCGCAAGGCCGGTCAGGAGTCTGACGGACGTGATTTATAAATTCAGACATCTATCTGAGGTAGACAGACACCATTGTTGACAGATTTCTATATTTTTGTCGTGAAATCATTTTAAGCACGACGTGATTGTAGAAATACTGTGAATATTACTGACACACCGGAAGAGGCAGCCACGCTGCCTCTTCCGTTTTTTAACGCATTATCCCGCCGCGACGGCGGGGACGCGATATTAGCTTTGCAGTGTCAATTTTAAAACTAAAAGCTAATGGAAACAGAAAAGAATGTAACTGATGTGGCTGATGTGGCTGATGTCGCTCGGGTGGAGAGGATAGCCACTGTGGCAGATGCCGAGCTTGAAGAGCGGCTCGCCGCCGCCCGCGAAGAGGGGCGCATAGCCGGCCGCAACGAACTCCTTGCCGAACAACTGCGCGCTCCTTCGCTCTGGGAGATCGCCACCGATGACTCAGCCGGAGCTCCTGCCGACGACGACACCGAAATTCTCAAGACAATCCGCCCCTGCGTATGGGACTGAATGAATTTAAAATTTAGAATGTAAAATTTAAAATTTTTCTTCTCAACTTTCAACTTTCAATTTTCAATTTCTCAATCTTCTATGTCAAACACAACAACCGGCGCCGCCGCAGGCGCCACCCACGTTACCGACGGCCCGCTGACAACCTCTCTGACCGCTAAGAAAGCTCCGGGCCTGCTTCTGAGCGCCATCGACAGCCGTATCGTCAAGATCAGGCCTTCGGCTACCCCACTCGACCAGATTTCGCGCCTCGCCAATGTGCGTCAGGCCAAGTCGATGACGGTGAAATACTATAGTGTCGACACTCGCGACAGCGCTACGACCGTGGTCACCGCTCCCACTACCCGCGACAAGTCGCCCGTAGCCATCACCGTTGCCAAACCGGGCATCTTTGCCGCTTCGGAGACACTGCTGTTCCCCGACATTCCCGGCGACGACGGTCAGGCTCTTGTGGCTTACGTCACCTCGGTCGACACCGAAGGCCAGCCGACAATCATGCCTGTCAACGCCGGCGCGCTCGGCGGTCTTTCCGGCACAAGGGTCGTGCGTATGGGACGCGCCGCCGCCGAGCTCGACGTGCAGACTCCGACCTATGAGGCTCTGCCTGTCGCCGCCGAAAATTTCTGTCAGATCTTCAAGGCCCAGATCGAGGAATCGACACTCCACCGCATGACCAACAAAGAGGTCGGCTGGACTTTCTCCGACAATGAGGAAGTGGCCATCATGGACATGAGAATGGGCATGGAACGCAGCTTCCTCTTCGGAGTCAAGGGGGTCATCGACGACCCCGTGAAGCATCAGGACGTGCTTCTGACGCGCGGAATCTGGAGCCAGACCGACAATGAGTTCACCTACGACCCTTCGGCTCGCCCCGACGAGGAATTCATCGTTAAGCTCACGCGCCAGGCCTTCGGCGGACATGCCGGTTCGCGCCGCAAGATTCTGCTGGCCGGCAGCGACCTTATCGAGGCACTGAACCGACTGGAGCACACCCGCGTCATCGGCGCCTCGGAGGTTGTGACGCGCTGGGGCATCGACTTCTCGGAGATACGCTCGAAGTTCGGCTCGCTCTACGTGCTCCACGACGAGGTCTTCGACAACTGCGGGATGCCCGGCAACGGCATGGTTGTCGACCCGCAGTATCTGACCAAGTATGCCTTCATTCCGATGGCAGCCGAGCGCCTCGACCTCAAGCGCAGCGGCCAGCGCAACACCGAGGCAGTCGTCGTAACCGAAGCATCGTGTCTCGTGCTGCGCTATCCGAAGACCCACATGCGCGTCGTTGCCTCAACCCCTGAGGGGGACTGATCTCATCGAACCGACCTCCTTTCGCGGGGCGCCCGAACCTACGGGCGTCCCGCGCTGTTTTACCGATAGAACAAAAGATTACGGGATATGAAACTGCACGCTTTCATCGCCGCTGCGGGCGTCGCCATTGTCATGACGGCGTGCGACGGCTTGTGGGTTTCGGCCGGTGGCGATGTCGACCCTTCGGACTATTACAATGGTTATTACAACGGCTATTATCAGAATCCCTATCTGTTCGTGCCGCCGCTGACGGCGGGATGGACTGACACCTGGGGCGGCCCGGGCTGGAATCCGCCCCCCTACGTGAACCATGTGCGACCCGTCGTGCCTCCCAACGGAGGGGGCGGAGGCTCGGTAGGTGTGCCCAACGGGCCGCAGCACTGGATTCCGCCGATGTCGGGCAATGTCAATGTCTCGGCGCCAAGCGGCCAGCGTCCCGGCGCCGGCCGCCACTGACAGCCCGGGTTATTCGATGATGTCGGTGACTATGGTTGTCGAGGCGCCGCGCCAGGGCAGACTGCCGTGGTAGCGCTTTGTCAGCAGAATGACCGGCCGCCCTGTCGACTGGCGCTGCTGGAGCTCGCGCGCCAGCGAGTCGTCGGGCACCGAGAAGGTCACCGAGCGCTGGTAGATGCGCGTTGTGTCGGTCAGCATCTCGTTGGTTATCATCTCCCCCTCGAAGGTCTTGAAGAGCAGCCCGCGCCGCTCTACGTTGGTGACGAAGCCGCGCACGCGCGATTCGGTGGCGTAGGGAACGAAGTAGCGCAGCCCCACGGCGACAGCGAGCGCCAGCGCAAGGAATCCGGCCGAGCCTAAGAGTATGTGGCGACGTCGGCGGCGACGCTGACATGCCGCCTGCGGGTCGGCGACTTCGGTAGGCAGCGGTGCGAACGGGTCGTCGGGGTCGGGGAGGGGATTGGTGAAGTTGTCGGGTTCGAGGTCGTCGTTTTTCATTTGTCAGGCTGTTTTGCGCCGCTTGTCGACGGCGATGCATATAAAGGTGAAGATGCCGAGGGCGATGAGCAGCAGTGTCTGTGTGCCCATAACGAGATTGGCGAACGTCGTGGCGTATTCCTTTGTCAGGCCGGGAATGCTGTAGAGGCTGAGACCGAACACGACGGCCCACTGCCAGGGGCCTATGCCTCCGTTGGAGGGTACGCCCATCGAGATGCTCGACAATACGAAGCAGACGAGCACTGCTGTCCAGCTGTAGGTTCTGACGACTTCGGCCGTCAGCGGGAAGGCGAAGAAGGCGAGATAGAGCTGGATGAAGTAGCAGCCCCAGATGACAGCTGTCAGCACGAGCCAGCGGCCGCGGCCAGGCATTCTGACAACGACGGCGAATCCCTGCCATAGGCCGAGGGCGAAGCTTTTGAGCTTGCCGACGGCGCGTGTGGCGCGGTAGCGGTAAAGCAGGGCGCCCGCTACGGCGCAGACTGCAACGACCGATGCCCAGAACAGCGGCGAGCGCAGCCATGAGGCCACGGCGGCCATTGCGGCGCCGTTCTGGCTCAGATATTCCATGAGCTGCCGCCCGGCGACGAAGAATGTCAGCAGAATGAGAACGAGAACCGAAAGGCTGTCGGCCAGACGGTCGGCCACCATCGAGCCGAAAACTTCAGTGAAGGGCGCTTTCTGGCGGGCTGAGATATAGCCTGTGCGCCAGAGTTCGCCGAGGCGCGGAAAAACGAGGTTGACGGCGTAGGTGCCGAAGATACTGAGAATGACGGCGAACACCGGAGCTTTGATGCCGAGGGCGCGGAGCTGGATGTTCCATCTGTAGCCGCGCACGACGTGGCTCAGCACACTGACGGCAAGCGCCGCCCCGATCCAGCGGAAATCGCAGTCGCGGCGTATGATGGCCATCATCTCGCCGAAGTCGAAATCGCGGAAAAGAAGCCAGCAGAGACCGACGGTGATAACCAGCGGTATGCCGTATTTCATAAGGGCCGAGCCCAGTTTGTTGGCCGTCGGTTTCTGCGGCGGCACGGAAGCGTTTTCTTGCGTCATGGGCCTTGCGGAATTGGTTTTCAGGCCTCAAAGTTAGCTATTTTCCGCCGATTCTCAGCGCCGACTGTTTTTTTGTTGGTAAAATATGGTAGAGAATCATTAATTTTGCACCGTGGTGTCAACAAGTTCCGGCCCCACGGCAATTACTATGCACAACTCCGACAATCTTTCGACTCCCGTCGGGCGCCTGCGCTGTTTCCTGCGCGAGCGCGGCCTGAGTCAGGCCGAGTTCAGCCGGGCCACAGGGCTTGACCCGAGCAATGTCTCGCGCATCCTCTCGGGCCGCATGCCTCTGGGCAACGCTGCCGCCGCGCGCATCGCCGAGACGTTCGGACTGAACCGGACGTGGCTTCTCAGCGGCGAGGGGCCTGTGCGCGCTGTTGCCGAGCCTCAGGGCGCGCCGGTCTACGACATCGACATCACTGCGGGCCCTGTGGGACTTACGCGCGACTTCACCAGCGAGCATATCGTGGGCCATCTGGCGCTTCCCGACATCTCTCCCGACTGTCCGGTCGTCAGAGTGTCGGGCAACAGCATGACCCCCACGATCAACAACGGCGCCCTGCTATCGATTCGCCCCGTGACGGCCACAGGGCCGATATTCTGGGGTCAGATCTATGTTGTCGTTCTCGACGATTACCGCATGGTGAAATATGTCAGGCGCCACCCCGATCCGTCGATGGTGATTCTCCACAGCGCCAACCACGACTATGAGGACATGGAGATACGCCGCAGCGATATCCGCGCTCTCTTCCTCGTCGAAGCCGTGATAAACTACGAGCGGCGTTGCTGACGGCCCTTTAAAGCGAACCATAACCAACCAATCACAATAGAAAACAGAAGATGACACACGAGTATGATTATCTCGTCATCGGCAGCGGCATAGCCGGCATGAGCTTTGCCCTCAAGGTCGCCGCCAAAGGAGGGCGTGTGGCCCTGATCTGCAAGACGACTCTCGAAGAATCGAACACCGCTCTGGCTCAGGGAGGCGTGGCTTCGGTGACAAATCTTGCCGTCGACAACTTCGACAAGCATATCCACGACACAATGGTAGCCGGCGACTGGCTCAGCGACCCCGAAGCTGTGGCCAAGGTTGTCAGCAACGCGCCGGCCCAGATAGCCCAGCTGATAGAGTGGGGCGTTGATTTCGACAAGGCCGCCGACGGCTCTTTCGACCTCCACCGCGAGGGGGGCCACAGCGAATTCCGCATTCTCCACCATGCCGACAACACCGGCTTCGAGATCCAGCAGAGCCTCATAGCCGCCGTGAAAGCCCATCCGATGATCGACATCTTCGAACATCATTTCGCCATCGAGATCATAACCCAGCACCATCTGGGCAAGATTGTGACGCGGCGCACGCCCGACATAACCTGCTACGGTGCCTATGTGCTGACTCCCGAGGGCGCCGTCGACAAGTTTCTGGCGCGCGTGACCCTCATGGCCACCGGCGGCGTCGGCGCCGTCTATCCGACAACGACCAACCCGATGACGGCCACCGGCGACGGCATAGCGATGGTCTACCGCGCCAAGGGAACGGTGAAGGACATGGAGTTCATCCAGTTCCATCCGACTGCCCTCTACCATCCGGGAGACCGCCCCTCGTTTCTCATCACCGAGGCCATGCGCGGCTACGGCGCCGTTCTGCGTAACCTCGCCGGCGAGGAATTCATGCAGAAATACGATCCGCGGCTGTCGCTCGCTCCGCGCGACATCGTGGCCCGCGCTATCGACTCCGAGATGAAGCTCCACGGCGACGACCATGTCTATCTCGACGTCACTCACAAAGACGCCGACGAGACGCGCCGCCACTTCCCCAATATCTATGCCAAATGCCTCTCGCTCGGCATCGACATAACGAAAGACTTTATCCCCGTGGCTCCAGCGGCCCACTATCTCTGCGGCGGTATTGCCGTAGACCTCAATGGCGAAAGCTCCATAAAGAGGCTCTATGCCGTCGGCGAATGCAGCCGCACGGGTCTCCACGGAGGCAACCGCCTCGCCTCGAACTCGCTGATCGAGGCTGTCGTCTATGCCGACGCAGCGGCGCGCCACGCCCTTGAGAACGTCTCGCACTACGACCTGCGCTCCGATGTGCCCGACTGGAACGACGAAGGCACGCGCCATCCCGAAGAGATGGTGCTCATAACCCAGAGCGCCCGCGAGGTCAACCAGATCATGGGAACCTATGTCGGCATCGTGCGCTCGAACCTGCGCCTCGACCGAGCCTGGAACCGCCTCGACATCCTCTACGAAGAGACCGAGCGCCTTTTCAAGGAGTCGAAAGCCTCGCGCGAGATATGCGAGCTGCGCAATATCATCAATGTGGCCTATCTGATAATGCGTCAGGCGAAGGAACGCCACGAGAGCCGCGGCCTCCACTATACCGTCGACTATCCTCCGCGCGACAAATAACAGAGGCTCTGCCATACCAAACGGCGCGCCAGAGCGTTATATCATTGATGAAGTTCTTCAGATCTCTTCTGGCGGCTCTCGCTGTGACAGCCGCCCTCGCCTCTTCGGCCCAGGACGCCCCCGCCACCGGGGCGCCCGACCCGCTCGATGTCGGGACGGGACGGATTCGCCCGACGCAGGGTTATTACCTGACCAATATCGACGGCGAAGAGACGATGATGATAATGCTCTCGCCCGTCACGGTGTTTCCCGAGCTGAAGTTCAAGAACAAGAAGGAAGAGGAATTCTACTGGAAAACCGTGCGCGACGTCAAGAAGGCCCTGCCGTTCGCCAAGGTCATCTGCGAATCGATAATCGAGACCTACGACTATATAGAGACTCTTCCCTCTGAGAAAGAGCGAGAAGCTCATCTGAAGGCTATGGAGGGCGCCATCTTTAAGCAGTATAAGCCCGTGTTGAAGAAGTTCACCAAAAGTCAGGCCCAGATGCTCTGCAAGCTCATCAACCGCGAGACCTCGACGAGCAGCTACAATATCCTGAAAGCTTTCCTCGGAAATTTCCGTGCCGGATTCTGGCAGACCTTCGGCCGTTTCTTCGGTGTGAACCTCAAAACCGGCTACCATCCCCGGACCGACCGCAAAGACGCCATTATAGAGATTGTGGCGACGCGTGTCGAGCAGGGACAGCTCTAATAAACCGTCAAAGCAATGAAAATAGCAATCCTCGGATATGGAAAGATGGGCCATGCCATCGAGCGCATCGCCCTCAGCCGTGGCCATGAGATCGTGGCCGCAATCGATGTCGACAACCGCTCTGAAATCGACAGCCCGGCCTTTGCCTCGGCCGACGTCGCCATTGAGTTCTCTAACCCAACCGCTGCCTTCGACAACTGCTGCGACGCGCTGCGCCGCGGTGTGGCCGTCGTCAGCGGCTCTACAGCCTGGACCGACCGGCTGCCTGAGGTCAGGAAGCTCGTCGAAGAGCGGGGAGGCTCGTTTATCTGGAGCAGCAACTACTCGCTCGGCGTAAACATCTTTTTCGAACTTAACCGCCGGCTCGCTGCAATGATGAACCGATTCCCGCAATATGCGCCTTCAATGCGCGAGATCCATCATTTCCACAAGCTCGACCATCCGAGCGGGACGGCTGTCAGTCTCGCCGGCGACATTGTGGAGGCTCTCGACCGAATCGACGGCTGGACTGAGGAAGAGGGTAGGGCAGACCTTCTGCTGATAGCCCACGAGAGAGTGGGCGAGGTTCCCGGCACACATATCATCGAGTGGAAATCGCCCGTCGATGTCATCACTATCGAACACCGCGCGCTCTCGCGCGACGGTTTCGCCCTCGGAGCCGTCATCGCCGCCGAGTGGCTTGCCGACAATCCCGGCTACCACACGATGGCCGATCTCATGGCTGCTTTGACGCGCTGAGAATTGAAAAATCCCGACCATCCGGCCGAATCTTTGACGCCGCGCGATTCTCGCGGCGTCAAATTTCTTGTAATACGTTGATAGTCAATGAGTAATATTTATAAATTTTATAGGATTTATAAGGCTTATAAAACTTATAAGATCATATCTCAGGTGCGGATTCCCGAATTTCGAGGTTTTTTGTTATTTTTGCGCTGATGGAAAAAATTCAATGGCTGACTCGCGGGGGCGTTGAGCTTCCGCCTGTCGACACGTCGCGACTCGAACGATGGATCGATGCCGTGGCGCGCGGTCATGGCCGTGTGCTCGGGCCACTGACCTATATCTTTACCGACGACCCGACGATCCTCGACGTGAATCGTCAGTTTCTGAACCATGACTATTTCACTGACATCATCACGTTCGACGAAACCCGCGGGCGCCGTATCTCGGGTGACATGTTCATCTCGCTCGACACTGTGGCCTCTAATGCCGCCGAAGTGAGCCGCCGCCCCTACGAAGAAGAACTCCACCGTGTTATTATCCACGGCGTTCTTCATCTGTGCGGCATCAATGACAAAGGCCCCGGAGAACGTGAAATAATGGAACAGCACGAAGACGACGCACTACGTCTTCTCGCTACAATCGACTGAGAAATGACTTTCGACTACGACGTTATTGTTGTCGGCGCCGGTCATGCCGGCTGTGAGGCGGCCCATGCAGCGGCCCGTCTGGGAGCGCGCACGCTGCTCATAACCATCGACATGACGAAGATCGCCCAGATGAGCTGTAATCCCGCTATCGGCGGTATCGCCAAGGGGCAGATAGTGCGCGAAATCGACGCTCTCGGAGGTCTCACGGGTATCATAACCGACCGCACGGCTATTCAGTTCCGTATGCTCAACCGCTCGAAAGGCCCGGCAATGTGGAGTCCGCGAAGTCAGAGCGACCTCATGCGCTTCTCGGCCCTGTGGCGCGAGATGCTCGAGCAGACCGACAATCTTGAGATGTGGCAGGATTCCGTAACTTCTCTGATTCTCGACGGGAACAGGGTTTGCGGTGTCAGAACTGCCATGGGGGTTGAGTTTTCGGCCAAGGCAGTTGTGCTGACAGCCGGAACATTTCTTAACGGACTGATGCACATAGGCCGAGTAATGATTGAAGGGGGCCGCGTTGCCGAACCGCCTGCCCGAGGGCTGACAGAACAGCTCCGCGACCTCGGGCTTACCGTGGGCCGCATGAAAACCGGCACGCCGGTGCGTATCGACGGACGCACTATCGACTTCTCGCTCGCTACGCCGCAGCCCGGCGACGACGGTGATTTCCATAAGTTCTCGTTCCTCCCCGATGTGCGCCGCGAGTTGCGCCAGCGCCCGTGCTACACCGTCAGCACCTCTACGGCCACTCACGACATTCTCCGCGCCGGACTGCCCGATTCGCCGCTATACAACGGACAGATTCAGAGCATAGGCCCGCGCTATTGCCCCAGTATCGAGACAAAGATCGTGACCTTCGCCGACAAAGATTCCCATCACCTCTTTCTCGAGCCTCAGGGCGAAACGACTACCGAATATTATCTCAACGGCTTCTCGTCGTCGCTCCCTATAAACATTCAGGTCGAAGCGCTCGCAACTATTCCGGCGCTTGCCAACGCCAACATTTTCCGCCCCGGCTATGCTATCGAATATGACTTTTTCGACCCGACGCAGTTGCGCCATTCTCTCGAAAGCAAGCTCGTCGTCGGTCTCTATCTCGCCGGTCAGGTAAACGGTACTACCGGTTATGAGGAAGCCGCAGGTCAGGGACTCGTTGCCGGAGTCAATGCCGCACGCGCTGTCGACGGTATGCCGCCGTTGGTGCTCGCGCGCGACACGGCCTATATCGGCGTGCTTATCGATGACCTTGTCACAAAGGGGGTCGACGAACCTTACCGCATGTTCACCTCGCGCGCAGAATACCGCATATTGCTTCGCCAGGACAATGCCGACGCGCGCCTGACCCATATCGGCTATGAAGTCGGTCTCGCCACAGAAGAGCGCATGGAACTATGTCGCTCGAAATACCGTCAGGCCGACCTCCTTCGCGAGTACCTCGAGACGGCGCGTCTGACCCCGGACGAGGCCAACCCTATGCTTGAGCGTTGCGGCGAGACTCCGATAAGCCAGTCTCAGCCGATGGTAGCGCTGTTGCGTCGTGTTGGAGTTGCCATCACCTCACTCTGCGAGGCGTCGCCTGAGCTTTCAAGGTTTATCGAAGAGAACGTTGAGGTAGTCCGCCGCGACGAGATAATCGAGAGCGTAGAGGTGGCGGTCAAATACGCCGGATATATCGAGCGTGAGCGTCAGCTTGCCGACAAGCTGTTGCGGCTCGACGATGTCAAGCTTCGCGGCAAGCTCGATTATGCCGCTTTGAAAGCGCTCTCGACCGAGGCTCGCCAGAAGCTTGCCGCCATCGATCCGGAGACCGTCGGACAGGCGTCGCGTATTCCCGGAGTAAGCCCTTCCGACGTCTCGATCCTCCTTCTTCTCTTGGGGCGTTGAACAGAGAATTGTTTCACGTGGAACATTGAAATTCTTAACCTTAAAATAGTAAAAGCCATTACATTATGGACGAAATCAAAAGCAAAATCCGCGACATTCAGGATTTCCCTAAAAAGGGTATTCTGTTCAGGGATCTGACCACTGCCTTCAAGGACACCGCCGCCCTCCACGCTATCGGCACAGAGCTGAGCCGCATCTACCGCGACCGCGGTGTGACGAAGGTTGTCGGCATCGAAAGCCGTGGTTTCATCGGCGGCTCGATTCTCGCCTACGAACTCGGCGCCGGATTCGTGCCGGCCCGCAAGCCGGGCAAGCTTCCGGCCAACACCGTCAGGAAAACCTACGCCAAAGAGTATGGCACCGACACCATCGAGATCCACGCTGATGCCATCACTCCCGACGATGTTGTCGTTATCCACGACGATCTCCTTGCAACCGGCGGAACGATGCTCGCCGCCTACGAACTCATCAAGAGTCTCAATCCGGCGAAGATTTACATCAGCTTCATTGTCGAACTGTCGGATCTGGGCGGCCGCAAGGTTATGCCCGCTGATGTCGAGGTCACGTCGCTGATTACCTATTGACCCATCTTTGATTCCCCGGCCTTCGTCGGGGAATTTTTCTTCCGGAGATTGTTATATACGGTATGGCGATGCATAAAAAATCAGAGGCGTTGCGCAACAAGATAGCCGTGTTGCCCGACACCCCCGGCGTCTACACCTACTACGACGCCGAGGGCACGGTCATATATGTCGGCAAGGCGAAGAATCTCAAGCGCAGGGTGTCGTCGTATTTCAACCGCACCCACGACGTGGTGCGCACGAATCTGCTCGTGCGGGCCATTGCCGATATGTCGTATATCGTTGTGCCGACCGAGCAGGACGCCCTCAACCTCGAGGCGTCGATGATCAAGGAATATAAGCCGCGCTATAATGTGCTGCTCAAAGACGACAAGTCATATCCCTGGATCGTCGTCACCAATGAATATTTTCCGCGCGTCATGTTGACGCGCGACCGCGAGCGCGGCGGCGGACGCTACTACGGCCCCTACGCCAACACCGCCGTGGCCAAGACCGTGCTCGGCCTTATCGACGATCTCTATCCGCTGCGCACCTGCCGCCTGCCGCTCTCTCCCGACTATGTGGCCGGGGGGCGCGGACGCCTCTGTCTCGAATATCATCTGAAGCGTTGCGGAGGACCGTGTGTCGGGAAGGTCGACCACGACGAATATATGGGACAGGTCGAGCGCGTCAGGCAGATTCTCAGCGGCGACGTGGCCGGACTGATGGCATTTCTCCGCAGCGAGATGGAGCGTCTTGCCGCCGCCCTCCGCTTCGAGGAAGCTCAGGAGCTTAAGGTCAAATATGATATGCTCGCCCGCTATGAGGCCCACAGCTCGATAGTGAGCCGAACGATCGGCGAGATCGATGTGTTCGGCGTCGACGACGACGGCCGCGACATTTTTGTCAACTACGTGCATGTTCGCCACGGATCGGTTGTGCGCGCCATGACGCTGCAATACAAGCGCCGGCTCGAAGAGCCTGTCGCCGCCGTTCTGTCGCTGGCCATGAACGAGATAAAAAGCCGTCTTGGAGCCGACTATCGCGAAGTTGTCGTGCGTGAGCTCCCCGACGTCGAGCCTGAAGGAGTGACTTTCACTGTCCCTCAGCGCGGCGATAAAGCTAAGTTGCTGGCAATCAGCGAGAAAAATGCGCGACAATATAAGGTTGATATGCTCAGGAATCTCGAACGTACTGACCCCGGAAGGCACACCGAGCGCCTGATGGAACGGATGCGTCTCGACTTCCGTCTTGACAGTCAGCCGCGCCATATAGAGTGCTTCGACAACTCCAACATTCAGGGCACCAACCCAGTAGCGTCG
>HF985619.1:62039-96337 GCA_000431215.1 Prevotella sp. CAG:1031
CGACTACCGCCATTTCAATATCAAGACCGTTGTCGGTGCCGACGACTTCGCCTCGATGAAAGAGATCCTGACACGCCGCTACACACGCCTCATGGAAGAAGGCATCGACCTGCCCCAGCTCATAGTCGTCGACGGCGGCAAAGGGCAGCTCAGCGCAGCCGTAGAGGCACTCGACGAGATCGGCCTCCACGGCACCATCGCCGTTGTCGGCATTGCCAAACGTCTCGAAGAAATCTATTTTCCCGGCGACAGCGTTCCGCTCTATATCGACAAGAATTCCGAGACCCTGCGCGTTATCCAGCATCTGCGCGACGAGGCCCACCGTTTCGGCATAACCCACCACCGCAACCGTCGCTCGAAGGGGCAGACCGTCAGCCGCCTCGACTCGATCAAGGGGGTCGGCGAAGCATCGCGCACGGCCCTGCTTCGCCGCTTCAAGAGTCTCAAGCGAATCTCCGAAGCCGATCTCGACGCTCTGGCCGACGTTGTCGGCCCGGCCCGTGCCGCTCTCGTCTTCGAAGCCCTCCACGGAGGCGACAGTTGAAGCGGCTATTGAAATCCCGGGGAAATTCGTTAAATTTGCGCCATTATGAAACGCTTTCTCTTTCTTCCGGCGGTGGCCGCAGCGGCCGCTGTCGCTTTCGCGGCGCCCGGCGCCCGCACTATAGTCGAGACCGATGCCTACCGCTGGCAGGGCGACACGCTCTATCAGGACGAGTTCAAGGCATGGGCCGTCAGTCCCTACGAGATTCGCTCGACATATAAGGGACGCCCCCACTATTTCATGCCTGTCGAACAGACATGGAAGCGCAAGAACGACCTGAGCGCCTATCCGCGTCTGACGACGCCGAACCGTCTCCATCAGGCCGTGTTCAACATGGGCCTCGACGAGATGGTCAATGCCGTCGAGCCCGACACAACGCTGCGCACCGGCAAGGAATGGGCCGGAGTGTGGACACGCGACGTCAGCTATTCGATAATCCTGTCGATGGCGGTGCTCCAGCCCGAGGCCTCGATGATTTCGCTGATGAAGAAGGTCAATCCCTCGGGCCAGATAATCCAGGACACCGGTTCGGGCGGCGCGTGGCCCGTGTCGACCGACAGAATGGTGTGGGTGCTCGCCGCGTGGGAAATCTATAAGGTTACAGGCTCGCGCGAGTGGCTTGAGAAGGTCTATCCCATCGCCGTGCGCTCGATAGCCAAAGATGACGCTACGGTGCGCAGCGAACGCGGCCTCGTCAAGGGAGAAACGTCGTTTATCGACTGGCGCGAGCAGAGCTATCCGCGCTGGATGCAGACCGCCGACATATCGCAGAGCGAGGCTATGGGAACGAACGTCATGTATGCCGCCGCCCTGAAGGCTGTCGGCGAGATGGCCCGCATTCTCGGCCACAAGGCCGAGGCCGAGAGCTACTTCAAGGAGTCGGCGAAGCTCGCCGAGGCTATCGACCGCACGTTCTACGTCGACCGTCTCGGACTGTGGGGCATGTATACCTACGGCCGCGACGCCATGATCGTCAACCCGCGCGCCGAGACTCTCGGGCTCGCTCTGTCCATTCTCTACGACATCGCTCCCGAAAAGCGGCAGAAGCAGTTCTCGGAGAACAATCCGACCACCCCTTACGGCCCGGCAATCTTCTTCCCGCAGATTGCCGACATGCCGAGCTACCACAACAATGCCCTCTGGCCTTTCGTGGCCTCTTACTGGACTCTGGCGCAGGCCAAGGCCGGCAACGAAGACGGTGTGGTCGAGGGCATCGGCTCGGTTGTCCGTCCGGCCGCTCTGTTTGCCACCAACAAAGAGAATTTCAATCTCGACAACGGCGATTATTTCACCGAGCTGAACTCGTCGAACATGCTCTGGTCGCTCTCCGGCAACCTCGCCCTGACAATGAAGATTCTCTTCGGTCTCCATTACGAGGCCGACGGACTGCTGATAAAGCCGTTCGTGCCCGAGGCCTTCCGCGGCGAGCGCTCGCTCGACAACATCAGCTACCGCGGAGCGACGCTGAACATCACCGTCAGGGGCTACGGTTGCAATGTGGCCTCGATGACTCTCAACGGCAAGCCGCTCGCCCCCGGCGAGCTTATTCCGGCTAAGAAGCTCCGCGGAACCTGCGACATTGTCGTCGAGATGGACAACAAACCTATTCCGGTGATGGGAATCCGCGCCACCGCCAACAAGAAGGCTCCGCTGACACCTGTGGCATGGCTCGAAGACGGCAATCTCGTCTGGAATCCGATAGAATATATCGCCGAATATGTCGTTCTGCAGGACGGCCACGAAGTCGGCCATACGCGCCGCACTTCCTGGCCCGTTGGCCGTCAGTCGGGAGTCTGGCAGGTCTACGGGGTCTCGGCTGAGGGTATTCCCGGTTTCGCCTCTGAGCCGCGCTCAACGCGCAGGCGCGCCCGTTTCGAATTCTCGGGCGAGGGTGATGCCATGGAATCTCCCGAAATCAGCTATCCGGCCCGCGAGAGCCTCGACGGCAGCCACCGCGGCTTTGTCGAGATCGACCGCACGTCGGCTCCGGCCAAGGCCGTTATCCGCGTCGACGCTCCCGGTGAATATACTCTCGCTTTCCGCTATGCCAACGGCAACGGCCCGGTCAACACCGAGAACAAATGCTGTGTCCGCGCAGTCTTCGTCGACGGCGTCAAGGCCGGCACGGCCGTAATGCCGACGCGCGGAGTGGCCAACTGGCCCGACTGGGGAATGTCGAACACCGTCAGGCTGCCGCTCAGCGCCGGCGAACACACCGTAGAGCTGCGCTATCTCCCCGAAGACGAGAACATGAATATCTCGACAAACCACGCCCTCGTCGACTGCGTTGTTGTTGAACACGCCCTCTGACGTCCGACAATCCTAATTTGACAATGAAAAAAATATTCACGGCGGCCGTCGCCGCCATCCTGACATTTTCAATTTCAATGAACGCTACAACTCCTGAAACACCGTCGATGACCCGTGTGGCCGTCGAGACAACCGCCGGCAACTTCATGATCGGCCTCTATAACGACACGCCGCGCCACCGCGATAACTTCCTGAAGCTCGTCGGCGACGGATTCTACAACGGACTGCTCTTCCACCGTGTCATCAAAGACTTCATGGTTCAGACCGGCGATCCCGAAAGCCGCAACGCTCCCAAGGGAAAAATGCTCGGCGCGGGCGATCCCGGCTACACTGTCGAGGCCGAGATTCTCTGCCCCACCCATGTCAACCGCCGCGGTGCCCTCGCCGCAGCCCGCACCGGCGACAACGTCAATCCCGAGCGCCGTTCGAGCGGTTCGCAGTTCTATGTCGTCACGGGCCGCAAGTTCACAGCCGCCGAGCTCGACCAGATGGAGAAACGTGCCGGCTACGAACGCACCAAAGCCGCTTTCGACCGCCTCGCCCGCGAGAACAACGACTCGATAAAGACTCTCATGCGCAATAAAGACCGCGAAGGCCTCGAAACTCTGCGTCAGGAGCTCATAAAGCGCGCCGAAGCCGAGGCCGGGACTTTCGCCTACACTCCGGCCCAGCGCGAGGCATATATCAACGAAGGGGGTGCTCCGCATCTCGACGGCGCCTATACTGTCTTCGGCGAAGTGCTCTCGGGCATGGACACCATCGAACGCATCGAGAACGCCGCCACCGATCAGGGCGACCGTCCGGTCGACGACATCCGCATAATCTCAATGAAGGTTGTGAAGTGACGACGCGCTTCACCCTCGACAACGGCCTGCGCGTCGTTGTCGCCCACGATCCCACGACGGCCATGGCTGCCGTCAACATTCTCTATAATGTCGGCGCCCGCGACGAAGACCCTTCGTCGACGGGTCTCGCCCATCTGTTCGAACACCTCATGTTCGGCGGCTCGAGAAACATACCCTCGTTCGACGCCGCCATCGAGCGCGCCGGAGGTGTCAACAACGCCTGGACATCGAACGACTTCACCTGTTTCCACGACATCGCCCCGGCCGTGAATCTCGAGACGCTGCTCTGGCTCGAGAGCGACCGTATGCTCGAGCTGGCCTTCAGCGAGAAGAGCCTCGAAGTGCAGCGCAACGTCGTTATCGAGGAATTCAAACAGGTCTGCCTCAACAAGCCCTACGGCGACCTCAGCCATCGCCTGCGCTCGATGCTCTACAGCGTCCACCCCTACCGCTATCCGACAATCGGACGCGCCATCGAAGACATCGAGGGGGTCACTATGGAGCGTGTCAAGGAATTCTTCTTCAGCCATTATGCTCCCAACAACGCCGTGCTCGCCGTGGCCGGCAGTGTCGGGCCTGAGCGCGTCCGCGAGCTCGTCGAGAAATGGTTTTCCGACATTCCGCGCCGCGAGATAGCTCCGCGCCGCTATCCCGCCGAGCCGCCGCGCACCGAAGCCTCATATTCCGAGATGGAGGGGCGCGTGCCTCAGACAGCCCTCTTCGTCGCCTATCCGATGTGCGGTCAGGCCGATCCCGACTTCCCCGCCTTCGACCTGCTGACCGACGTGCTCGCCAACGGCAACGCCAGCCGCATGTACCGCCGGCTCGTGATGCCCGGCGACCTCTTTTCGACGGCCGACGCCAGCGTGGCCGGCAGTGAGGAACCCGGTTACCTGCTTCTGTCGGGACGACTGCTGCAGTCGGGCGCCGACGCCGAAAAGCGCGCGTTCGACGCCCTTGAGCGACAGATAGCCGCAATAGCCGCCGACGGCGTCGGCGAGCGCGAGCTTCAGCGCGCTTTCAACCGTTTCGTCAGCACCGACACTTTCAGCAATATCGATCTGGCCACACGCGCCTCGACTCTCGCCCTCGACGAGATGCACGGTGAAACCCGCGCCGACGTCATGGCCCGCTACCGCGCCGTCACTCCCGACGACATCCGCCGCGTCGCCGCCGCGCTCCGCTTCCCGGCCCGCATCGCCTACCGTCCGCTCTGATCCGGGACGTCCGATAAGTTTTATAAATCTTATAAACTTATAAGGCAGTTTTTATGTATCTTTGCCGAATATGGGATTTCTGACGCGATTACTCCGGGGGCCGCTGACGGCCCGTGCTCGAGAGGCCCGTTCGTGGAAAGGGCGCCTCGAAGAGGTTCAGCGCGCCGAGCTCGCCCGGATGGTGAGGCTCGCCCGCCCGACACTCTGGGGGCGCGACCACGGTTTCGCACGTGTCGAATCATACGAAGATTTCATTCAGGCCGTTCCTCAGCCTGTCAGCTACGAACGGCTGCGTCCGCTGGTCATGCGCATGATCGCCGGTGAGGCCGATGTGCTCTGGCCCGGAGTGACGCGCCGTTTCGCCCAGTCGTCGGGCACTGCCGACGGCAAGAGCAAGTATATCCCGGTGACCGACGAAAGCCTGCGCCGCACTCATTTCCGAGGCACGCGCCACAGCGTGGCCCATTATCTCGAAGCTTACCCCGACAGTTCGCTTCTCGACGGACGCGCTTTCATTCTCGGCGGAAGCTTCGCCAATGAGCTGACGCTTCCGCGCGGTGTCAGAGTCGGCGACCTCAGCGCCAACCTTATAGATTCGATGCCGTCGGGAGCCGGGTTGCTGCGTGTGCCCCGGCGCGACATAGCGCTGATGGCCGACTGGCGCCTGAAGCTTCCGGCTCTGATCGAGGCTTCGGCCCGTCGCCGCGACATAACGAATATTTCGGGTGTGCCGTCGTGGTTCCTGACAGTGTTGAAAGGCGTTCTCGAGCATACCGGCGCCGAGACGATCCACGATGTATGGCCGCGGCTCGAAGTGTTTTTCCACGGCGGAATAGCTTTCGGCCCCTACCGCGAGCAATACCGCCGCATCACCGATCCTTCGCGGATGCGCTATCTCGAGAACTATAACGCTTCGGAGGGATTTTTCGCCGTTCAGGACAATCCGGCCGACCGCGCCATGCTGATGCTGCTCGATGCCGGAACGTTCTACGAGTTTATGCCGCTCGATCAGGTCGGACGGCCTGAACCGCGTCTTCTGCCGTCATGGGAGGTCGAGGCGGGAAAGACCTATGCCCTTGTCATATCTGGGGTCAACGGCCTTTGGCGCTATGAAATCGGCGACACTGTGCGCGTCTGCTCGACCGATCCTCTGAAGATAACCATAGCGGGGCGCACGCGCCATTTCATCAATGCTTTCGGCGAAGAGCTGATGGTCAGCAACGCCGACGGCGCCATTGAGGAAGTGTGCCGCGCCCTCGGCTGCGACGTGGCCAACTATACCGCGGCCCCCGTCTATGCCGGCGACCATAGCCGCGGACGCCATCAGTGGCTCGTCGAATTCAGCCGGGCGCCGCGTTCGCTCGACGAATTCGCCCGGCGTCTCGACACCGCGCTGCAAGCCCGCAACAGCGATTATCAGGCCAAACGCACCGCCGACATATTTCTGGCGCCTCCCGAGGTCGTCGTGGCCCGGAAAGGGCTGTTCGACGCTTGGCTCGCGTCGACGGGCAAGCTCGGCGGCCAGCGCAAAGTGCCGCGGCTGGCCAATTCGCGCGAATTTATCGACCCGATGCTGAACATTAACAATCAATCCGACATTTTAATATCATGATGAAAAAGCGAATTCTCACATTTCTGTTTACGCTTACGGCTGTCGTGGCTCTCCACGCCGCCGCTCCCTATTATATTTTCTATTTCATTGGCGACGGAATGGGCCACGGTCAGGTTATGTCGGCCGCGAGCGCCCGTAGCGCCCGGGGTGACAGCGCTCTGACAATGATGACATTCCCCGTAGCATCGCTGGCCACGACCTACAGCGCCTCAAGCCCTGTGACCGACAGCGCCGCAGCCGGAACGGCCCTCGCCAGCGGCCGCAAGACCGCCAACGGAATGCTTGGCGTCACCCCCGACACCGTCGCCGCCGGCTCGCTCGCAGCGCGGCTCCAGCAACTCGGCTACGGTGTGGGGCTTGTCACGTCGGTGGCTATCGACGATGCTACTCCGGGAGCTTTCTACGCACATGTGCCGCAGCGCGGCCAATACTACGACATCGGTATCCAGGCCGCCCGCAGCGGCTATGAGTTTCTTGCCGGCGCCGGGTTGCGCGGTCTGCGCGACAAGTCGGGACGCCCTACCGATCTGCTGCCCGAGCTTGCCCGCAACGGATATGATGTCGTGCGCGGTCTCGATGCTCTCGCAGCCTCGGGTTCGCGCAAGATAATGCTGCTCTCTACCGACACTCTCAGCCCCAACTCGATAGGCTATGCCATAGAGGCTTCCGAAGGCGCCATGCGTCTGCCAGACATGACGGGCGCCGCTCTGGCCCATCTCGGAAAGGTCAGTCCCGACCAGTTCTTCATGATGGTCGAAGGGGGTGCCATTGACCATGCCGGCCACGCCAACGACGCAGCCACGGTTATCGCCGACGTCGAGGAATTCGACAAGGCTCTGCAGCGTGCGGTCGACTTCTACAAGGCCCATCCCGACGAAACGCTCATCGTTGTCACCGCCGACCACGAGACCGGCGGCATGACTGTCGGCAATACTGCCTCGGGCTATATGGCCCGTATGGGACTGCTCTCGGCCCAGAAAATGTCGAAAGATAAGATGGCCGAGATGATCAAGAATATGCTGCGCCAGCGCCGCGTCTACGGCTGGGATGACATCCGCTCCATGCTTGCCGAAAACCTCGGCCTGTGGTCGGCCATTCCCGTAAGCGAAGAGCAGGAGAAAGCTCTTGAGGAAGCTTACAGAAAAGTGTTCGTCGACCGTGACGCAGAAGATACCGAAACCCTCTACGCCCGTTTCGATCCCCTGACAATGAAGGCTTTCGAGATAATCGACGCCACTACCGGAGCCGGTTGGACGTCGGTTCACCACACAGGTAACCCCGTGCCTGTATTCGCCCTCGGTGTCGGCGCTCAGGAATTCTCGGCCATGCGCGACAATACCGACATCCCGAAGACTATTCTCCGCATTGTGGAAACCTACCGCGATCCGTCGCCGATGATGCGCGATCCGAAAATAGGGAATAAGCATTAATTTTAAATCCTAAATTCTCCATTCTAAATTTTAGATGCATACAATGAAACTAAGAATCCTTGCCTCGCTGACAGCCCTGCTCGCCGTAGCCACGGTTTCGGCCAAAGTCGACTACGCCGCCATGAACACTCCCGAAAGAAGTGCTCTGGTTGAGCGTTTCGTGGCCGGCGACACCACGCTGACCCCCGACCAGATCGACATTGTCTACTACGGTGCTGTCTTCGCTCCGGGATATGCCGCTCTGCCGCGTTCCTACGACACCATCAACGCCCTGCGCGCCGAGCGCCGCTTCGACGAGATGATGCCCCTGTGCAGAAAAGCTCTTGCCGACGACCCTACGAATCTGACACTGCTGTTCCGGGCCTTTGCAGGAGCCTACAATACCGGCGACACGGCCATGAAAGATAATGCCTCAGAACGCGTCAACCAGCTCTGCGACGCCATTTTCCGTTCGGGCAAGGGGGTTGACACCTCCGACCCCTTCGAGGTCGTCATCGACAGCGATATCGAGCAGTTCCTGACAAACTATCTTCAGGTCGAGCAGATTCTCGACAGCGCAATGCTCGGCCCGCTGACCGTGGTGAAAGTGAAGCTGCCCGGACGCGACGATCCGGCATATCTCTATTTCCGTGTCTATAAGCCGAAGGGTTGAAACGCTGCCGGCTCATAGTAAATCCCATTTCGGGAACGCGTTCGAAGCAGGGCCTCGGCGAGGCTCTGGCGGTGCGTCTCGGCCCGGACTGGACGGTCGAGACATGCCCGACCGAATATGCCGGTCACGCCACAACTCTTGCCGCCGAAGCCGCCGCTGACGGCTATGACGCTGTCATAGCCGCCGGAGGCGACGGAACGGTCAACGAAACTGCCCGCGCCCTCTGCGGAACGGCGACTGCCCTCGGAATAATTCCCTGTGGCTCAGGCAACGGCCTGGCGCGCCATCTCAACATTCCCGTCGACAATGTCGCCTCGCTCGACATCATAGCCGGCGGCCGCACGCTCGACGTCGACACCGGCAGCGTCAACGGCCGCCCGTTCTTCTGCACCTTCGGCGTCGGCTTCGACGCCGCGGTCAGCGAGCGCTTTGCCCGGAAAAACCGCCGCGGCCTGTTCTCATATTTCCAGTCGGCCCTCGAGACATTCCGGAACTACCGCCCGCAGACCTACACCATAACCGCCAACGGCTCGGAAGTGACCCACAAGGCTTTGCTCGTAGCCGTCTGCAATGCTTCGCAATACGGCAACAACGCCTATATCGCCCCGGGCGCCTCGATGCTCGACGGCCTTTTCGACGTTCTGATTCTCCATTCCGACAATCCGCTGTCGGCCGTGCGCCTCGGCCTCGACATGATGGCCGGGACTCTCGGCAGCAATGCCGGTGTCGACATGATCCGCACCTCATCGCTGACGATAACCAGTCTTTCCGACGACATATCTCATATCGACGGAGAGCCGGTCGAAAGCCTCGGCGAGCGGTTCGTTCTCGAATGCCGCCCGGCCACGCTGCGCGTGTTCGTCCCTGAAAACATCCCCGCCTTCACCCCCCTGATAACCCCTCTGCAGGCCTTCGGCCGCGACATCCTCCTGACCTTCAGCCATCTCTTCCGCCAGTAAAGCTCCATCCTGCTGTCCTCTTGACATATCAGAATCAACATCTCCGACAAAGAGTAGCCGCGAGTCTTTGGCCAACGCCGGTTGCGTGACTGCGCGCGCTACGTTTGGCATTGAGTATCAGCGGATGCACGAGCGTGCATCCCACGTTAAATAGATAATGGTAGAATAAGCTTGTTTTATAGAAATCTGTGTGCGGCAAAATATGAAGAACAAATATAATCTTTTGTAGCGAGACAACAAAAAAGCGAACTCGGATTCACTCCAAATTCGCTGTTGGTGGAGTATAGCGGACTCGAACCGCTCACCTCGACACTGCCAGTGTCGCGCTCTAGCCAGATGAGCTAATACCCCGTTGCTTTGCGCTGCAAAGGTAAGCGCTTTTTTTCGTCCCTGCAAATTTTTTGGCGTTTTTTTGCAGTGTAGAGGGCGTAAGGGCGGGTTTTCTGAAAAGAATGAGTAAATTTGCAGGTTGTAAAACCCTTTGATTATGAAAAAAATCTTTATAGCCGGCCTTGTCGGCGCTCTGCTGTCGCTGACAGCGGCCTGCGGCAACGGCCATCGTGATTCCGACACCGATGCCGCCGTCGAGAGTTCTTCAGAGGCTCTGACAAGCGCAATGGAGAGCGGCGACATTGCCGCTGTGGCTGCTGCGGCCGATTCCATGGCTCTCTATCTCGACGAGCTGACGCCCGACGAGAATGTAGCGCTGCTGCTGGCGTTCCTCCAGCTCCATAACGACGCCGTAAAACGCGGCGACCGCAACGGCGACCTCGAGATCATACGCAAGTATGTCGATGTCTATGGCATCGTCGTCGACGAGAATCCCGAGGATATGCGTTCGGCTTTCGCCCGCGCCATGGATGTCAACCCGAAGGTCGACTTCGAGGCTGCTTTCAAGGAGTTCCGTCTGGCTCTGAGCGACTACGACGCCACTCAGATCGTCGCCGAAGATGACGACGAGCCGGCTCCGCGCGCAAAAGCCGACAGCGATTCGACCAAAACCGATAAGAAGCAGGAGGGGTCGGCTACCGAAGCTCCCGCCGCCGTAACTCCTGTCGACTGAGGCTATGAGCAAGGTTCTCGACACTGCCCGCGGGCGCCTGCGCGCTCTGGCGTCGTCGCGCAGCCTGTGGCTGTCGCTGGCGTCGGTGGTCATCATTGCGGTGGTGGCTTTTGTCTATTTCTATCCCGACGCCGCCCAGGGAAATGTGTTGCGGCAGCACGACACCCAGCAGGGTATCGCCATAGGCCAGGAGGCGAAAGCCTATGCCGAGGCTACCGGCGAGAAGCCGCTCTGGACCGGCTCGCTCTTCTCGGGTATGCCAACGTTCCAGATTTCGCCCGACTATCCGTCGGGGCGCCTCTTCGGCTGGATCAACACTGTCATGGGGCTCGGACTCCCTTCTCCGGCCAATCTGCTGGCGATGATGATGATAGGATTCTTCATCCTCGGGCTGGCGCTCAGGATGCGCTGGTGGGTGGCGCTGATCGCCGCCATCGGTTACGGCTTCTCGAGCTATTTCCTCATTATCATCGGTGCCGGTCATATATGGAAGTTCGTCACGCTGGCATATATCCCCCCGACGATAGCCGGCATAGTGCTTGCCTACCGCGGCCGCTATCTGGCCGGGTCGGCGCTGGCAGCGCTCTTCGCCATGATGCAGATTTCGTCGAACCACGTTCAGATGACCTATTATTTCCTGCCCGTGGTTCTCGGCTTTGTCATCGTCTATGCCATCCGTGACATACGCGCCAACCGGACGGCGCGCTGGGCCAAGGCCACCGGCGCTCTTGCCGTTGCCGCCCTGCTGGCTGTCACGGCCAACCTGCCGAGTCTCTATAACACCTACGAATATTCGAAAGAGAGCATGCGCGGCGGCCACAGCGAGCTGACGCGCGCCGTCGACGAGGCTTCGCAGGCCACTGCCGGACTCGACCGCGACTATATCACGCAATACAGCTATCAGCCCTCCGAGACCTTCTCGCTGCTGATTCCCAACATCAAGGGGGGCGCCAGCGTCAAGCCCGAGAAGGGACAGATGACGATGCTGACCCTCGCCGACCTCCCCGAGGCGCGCGAGAAAGCAGCCAAGGGGGAGATAGGGCCTGCCGAGGCGCAGTATCTCAGCTATATGAGCCAGTATTTCGGCGATCCCGAGGGCACCAACGGCCCCGTCTACGTCGGCGCTCTGATCTTCGCCCTGTTCCTACTGGGCGTCGTTATCGTGCGCGGCCCGATGAAATGGATGCTCGTCGTGCTGACCATTCTGTCGATATTCCTTGCCTGGGGGCGCCACATGATGTGGTTCACCGACCTGTTTATCGACTATATCCCGATGTATAGCCGGTTCCGCACGGTGGAGAGTATCCTCGTTATCGCCGGCTTCACCATGCCGCTGCTGGCAGCCATGGCTCTTCAGCAGATATTCACCGCCGACGCCGAGAAGCTTAAAACCTACCGCAAGCCGCTGCTCTGGTCGTTCGGCATAACGCTTGCTTTCTGCATGTTGGGCGTCATCTGGCCCGAAATCTACGGCACCCCCATCAGCGACAACGACCGTCTCATCGACAGCATGATCGCCGAACAGCTTGCCGCCGAGGGCTACGACAGCGCTACGGCTCAGGCCTTCTCGCTCCAGTCTCCCTCGATCTATGCGGCTGTCACGTCGCTGCGCAATTCGCTTGTCGAGGCCGACTCGCTGCGTTCGATGCTGATTGTCATTATCGGCCTCTGCGTGATCTTCTTCTATATGCGTCGCAAGCTGTCGGTGGCTGTGGCCGCCGTAGTTATCGGCGTGCTCATCTGCGGCGACCTCTATATGGCCGACAAGCGCTATCTCAACCACGACAGTTTCGTCGCCCGCCGGCTGACCGTCGGCCCTCCGATAGCGATGACCGACGCCGACCGCCAGATTCTGGCCGACACGGCCATGAACTACCGTGTCTTCGACATGGGGCGCTTCGACTCGGCCGATCCGAGCTACTACCACAAGATGATCGGCGGATACCATGCTGCCAAGCTGACGCGCTATCAGGATCTCATCGACGCCCATCTGCGCGCCGTGGCTCAGGGGCAACCCTCCGAGGCCGATCTCAATGTGGTCAATATGCTTAATGCCAAGTATATCGTTACTCCCGACGGGCAGGTGCTCGAGAATCCTGAGGCTCAGGGTAACGCCTGGCTCGTCAGCGACCTAAAGTTTGTCGACAATGCCGACAACGAGATGGCGGCGCTGAGCGCCATCGACCTGCGCACCACCGCCGTCGCCGACAAACGTTTTGCCTCTGTCCTGTCGAAGCCTCAGGCCGCCGCTCCGGGCGACACCATCTTCGAGACCTCCTACGCGCCGAACCGCCTGACCTATAAGGTCGACACGCGCAGCGGCGGTGTCGCAGTGTTCTCCGAAGTCTACTTCCCCTGGGGCTGGCACGCCACCATCGACGGCAAGCCGGCCGATATAGCCCGTGTCAACTATGTTCTGCGCGCTATGAACGTGCCCGCAGGCACCCACACCATCGAGATGTGGTTCGATCCCGAATCGGTGCGTGTGACCGACATCTGGGCCCGCGTAGCGATAATCCTCATCTATGTCGGACTGGCCGCCGCTCTCGGCTGCTGGCTGTTCTGCCGCCGGCGCGACGAAGAAGAGCCGGCCGCGTCGAAATGACCGGCTTTCTGCGGCGCTACCGCACGTCGCGCGGCTTCGGCGTTCATTCGCCGCTGGCCTATGAGCTGATCACCGGGCCGCTGCGCGACCGCCGGGTGGCCTACTACTGTTTCGACAGCGTGGTGACGCCGCGTGCGCGGCGCCTCGTCAGACTTGCCGCGCGCCTCGGCGCCGACAGTGTGGCGGCTCTCGGACATATCGATCCCGACATCGCCGGCGCTGCCGCTCAATTTTCCCATGGCGGAAACTCGCGTCTGCTCGTTGTCGGTAGCGGTGCCGATGGCGGCGAGGCATTACGGGCATCGTCGGAAAGCCTGCTGACAGCTGTCTACGATATGAGCATCTGGAAAGAGCTCTCAGAACAGCGTGAAGGAACCGAGGCGTTCACCGACGGCCGCGAGGGATTCATCGTGCGCCGGCGCGACCTTCCCGGAACTGTCTACGAAATCAGGTTCAGATGACACGCGAGATCAGCGACGTCGGCCGCATCGTCGACAACTTCGGCGCTTATCTGCGCCTTGAGCGCGGAATGAGCGACAATACCGTCGAAGCCTATACCGACGACGTCGGCAAACTGCTCTCTTATCTCGCCGACAGCGGCATAGCGCTGCGCTCGGTCGACCTCGACACACTGCGTCTCTTCGCCGGCGCGCTCCACGACCTCGGCATCGCCGCACGCTCGCAGAAGCGGATCCTCTCGGGCGTCCGTTCGTTTTTCCATTATCTTGTCATGGAGAACTATCTCGAGCGCGATCCGTCGGTGCTCCTTGAGATGCCGACGTTCGGACGCAAGCTCCCCGAAGTTCTCAGTGTAGCCGAGATCGACGCCATGGAAGCCGCCATCGATCCGGCCTCGGAACAGGCGGCCCGAAACCGCGCCATTATCGAGACTCTCTACAGCTGCGGGCTGCGCGTCAGCGAGCTCGTAGGGCTCGAACTGTCGCGCCTCTATCCCGAGAAAGGCTATGTGATAGTCGAGGGCAAGGGGTCGAAAGAGCGGCTTGTGCCGATATCGCCCGTCGCCCTCGACGCCATAAACGATTATCTGAAAGGGGAACGCGCGGCGCTCGCCATTAAGCCGGGGGCCGAGAACACGGTGTTTCTCAACCGGCGAGGCGCGCCGCTGACGCGTGTGATGGTCTTCTATATAATCCGCCGGCTCGCCGAGACCGCCGGCATACGCCGCAAAATCTCGCCCCACACTCTGCGCCACTCGTTCGCCACCCATCTTCTCGAAGGGGGCGCCAATCTGCGCGCCATACAGCAGATGCTCGGCCACGAGTCGATAGCGACAACCGAAATCTATCTCCACGTCGATTCGACAGCACTACGCGAGCAGATTCTGCGCTGCCATCCGCGCGCACGTTACCAGTAGGGGAGCCGTAGAGCCGGAGTCGCGGGCGCATCTGTCGTCGCGGCCATCACCTCGAGAGCTATGGCGCGCGTCATGACAATGTCGTCGTGACAGCCGCGTCGCGCAGCCCATCCGCCGTTGGAAAGCTGTTCGTAGGTCAGCAGCTCGTTGCAGGCTTCGTGGCTGCGCTCTGTGTAGGCGCCGTCGCGCACGGCGGCTATGAGCCGCGTTATGGCCGACGCTTTCGTCTTGACATTGGTGTGGAATCCCGCGCGGCGCATCGCCGTCGGCCGTCCCCATTCATCGCTGACGGTGCGCATATAAATATTGGGATAGCTCAGCACGAGTCGGTTGAGCACCACCGAGGGCTCTCCGGCCGGAGAGGCCGATTCGAGGGTGTTGCTCTCGACGACGAGCAGCGCCTCGTTGTAGCGGCGCGCTATCTCTTCGGCGCGCCGCGCCAGCAGGTCGTGGTCGCTGTGGCCGCGCCATTGCGCCACAACCTCGGGCCGTTCGCCGCGACGCATCACGGCGATGACGCTCCAGTCGGCCGTGTCGCAGCGTCCGCCGACATCGACCGTGACGACATATTCCGCTCCGTTTTCGGGAACGGCCCACACCTCCAGGCCGTCGCTGACGCTCCCCTCGCGGCATCCGAGGCGCAGGCGCCCGACGTCGGCGCTGGTGAACACTCCCGTGCCGCTGAAAGCGAATGCTTCGGCCGGAGTCGACGGAAATTCGGCCTTCATGCGCGTGTCGGTCGACATCTCGCGCCGCTTGCCATGGTACCAGGCTATCGCTTCGAGCGTCACCCCCGCCTCCCACAGGCCGCGCTCGTAGTCGTCCATCGCCGCCCATAGACACGCAGGGTCGGCTACCTGCTCGCGGTAGATCTCGATCTCGTGCCACGCCACGAAAACCGGCGTCTTGTCGCTCTTCCCCGCCTCGCTCCGCAACCATTCGCGATGGAAATACGATCCGACACCGTTGGCCGTGCTCTCCATTACTATGAGAGAATCCGCTATGCGCGCCACACCGCTGACGGCCGCCTGCACGAGCTCTTCGGGAGCATGCTGCCGAGAGTCTTTCCAGAACGCCACCTCCGACAGGTGGGCCATCGCTATGTCGCTGCCGCGGCATGAGTCGGGGTTCTCACTGCTGCCGACGGTCACCGTGGCGCCGCGTCCGGCAATCTGACGGCTGTTCTGCGAGCCGGCCACGGCGCTGAACGCCGCCTCTTTTTCCTCGCGCCACAGTGCGTCGGGATAGCCTTCGAGAAGGCGCGTATATATACGACGGATCGTGATGGCGGTGTCCTTGACGTGGGCGCATATCAGCGAGTTCCAGTTGCGGCGGTGGATAATCTGAATCCAGGCCATGTAGACCTGAACGAACGTCGAGCTGCCCCATTGGCGCGCTTTCAGGATGATTATGCGCATCGGCTCTCCGGCCCGGCGCTGTCTTTCGAGGGCGGCGAGAACCTTGCGCTGGCCGGCGTTGAGGCGCAGCCTGACGTCGGCGCCGCTGAGCTTGTCGCGGATAGTGGCGCAGCGCGCGGCCCAGTATTCGAAATCATGGCGGAAGCGCGTGTCAATCGCTTCGGCGGCGCTCATGCCCGCAGTGTCAGGCATATCCTCGGGAAGCCACGCTTCCGAACCCAGGAAAAGCGCGCGGCGTCGCGGACCGAGGCATCCTTGGCCGGTCAGAGGGTCGTAGGGGGCGGAGGCGAGAGCCTTGCGGCGTTCGTTTTCGGCTATTATGGCATTGATGTCGGTCATTGCAGCGAGATTTTAGAGATTAGAGTGTCGGGCGAAACTTTGCCGCTGATTTTCAGACGCCAGCGGGCTCGCCGCGGCGTTATCAGCGGCAGTGTCAGCGGCGCATTGAGCTCTCCGCTGACGGCGAAGCGGGCCACGGCGCGCGAGCCGACATCTTCATCGCCACCGTCGCCGTAAAGCTCCACCATAAGCTCTGTGGCCGACGACGTCAGCCACAGTTCGAGGCGGCGCGGGCGGCGGCGCAGCCCCGACCCGACAATAGCGTCATAGACTACTGCCGCAGCCGTCCGGCGCTCGTCGCCTCCGACAATCCACGCCCCTGTCGGCGACGAGGCCACGAATCCCTCGCGGTAGGGCGCCATCGACGAAACCTTCATCGACCGTCGGTAGAGCGGACGGCCGTCGGTGTCGGCCACTGTGACGGCCGCTCCCGTTGTGGCTATCCAGAGTTCGCCGCGGCTGTTGTCGCAGCCTAACGCCGTTATGGTCGAGGGAAATGACGAAAGATCGGTGACGCCGGCTCCGTTGAGGCGCAGCAGCGAACGGCCCGAGGCTGCGATTATGCCGCGGGCCGACGGTGCCCATGCCGACACCTCGCGGCGGTCGATGACCGACAGGTCGATGCGGCTGCGCGCGCTGTTGACGGCGGCCGCATAGATTCCGGCGTCGGTGAACACGTAGAAGTGGGCACGTCCGAAATCCCACGACGAACGGCTGCGCGCGGCGGCGGTGATGCCTCTGACGGTGACCCCCTCGGGGAGCGCAGCCCGGCATAACGCTTCCATCGGGCGCGATACGTCGCTGACAATCAGCTCGCCGCGGCAACGCACGCGGCCGGGACGGTTCTCGGCCGGAACGAGGACGGTTCTCGGCCGGAACGAGAGCCGATGCGCTGTCGGCGAGCGACACCGGCTTCAGCGTCGGGTTGAGGTAGTAGGTCATAGTGCCGTCGGAAGTCGGTGTCAGTTCGACTTCGGCCCGTGTGCTGCCTACGGCGATGCGCAGCGACGCTCCGTCGCCGCCGGGATAGACAAGCAGCGGCGACAGTGACGTCGGACGTGAATCGTTGCCGCGGAATGTCGCCACTAATGATGCCTGCTGCCCATTGTCGGCGAGCCGGTTCAGGGTGACTTTCACAGAGCCGCCCCATGCGCTCCCTTCGGTCGTGGCGGCGTAGAGCGACGGGCTTTCCGGCTCGACGGGCTGCCGCGTGATGTCGCCCGCAACGATGATGTCGCCGTTGATGCCGACGGCTCCCGCCGCGCTGTCGGCTGTTTCGGCGGCACGTTGGCGTCGGCCGGCGTTGCTCAGCGATATGCGCCCCGACGGCCATGTGCCGTCGCTGCGGCGTCTGAGTCGCGCTTCGTAGGCGGGCGCGTTGATTGTCTCGAGCCGGTCGATGATCTGGCGCAATACTCCCGTGGGAGCATCGCCGTCGAGTCCGACCCCCGGAAGCGTTGTGCGCAGAGTGGCCGACGAGGCGTCGCGCCGGGTCATGCGTGTCAGCGAGAGCGCCCCTTTGGCGAGAGGCTCGACAGGCTCGCTGACCTCAACGACAATCTCTTCGACGCGGTTCTCCCAGGCGGCGTCGGTCGCCGAGGGCCAGCTGACCGCTAAAGTGTAGGCTGTTCCCGTCAGCGTTCCCTCGCCGAGAGCGCTGAAACTGCCGTCGGCGAAAGTCAGGGTGCGGTCGGCAATGAGCGCCGAAAGCGGCGACGAGGCCGACGGAAGCAGCAACACCGGCGGCGTCAGCGCCACAGTGCGCCCGCGGCTGTCGAGCGAGCGGATGCGCGCCACTACGGGCTGGAAGAATGCTCCCGCGGCAGCGGCCTGAGCACTCATGGCGCGGTAGGCCGCCGAGATGTCGGCGGTCAGTGTGGCCCGGTCGTCGGCGGTCAGCGGAGTCGATACGGTAGGGTAGGAACCTTTGAGCTTGCGCGAGGCCATAACCTGCTGGAGCGAGACCAGCGGCGACGCCGTCACGACAGGGCCGCCCAAGGTGCCCGCGACATCGCTGCGCCGCCAGGTATAGTCGGCGTAACGCCATACCGAGGTGTCGCCGTCGGCCATTACAGTTACCTCGTCGGCACCGCTTTCTATGACGGCCGCCCTCGACGGACACCGGCTGACGATTGTCACGGTTTTCCCTGCCGGAGTTATGGCGGTAAGCCCCGCGGGACCCTGATAGAAACAGGTCAGCCCGTCGGAATTGCTGAAAACATGGATAAGGCGCCCTGTGGCGCCGGCGGCAAGCGGCTCCGGCTCTCCGGCCGGCATAAGCCCCGCCGCCGTGGGGCGGAGATCAGTGTGTAGAATCATAGCGTAAAAGAATAGGGTTAGATGCGCGCAAAGCTACGCCGCGCGCCAGCCCTCGCCCCTTCTTAACGCAAAATCCCGTCCGACAAGGCCGCCTTATAAGCCCTATTAGCCCAATTGGGCCAATTAGGCTTATGAATGTCGTGGCGGACGAATTTTATTTTTGGTTATTAGAAATTATTAACTACCTTTGCGGCCGACAGTTCTAATTATCATTTACCTTAAACTATTTTCCCCAAATGAAAAAGTTTTTTACTCTCGTTTGCCTAGGTGCTTCGCTCTGCGGCACAGCTATGGCGGCTGAAACAGTCCATCAGGGTCAGGGCATGAGCGGCGAAAACGCCTACTCTGAAGTTACCTTCACCAACGCTCAGGACGGTACGACCACGAAGACGGCAAAAGTAGTCTATACTCTGACAGCTACTGCTGACAACAACATCGCTATCGAAGCAAAGTTCGAAAACCTCGATCCCGCGACTTTCATCGGCCTTGTCGATGCCGGTTATTTCTTCGTCGAGGGTGTCGGCGAAACACCTCTGACTCTTGCCGACGGTGTATATACTGCCACAACAACCGGCACTTTTACCGAAGGCACAGCCTACAAGGGATTCTTCAAACGTATGTCAGCAGCTGACTGGTATGGCGGCTCTCTCGAATTCCCCTTCGAGTTCACCTTCACTAAGGGCGGTGAGGAACCGGGTCCCGGCCCCGAGCCGACCGATCCTACCGACGGACGCACTCCGAAGAATGTCTACAACGCTCCCGAAACCATCCCCGCCGACAATATCTTCTTCGCTCCCGGATGGAATCCCAGCGATCAGTATAGCTACACTCTGACCGCCGACGCCGCTACCTTTGTGCTGACCGCCGCCACTTTCGAACGCTGGCAGGCTCAGTTCAAGATTCCCACCGGGGTCAGCTTCACCGCCGGAGATGTTTATCAGCTCGAGTTCGACTATAAGGCCGACAACGCTTTCACTGGTTTCGTGAAACTCTATCAGAACGGCGATGACAATACATTCGCTGTCAGCGAAGACCTCGCTCTGACAACTGAGGTTCAGCACTTCAAATCACCGGTTTATTCCAATAAGCCCATGCAGAACGTGCTTCTGCTCTTCGACTTCGGTACCAATCCCGCCAACACCACCATCGAGGTTACCAATATCAAACTGATCAAATATGTGACCGGCGACGAACCCGAGCCCGCCACCACTCCCGAGCAGCTCTATCTCAACGGCGCCATCGTAGGATGGGTTGAGCCTTCAGAAGCAAATGCCGACAAGTTCGCCGACTATATCCTCGCCGAAACCGAAAAGGGTTCGGGCATCTACACCGGCGAATTCGAATTCGAGGCTAAAGAGAACAACTCGTTCCGTTTCTACAGCAAGCTCGACGGCTGGGACAACAGCTCGATCGGCGCTTCGCAGGATGACAAGCAGAATCCCTTCACCTTCACCGACAACGTCTATGAAGGCGAGATCTTCATCGGCGGCAAAGGCTCATGGCAGCTTCCCGACGACTTCGCCGGAAAGGTTAAGATGACCGTCAACCTCAACGAGAAGAATATCAAACTCGAAGCCGAGACCAAGCAGGATTCTATCGAGGCTATCGAAGCCGAGGCTGCCGAGGCTGTCTACTACAACCTTCAGGGTGTTCGCGTAGCCAACCCCGAAAACGGCATCTTCATCAAGGTTGCCGGCAATAAGGTAGAGAAAGTAATCCGCTAAATTAACCAATCCCATATATTGGCGGGCGCCCCGGCGGGCGCCCGCTTTGTTTGTACTTAAAAAACGTGAAAGCGAGGGGTTTTTCATTGTTTTTTGCTTAATTTTGCGGTTAATTTCCCTATGAACCATCAAATCATGAAATATATCGCAATTCTTGTGGCCGCACTGGCGGTCGCGACGGGTGTCAGCGCCCAACAGCTCAGTCTCGACGCTGTTTCTCCCGGAACCCTCGAAAGCCGCGTAGGCTCGAACGTTTCGGCGACTTCGCTCTCTGTCAGCGGCAGCCTCGACGTGCGTGATCTCGACTTTATCTCGTCGAAAATGACCTCGCTGACAACGCTCGACCTCGGAAATGCCTCGATAGCCGCTTTCGAAGGGGATCGCCCGATGTTTTCGCTCTCAACATGCCGCGCCGGCGAACTGCCGCGTATGTCGCTGGCCGGACTGAAAGCTACGACTGTAGTTCTCCCCTCGTCGCTGACGTCTGTCGGCGACGGCGCCCTTGCCGGGTCGGCCCTGACATCGCTGACCATCCCCTCCGGAGTGAAGAATATCGGAGCGGGAGCTTTCGCGTCGTGCACGGGCCTGACAAAAGCAACCATTCCCGCCACTGTCGCTACCGTCGGAGCCGCTGTCTTCGAGGGCTGCGACAAGCTCGCCTCGGTGAGCTTTCTCGCGCCCGAGGTGCCGCAGCGCGCTTTTGCCGGATGTGCGGCGCTTAAGAATGTCACCCTCGGCAACGGCGTCACCGCCATAGGCGACGGTGCTTTCGCCGGCTGCACAGGCGTCACCGGGCTGACATTCACGCCGACGGCCCTGCGCACTATCGGGGACCGCGCTTTCGCCGGAAGCGGAATCGAGAGCCTCGACCTAACGGAATGCCCTCTGCGCACGATCGGCGACTGGGCTTTCGCCGGAAGCGCCCTGAAATCTCTGGCGATGCCTGCATGGGTGCCTGCCATAGGCCGCGGCGCTTTCTTCGACGCCTCGTCGCTGACATCGCTCAGCGGTGGCCGCGGAGCCACGGAGGTCGCCGACGCCACCTATAAGGGGCTGACAGCCTATGAGGGCGCTCTCAATCCCGGCGACTACATCGTCGAGATCGGCCGCTACGCTTTTGCCGGCGCCTCTATGTCGGAATTCCATCTCTCCGGCTCGCTCGACTATATCGGCGACCGCGCGTTCAGCGGATGCACCGCTGTCAAACGCTTCGACGGCCCGACTATCGCCGTTGTCCCCGAACTCGGAACCGAGGTATGGAAGGGGGTCGATCAGCCTGAGGTTATCCTCTCTGTTCCGGGCGACCTTATCGAGAGCTTCGCGGCCGCCGACCAGTGGAAAGAGTTCCGCATTGTCAATTCGGGGCTCGACGACATCGCCGCCGACACCGATGCCGGGAACCGTCTTCTGCTGAAAGGCCATTTCGAGGGATCTGCTCTGATTGTCGGCGCCAACGTTCCGCTGGCCGAGGTGAGAGTGTTCGACATAACCGGCCGGCGTCTCGCCGAAGCTAACGCCGGAGGCGCTCTGAATGTTGCCTTGACTGTCGACGTTCCGCGCGGAAATATAATCCTTGTCAGCGCCACTGCCGAAGGCGGCCTCTCCGGCGCTCTGAAGATTTTCAGATAAGGCTATGGGAAAGAATAAGTTGCGCAAATTCAGCGAGATGGAGACGCTCGACTGCGTCTTCCAGTTCCCCTGGCGCACTCTCGAAGAGGCCGGAGGCTGTCCGCTGCGCGGACGCTGGGGAGCCGAGGTCTTCGGCAATTCCAACCCCATAGTGCTTGAGCTCGGATGCGGCAAAGGGGAATACACCGTCGGCCTCGCCGAACGCTTTCCCGACCGCAACTTCATCGGAATCGACATCAAGGGCGCGAGAATGTGGAGCGGCGCGACAAAGGTGCGCGACCGCGGCATAGCCAACGCCGCTTTCCTGCGCACCTCGATAGAACTGCTCGACCGCTTCTTCGCTCCGGGCGAGGTCGCCGAAATATGGATAACATTCCCCGACCCCCAGATGAAGAAGGCTACCAAGCGGCTGACGGGAACGCGCTTCTGCGGTCTCTACAGCCGGGTGCTCGCTCCCGGCGGTGCCGTCAATCTCAAGACCGACAGCCCTTTCCTCTATGCTTATACAAAAGCCATGCTCGCCGAAAACTCCCTGACGGCCGAGGCCGACATCGCCGACCTCCACAATCCCGCATCGGGCGCTCCCGCCGAGCTGACCGAAATAAGAACCTACTACGAGAGCCAGTGGATCGACCGCGGCCTCTCGATAAAATATCTTCGCTGGCGTCTGCCTGCCGACGGCGCTCCGCTGCGCGAGCCCGAAGTAGAGATCGAGCCCGACACCTACCGCAGCTTCTCGCGCGGCCATATCCAGATGCCTCAGATTTTCGAATAAACAAACCATCTTCAAGCCATGGCTGAACAACTCTATCCCAAACTTATCCTCGACGCTCTGGCAACAGTGCGCTATCCCGGCAACGGACACAGCGTTATCGAGAACAACATGGTAGCCGACGATCTGCGCATCAACGGGCGCCACGTCAGTTTTTCGCTCGTTTTCGACCGTCCGACCGATCCTTTCCGCAAATCGCTTGCCAAAGCCTGCGAGGCCGCTATCCATGTTGCCTGCGGACGCGATGTCGAGGTTGAGATAAACCTGACCTCGCGCCGTGTCGTAGCCGAGGAACCGGTCAATCCGCTGCCCGGTGTGAAAAATATCATCGGCGTATCGAGCGGCAAGGGAGGCGTCGGGAAATCTACCGTAGCCAGCAACCTCGCCGTTGCTCTCGCCCGCGAAGGCTACCGTGTCGGTCTGCTCGACGCCGACATCTTCGGCCCGTCGGTTCCGAAAATGTTCGGGCTTGAGAAAGCCGAGCTGTTTGTCCACAAGGTCAACGGCCGCGACCTCATAATTCCCGCCGAGAGCCATGGAGTCAAGATTCTGTCGATAGGCTTCGTGGTCGACCCCGACAAGGCCGTGCTCTGGCGCGGCGCCATGGCAAGCAACGCCCTGCGCCAGCTCATCTGCGACGCCGACTGGGGCGAGCTCGACTATTTCCTCATCGATATGCCTCCTGGCACGAGCGACATCCATCTGACGCTCGTGCAGACCCTCGGTATCACCGGCGCGATCATTGTCACCACCCCTCAGGAAGTCGCTCTCGCTGACGCCCGCAAGGGGATAGCGATGTTCACCGGCGACAAGGTCAACGTGCCTGTTCTCGGCGTTGTCGAGAACATGTCGTGGTTCACCCCGGCTCCCCATCCCGACGAACGTTATTATATCTTCGGCCACGACGGCGGCTCGCGTCTGGCCGAAGAGGCCGGTGTGCCCCTGCTGTCGCAGATTCCTCTTGTGGCCGACATCTGCTCGTCGGGCGACAGCGGAAGTCCCATAGCCCTCGAAGACACCATCACCGGCGAAGCATTCGCTCACCTCGCCCACGAGGTCATCGATGCTGTCGACCGCCGCAACGATACTATTCCTCCCACGAAAAAAGTAGAGACCCAGGCATGATGAGAAAACTAATGCTGGCGGCTGCCGCCGGCGCTGTCTCGCTTTTGGCGTTCGCTGAGATTCCTTCGGGCTACTACATGCCGCTGAACGGAATCTCCGAGCCTGCCGAGCTGAAGACTGCCGTCTTCACCGTCATAAATCCCCACACCGTGCCTCAGGCCGGCGGCTACGACAGCTACTACTATCAGGGGCTGCCCGTCTACTTCCGCCAGACCGACACCTATCCCGAGAGCGACAAATGGTGGGATATGTATGCCAACATCGACCTCTACGCACCCTCGATGGCCGGACTGAACCGCGAACATTCGTTCCCGAAGAGCTGGTGGGGAGGCTCGACGACCATACCTCCTTTCGTCGACCTCAACCATCTCTATCCCGCCGAGCGCGCCGCCAACATGGCCAAGTCGAACTATCCGCTGGGATGTGTCGACATGGGCGAGAAAGTGAAATTCGACAACGGGGTCAGCAAGGTAGGCTATCCCGTTGCCGGTCAGGGCGGAAATTCCAAGAGCGTGTTCGAACCCGCCGACGAATATAAAGGCGACTTCGCCCGAACATATTTCTATATGGTCACCTGCTATCAGAATCTGACCTGGAACCCGAGCTACAGCTGGATGCTCCAGTCGAACGCCTATCCGACGCTCGCTCCATGGGCCCAGACGCTGCTGCTCGAATGGAGCCGCAACGACCCCGTCAGCCAGAAGGAGATCGACCGCAACGAGGCCGTCTACCGCATCCAGAACAACCGTAACCCCTTCATCGACCTGCCCGGGCTCGAAGAATATATCTGGGGTAACAAGAAAAATCAGGAGTTCAAGGTCGACACCGGCGGCTCCAATCCTTCGGGAACGCCTGTGCTCTTTTCTCCCGTCGAGAATATGTCGGTCGACTTCGATCAGGTTGCCGCCGGAGGCTCAACACGCCGCCTGCTGCTCTTCTCGGGAGAGAATCTGAAAGGAAATGTGTCGGTCACCGTGACAGGCCCCGACCGCAAGCTCTTCGCCATCGAACAGCGCACGATAGCCGCTTCGAGTATCAACGCCTCCGGGGGCTTTTATCTTGCCATCGACTACAGGCCGACCGCCGTCGGCAGCCACACAGCCAATCTGACCGTCTACGACGTCGACGGCTGGGACGCCGGACGCTCGCTCAATGTCGCTCTGCGCGGCGAAGCCCTCGAACGCCCGTCGCTCAGCAAAATCAAGGCTCTTCCGCCCAGCGACGTGACCGCGACCTCGTATGTGGCCAACTGGGAAGTTCCCGCCGGTGAGGTCGTCGACTATTACATTCTGACGCGCACCCACCGCCTGCCCGACGGGCACCAGACGGCAGTCGTGACATATCAGTGTGAGGAAAACTCGCAGCTCATCGAAGACTTCTCGAACGATCTCTTCGACTATTATACCGTCCAGAGCGTGCGTCTCGGCTACCGCTCGCCGATGTCCGACGCCATCCATGTCGGCAACGGCGGACTCCAGACTGTCGGCCAGACCGATGCCCAGCCGCTTCAGGCGATCGTCTACGGCTCGACCGTCAGATTCCTCTGCGGCGAGACAATAACCGGCGCGCGTCTCTACGACATTGCCGGGCGCCTGCTGCGCGAGCTGCCTCCGATCGAGCGTAACACCGAGATGGAATTCCGTCCCGGCGTATATATCATCACCGTCGACGGCTCCACAGCCCCTCTGAAAATTCTTATTCGATAAAAAAGCCAACAATCAGTCATCAAGCATAATGGAAAAGAACTTCAAGCGCACTCTCATAACAACGGCCCTCCCTTACGCCAACGGGCCCGTCCATATAGGCCATCTTGCCGGCGTCTACGTCCCTGCCGACATCTATGCCCGCTATCTCAGGCTTCAGGGACGCGACGTGCTGATGATCGGCGGCAGCGACGAACACGGTGTGCCCATCACCCTGCGCGCCCGCCGCGAAGGGGTGACACCCCAGGACATCGTCGACCGTTATCACGCCATCATCAAAAAGTCGCTGGCCGATCTCGGAATATCGTTCGACGTCTATTCGCGCACAACCTCCGACATCCACACCGCCACAGCCTCGGAGTTCTTCACCCGTCTGCTCGACAAGGGGGAGTTCACCGTCAAGACCTCGCTCCAGCCCTACGACGAGACGGCCGGCGAATTTCTCGCCGACCGCTATGTGACCGGCACCTGTCCGCGCTGCGGCAACGAACACGCCTACGGCGACCAGTGTGAGGCCTGCGGCTCGTCGCTCAACGCCACCGACCTCATCAACCCGCGTTCGGCCCTGACCGACGCTCCCGTGACGATGCGCGAGACCACCCACTGGTATCTGCCGCTCGACCGTTGGCAGGACAAGCTCAGCAAATGGATTCTCGAAGACCATAAAGAGTGGAAGCCGAACGTCTACGGCCAGTGTAAGAGCTGGATCGACGGAGGCCTTCAGCCGCGCGCCGTCAGCCGTGACCTGAACTGGGGTGTCCCGGTGCCTGTCGAAGGCGCCGACGGCAAGGTGCTCTACGTCTGGTTCGACGCCCCGATCGGATACATCTCGAACACCAAGGAGCTGCTGCCCGAGGAATGGGAGAAGTGGTGGAAGAGCGATGACACACGCCTCATCCACTTTATCGGAAAAGACAACATCGTGTTCCACTGTATCGTCTTTCCGGCCATGCTGATGGCCTACGGCGACAATTTCCAGCTTCCCGACAATGTCCCTGCCAACGAGTTCCTGAACCTCGAGGGGGACAAAATCTCTACCTCAAGGAACTGGGCTGTGTGGCTTCACGAATATCTCACCGATTTCCCCGGCAAGCAGGACGTGCTGCGTTATGTTCTGACCGCCAACGCTCCCGAGACCAAAGATAATGACTTCACCTGGGCCGACTTCCAGGCGCGCAACAACAACGAGCTTGTCGCCATTCTCGGCAATTTCGTCAACCGCGCCATGGTTCTGACAGGCAAGTATTTCGACGGCACCGTTCCCGCCGCAGGCGAGCTCAGCGACACCGACCGCGCCATGGAGGCCGAGACGGCCGCTGCCGCCGCACGCCTCACCGAGGCTCTCGAAGGCTTCCATTTCCGAGAAGCCGTGCGCGAGGCTATGGAGATCGCCCGTATCGGAAACCGCTACCTTCAGGAAACAGAGCCCTGGAAGGTGGCCAAGACCGATATGGCCCGAACAGCCACGATTCTGAACCTCGCCCTTCAGCTCTGCGCCAACCTCGCCATCGCTTTCGAGCCGTTCACCCCCTTCATGGCCGAAAAGCTGCGCCGCATGCTTGCTCTCGGCGAACTTCGGTGGAGCAGCCTCGGCTGTTTCGATATCGTCGGCGCCGGCACGCACCTCGCCGCGCCCGAACTGCTTTTCGAGAAGATCGACGACACCGCCATTCAGGCCCAGCTCGACCGCCTTGCCCGCATCAAGGAGGAAAACAAGCAGGCCGCATGGCACGCCGAGCCTCAGGCCGCCGATGTCGACTTCGACACGTTCATGAAATGCGATCTGCGCGTCGGCACAGTCGTTGAATGCGAGAAAGTGCCCAAGGCCGACAAGCTTCTGCGTTTTCTCATCGACGACGGCACAGCCGAAAAGCGCACTATCGTAAGCGGTATCGCAAAGGAGTATCGCCCCGAAGAGCTCGTCGGCAAACAGGTTGTGTTCATCGCGAACCTCCCGCCGCGCAAGCTCCGCGGAATAGTGTCGCAGGGAATGATTCTCTCGGCTGTCGGTGCCGACGGCCGTCCCGTGGTACTCACTGCCGCCTCGACCGTAAGTCCCGGCTCGAAAGTCGGCTGACAAATATAGCTACGCGCCATGAAACCGCATATCCTGATAATCTACACCGGTGGAACCATCGGTATGATCGAAGACCCGCAGGATCGCTCGCTGCGCCCCTTCAACTTCAGCCACCTTATAGAGAATGTGCCGAAGCTCAAGCTTCTCGACTATGAGATCGACAACATTCAGTTCGATCCTCCCATCGATTCGAGCGACATGAACCCCGAGCACTGGCAGCAGATAGCGCGCGCCATCGAGGAAAACTACGACCGCTACGACGGATTCGTCGTTCTCCACGGAACCGACACCATGGCCTACACGGCCTCGGCGCTGTCGTTCATGCTCGTCAACCTCGCCAAACCCGTCATCATAACCGGGTCGCAGCTCCCGATAGGCGAAGTGCGCACCGACGGTGAGGAAAATCTCATCACGGCTATCCAGATCGCCGCTCAGGCTTCGGGTGCCCGGCCGATGGTTCAGGAGGTGGCGATTCTCTTCGAGAACTATCTATGGCGCGGCAACAGGTCGTCGAAGATCAGCGCCGACAACTTCAATGCCTTCAAGAGCAACAACTATCCCCCGCTGGCCCAGATTGGTCTCGGGATCCATTATAATGAAGACGCTCTTTGGCGTGCATGGCGCCGCCGTCCGCTCGAGGTGCGCTACGAACTCGATCCGGGCGTCGTAATCCTGACCATCAATCCCGGAATGACTGCCGACACCCTCAACTACCTGCTGTCGACGCCCGGCATAAAGGGTGTTGTGCTGAAGACATACGGCGCCGGCAACGGCCCGACGGCTCCATGGTTCGCCGAAGCTCTGCGCAATGCTGTCGGCCGCGGACTGGTAATAGTCAACATATCGCAATGTCTCAACGGCGCTGTCCATCTGCGCCGCTATGCCTCGGGCAACTCATTCGCCGACGCCGGCGTAATCTCAGGCCACGACATGACAGCCGAGGCCGCCCTGACAAAACTGATGCACTTGTTCGGAATGGGTCTGACCCCCGATGAGGTAAAACGCGACATCGAGCGCGACCTCTGCGGCGAGGTGACCCTGACCGGCTCCCGTTCGCGCGTATGACACCACTTATCGGAATGACCCTCGCCGAGCTTCAGGGCGTTGTTTCCGCGCTCGGAATGCCGCGTTTCGCGGCCGGACAGATATGCCGCTGGCTCTACGGCAAGCGCGTCGACACTATCGACGCCATGACCGACCTGTCGGTGAAAAACCGCGCCCTGCTGGCCAAAAGCTACTGCGTCGGACGCCATGCGCCGATAGCGCGCGCCGTGTCGGCCGACGGAACGGTGAAATATCTTTTCGAAGGGGTAGGCGGGCGCGACATTGAGGCTGTCTTCATCCCCGACGGCGAGCGCGCCACGCTCTGTGTGTCGTCGCAGGCCGGATGCCGCATGGGATGCCGCTTCTGCATGACCGGCCATGGCGGATTCCAGGGAAACCTGACCACCGCCGGAATCATGAACCAGATTCTGTCGGTTGAAGAGAGCGACAGGCTGACCAACATAGTGTTCATGGGAATGGGGGAACCTCTCGACAACCTCGACGCCGTCATTCCCGCAATAGAGATACTGACAGCCCCGTGGGGTTTCGCCTGGAGTCCGAAGCGAATCACGGTGTCGACCGTAGGGGCGTCCCTGACTGCTCTCGAACGGCTTCTCGACACGACTAAGGTTCACCTCGCCGTCAGCATTCACAATCCCTTTACGGCCGCACGCGCCGCCATAATGCCCGCCGAACGCGCCCTGCCGGCCACACGCCTGCTCGAATCGCTGCGCTCGCGCGACTGGAGCGGCCAGCGCCGGCTGAGCGTCGAATATATAATGTGGAGAGGGGTCAACGACGACCTGCGCCACAGCGAGGCGCTCGCGCGCCTTCTGCGCGGACTCGATGTCCGCGTGAATCTCATCCGCTACCACGCCACGCCGATGTTCGAGGGGCAGCCCCCGACACGCCAGACCATGGAGGCGTTCCGCGACCACCTCAACGCCCGCGACATAACGGCCACAATCCGCGCCAGCCGCGGCGAAGACATCGCCGCCGCCTGCGGTATGCTCGCCGGTGCCGGAAAACCCGAAAAATCATAGTTTTTGCCGTTTGGGCCAAATGATGTAATTTTGCCGAGATTATATGATTATGAAACGCTACAATATTGTCAACAACAGCCTCGGATGGCTATGCTTCGTCATAGCCGCCGTGACCTATCTGCTCACTCTCGAACCGACGGCAAGCTTCTGGGACTGTCCCGAGTTCATCACACAGGGCTACAAACTCGAAATCGGCCATCCGCCGGGCAACCCTATCTTCATGCTCGCGGCCCGCTTCGCTGTCAACTTCGCTTTCGGCGATGTCACCAAGGTGGCGCTGATGGTCAACGCCATGTCGGCGCTGCTGTCGGCCGGCACCATCCTGCTGCTGTTCTGGACAATAACGCATTTCGTCAAGAAACTCATCGTGGCCGACGATGCTACCGAGGTGTCGCTTCAGAAGATGCTCGTCATCATGGGCTCGGGCCTCTGCGGAGCACTTGTCTACACCTGGAGCGACACTTTCTGGTTCTCGGCTGTCGAGGGTGAGGTCTACGCTTTCTCGTCGTTCTGCACGGCATTGGTAGTCTGGCTTATCCTGAAATGGGAGAACCGCGCCGACGATCCGTCGAGCGACCGCTACCTGATTCTGATAGCCTATATAATCGGCGTCTCTATCGCCGTCCATCTGCTGAACCTGCTCTGCATTCCGGCCATAGTGCTCGTTATCTACTACCGCAAGTGGAAGAATACCACTGCCAAAGGCTCGCTGATAGCGTTAGGTGTGTCGGCTGTCATCGTCGGGCTGATTCTCTACGGCCTCGTGCCCGGTTTTATCGAGATTTCGCAGTATTTCGAACTCTTTTTCGTCAACACTCTCGGCTGGAGCTTCAACAGCGGCGTGCTCGTCTATGCCGTAATCCTCGTGGCTGTGTTCGTATGGGCAATCGCCGAGCTGTATAAAGGGCGCAGCCTAAACGGCGTGCGCTGGAGTGTTCTGCTGGCGATGGTGCTGAGCGGAATCTTCTTTATCGGCGACAGCCTCTGGATTCCCGTTCTGCTGACCGCGCTGCTGGCCGTCTATCTCTGGATGGCTCCCCGGCTGCGAACCCGTGTGCTGAGCATCGCCGTGGTCAGTGTACTCGTCATCTTCGTCGGATATTCGAGCTACGCCCTGCTGCTCATCCGCTCGAGCGCCAACCCGCCGATGAACCAGAACACGCCCGATAATGTGTTCGATCTCGCGTCGTATCTAAACCGCGAGCAATACGGTGACCGTCCGCTGCTCTACGGCAACAGCTTTGATGCCGACATAATCTACCGTATGGACAGCAACGGAAACTATCTGCCCGTCTATGAGGAAGGCCCCGCCGAATATTCGAAGGTAGCCAAAGCGAATCCGTCGGAACCTGACAAGTATATCGTGACGGGCCACAAGCGCTCGGCAGTGACCACTCCCGAGCTGAACATGCTCTTCCCGCGTATGTATAGCGGCGCCCACGCCGGCGCCTACCGCGACTGGACAGGCATGACGGGCACTCCCGTCGACGGCACTCTCATCGTGGCCGACGACGGCACGCCGATACATACCCAGCCGAAGATCAAGCCGACCCAGGCCGAGAACCTCCGTTTCTTCCTGGCCTATCAGCTCAATCATATGTACTGGCGCTACTTTATGTGGAACTTCGCCGGCCGCCAGAACGATATCGCCGGCAACGGCGAGCCGAATCACGGCAACTGGATAAGCGGAATACCCGTAATCGACAATCCGCGCCTCGGTGACCAGAGCTTGCTTCCCTACGAGGAAGGGGAGGGCAACAAGGGCCACAACGTGTTCTATCTGCTTCCGCTGCTGATGGGCATCATCGGCCTCGTATGGCAGGCCTTCCATTCGAAGCGCGGCATAGAGCAGTTCTGGGTTGTCTTCTTCCTGTTCTTCATGACAGGTATAGCCATCGTGCTCTACCTCAACCAGACCCCCTCGCAGCCGCGCGAGCGCGACTATGCTTTCGCCGGCTCGTTCTATTCGTTCGCGATTTGGGTAGGAATGGGCGTCGCCGGACTGACGGCCGCGTTGCGCTATCTGATCGGCAGGGCTAATAAGTCTAATAAGACTAATGAGGCTAATAAGACTAATGAGGCTTATAAGTCGGCTCTGATTCCCGCCGGTATCGCCGCCGTGGTCGGCATCCTCGTTCCGATTCAGATGGTGTCGCAGACCTGGGACGACCACGACCGCTCGGGCCGCTACACGGCGCGCGACTTCGGAATGAACTATCTCAACAGTCTCGACCCGAATGCCATAATCTTCACCAACGGCGACAACGACACCTTCCCGCTCTGGTATGCCCAGGAGGTCGAAGGAGTGCGCACCGACGTCAAGGTTGTCAACCAGAGCTATCTGACAACGCCCTGGTATGTCAACATGATGAAGGAACCGAGCTATCAGGCCCGCGGCATCGATATGCTCGCCCGTCCGACAGACTATGCCTATGACCGCCTGCAGTTCGCCTATTTCGACAACAAGGGCGACTCTGTGCCTGTCGACGCGCTGACGGCTCTGCGCGCCCTCTACTCCCCGACGTCGGCCAACAACCCGCAGGGTCTGCCGATGATTCCCACTTCGCTCGTGTCGATTCCTGTCGATGTTAACGCCGCCGTCAAGGCCGGCCGCATAACGCCCGCCGAGGCTCAGCACGCCGAAAACGCCATAGTGACGAATCTCGCCAACGGCCAGTGGAAAGAGGGTATGAGTCTCGGAAACACCATCTCGCTCGATATGCTCGCCACGAGCGTCAGGAACGGATGGAACCGTCCGGTCTACTTTGCTCTGACAGTGCCTGATGAATACTATCTCGGAATGTCGCCCTACATGCGGCTGACCGGCATGGCCTACGAGGTCACTCCGCTGTTCAACGAGACTACGCTCGCCACCGGTGCCATCGACGTCGACACCGACCGTGCCTACCGCAATATAACCGAGCGCTACCGCTGGGGCGGTCTCGATGTTCCCGATGCCGACATCTATCTCGACGAGACGGTGCGCCGCATGGTGACATCGACACGCCTGTCGATTCTCAACACAGCCGAAGCTCTCGTGCGCGAAGGACTCGACGCTCAGGACGCCAACGATACCAAGCGTGCCTCGGAACGTTTCACCAAGGCTCTGAATCTGCTGAACCTCATGGAGAAGAAGCTTCCCGTCAGACTGTCGCCTCTGGCTTTCCAGGACGCCCAGACCATAGCGCTTCTCTATAACGAGATAGGCCGTTCGACGGGCAATAAGAAGCTTGTTGAAAAAGGCTTGCAGACGATGCGCGACGAAATCATGCGCTACGCCGGAAACGTGCGCTACTATCAGAGCCTGAACCCGACGCAGTATGCCGCGCTTCAGAATCTCGACAAGTATATAGACCAGACCTATCTGATCACATTGCTGAGCTACTATCGCGAGATGGGTGGCGACGCCGAGAAACTTCTCGCCGAGCTCCAGAGCTCGGGCGTCGATGTGGGACGTCTGGCACGCAACGCCGACCGCGCCAATGCTGATTGAACAACCGCCGCTGCTCTACCGCCTTCTTTTCCCTGAAGCGCTCTGGCGCATAAAGAGGCAGGGAGGGCAGCAGGTTTTCATTACTTTCGACGACGGGCCTATTCCGCAGGTGACGCCGTGGGTGCTCGACACCCTCGACCGCCACGGCGGCGGCAATGTCAAGGCCACTTTCTTCATGGTCGGGCAGAATGTCGAGCGGCATCCCGAACTGCTGCGCGAGGTGCTCGACCGCGGCCACGCTGTCGGAAATCACTCGATGCACCATCTCCAGGGATTCAAGGTGACGACGAAACGCTATCTGCGCGACATCGCCGAGGCCTCCCGTCTGATTCCTTCCGACCTCTACCGTCCTCCCCACGGAATAATGCGGTGGGCGCAGAGCGCGGCGTTGAAGGAGCATTTCAACATTGTCATGTATGACCTCATAACGCGCGACTACAGCCGCAAGGTGCCTCCCGAGGAAGTTCTCGACAATGTCAAGAGCTATGCCCGCAACGGCTCGATAATCGTGTTCCACGACTCTCTGAAGGCCGAGCGCAATCTCCGCTACGCCCTTCCGCGCGCCCTCGACTGGCTCGCCGAACGCGGCTTCACGTTCGCCCGACTGTAATTCATCGCGTCCGCCCGATTCATCGCGTCCGCAGAGTGGCAGTCAGGAAACCCAGCTCTCCGGCGGGTTGATGAGGTAGAGGCGACGGGTAGCTCGTGTGAACGCCGTATAGAGCCAGCGGTATAAGTTTACCATCTCGGCCTCCGGAGCGTCGGAAGGCGTGCTGAGACCGCTCAGATCGACCATGACGTTTTTCCACTGTCCGCCCTGCGCCTTGTGGCATGTCACAGCATAGGCATATTTCACCTGCAGGGCGTTGAGATAGGGGTCGCGGCGCAGCTGCGCGCGCCGTTGTGGCAGCGTGCGCATTGGGTCGGTGGCCTGTTCGAGCCGTGCCATATAAAGGCGCTGGAAGGCGTCGGCGGGAAGTGCCGGAGTGTCGGCCACAAG
>HF985619.1:96383-101057 GCA_000431215.1 Prevotella sp. CAG:1031
GTCGATGGTAACGCCTGCATGGGGCAGTGTCAGAGCGACGTCGGCGAAACGGAATCCGTGGAGATTCTCGGTCGAATGGATTGCCTCTATGGTGGCGATGTCGCCATTGGCGATGAAGTCGAGCCCCTCGCGCGGCAGAGTCCAGAGATAATTGTTTTTCGCTATCATCAGCCGCTCTCCGCGGCAGATCTCTTCTTCGCTGTAGAGCACACTGTTGCGTATGGCCATGTTGGCGGCCGTGGCCGAGCGGTTGGAGCGCGTTACCAGCAGGGTGTTTTCTATGCCGTCGTCGCTGTAGGCTGCGGCTACTTCGTCGATGAGGTCGGTGCCTTCGACGATCCTGATGTCGGGAAACCGCCTGACGCTGAAACGCGGAGCGGCGAGCGGACGGTGTCGCAGCGAGCGCCGCAGACGCGTGGCGTTATAGAGGATTCCGCTGTCGAGCTGCTGGCGCACGACCTCGGTCATCACGGCCCGGCTGACGGTCATTCCGCCGCGTTTGAGGCGCGCCACGTCAAGGGCCGGCGATATGTCAAGCCCTACGGGTGGCAGCTGGGCCGGATCGCCAAGGAGAATCATGGAACTGCCGGGCTGGCTGAAGACATATTCGACCAGATCGTCGAGCAGCGAGCCCCGGCGAATGTCGCCTTCGGTGTCGTCGCCTATCATCGACGCCTCGTCGACGATATAGACGGCCTCCTTGAGGCGGTTGACGTTGACAACCGGGCCCGAGGGCATCCCCATTCCAAGCAGGTCACCGCGATAGATGCGGCGGTGGATGGTCGAGGCCGGATGGCCCGCCATCTGACCGAACACTTTGGCGGCGCGCCCCGTGGGCGCCAGCAGGACAACAGGCTTCGACATGGAATCGAGCGCCCGGACCAGAGCGCTGACGAGCGATGTCTTGCCGGTGCCGGCATAGCCGTTGAGCACGAACACTCGCTCGCTCGCCGGTGCCGGAGCGGCGACGAAGCGCGCCAGAGCGGCTATCAGCATCGTCTGCTGGTCGTTGGGATCGAAGGGGAGACTGTCGAGAATGCGCTCGGCAAGCTCTGTCACAGCAGCGTCCATCAGCTTTTGCCTGTCAGGATTTCGCGGATGTCGTGGAGCTTGTTGAGGGCCGCCATCGGGGTCAGGTTGTTGATGTCGAGATCGAGGATGCGGTCGCGCAGCTGGCAGAGAACCGGGTCGTCGAGCTGGAAGAAGCTGAGCTGCATTCCGGTGCTCTCGCCGGCTATCTTCGACAGGTCGCGTCCGCCGCTTTCGCCTGCCGAGGCCGCCGACGCTTCAAGTCGTTTCAGCACGGCGCCGGCGCGCTTCACTATCGATGCCGGCATTCCCGCGAGCTTTGCCACATGGATGCCGAACGAGTGTTCCGATCCGCCGCGCTCGAGTTTGCGCAGGAACACAACCTTGCCGTCGATTTCCCTTACCGACACGTTGTAGTTGACGATGCGGTTGAATGATGCCTCCATTTCGTTGAGTTCGTGGTAGTGGGTGGCGAAGAGCGTCTTGGGATGGAGATTTTTGTATTCGTGGATATATTCGACGATTGCCCAGGCTATTGATATGCCGTCGTAGGTCGACGTGCCGCGGCCGAGCTCGTCGAATAGAATCAGCGAGCGCTCGCTCATGTTGTTGAGGATAGAGGCGGCCTCGGTCATCTCGACCATGAATGTCGATTCGCCCTGCGAGATATTGTCGGATGCGCCGACGCGCGTGAAAATCTTGTCGACAACGCCGATACGGGCGGCTTCGGCGGCCACGAACGAACCTATCTGGGCCAGCAGCACGTTGATGGCCGTCTGACGCAGCAGGGCCGACTTACCGCTCATGTTCGGGCCGGTTATCATCATTATCTGGGTGCCGCGGTTGCTGAGGCTGACGCTGTTCGAGATATATGGTTCGCCCGGCGGCAGGCGCCGTTCGATGACGGGATGGCGCCCTTCGGTTATGTCGATGTCGAGGCTTTCGTCGACAACGGGCCTGACATAGCGGTTGTCGATGGCAACGCGCGTGAAGTCGGTCAGCACGTCGAGCTGCGCCGCTATGCGGGCGTTGAGCTGTATGGCCGGAATGTAGCGCGCCAGCGCGGCCGTCAGCTCGGCGTAGAGGCGCGCTTCGAGGGCGTCGATTTTGTCCTGGGCTGTCAGAATCTTCTCTTCATATTCTTTCAGCTCGGGAGTGATATAGCGCTCGGCGTTGACGAGTGTCTGTTTGCGGATCCACTGCTCGGGAACCTTGTCGCGGTGGGTGTTGGTGACTTCGAGATAATATCCGAAAACGTTGTTGTAGGCTATTTTAAGGCTCGGGATGCCGGTCAGCTCTATCTCGCGGCGGCGTATGGCCTCGAGATAGTCTTTGGCGTTGACGGTGATGTCGCGCAGCTCGTCGAGGGCCTCACTGACGCCGGCACGGATAACTCCGCCGCGCGAAAGGTTGGCCGGCGGATTGTCGGCGAGCTCGCGGCATATACGGTTGCGGATCTCGGCGCAGAGGTTCAGCTGGTCGGCCAGAGCGCGCAGGGGGCCGCAGTCGGCGCCGCTGCCGATGGTCTTGACCGTTTCGAGAGCTTTCAGCGCCGTGGCCGTCTGGCTGACTTCACGCGGCGTCACGCGCCCGACGGCGACCTTCGAGATAAGCCGTTCGAGGTCGCCCGTCTGGGCCAGTGCCTCGACAACGGCATCGCGCTCGTCGGGATGTTTCATGAAATACTCGACAACATCGAGGCGGTCATTGATTTCCGAGGTGCTTTTCAGCGGGAAGAGAATCCAGCGGCGCAGCAGGCGCGCCCCCATCGGTGTAACAGTGTGGTCGATAACGTCGAGAAGGCTCATGCCCTCTTCGGCTGTCGACTGAATCAGTTCGAGATTGCGGACGGTGAAACGATCCATCCTGACGAACGTTCCCTCGTCGACCGTAGCGACGCGGCGTATGTGGCCTATGGCCGTGTGCTTGGTTATGTCGAGATAGTGGAGCACGGCACCGGCGGCGATTACGGCGTCGTGCATGTCGCCGATTCCGAATCCTTTGAGCGTCTGGGTCTCGAATTGCCGGAGAAGACGGTCCATGGCGGCGTCGGAGGTGAAAATCCAGTCGTCGAGTTCGAAAACGGCGTAGGCGTTCTTGAAAGTGTCGTCGAGCCGCCGGCGGTTGCCGCGCATGACAAGCACCTCCTTCGGAGCGAAGTTGGCCAGCAGCTTCTCGATGTCGGCCGCACTTCCCTGAGCCACGAGAAACTCGCCGGTAGATATGTCGAGAAATGAGATGCCGAACGAACGGCGTCCGAAATGGACTGCCGCCAGAAAATTATTCTCGCGGTTGTTGAGAATAGTGTCGCTGACGGCAACGCCGGGGGTTACAAGCTCGGTTATGCCGCGTTTGACGAGCTTCTTCGTTGTTTTCGGATCTTCGAGCTGCTCGCAGATGGCCACGCGCTTGCCGGCGCGCACGAGCTTCGGCAGATATGTGTCGAGGGCATGGTGGGGAAACCCTGCCAGTTCGACATACTGCGCCGCGCCGTTGGCGCGCCGTGTCAGCGTGATGCCCAGAATTTCGCTGGCCGTCACCGCGTCGTCGGAAAAAGTCTCATAGAAATCGCCCACACGAAAGAGCAACACCGCGTCGGGGTGTTGCTTCTTAGCCTCGATATACTGCTTCATCAGCGGCGTCTCTGCTATCTTTGCCATGGCAACAAAGATAGCAAATCCCGCCCGACCCGCCAAAATTATTTGGCCGCAGGCGCCTTAGGGCGGCATGGCGCCGGCGCGGTTTATTGCACAAAAAGTCGAAAAATGTTTCATGATTTCTTAATAATCCCTAACTTTGCGACTGCGAATTAATTTCCGGGCTTCTGCCCGCCAACTACGCGCGCATGAACTATAGTTTTCTCGATTTCTTAGGGCTTCTCGGTGCTGTCGGCCTGTTCCTCTACGGAATGAAGGTCATGAGCGAAGGCCTCCAAAAAGCCGCAGGCGACCGCCTGCGCAACATCCTGTCGGCGATGACCCGCAACCGTTTCACCGGAACTGCGACAGGCTTCCTGATAACCGCTCTGATACAGAGCTCGAGTGCGTCTACCGTGATGGTAGTGTCGTTTGTCAACGCCGGCCTGATGACTCTTTCCCAGTCGATGGCCGTCATCATGGGTGCCAATGTCGGAACAACATTCACGGCGTGGGTTATCGCTCTGTTCGGATTCTCGGTCAATATATCGTCGTTCGTGCTGCCGATGCTCGGAATTGCTGTGCCGCTGCTGTTCGCCAACCGCAGCCGCACGAAGTCAATAGGTGAATTCCTCGTCGGTTTCGCCTTCCTTTTCATGGGCCTCGATCTTATCAGCAAGTATGTTCCCGATCTGCAGACGAATCCCGAGATGTTCGAATTCCTGACGCGCTACACTACCATGGGCTACGGCTCGGTCTGGATTTTCATGCTCGTCGGCGTCGTGCTGACGATGATAATCCAGTCGTCGGCCGCCACTTTCGCCATAACGCTGATAATGTGCTCGAAAGGATGGATAGGTTTCGACTTGAGTTGTGCCATAGTGCTCGGCTCGAATATCGGAACGACGATAACGCCGATTCTCGCCTCGCTGAGCGGAAACACAGCGGCGAAACGCACGGCAATGGGCCATCTGCTGTTCAATCTGCTCGGAACGGTGTGGTGTATGAC
>HF985619.1:101088-109683 GCA_000431215.1 Prevotella sp. CAG:1031
GCTCTTCTATCCTTTCGTGAATCTCACCACATGGCTTACCGAGGCATTCGGCTTCGGTAACCCCACGGAACTCGTCGGCTTCGTCAAGCATATCGAGCTTACGCAGCCCGAACTCTACAACCATCTCTTTGACAACTCGTTGCCCGCGGGCCACGACGTCATGATGAAGATAGCTATGATGCAGACCTCGGTCAGCTACGGCCTTTCGATGTTCCACACGGCTTTCAACATTGTCAACCTCTCCGTGATGATATGGCTGACGAATGTCTATGTGAAGATCGTGGTGGCGCTCGTGCCCGGCAAGAGCGAAGACGAGGAATTCCAGCTCAAATTTATCTCGGGCGGTCTTCTCAATGCCTCGGAGCTTAACCTCGCCCAGGCCGAGAAGGAGCTTGTCGTTTATTCACAGCGTGTCCAGAGGATGATAGGAATGGTTCAGAACCTTATCCACACCCGCGACGGCTCGAGCGACTTCACCCATCTGTTCACCCGCATTGAGAAGTATGAGGAAATTTCCGACCGCATGGAGATCGAGATTGCCTCCTATCTGAACCGCTGTAGCGAAGGACGCCTCTCGAACGAGGGTAAACACCGCATTGCCTCTATGCTGACGATCGTCAGTGAGATAGAGAGCATCGCCGACTCATGTTATTCGATATCGAAGACACTGATAAGAAAGCGCGAGTCGAAGGTCGAGTTCAACGACGAGATCTACGGCAATATCGACGCCATGTTCACCGAGGTCGAGGCCGCGATGACAAATATGCTCTATCTGCTGAGCAATCTCGAGCATGAGCGCGAGCAGGACATCATTGTCTCCTACAACCGCGAGCGCGAGATCAACAATCTGCGCAACCAGCTCCGCACGGCCAACATCGCCAACATCAACGACCACCACTACGAGTATCAGGCCGGCATCTATTACATGGACATCATCGGCGACCTTGAGAAGACCGGCGACTATATAATCAACGTCGTCGACACCATCAAGGAGCAGATGAGGACACGCGCCTGAGAACCTCGAAAAAATCAAAAACGGCAACAAACATGTAACAATGAGGTTACATATTTGTTCCCGCTGCCGACTTTATATATTTTTGTTAAGTACATGACAAAAATTTGAACACATCGAATTTCGGCTTGTAGAGCGGTCTTAGAAGAACGTTTGCGATTTCTTCCAGGCCATACTTGATTAGTGATTTGGCTCTCTTGCCGTGTTTCAATATTCTGATAGCTTTTACATTGATATCCTTATGTTCACCAACAAGATACGCCCACGCCAATGCAATACAGACCATCGCCGTAAGACGAGCGATGCGGTTGATGTCGCGCAGGTGGGTGTCCTCGATGTTGAAGCCGGAGGATTTCATAGCTCTGAAGCATGTCTCAATCTGCCATCGTTGTTTGTAAGTGGCAACGGCCTCTTCGGGGCGGTTATAACAAATCAGAATTTGCAGTTCAGGCACGCCATCGGAGTTTTTCAGCAAGGCTCCGGAAATATAGACATATTCCCCTTTGAGGAGAAACAGCTTGTCGTAGACACGTTCCTGGCCGAGCTTAAGACCGTGAAACAGATGCCACGCCCTGACATCCTGGCAGGATTTGGGATTGCGCAACCAAAAATTCTGTTTAATCCGCAGATAGTATCGGATGCGTCTGTTGTTGAGATATTCGACCCATTCCTTGCCGACAAACTCGCGGTCGGCAACAAGAGAGTCGATACACTCGGCTCCGAACAATCGTATAAATCTATCAATCAGCCACGTCCGTTCTTTCCAATTGGAATTGCCGCGTTTGTCGAGCATGGTAAAGAGCAGAGGAAAGGCAACACCCTTGTAAGTGACACCAAGCATAAGGATATTGATGTTGACCTCACCGAATTTCCAGTTGGTGCGGTCAAGGCTCAGGACCAGTCCTGTCTTGACGGGCAGAAGAGCAAATATCACTTTGGCGATAAGGTCAAGGTTGAGGGCATATCCGGCAAGGAACCTTTGCAGATGGCGCAGGTTGGAATCACGCTCCACACACGTAGGCATTGCAGATGCTATCTTGTGGAGACTGACTGTCTGCACAACGCAAAGTGCCTGAAGAACAAACGCAAGCAATTTTATGCGGGCAAGATTCATTACCGAGCCAAGATGCTCTTGCATAATCGGGACAATTTGATTAACTTTGCCATTGTCCCTGAGAGTTGTCGTAACTTTCATGGAAAAAGCGGTCAAACTTTTCTTTAACGTTACTAATTTTCAGGGACTTTTACAAGTAATAACTAATTAAAAATCAATCATATAACTGACAAAAATTAATTTTTGTCATCTACTAAAATATTTTTGTTTGACGGAAAAAGGATAAATACCCTCCGGCGTCACGCCGGAAGTTCCCCATTCATCAAACCATAACATTAAATTCAAGCGTTTCCGATTCCTGAATAAGTCATGTCTGAGTCAGTGACATCAAAGTCAAAGCCCGGCGCCGCGCCGACCCCGGCCAACGAGAGAATTATCGTTGTCGACTCTGACGACAATATACGTGACCTCGTCGTCTGGAACCTGTCGGCTGACTATGTTGTCAGTTCCGCCGCCACGGCCGACGACGCTCTCGATCTCGACCTCGGCGGTTTCAGCCTCATAATCCTCGACACCGAACTGCGCGGAACCGTCAGCGGATACAGCTTTATCGCAGCCCTGCGCGACGACACCGCCGCCCGCTCAGTTCCCTTTATAATCTGCAGCGCCCTCGACAGCGAGGACGATGTTATCCGCGGCTTCGACGCCGGCGCCGACGACTATATCGTCAAACCTTTCTCGCTGCGCGAGATGGTTGCCCGTGTCAAATCGCTGCTGCGCCGCCTGCGGCTGCGTGCCGCGGCCCGCGCCCCGAAGCCTGCCCCAGTCTCGCCAACCTACCGTTTTGCCGGAATAACGATATATGCCGACAAATCGCGCCTCGAAATCGACGGACGCCCCGTAACACTTTCGCCCACGGAATTCCTCATACTGAAGCTCTTCGTGAAAGAGCCGGGCAAGTTCTATTCGCGCGATGAGATACAGTCGTTCGTCTGGGGCGACAACGAGCCCGTGTCGGCCCGCACAATCGACGTCAACATCTCGCGTCTGCGCAAAAAGCTCGGAAACTACGGCGCCAATATCGTCTCGCGTCCCGGAACCGGCTACGGCCTCGTCTGACGCGCGTTCCGGCTGAAATCGGCGGTGCCGATTGCCGTTATCGAATTTTTCCCTTACAAGCTGTTTCGCGCCACCCGTGAGGGCGATAATTTTGCAGCCGTAAAAAAGCTGCTATGACACAATCACAGATTTGGTTTCTGATCGCGGGGCTGCTGCTGGCATTTTTGTGCCTGCCCCCGCTGCTCCGTATACGCGCCTTTATAAGAAGGCGTCATGGCCGTCTGCTTCAGATCGGCAAGGTGAGCGACATTTTCTATGTTCCGGGCGATTCCGACAACGACGTTGACGATGATGACGACTACTGACCGAACAGGATGCTCCGAAAGCGAGTTCACAGGTTTTCTGGCCGATTATGCGGCCGCGATGCTCAGATGCGGTGCTACGTGTGTCAGAATCGAGAAGAACGTTGGCCGCATTGCCGCCCGTTTCGGTGTCTCGGCCGACATAACAGTGATGCCTGCCCATGTCCAGATCTCGACATGGTCGCGTGAGCGTCCCTGCGGTGAGGTAGCAGTCAGGCGTATCAGCCCCGGAGCCATTGATTTCGACCGCAATGCTCGCCTCAGCCGCCTCAGCTGGGACGTGGCCGACGGAAAACTGGACTTTGATCGGATGACGGCGCGCTTCGAAGCCATAAGGCGCATTGCGCCGGGCTGCCGCACCCGGGTTCTGCTGCTCTCGGCGCTGGCGAACGCCTCGTTCTGTCGCCTTTTCGGCGGTGATGCCGAGGCCATGCTGACGGTGTTTGCGGCCACCATCGGCGGAATGTGCCTCAAGCAGATGATGACAGCCCGCGGCGCCGACGCGAGAGTGGCTGTTTTCTGCGCCGCTTTCTTCTCAACGGCGCTCAGTGCTGCCGGATATGTTTTCGGGTTTGGAGAAACGCCCGGAATCGCTTTGGGCGCAGGGGTGCTCTATCTTATTCCGGGTGTGCCTTATATAAACTCCGTCAGCGACATCATCGACCGGCACTATCTCTGCGCGTTCAGCCGCCTGACCGATGCCATGGTGACCACCTTCTGCCTGTCGGCAGGGCTGTGTCTGGCAACACTCGTATTAGGCTTAAAATGGTTCTGACAGATATGATACACGAGTTTTTCACAGACATTCTCGCCGACGGACTGTTCGCTGCCATAGCCGCCATAGGCTTCTCGAGTATCAGCAACACACCGCGCCGGGCCTACGGCGCGTGTGCGCTGACCGCCGCACTCGGACATGCTGTGCGCTACGTGTTGACAATGCCCGGTGTTTCGATGAATATTGTCGCGGCAAGCAGTCTGGCGTCGGTTGTCGTCGGAATAATGGCCGTCATGCTGTCGCGCCGGATTAAATGCCCGGCCGAGGTGTGTTTCTTTCCGGCGTTGCTGCCGATGATTCCAGGAATGTATGCCTACCGCACGGTCGAAGCACTCGTCTTATGTGTGGGAGCCACGGCCGAGACCGAGTTCGCCCACCGGCTCTATCTGCTCATGTCGAACGGCCTGACTTGTGCGTTCATAATCATAGGTATGGTCATCGGCGCCACCGTTCCGGTTTTCGCGATGAAAAAAATCGCATTCCGCGCAACCCGATAAAAAGAATTGCTAAATTTGTAGTTATAATGGAACTACGTCAGCTAAGATATTTCGTCGCGGCAGCCGACGCGCTCAGCTTTTCCGAGGCGGCAAAGACTGTCAATATAGCCCAAAGCACGCTCTCTCAGCAGATCAGGCAGCTCGAAGATGAGCTTGGAGTGAGACTATTCGAACGCTCTACCCACGCCATATCGCTGACCGAGGCCGGCCGCGAGCTGCTTCCGGCGGCTCTGCGGACTCTGCACGACGCCGAGGAATGTGCCGACCGCATCAGCGATCTGCGCCAGCTGCGCACGGGTGAGCTGAACATTGGTGTGACATATTCTTTCAGCCCCATACTGACAGAGACTCTGCTCGAATTCATGAAACTCTATCCGCGCATAAAGCTCAATATTTTTTATAAGCCGATGGCCGAACTGATGGAGCTTCTCGGCAAGCGCCGCGTAGATTTTGTGCTTGCCTTCCGACCGTCGAAATCGCCGGCCGATGTCGAGTCACATATTCTTTTCCAGAACCGACTCGCCGCAGTAGTAGGTCTCAGCCATCCTCTGGCAAGCCGCGACAAAGTCACTCTCGCTGAACTGGCGCGCTATGAGCTGGCGCTTCCTGCCGAGGGCCTTCAGGCGCGCAACGCCTTCGACCAGCTTGCCCGCTCTTCGGGAAGTTTCAGAATAAGGATAGAGATGAACGAAGTCAACATTCTGCTGAAACTTGTCAGACAGACGTCGCTGGCGACAGTGCTCGCCGAAGATTCCGTGCTGAACGAGCCCGACGTGCGCGCCATTCCTATCGACGCCGCGGGGAACGAGATGTCAGGCTGTGTCCACATAATCAGAGACACCTACCATAAATATTCCATGAAAGAGTTCATCCGCCTGCTGAGCGAGTCGATCGCAGTCAAAGAGCGTCAGAACGCGTGGATATGACCGTCGGCACATTTTATTTGAGATTTTTTATGAAAAAAGTCGTGGCAATATAAAAATTTTCATTACCTTTGCGGTCGCCAATCGGGGTGTAGCACAGTTGGCAGCGCGCCACGTTCGGGACGTGGAGGTCGGAAGTTCGAGTCTTCTCACCCCGACTGAACAAAAGAGAATCGGCCTTTCGGCCGGTTCTCTTGATTTTTTACATATTGGTGGATATTCGGGCAGGTTACACCTGTCGCGCTCAGTGGTGCTGCTCTACAGGGCGGGGAGGTCGCGGTCGAGGAAGTCGAAGAGGCGGTGCATTTCAGAGCAGCCGTTACTGCGGCATGCCGTCAGGTCAAACGGTGAAGAGTTTTTGCGAGCAGTGGCTATGCCTTCTTCGGCGCCAAGTCTGTGGTATATGTCAGGCGACTGATTATAAAAGCTCTCGCTTTTCTCGTAATTCTCCATGCAGGCAATTTTGCGCAGATCGGCCTTGAGTTCAGGCTCGAAAGCATCATAGAATTTATTGGTTTTCCTGAAATGGAGCAGATACCAGTATTCGAGACACGGATTGTTGATTACTATCAGAACTTTATCAAGCCAGGAGTGTCGTGACCGCGGAGGCAGTTTCCCGGCAATGGCTTGTAGGTATTTGTCACTCTCTTTTGTTGCTGAACGGCAGGATTGCGGGTCAGCGGATGCGGCCGGCGTCGGCGAGGGCCGAGAGGTGGGCGACGCGGTCGACGATCCATTGGCGAAGAGCCGAGGCGTGGGTGTCGTGGCCTTTCGAGCTGACGGCCTTGCACCATCCCATCTCGTCGCCGGCAGCCCAGAGCGAGCCGTTGACCTCGGCGGAGGGGCGCACGAGCCGGGCATATTCGTCGATAAAGTCGAGCAGCCGCGGATAGATGTCGGTCTCGAACCGGGCGAAGCGCTCCTTGTAAAGCTCGATGAATCCGGGCGTTTCGACGAGTTTCTCGAACATTGCGTTGAGCCAGATTGTGCCGTCGTGGGGACGCAGTCTGTAGCCGTCGCCCGTTCCTTCCATGAGGTTGAACGAGGCGTCGAAGTCCCATGCCGGGCCGAATTTCCAGAGGCAGTCGTCGCCAGGCCGCTCCTTATGGAGGTATAGACTTTTGGGATGGCCTATCTCGCTGTTAAGGACGATATTATAAAGGAGCAGATAGTCGACGAAGCTGTCGAGGTCGAACGCTTCGAAGCCGCGTCCGTCGCCGGCGAGCCGTTCGGCTCGGTTAAAGTCTTCCTGCCATTGGGCGAGCTTCGCTTCGGGAGTGCCCCACGAGGGATCGTCTTCGGCGAGTTCGTCGAAGTCGGGATCTTTTACCATAACGGGCAGATTGTAGGTGGCCGACCGGAATTTATATTTTTCGTCGAACTCCTCGCTGAGTTCGAGCAATACACCTTCGGTCTCTTCGATGTCGACACTGGCGCCTCCGATGCCGATCTTCTCGGTCAGCATGAATGCGCCGAGATTGTTTCCGTTGAAGGTCACCTCACAGGGCACGATATGATTCGCCCAGGCTATTCCCATCTCGCGGGCGAGCCACATGGCCACGGCGTTGCGCATCAGCGACGGATCGATATAGTTTGCCAGCAACACGTAGCTCTTGGCCTTTTTCATGCCTGCCAGAGCTGTTTTCTTGGCGAACTTGAGGCGCATCGGTTTCTTAGGCATCCACCATGTGGAGTTGCCGCGCCCCTTGACGGAGACGTCACACTCTTCGAGGTCGTCGATAAGGCCGTTTCCCTCGATGGAAATGCGTGCGTCGAGATAAAGTTCCTTTTCTTCGATCTGCTTCAGGGCCGGATTGCCGGGGATGTCGATGAATATCCGGGGCACGGCGGTCTGCACGACGTCGATATGGCCGATAGCGTCGACCGTTATGGCCTTCACGCCATTGCCGTCGGAGAAGTGGGCGACTTTCACGCCTGAGGCGTCGACATGGCTGCACACGACATCGCCTTCGAGGCGTTCGAAACCGCCGTCGGTGCGGTAGATATGGGTCTGGGGTACTTCAGCGTCCATGCCGAGTGCAATGATGGCTGCTATTGCCGACAGTATCGTTTTCTTCATCTCACGGTTATTTTCAGAGTTTCGCGATCGTTGACAGTCACAATGTAGGTTCCCGGCACGAGCGGACCTACCGACGTAGAGCCGTCGAAGCGGCGGTCGGCCACGGTGCGTCCGCTGATGTCGGCAACAAGGCAGCGGCTTCCGGCGCGAGCCCCCTCGACCGCTATACAGTCGCGGGTGAGACGGATTACAGTCTCAGGGACTGCAATGACGTCGACAGCGTCGAAGGTGTGGAGGGCGTAGTCGATACCGGCAACGTCGACGATTTCGTAGGTTGATGGTGACTGCTCACCGACGGGCGTAACCGTGAGCGAGCTGCCTGAGAGACGCCATTCGAGACCTTCGGCAACCTCGTAGAACGCCTCGCTGCCGTCGGCGAGGCTGACGCGCAGGGCGAGAGCGGCCTCGTCGGCGTGCGTCGTGAAAGTCACTGCCAACGCAGTCAGCGCAATAAGTGGCTTGAGTTTCATAAGAATAAGCTTGGAAATGGAAATGATTGGATTTAACTGACATGCAAAGATAGTGAAAGGTGCGAGCAGTGCCAAAAGAAAATCCGTTTTCATTGACATTGCCGGGCGCATTCTGTCTTATCAAAATCTACTAATCCACTACAGCAATCTTACTATTTTTTAATGGGGAGGGGGTAAAATGCTTATATTCAGGCGAATACTATTTCGCGCGGTTACTATTTCAGATTACTAATCCATCGGGAATAAATCATGGATCACTAATTTTGTAGCGAATTTCCCCTTACTGATTGATGATATGCTCTTGGTCAGTTATAAATCTACAGAATTAATTACCCTAAAATCCGCAACTATCATCCAATACAC